>JAIDQZ010000036.1 GCA_029062005.1 Muribaculaceae bacterium | reverse complement strand
TCATTTTTTTCTTGAACCCATCCGCACACTAGTAAACAACACCACAACTAAACAACCTCACAACCCAACAACCTCACAACCAAACAACCCCACAACTCAACAACAATTAAATCGACATAACAATGACAATCAAAAACGACCTCCGCTATGCGGAATCACACGAATGGGTAAGCCTTGAGGGCGAAATAGCAACTGTTGGTATCACAGACTATGCACAGCATGCGCTGGGTGATATTGTATACGTAGACATGCCAGAAGTTGGTGACGAAGTGACTGCAGGAGAAGAATTCGGTGCGGTAGAATCCGTCAAGGCTGCCTCTGATCTATATTCTCCCGTAAGCGGCGAAGTTGTGGAAATCAACGAATCTCTTGAAGACGAGCCCGGTCTTATCAATCAGGATGCCTTTGCAAACTGGATCATGAAGGTCAAAGTTTCTGATCCCTCGGAAGTGGATGCCCTTCTCGAAGCGGAAGCTTACGCCAAGATTTGCGAAGAATAATTTTTTCAATTCACATTTCACAATGCATTGTCATGAATCACAATCATGCATTGTGAAATGTGAATTATGGATTATGCATTATTAAGATGAACAGATATATCCCGCATACCGAAGAAGACATCAAGGTGATGCTTGACAGAATTGGTGTCAAGTCGACCGATGAACTCTTTTCTGATATTCCTGAAGATGTTATCTTCAAAGGAGACTACGATATTCCGTCCGCAATGTCGGAGGTTAAGCTTCGCAAGCATTTCAACGAATTGGGCGATAGGAACGATCGTCTCGTTGTCTTCGCCGGCGGAGGTGCATATGATCATTATTCGCCTTCGGTCATAGCCCATCTGCTTTCTCGCAGTGAGTTTTATACTGCTTATACTCCCTACCAGCCTGAGATCTCGCAAGGTACTCTCCAATATATTTTCGAATATCAGAGCATGATTTGCGAGCTTACCGGGCTGGAGGCAAGCAACGCATCTATGTATGACGGCGCTACTGCAACGGCTGAGGCTGCCATGATGATGGTGGCGTCGGCAAAGAAGAAAAACCGTGTGCTCATATCAGCTACAGTTGCTCCGCGTGTGGTGGAGGTAGTCAAGACCTACACCAAATTTCATGGTGTCGACCTTACAGTTATTCCCGAAAAGGATGGGGTCACAGATCTTGATGCCTTATATGAGGCTCTCGCTGACGGCGATGTGGCAGGTGTCATTGTGCCGGCTCCTAATAGATACGGAATAATTGAAGATTTTACCGGACTTGCTGATAAGGTTCACGCCGTTAAGTCACTTCTTGCCATGACATGTGATCCTTCGACACTTGCTGTGCTTCGCACACCGGCGGAATGGGGAGCCGATATCGCCTGTGGCGACGGTCAGACTCTCGGAATGCCGATGCAGTTCGGTGGTCCGTACCTCGGTTTTATGGCTTGCTCCAAGGCTCAGCTCAGGAAGATGCCCGGACGTGTGGTGGGTGCGACCAAAGACGCTGATGGAAAACGTGCCTTCGTGCTTACATTGCAGGCACGTGAACAGCATATCCGCCGTGAGAAAGCGACTTCCAACATATGCTCCAATCAGAGCCTGATGGCGCTCTATGCCACTGTCTATGTAGCCCTGATGGGGAAAAAGGGTCTTGTTGAAGCCAACAGACTAAGCTGCGACGGTGCTCATTATCTTTACGAGAAGCTGCTTGCCACAGGTAAATTCCATAAGGTATTTGACAAGCCTTTCCTGAAGGAATTTACGCTGCGTACAGATCTTGATGTCAGGAAGGTCAACAAATATCTTGCTTCCAAGGGATTCATGGGCGGCATAGATCTTGGTGACGGACTCGTTGAGTTTGCTGTGACAGAAAAGAGAACAAAAAATGAAATCGATGAATTCGTAACTTTAATGCTGGAGGCTTAAAAGATGAAATACTACGATAAACTGATATTTGAACTATCACGTCCTGGTCGTGTGGGTTACGAATTGCCAAAAAATGAATTTGGAACGGATGGCGAAAAGCAAATTCCTTCCGATCTGCTTCGCTCACAGCCTCTTGATCTTCCTGAAGTATCGGAACTTGATGTAGTGAGACACTATACCAATCTTTCAAATAAGAATTTTGGTGTTGACACGGGATTCTATCCTCTTGGCAGCTGCACGATGAAATATAATCCGAAGATCAACGAGGAGGTTGCTGCCATGCCGCAGTTTGCGGATATTCATCCGCTTCAGGATCCGGATACGGTTCAAGGAGCACTTGAGTTGTACTGGAACCTCCAGAATGCCCTTGCAAAGCTTGCTGGTTTTGCTGAGTTCACACTTAATCCTTATGCCGGAGCACATGGTGAATTGACCGGATTGATGGTGATGCGCAGCTATCACATGTCTCGCGGTGATCATAAGCGTAAAAAGGTGATTGTTCCAGATTCGGCTCATGGCACTAATCCTGCTTCCGCGATGGTGGCAGGTCTGGAAGTGGTCGAGGTGAAGAGCCGTCCCAACGGTTCGATAGACATTGAAGATCTGAAGCCTCTTCTCAACGATGAGGTTGCGGGAATCATGATGACCAATCCCAATACTCTGGGAATGTTTGAGACTGAGATTATGGAGATTGCCAAGCTTGTGCATGATGCAGGTGGACTGCTCTATTATGACGGAGCAAATTTCAATCCCCTTCTCGGAAAGGTCCGTCCGGGCGATATGGGATTTGATATTATGCATATTAATCTTCATAAGACATTCTCCACTCCTCATGGAGGTGGCGGTCCCGGCAGTGGTCCTGTAGGGGTTGCGGAGCATCTTGTGAAGTTCCTCCCCAATCCTCATGTGAAGAAGGATGCCGAAGGCAGGTTTTATGTGGAGAATGGAGATGAGGCACTCGGAAGTGTTTCGACTTTCTTTGGTAATTTCGGAGTCATGATGAAGGCTTATGCCTATATACTTAGCCTCGGGAAAGAAGGTATCAGGAAAGTCGGTCCTATGGCTACTCTTAATGCCAATTATATTAAGGAAAGTCTGAAGGACGACTATCTGCTTCCTATCGACGGGGTATGCAAGCATGAATTTGTTTTCGACGGTCTCAAGGATAAGTCGACCGGAGTTACCACACTCAATGTGGCGAAGCGTCTTCTTGACTATGGATTCCATGCTCCTACGATCTATTTCCCGCTCCTTTTCCATGAGTCGATGATGATAGAGCCTACCGAGACAGAAAGTCTTGAGACGCTTGATGAATTTATCGATGTAATGCACAAAGTTGCCAAGGAAGCTCGCGAAACTCCTGACGAAGTCAAGAATGCGCCCCTCACTACTATCGTGCGCAAACTTGACGAAACTACAGCCGCAAAGAATCCTGTTCTGAACTACAAAGCACTTAAAGAGTCAAATAATTAAGCAAACAGTCTAACTGATGTCGTTGACAAAGCAGACAACGTAGATAACTAAAAACATGAAAATCATCATAATCGGTGCCGGACCCGGCGGATATGAGACTGCGCTTGAAGCAGCCGGAAGAGGTCATGAAGTTACTCTTTTCAATGGAGACCGACTTGGAGGCACATGTCTCAATGAAGGATGTATCCCTACAAAATGCCTGTGCCGCAACGCCGAGATGGTTGCCTCTTTCAAGGATGCGGAAAAGTTTGGTGTTGATGACTTTACCTTTACGCTCGACTACAATAAGGTAGTCGGGCGTAAGAAAGAGGTGGTGGAGACTCTCCGATCAGGCATTGAGACGATGCTGAGAGGGGCAAAGGTGAATGTTGTCAATTCGATGGCTTCTTTCAAGGATTCCAATACTGTCGTTTCCGAAGGTGTTGAGTACACTGCAGATTATATAATTATCGCCACCGGCTCTGTTTCACGTTCTCTTCCTATTGAAGGACATGATCTTGAATGCGTAAAGGATTCTTCAGCGATGCTTGACATTGAATATATTCCGGAATCGCTGACGATTATCGGCGGGGGTGTCATTGGTATGGAATTTGCCGGAATATTCGCTTCATTTGGATCGAAAGTGACTGTGATTGAATATATGAAGCAGATACTGCCTCCATTTGACTCAGACATCGCGAAGCGCCTTAAGCAGTCTCTTTCCAAGAAAGGAATAAAGATCGTGACCGGGGCTGCCGCCAAGAAAATCGAACAGAATGAAGACTATGAGGTAGTCGTGACATATGAGGTCAAAGGTAAGGAGGAAACCGCAATCAGTTCGGATCTTCTGATGGCTGTAGGCAGGTCTCCGCGTGTCGACGGGCTGAATCTTGAGGCTGCAGGTGTGGAATATTCACATAAAGGTATTGTTGTCGACGAGTGGATGCGCACCAACGTGCCCCACATCTTCGCCATCGGTGATGTGAATGCCCGCATGATGCTTGCGCACGTGGCAACATTTCAAGGCATCCATGCACTGAATGCGATTGACGGAAAGACCGACACCATAAACTTTGATATAGTGCCGAGTGCGGTGTTTGTGGTTCCGGAATGTGGAATGGTAGGTCTTACAGAAGAAGCATGCAAGGCTCAGGGAATAGAGATCCGCAAGGGACAGAGCTTTTTCCGTGCCAATGGTAAGGCTCTTGCTTTGGGTGAACCCGATGGACTGTGCAAACTTATATTCCGTAAGGATGATGGTAAACTTATCGGTGCCCACATCATGGGTGTTGGAGCTGCCGACCTTGCCCAGCAATGTGCCGACCTGATGACTGCCGGTATGACTCTCGACAACATAAAGAATATTATATTCGGACATCCCACCGTATCCGAAGTAATCCTTTCAGCCTGCCACAACGCATGAAAAAGATTGCTGCCATAACGATGGTCCGTGACGATGATTTCTTTCTCCGTAAGTGGGTCGAATACTACGGGAAAGAGCTCGGTCGTGAGAATCTTTATATTCTTTTTGACGGTGAAGACCAGAAGGTACCCGATTTCTGTAAAGGGACTCATACATATATCCATAAACGGCTTAACAACCGTATTGTGGAAGGTGAGCGCATGCGTCTCGGATTGCTCAGCGATAAGGCTGCAGAACTTTTGGAGAAAGATGGTTATGATATAATCATAGGAGTGGATTGTGATGAGTTTATCATTGTCGATCCGAAAGTTGGCAAAGGATTGGCGGAATATCTTTCAGCGCAGGATATAGACTTTACAATATCTCCTTTAGGAGTGGATATTGGTCAGCATCTTGACAAGGAGTCGGAGATAGATGGCAACGCTAAGTTCCTTCAGCAGAGAAGATTCGCGTATCTCGATACTCGATACACAAAAGGGTCGATCATCGCAAAGCCGATAAGATGGGGCAGAGGCTTTCACAGGGTGAAAGGTCATAATTTCCATATTTGTCCTGATCTGTATCTTTTTCATTTCGGTTGTATCGATATGAAGAGGATGAGGGAGCGTTTTATGAATCCCGACAGGATAGGTGGAAGTTCTACCAGGCATTTCAAGAAAAGGACTAAGACAATAAGTATTGTCACCAACAATGAAGCTAAGGATTTTGACCGCTGGACAAATATCGCAAGGAAAATCCAGACTTGGATCCGCCCTCCCTATTCATGGAACAAACCCGCAATGCTCGGCTATAAAATTGTGGTGGAAATTCCCGAACGTTTCAGAAATATTCTTTAGTCTTTATTCCGGTATCACTTTTTGGCTTAGTTTTAAATGTTAATGAAGATGAATGATCATTCAGAGCTAACAATCAAGGAGAAACAATCTATCATCCTTGAGATAATGAAGGATATAGATAGATTTTGTCGGACAAACGGAATTCCTTATACAATATCGAGCGGTACGCTTTTGGGTGCCGTAAGACATGGGGGTTTTATTCCATGGGATGATGATGCCGATATGTTTATGCTTCGTGATGATTTCGAGCGCTTCATCAAGATTTATAAAAGCGACCGGTATAAGCTTGTCTTCAATTTTGAAGGAGGTGACAAGTCCAGTCCTTCCGGAATTGCAAAGATTGCTGATGTCTCCACCGGATCGAAAGATTCTACGGGACAGCTGGATTATGGTGTCTGGGTCGATGTTTTCCCTCTTGAATCCGTGCCGGAGGATCCTGACGAATGTCATAAATTCATGCATAAGATATTGAGGGTCAATAATCGGCTTTATCATAGACGCAAGCATGATCTTTTGTCTATCATCAAATCTTATCATCATTCCTATGCCTGGTGGCTGAAGCGATTGAATGAGATTGTTCATAACAATCCATACACTGACAGTCCTCTTGTGGCTCATGCTGTCGGCTCAAGTAATTACCGTACTGTCATTCCAAAGAAATGGTTTGATAATTTAGGTGAAATACGCTTTGAGGATTATGATTTTATGGCGTTCAGGGATACTGACAGCTATTTGACGAAAGTGTACGGTCCTGATTATATGACTCCCAAGAAGTGGAATCACGATGTAAAAGTGTATAGGAAAGATGTAAATGAATAGGGCTATGAGTAGTAAAATCAGTAGATTTTTCGGTAGAGTAAGGCAGCAGAGCCATCTTATTCTGTTTGGACATATTCTTAATGCACCTTGGAAATCTCGTGAGGCGAGAAGGAAACAAAGATATACTGCTACTCGTGGTGCTTCATTGCGTTACTTGGAAAGATATGCGGATGATCTTCGTAAAGCAGTTCCTGAAAAGATTGATATGACCCCTGAGCCTGAAAGGGCATTTACTATATGGTTTCAAGGTGAGGAAAATGCTCCGGATCTTGTAAAGTCTTGTTTCAGAAGCATGCGCCGTCATTTGAAGCAGGAACTTGTGATTCTGGATGAAAAAACAATTTTCGATTGGATCTCATTACCTGACTACATTGTAAAGAAATGGAAAGAAGGGAAAATATTAAATACTCAATTTAGTGATATATGTCGTGTTGAACTATTATATCAGCACGGTGGAATTTGGCTTGATGCTACTTGTTTTGTTACCTCTCCAATACCGGAAAAAATCATGAATGAGGATTTTTTCCTCTTTATGGCTGGTGACAGGATACGAGGTTCTTACGCTTATATTCAGAGCTGCTTTATTAGATGTCGAAAAGGGAATCCACTCATGGGTATATGGAGAGAAGCCAATTTCATATATTGGAAAGAAGAGAATAGTAAGATTAATTATTTTATTCTGCACTTACTTTTTATTTTATCAATTAATGTAAATAATCTGGCTTCTGAAAATTTTAGGAAAATGCTTCAGATTGAGCAGGATCCAACGCATATGCTATGGTCTGACCATTACAAGGATAAATTTGATAAGGAGGTTTTCGAAAATTTGACTAAAGACTCGTTTTTTCAGAAAACAAGCTATAAGAGTCCCGGCATATCCGAACTTGCTCCAGATTCTATGGGCGCGTACATGATCAATCTATAAATCCATCATCAAATTAAAGCAGTGCTATATGCATAAACATGCCTATTTAATTCTTGCGCATAAGAATTTTGGACAGCTTAAAAAACTCGTTGAGCTTCTTGACCATCCGCGTAATGATATTTTCATTCATGTTGATGCAAAAGCCGCTGATTTTGATCCCGAGATCTTAAAAGAAGCATGTAAAAGTTCGGGTCTTTTCATTCTTCCGGACCGGCTGAATGTCAATTGGGGAGGTGTCAGCATAATGAGAGCCGAAATCGCTTTGCTGAAGGCTGCGGCTTCTCGTGACACCTATGATTATTATCATCTCTTGTCAGGTATGGATCTCCCGATAAAGAGCCATGATGAGATACATCGTTTTTTTGACGTTCATAAAGGAATGGAATTTATTAATCTGTGGGAATTCAAGAAAAGTAATTTATCTCGCTTCAGATACTATACTATCTTTCCGGAAGGGGAGAGCAAATTCAATACAAGGATCATCAATCATATCTTCAAGGGGCTACAGATGGCGGTAGGCTACCGTATTAATAAGGATGTTGATTTCCGTATGGGTTCGCAATGGTTTAGCATCACGGATGATCTGGCACGCTACGTATTAAGTAAGGAGGAATGGCTTGAACGTGTGTTCAGACATACAAGCACATGTGACGAAATTTTTTTGCCGACTCTCGTATTTAATTCACCGTTTAAAGATAAGCTCTTTTATCCCCATACTGTAAAAAGTCAGAAAGAGGTGAACCTAAGCAATATGAGGTTTATAGATTGGAGTCGTGGTGAAAGTATCAGGCATCCTTGGACTTTTCGTGCATCTGATCTTGAATTGCTTGAAAACATCGATCATTTCTGGGCGAGAAAATTTGATGAGACCGTCGACGCTGAAATCATCGATATTCTATATCGTAAGCTGAAAGAGGTAAAAAGTGATGAGAATAAAGATTGTAGGTAAATAGAGGTTATATGAAAAAGATTGATTCATTTAAGTATCATCTGTTTAAGGGAATACTTACGCTCTTGTCACATTTACCGCTTTCCTTACTGTATCCTATTAGTTCGTTCGCGGCATGGGTGCTTCGTGATGTGGTTAAATATCGTAGAAAAGTTGTAGAGGATAATTTAAGAAGAGTGTTCCCTGATGCTTCAGATGAAAAGATCAAGCTCTGGACCAAGCAGTTTTATCGTCATCTTTGCGATATTTTTATAGAATCTGTCAAACTTCTTGGTATTTCCGATAAGGAAGTGGATCGGCGGGTAAAGGTTTATAACGCTGAGATCGTGGATAAGGCTATTTCCGAAGGTCAGTCTGTTGTGCTCTTTTTGGGTCATTACGGCAACTGGGAATGGGTGCCTGCGATAGTAAGACATTTTCATAATGATGCGGAGATGGTGCAGATATATCATCCGCTTCACGATGATGCTTTCGACCTTCTTATGTTGAAGATAAGGTCTCGTTTCGGCTCGGAATCGATTCCTATGGCAAAGACTTTTCGGCGCTTGTCTGAGATAAAAGGAGAAGGCAAAAGTTTTGTTGCCGGATTTATAAGCGACCAGCGTCCTCAAGGGCATCACACCGATTTCTGGACAGAGTTCATGGGCATAGAGACCGATTATATCACAGGAGGTGAAATAATCGGGAATCGCCTGAAGTGCAGATATATTTATCTTGATGTGGAGCCTGACGGCAGGGGTCGGTATAATATGACATTTAAGGAAATCGAACCGATTGATGACGGGAATAAATTCCCTTTTACTCGTTCCTATCTGCGCCTGCTCGAAAATTCCATAAGACGCAATCCTCCGTATTGGCTATGGAGCCATAAGAGATTCAGTCACAAGCGTAAAAAAGAAGCATGACTTCTTTATGCCGAATGAAATAAAAACAATATCACCATGAAGAATATAGCCGTCATATTTGCCGGAGGCACAGGTCGGCGGATGAAATCCGCTTCCAGACCTAAACAGTTTCTTGAACTGAATGGGAAGCCGATAATCATATATACCTTAGAGTTGTTTGAAAATCATCCCGGAATAGACGGTATAGTGGTGGCATGTCTTGAGGAGTGGATTCCCTATCTTAAGAAACTTATCGTTAGATTCGGCATTTCCAAGGTCGGCTCTATTGTGCCCGGCGGCGATACCGGACAGGAAAGTATATACAATGGTCTTAAAGCTGCAGAAACCATTTATGGTGATGATGTCAACGTGCTCATTCATGACGGAGTGCGTCCGCTTATCACACATGAAACTATTTCTGACAATATTGACGCTTTGAAGATATATGGTAATGCCATCACCTGTGTGCCCGCCACAGAGACATGCCTTGTAAATCAGACAGACGGTTCGATTGTTATTCCTAAACGTGACGATACTATCATTGTCAGGGCTCCGCAGTCATTCAGACTGGTGGAGATTCTTTCAGCTCATGAAATGGCAAGGAAAGAAGGCAGGAAAGATTTCATCGACAGTTGCTCGCTTATGAACCATTATGGATATAAACTGCATCCTATAATGGGTCCGATGGAAAACATCAAGATCACGACTCCTGCTGATTTCTATATCTTCCGCGCAATAGTGGATATGCATGAGAACAAACAGATTTTCGGTTTCTAATTTTCTAATATAGATGAACAGCATTTTAAAGGAAGACCTTGAAGAGTTTACGCTTCCGGATGATCTTATAGAAGCTCTCAGAGGGTCTGTAATGGTCGTGACAGGCGCAACAGGACTGATCGGATCTATGTTTGTCAGGTGTATTCATTCGCTCCGGATCGGAGTTAGATTTATCCTTCCGGTCAGAAATTCTGCAAAGGCTGCTCTTATGTATGAGGATATGGAGGATTTAAGTATTACAATAACTGACTTGAATACCGAAGATCTTTTAAAATCGGACTTTGATTGCGATTTTATTGTGCATTGCGCGTCTACTACTGACGGCACGTATATGTCCACACATCCGGTTGAGACGTTCAGTTCGGCTGTTGAATACACGAAAGTTTTGCTTGAATACTGCCGGAATCATCATGTCAAAGGAATGGTGTATCTGTCATCGATTGAATATTACGGACAGATATTCAATGACGCACCCGTGACTGAAGACATGATGGGATACATAGATCATTCTTTGGCGCGTAATTCGTATGCTCTTGGCAAGCAAGCCTCGGAATTTCTTATCTTCGCGTATGCTGATGAATATGGAGTACCGGCTAAGACTGCGCGTCTTACACAGACATTCGGCGCCGGAATTTCCCCGGATGACAAAAGGGTTTTTGCCCAGTTTGCACGCAGTGTTGTTGCCGGAGAGAAGATTATGCTTCACACACAGGGACGATCTGCAAAACCATATTGCTATCTGACGGATTGCATCTCTGCTCTGGTCTATATTCTTGTAAAGGGAAAGAATGGTGAGGCATATAATGTGGCTACACCTTCCACATATGTGACTATACGCGAATTGGCTGAATTGTTCGGGACATTTTCAGATATTGAAAATCCTGTATGCACCGATCTCTCCGCTCATCATGACTATGCTCCGGAGACAAGAGTGAATATGGATAGTTCAAGGCTTATTGATTTAGGCTGGCGTCCACGCTTTCCATTGAAGTATATGGTAAGAAGACTTATTGATTATCTTCGTGCTTCAAATGAAGAATAGTGGCAGTTAGCTTCATAGGAAGAACCTGCATAAAAATAAGTCTTAATTTCTAAAAATTTTCTGCAATTTTAATTATTATTATTCTTTTTTATTAACTTTGCAGTCCAAATATTGAAGTTGTTTAAACTTATTTTTTTATTAAGATTTCGTCAGGTTTTCAGCGGATTTTTCTTCATGAAGAAGGAGCGATGCGGGCATCGTGACTGATGAATGAAGGAAAATACGCCGAAAAGATGGCGGAAGATTAATAAAAAGAATCTTTGGTTTAACTCTTCATTGTAATTTTTATAATTCGTAAATAAGTTTAAACAACTTCATTCTAAGGGAAAATTTATACATTTTCTTACAGATAGAAAAGTAATTAATGACAAAAAATACATGTGAAGGAATGGAAGAGAAAAAACCTCTCACGATCAAGGAAAAGCAGGATATTCTTTTCGAGATGCTGAAAGATGTGGATGCTTTCTGTCGTGCCAATAATATCAAATATTGCATATCAGACGGTACTATGCTCGGTGCTGTAAGGCATGGCGGATTCATTCCATGGGATGATGATTCTGACATATGCATGCTTCGCGAGGATTTCGATAAGTTTGTCGCCACATACAAAAGCGACAGGTTTCAGATGCTCTACAGGACAAAGACAGATGATGAGTCATTCTATTTCGGCTTCATTAAGATCAACGATCCGTCGACTTATAGGGCTCCCCACAAGCATGGCACTACCAAGTTTGGTGTCACTATGGACATTTTCCCCTTTGAATCTGTGCCTGAAGATGCAAAAGAACGCAAGAAATTCATGCATAAGATAAGAAGTACGGAAAACCGTCTTTTCCATAAGCAGAAGACTGATTGGTTTTCCAGAATCAAATCGAGTCGCCATACACTAAAAGGTTGGTGCGACAAGCTTGATTCTCTTGTGCATACTGGTAAATATAAGGACAGCAAATTTGTAGGACAATCCATGTGTATAAGAAATGACAATGTGGTTCTTCCAAGGAAGTTGTTCGACAATGTAGTAGATATTCAATTCAACGGATATCCTTTGCGTGGTTTCGGTGATTCTCACGATTATCTCACGAGATTGTTCGGTGAGGACTATATGACCCCGAAAAAATGGGCTCACGACGAAGTGATTTTCCGGAAAGATCATAAGGATAAGAAGGACTGATGCCCTGTCATTTTAGATACCTGGTCTAAGGTTGAATGTAAGATAAAGTGGTCCGGGGTTTCAACAATTTTGTTTGAAATCACGGACCACTATTATAGATTCTCATCATTATTGCTTATCCTTCTCCTGTATTTCCAACTATTCTAATTATCTGTTGGGATATTTCTTCCGAGACTTGATTATAAGATTTACGTCCCTTTATTAGATTTATAAAAGATAGAATTTCATATCGTATCCCTTCGCCATCAAGTTGATAGAAATAGCGTTTGTTTTCTGAAGAATTTTCATAACGGACTTCAAAATAGTCGGTCTTCCACCATGGTGCAGGTACATAGATATATCCTTTTGTACCTGAAATGACCATTTCTCCTTCAGACTTCACACCTTGACCTACCTTGATAGATGCAACTCCGTTGTCGTAGATAAAAGATACCTTGGTAAAAATATCGAAATCTTTGTGATTTGGTAGCGATTTGGAATATCGCATCGTCTGTTTGAAGTCTGTCCCTAATATCTTAAAAATTGGTAGAAGAGCTGTGGGACCCCATGCAGTGATAGAGTTCCATAGATGCGATGGAAGGTTATTTTTATCAATATCAATGAGACTCGTGCAGGTGGTATCTACAGACAGAACATCTCCTATAATACCTGCTTTTATCAGAAGCATCATGCGGTTGAATGCCAGTGAATACGCCGTCTTGATTCCATCCATGAGCACAAGACCCTTTTCAGAAGCGATATGTATTAATTCATCAAACTGTTCAATATCCAGTGTGATAGGTGATTCGCATATCACGTGAGCTCCGGATTCAAGTGCTTTCTTGACCTGATGGTAATGTTCGGATGGCTTCGAGGCTATATATACCGCATTGCATTTGCAAAGCAATTCATCATAAGAAGATGTCCGGGAAGTAAGGTTTTTAAGTTCGTTGTCTAATGTGCCGGAAGTGGAGGCGTATACACCGGCTATCTCAACCCCGTTCACATAGCGGCATTCATTCTTGAATTTATTTACAATGTTTGTCTCTCCGACGAGTCCGATACGGAGTTCCTGACGGTGGCTTCGTATTTCAGTGCTTGATATTCCTTCAGTCCTGTCAAGATAGACTACCTTGCAGAATTCATTGAGGTAATCAAATTTACCTACCCAGTCAGAACCTACTGTAAAGATATCTGCCTCATAGCGGCGAATATCATCAATCTTCTGACCCTCATATTCTTCAATTATTATCTTGTCGGCAAGCCCTGTCTGTCGAATTGCTTCCACACGTTCCATCAGAGATTGACCCACGTTGATTTTTCCTCGCGCCATGTCAAAGTCATCAGCAGTTACTCCTACTATAAGGTAGTCACCTAGAGCTTTTGCACGCTTGAGAAGTCTTATGTGTCCTTCGTGAAGGAAATCATATGTTCCGTATGTGATGACTTTTGTCATGTCAGATTATCCCTTTCTTTTGCATGTCTGAGAATGCTGCAATCAACGTATCGTTGTCTTCACAGGTTTGCGCACCGAAATGTCCTACTCTGAAGATTGTATCTTTCATGTCTCCGCCATTTGGACATATCCATATACCGTAATTATCTTTAAGTTGAATGAATATGTCATAGGCTGATGCAGTGGTAGGATGCAGTGGTGTCAATGCATTTGATATGGACTCGGATACTATTTCAAAAGGTAGCCCTTTGATTTTATTTCTGAAGTCTTCTGCTTGTCTTTTGATTTTTGCAATTTCAGTAGATGCCCCTCCATTATGCTTTATTCGGCGCAACCGTGCATTTATCTGACGAAGTATGCCGACGGCAGGAGTAAATGGAGTCTGACCCCTTTCGGCATTCTTTAATGCGCTTTTCAGGTCAAGATACATGGTCTTTGTCTCATTGTTCTCAATTCTGTCCAATGCTTTTTCAGACAGAACTATCACTGAAATGCCAGGCGCGCAAGCAAGCACTTTTTGAGACCCGGTGATTACGATGTCAGCACCAACATCCGACATATCTAATGGATCTGCCAGAAATGAACTGATCGCATCTATTACATATATTAGATTGTTTCGTCTGCAAAAGTCACCGAGCATTGCAGCATCATAATATACTCCTGTTGAGGTTTCATGAATATTTACTAAAAGGCCGGTATATCCTTTTTGATCATATTCCATAAGCATCTCAGGAGTGACTACATGTCCCTTTTTAGGAGTGATAGCTGTGTATGGAATATGATGTATGTCACATATCTCTGTGAATCTATGACCAAATGAACCGCCATCCACAACAAGTAACTTGTCTGATGACGTGAATACATTCATGACAGCAGCTTCCATTGATGCTGTACCTGAACCAGTAATAAACACTACTTTTGCTGAATCAGGGGCATTAACGAACTCTTTCATTAAGACTTCGTTTTCAAGCATTATGTTGGAAAATTCCTGAGTTCTGAAATATGGGACCTGCTCACCGCCTATGGCAAGTGTCTCTTGATCGGACATTACCGGTCCAACTGTGAAGTTAAGCATTTTTGTTTTTATATTGTTGTTTAGCACCTGTTGGTCAATAATTTTCTTGCAAGATATCCCGGTTTATGATTTTTATTCATATGGGGGTCTTTTTCAATTTATTTTTCAACCGTGTCATTATTGTCTATTGGGAGTCATTCTTATAAGTCAATACTGCAAAATTACAAAAAAAAACAATGGTTTCCAAGAATAAACGTCCCTTCTCATAAAAACTTGTAAATTATATGAGATTCAGCCTAATCATAGTTGGGGTCAAACTAATATGGCATAGAGTTTGTTGTAATATTAAACTAAAACGCACCGCTATGAAAAAACACATTTTATTGATACTTGCTGCGATATTTACAGTGATGTCAGGTTATGCCTTTGATAAATATTCCGTGAATCGGGATGATCTTCCCGAACCTGCTCAGGCATTCCTGAAGGAATATTTCCCGAAAGCTAAAGTCGGAATGATCAAGACAGATAAACATCTCCTGAAAAAGACTGATTATGATGTGAAGCTTGTCAACGGAACCAAGATTGAATTCAACAATGCCTGCAAATGGACATCTGTTGACTGCAAGACAAGGGAAGTGCCTCAAGGCATAATTCCTAAACCTATACGGACATACGTGACAAAAAATTTCCCGGATGTGAAGATTGTGAAGATTGAAAAGAAATCCTCTAAATATGAGGTTGAGCTTTCTGATGATGTGGAACTGACTTTTAATCTTCTCGGTCAATTCAAGGGGGTAAAGATCGACGATTGAGTCTTTATGATGATTGGCAATACATATCTGTCATATGCACGTAAGCGCCCGATGATGCTGTCATTCATCGGGCGCTTACATATTTGGTGCTCACACACTATTTTTTAGAATTCAGATGAGAAGTGGAAGCGGATTTTCGGGAAGTCGCTTTGTGCCATCTGCAACACGTAGTTGCTGTCTGCCATGAATACGTCTCTGCCATCCTTGTCCTTTGCCATAAATTGATATTTACGCTTTTTAAATGCTTCTAAAGCCTCCTGATCATCGCTTTCTATCCAGCAAGCTTTATACAGACTGATAGGTTCCCAGCGACATTGTGCCCCGTATTCGTGCAGTAGCCGGTACTGAATCACCTCAAACTGAAGCTGACCTACAGTGCCTATGATCTTGCGTCCGTTAAACTGGTTGGTAAACATCTGTGCCACACCTTCGTCCATAAGCTGATTGATACCTTTGTCAAGCTGTTTCGCTTTCATAGGATCCGCATTCTCCAGATATTTGAACATTTCTGGCGAGAAAGAGGGGAGTCCCTTGAAATGAAGCTGTTCGCCTGATGTCAGTGTGTCTCCGATCTTGAAGTTACCTGTATCAGGAATGCCCACGATATCTCCGGGGTACGCTTCATCTACGATATTCTTTTTCTGCGCCATGAACGCAGTCGGTGCAGCGAACTTCATCATTTTGTTGTGGCGCACATGCTTGTAGTTGACGTTTCGTTCAAACTTTCCGCTGCATATCTTCACAAATGCAATGCAGCTGCGGTGGTTCGGATCCATGTTAGCATGAATCTTGAATACGAATCCGGTGAATCCCTCCTCTTTTGGATCGACAGTACGCTCTTCTGCATCAATAGGAAGCGGGGCCGGGGCTATTTCGCAGAAGCAGTCAAGCAGTTCCTTTACGCCGAAGGTGTTGAGTGCGGATCCGAAGAATACCGGCGCAACCTCTCCACGAAGATAGGCTTCTTTATCAAATTCAGGGTAGACACCCTCTATGAGTTCAAGATCTTCACGAAGTTTTTCTGCATCCGCCTTTCCTATCAGCTCGTCTACGATCGGGGAGTTGACATCTTCGATCTCGACGCGTTCGCTGATCGTCTGCTTCGACGGGGTGAACAGATCAAGTCCATGCTCATAAATATTATAGACACCTTTGAATTTCTCTCCGATATTGATTGGCCATGAAAGCGGCCTGACGGAAATTTTAAGTTCCTGCTCAAGCTCATCGAGAATGTCAAAAGGATCGCGACCCTCGCGGTCAAGCTTGTTGACGAAGATTATGACGGGGGTCTTCCTCATTCTGCACACTTCCATAAGACGTCGGGTCTGTGTCTCGACACCTTTGGCTACATCGACCACGATGATCACTGAATCCACGGCAGTGAGCGTCCTGAAAGTGTCTTCCGCAAAATCCTGGTGACCGGGAGTGTCAAGGATGTTTATCTTGTAATCCTTGTAGTTGAAGCCCATGACGGAGGTCGCCACCGAGATGCCGCGCTGCTTCTCTATCTCCATCCAGTCTGAAGTGGCTGTCTTCTTAATCTTGTTGCTCTTTACCGCACCGGCTACATGAATGGCACCTCCGAACAGAAGTAGTTTTTCCGTAAGTGTAGTCTTTCCTGCATCAGGATGCGATATGATGGCAAATGTGCGGCGACGCGCTATTTCTTTATTCAGTTCCTCTGACATGTCGGTTTTTTATTCAAGGTCAAGCTCGTTGTTATAGTCTTTCTTATAATATTGTGCAAGGGTGCCGAGAAAATGAGATACTTCCTTAGCAGCTTCCAAAGTCTCTTTTGAAATCTCCTTTCCCTGAATCTTCAGCATCAGTATTCCATAGAGAAAGTTAAACAGGGTTTCCATTTCGCCTGTCTTGTTTTCTCCTGCCTTTGCCCGGAGTTCTACAATCAGAGGTAGCACTTTGTAGTATTCAGCTGCATATTTGGCATATTTCGGATCCTTTACGAGTCTTGCATTGAGGTCGTCAAGAGCTATGATGACATTTTTATTCAGTTGGAGATGACCTTTTTCCACTACGCCCTCACGTCGCATCATATCGATCAGTGATTCATACCATTCCGTCATTTCCTTGCGCTGATCTTCAGTCAGACCGTCATGCTTATCCACTATTTGTTCGCGTATGCGGTCAAGATCAAGCCCGAACGCCCTGATCAGATCCTCTATCTGCCACATATAAAGCAGATATTCCGCTATATTATCCCTTTTTTTCTGTGATGCCGTAATCATAGTGCAAAATTACAAAAAGTAGTCTTAATGTGCAATTCTTAAATCTATTTATTTTGTACATGATAGATTCTGAATGATTATTGTTATATAGTTATGCAAAATATTGCAATATTATGCAGTATTTGGCAGAGTGTTTAATAATTATTCAGTATTGACAGATCGTTTGTTATGGAATCGAAAAAATTCATCCTTCAGGAAAAGGATATTCCTGCTGCATGGTACAATATTGTCGCCGACATGCCGGTAAAGCCGAGGCCTATGCTTAATCCGGCTACCGGAGAGCCTTTAAAGGCTGAAGATCTATTTCCCCTTTTCTCAAAGGAGGCATCCCGGCAGGAAATGAACGTTTCCGATAGGTTTATTGATATTCCGGAGGAAGTAAGGGAAATGTATAAGATATATCGTCCGACACCGCTCGTTCGTGCCCGAGGTCTTGAAAAGGCTCTGGGTACCAAGGCGCATATCTATTTCAAGAACGAGAGTGTCAGCCCTGTAGGAAGCCACAAGCTCAATTCTGCAATCCCGCAGGCATATTTTTGCAAAAAGGAGGGTGTCACGAATATAACGACAGAGACCGGAGCAGGACAGTGGGGAGCCGCTCTGTCGCTCGCCGCCAAGCATTTCGGACTTAATCTTGCAGTGTACATGGTGAAGGTTTCTTTCAATCAGAAACCATATAGAAGATCTATCATGCAGACTTATGGCGCAGAGGTGATAGCTTCTCCTTCCATGTCCACCAAAGCCGGACGCAAGATTATCACAGAGAATCCTGCATATCAGGGATCACTCGGAACGGCGATTTCCGAAGCTGTGGAACTTGCTATGGCAACCGAGAATTGCAAATATGTGCTGGGATCGGTGCTAAATCATGTGGCGCTTCATCAGACTGTGATAGGTCTGGAAGCCGAGAAACAGATGGAGATGGCTGGAGAATATCCTGACATAGTGATAGGATGCTTCGGTGGCGGAAGTAACTTCTCAGGTATCTCATTTCCTTTCATGCGACATAATTTCAGCGGTGAGCGTAGCACTCGGTTTATTGCGGCGGAGCCTGAATCATGTCCAAAGCTGACTCGGGGAAAGTTCCGTTATGATTATGGCGATGAGGCGGGATATACCCCGTTGATTCCGATGCTCACATTAGGTCATGATTTTGCACCGGCAAATATTCATGCGGGTGGCCTTCGTTATCATGGAGCCGGGTCAGTAGTCAGTCAGCTCAAGAGCGATAATTTGATGGAGGCAGTCGATATTCCTCAGCTTGAGACATTTGCCGCTGCTACTCTTTTTGCCGGGACAGAAGGAATTATTCCGGCACCGGAGAGTTCCCATGCCATAGCTGCGGCAATACGCGAAGCAAGGAAGGCGAATGAGGAAGGAACGGCACCGGTCATTCTTTTCAATCTGTCAGGTCATGGGCTCATTGACATGGCTGCATACGACAGTTATATCGCCGGAGATCTCGCCAATTATCACGTAGCAGATGAAATGATTGAAAAGAATACAGAGAGGTTGGCAACGGTAATGGAATAAGGCACAATTTTTATGAGATGGGGTATAATATTGATTATGCCGTCATATATAAAATCAGGCACCGCATATGCAGTGCCTGATTTTTATGTGGTAGGAAAATTATTTGTTTACTTGATATTTGTTCCAACCGTCCTTGAGATAGGCGAGAGCCTGCTCCGCTGCGGCAACTCCGGCGTTGAAGTTTGCTTCTGCGGTCTGAGCTCCCATCTTCTTAGGTGTGAAGAATACGCGTGCTCCAAACTTTTTCTCGAATTCTTCTGCAGTGTCTGGCTTGATATCGCTCACATATCGAAGGTCCGGACGTTCTTCAAGAGCTTTCATGAGTCCGGCTTCATCGATCACTTCTTTGCGGGCTGTATTCACAAGCACTCCACCCTCAGGCATCTTCATTACCAGATCATATCCGATGCTACCTTTTGTTTCAGATGTTGCCGGGATGTGCAGCGAAACGAAATCATTCTCAGCAAATAGAGATTCTACATCATGTACCGGACGGACACCTTCAGCCTCCATGACGTCATCTGCCACAAACTTGTCGAGTGCAGAAATATTCATGCCGAATCCTTTTGCGATACGTGCCACATTGCGACCGACCTGTCCGAAGGCGTATATTCCGAGATTCTTACCCTTCAGCTCTGATCCTGACTTACCGTTATATTGATTACGGCACATCATCACCACCATACCGAACACTAATTCCGCAACTGCATTGGAGTTTTGACCCGGTGTGTTCATGACGCATATACCATGCTTTGTTGCTGCTTCAAGATCTATGTTGTCATATCCGGCACCCGCCCTTACTATAACCTTTAGTTTCGGCGCCATGCTCATCACTTCTTCATCTACTTTGTCGCTGCGAACTATAAGGGCTTCTGCGTCTTTCACTGCTTCAAGGAGATCTTCGCGAGTTCCCATTTCCACAAGTTTGAGTTCATTGCCGCTTGAATTGACAGTGTTGGCTATGGCCTTGACCGCATTGGCGGCAAAAGGCTTCTCTGTAAATACCAGTATTTTCATAGTTGTCTGTATCAAATCTTAATTAATGGAGTGATTCAAACTCTCGCATGCATCCTACGAGTGCGTCGACAGATTCCATCGGCAGTGCATTGTAAAGGGATGCACGGAAACCGCCTACGTCACGGTGACCCTTGATGCCGACTATGCCCTTTGCTGAAGCGAAGTCGATGAATTCTTTTTCTAATTCTGCATATTCGGGCTTCATTACAAAGCAAACGTTCATGATTGAACGTGATTCCTTGTCCTGTACTGTTGCCACAAACATTTTGCTTGCATCTATTGCCTCGTAAAGCTTCTCTGCCTTGGCAATATCCATTTTCTCTATTTCGCGGATTCCGCCGAGACTCTTGTAGTATTTAAGTGTCTGGAGTGCCGCAAAAATCGGAAGCACCGGGGGAGTATTGAACATCGAACCCTTGTCAACATGGGTCTTGTACTTGAGCATGGTCGGTATCACACGGCTCACCTTGTCGAGGGCGGCGTCTTTAACGATGCAGATAGTCACACCTGATGGAGCGAGATTTTTCTGTGCCCCGGCATATATAAGGTCGTATTTGCTCACATCAACAGGACGTGAGAAGATATCTGAGCTCATATCGCAGATCATCGGAACGCTGACCTCCGGGTCTTTACGGATTTCTGTTCCGTAGATGGTATTGTTGGAGGTATAGTGGAAATAGTCTGCATCTGCCGGAACTGTCCATTCCTTGGGAATGACGGTGTATTTGGAATCCTTGCCTGATGCGACTACATCGACCTCACCGAAGAGTTTTGCTTCTTTTATAGCTTTCGATGCCCATACACCGGTGTCAAGATATGCTGCTTTGGTATTCAGGAAATTCATCGGTGCCATTGCGAACTGAAGGCTCGCGCCGCCTCCGAGGAAGAGTACACTGTAGCCTTCCGGAACTTCAAGCAACTCTTTGACAAGAGCCACTGCCTCGTCGACCACGGCCTGAAACTGTTTGCTGCGGTGGGAGATTTCAAGGATCGAAAGACCCATGTCAGCGAAGTCAAGGATAGCGTCCGCTGTATTCTTGATTGTGTACTGGCTCAAAATGGATGGGCCGGCATAGAAATTGTGTTTCTTCATCTTTTAAGCAGTTTGAAGGTGACTAATAAGAAGAGAGAAATTTTATTTTCAGGTGCAAATATAACTAAATATTGTCAAAATGCCAATTATTATGTCCTGTTTTTTATGAGTCTTGTTATGTTTTATAACATATTGAAGTCTTCATATTGTCTGTTGCTTTAGCTTCTCCACGTATTCGTCGATTCGGTGCAGCTCATTGGGAATGTCTATGCCTTGCGGGCAATGAGGAGCGCATTGTCCGCATCCTATGCAGTGGCTTGCCTGGCGGAGTTTGGGTACCGAACGGTCATATCCCACAAGAAATGCCTTGCGTGCCTTTGCGTAATCGGGAGACATGGAGGATGTCGGAATATTGTCCTCGTTCACGCATTTATTGTAGTGCATGAGGTTAGCGGGAATATCGATACCATATGGGCAAGGCATGCAGTATTTGCAGTCGTTGCATGGAATGGTAGGATATTGCATCATCAGGTCGGCTGTGTCATGTAGGAATGCGACTTCTTCTTCCGAGAGTTGCTTTAGAGGACTGTAAGTGTGGAGGTTGTCTTCAAGATGCTCCATGTAGGTCATACCGCTCAAAACCGTTAGTACACCCGGGTATGATCCTGCATACCGGAATGCCCATGAAGCTACGCTTTCTTCTGGTTCCCGCTGTTTTAGCCTGTTGACTATATGTTCCGGCACATTTGCCAGTCTTCCTCCGAGTAGCGGTTCCATGATGACAGCCGGAATGCCTCGTTTCTGAAGTTCATCATACAGATATTCGGCGTTTGTGTTACGTGGATTCAATTCCTTTGAGTGTTTCCAGTCAAGATAATTGAGCTGTATCTGTACGAAATCCCATTTATATTCGTCATGTTTGGACAGCAGCCAGTCGAAGACCTCGATATCACCGTGATAAGAGAAGCCGAGATTTTTTATTCTTCCCTCTTCTCGTTCTTTGAGAAGGAAATCAAGTATACCGTTGTCAAGGTATCTTGCATGAAGTTCATCCATACCTCCCATTCCTGCTCCGTGTAGAAGCATGTAGTCGATGTAATCGGTCTGAAGTTCCTTCAGTGAATTTTCATACATGGCTATTGAAGCCTCACGTGAATGTGTGGAGGGAGAGAAGTTTGACAGTTTGGTGGCGATATAATAGCTTTCTCTCGGATGTCTGCTCAGCGCCGTGCCTGTGGCTCCTTCCGATTTCCCCTTGCAATATGCAGGAGAAGTGTCGAAATAATTAACTCCGCTTTCAAGAGCCTTATCCACGAGGCGGTTTACCATTTCCTGATCGATCACTTCCTCTCCTTCCTTTCCCTCTTCTGAAGGTTTGGTCGGCCATCGCATACATCCGTATCCGAGTATGGATACATTTTCTCCGGTCTTGGGATTTATTCGATAGGTCATTCCTCCATCTTTGGAATCAGCAGAGCCGGCAATCGTCTTTTCCGCATTTTTACATCCGGTCAATGCAATGCCTGTAAGGGAAGCCCCTATTCCAAGTCTCTTAAGAAATTCCCTGCGGTTGATTATTTTGCTCATATTTGATAAGTAGCTAAATCGTTCTGTGATTCTCGTGTCCTTCCACATAAATAGCGCTGAACGGTCGTGCCGGACATAAATTTTCGCAAGCTCCGCAACCGATGCATCGCTCTGTATTGACAGCAGGAATCTTTAATCCGGTCTCGGTCTCCACCATTGAGATCGCACCTGTAGGACAATGTCGTGCACAATTGCCGCATTCCACACCATCCGTCAAAGGCACGCAGTTGTCTTTGATCCATACAGCATGTCCGATCTGAATGGAAGACTTGTCAGCGGTGTCTATAGGTCTTATAGCTCCGGTCGGGCACACATCGGAACATCGTGTGCATTCCGGTCTGCAGTAGCCTCGCTCATATGAGGATTCGGGTTGCATGAAGTTTTCCAGATCGGTCATAGGACGTAGCACTCCGTTAGGGCAAGCTGAGACACAGAGCTGGCAGGCTGTGCAATGCTTATGAAGGTTTCTGAGGCTTATTGCACCCGGAGGGGCTATACGTGTCTTTCGTTCCGGAATCTTCTTGTCTTCAATAGCTGCCAGCCCTCCGTCTACTGTCTTGTCGGCAGCTGAAAGCGCAGTAGCGGTTCCGGCGATTGCGACTGTGGAAAGAAACTGACGTCGGGAATTGTCGATACCATCCTTGTCTTCTGCGGCAGGAGCGTGCTTTACTCCCACATACTTGAAAGAAAGAGCTCCTTTGTTGCATTTTCCAATGCAGTCGAAGCAAGCAACGCAACGTGAATGATCGATTTCATGTCTTGAAATGTCTATGCACGATGACTTGCAGTTGCGTGAACATAGCTTGCAGTCAACACACTTCGACTTGTCAATGACTACTCGGAAAAGGGCGAATCTTGAAAAGAATCCGAGGACTGTGCCGACAGGACATATTGTATTGCAATATGTCCTGCCATTGCGCCAGGCAAGAATAGCCAATATTATCAATGTCACAGAGGCTACAGTCAGGACTCCGTAACCGTTTTGCCAGTATTCAACCGTATAGAAAGCGTAGCTTTGATGCTGTTCTGCCCATGAAGCGAGTATATTATTACCCCAGATCCATGCAGGCTTCAGCATACTTGACACTATCCTCCCGTATGCGCTGTAAGGAGCAAGTATGACAACCATTGAACTGATACCGGCTATTATAGCTATTGCCATGATTAAAAGGAAGGAATAGCGTAATATAGTCAGTGGTTTTGAATAGGAATATCGGTTTTTCTTAGCTTTTCTTCCGAGCCAACCGAAACCGTCCTGCATTATGCCGAGCGGACATATCACGGAGCAATAAAGTCGTCCTAATAGAAGTGTAAGGATAATTAGGGCTGAAAGTGCAAGAATATTAAGGGAAAGGAGTGCCGGCAGAAATTGTATTTTTGCCATCCATCCGAAATAGGTCTGCCAGGTTCCTGTGAAGTCAAGGAAAAGGGGAGTGATCAGAAAAATGCTTATTATAGCCAGCAATCGTCGGAGAATCTTCAACCTCTTATTTGTATTTCCTTTTTTTATGTTGTTTTGAGAATCAGACTTATCGTTTAATGCCATATTGCGTTCGTTACTGAATTATGTTGTTGCTTTTAATTTGACAAAATTAATAAAAAATCGCTGAAATAAAAAACAAAATCCAAATTTTACACAACGGTAATTCTCTTTTTAGCCTTCAAGTCGTAGCTTTGGCATTTCATACGGTGATATGATGCATTTGGAGTGACAATAGACTGTTTGGAAGATCGAAAGTCTGTAAAACCGCTTGCTGTGATTATTCGTTATATTTCACTACTGTCCACTAAAAATGGACGGGGTTAAAAATTAAATAAATTCGGTTCACTTGAGCCATAGAGAACATTGAC
>JAIDQZ010000035.1 GCA_029062005.1 Muribaculaceae bacterium | reverse complement strand
TCGTTGTTTTCGTCGTGAGCGTGGTATTTCTTTGTCTTATTGACAAACTTGCCATAGATCGGGTGTTTCTCCTTCCACTTGATTTCGACAGTGATGGTTTTGTCGCATTTGTTGCTGGAAACAACCCCAATTCTTTCTTTTCTCAGATTTCTTTTAACTTCCATTTTTCTGAAATATTAGATGGGATTATTACTTACCAGAAGTCTCTGCCATGGCGGCGAGTTCCTTCTGACGCAGCACAGTCTTCAATCGAGCAATGTCACGGCGATCCTTAGTGATCTTGGCGGGATTGTCGATAGGAGAGATCGCGTGCGTTACTTTCAATTCACGATAAGCCTTCTCTGAAGCCTCGATCTGGGCTTTCAATTCCTGAATGCTTAATTCCTTGATTTCTTCCTTTTTCATTTTAATAAAAATTATATGGATACTTTAATTAGTATATCCAAAAGATATAAACGGCAGACTGCTGAAAATATTGCCTACTTGCTTTGAATTACTCAAAAATTCGGTGATTTTCAAGTTCAGGAACCGGGGAATGCCCCGTGGCTCACACCGAGCACTCCCCTCTTCCTGAAATATCTGTCGTCTATTGCCTCAGTTTATTAAACTGTCTGAGCGGGATCGTAGTCGCGGCGAACGATGAACTTGGTAGTCACCGGAAGCTTCTGGGCTGCCAGACGGAGTGCTTCCTTGGCGATATCATAAGGTACGCCTTCAACTTCGATAAGGATACGTCCGGGAGTCACAGGCGCCACGAAACCTTCGGGGTTACCTTTACCTTTACCCATTCGGACCTCTGCAGGCTTCTTGGTGATAGGCTTGTCCGGGAAAATGCGGATCCAGATCTGACCCTGACGCTGCATGTAGCGTGTCACAGCGATACGGGCAGCCTCGATCTGACGACCGGTGATCCATTTAGACTCGAGAGTCTTGATGCCAAACGATCCGAAAGCGAGCTGATTGCCACGCTGAGCCTCGCCTTTCATTCTGCCCTTCTGCGAACGGCGGAATTTGGTTTTCTTAGGTTGTAACATATTCTGAGTCTACTTTATTGACGATTGTTGTTTTTCTTATTGCGGAAACCGCCGCGACGACGGTCTTCACGTGCGGGGCGACCTGCCTCTTTCTGACCGATAGCATAAGAAGGAGTAAGCTCTTTCTTACCATAGATCTCTCCACGGCAAATCCACACCTTGATGCCGATGATACCTACCTTGGTGAGTGCCTCCACGAGGGCGTAATCGATATCGGCACGGAGTGTGTGAAGCGGCGTACGACCTTCCTTGAACATCTCGGAACGAGCCATTTCAGCACCGTTCAGACGACCTGACACCTGAATCTTGATGCCTTCTGCACCCATACGCATTGTAGATGCGATAGCCATCTTTACTGCACGGCGGTATGCCACCTTGCCCTCGATCTGGCGAGCGATGTTGGTAGCCACGATCTCTGCGTCGAGTTCAGGACGCTTGATTTCATAGATGTTGATCTGAACGTCCTTGTCGGTGATTTTCTTAAGTTCTTCTTTAAGAGCATCGACATCCTTGCCGCCCTTGCCGATAATCATACCGGGGCGTGAGGTGCAGACAGTCACGGTGACCATCTTCAGCGTACGTTCGATAATTATCTTGGAAACGCTTGCCTTAGCAAGACGAGTGCGGAGATATTTGCGGATCTTAGAGTCCTCGAGGAGGGTCTCGCCGTATTTCTTACCGCCAAACCAGTTTGAGTCCCAACCGCGGATTACACCGAGACGGTTGCTGATCGGATTAACTTTCTGTCCCATCTTGCTGATTATTTATCGTTGTTTAAAGTATCCACGAATACTGTCACGTGGTTGGAGCGTTTGCGAATTCTGTAGCCGCGGCCCTGAGGAGCCGGACGGAGACGCTTCAGCATTGGAGCGGCGTCTACGAAGATAGTCTTCACATAGAGCTCGCCTGCCTCTGCCTTACGACCATTTTTCTCTTCCCAGTTTGCGATAGCGGAGCGAAGGAGCTTCTCTACACGGCGGGCTGCTTCCTTATTGGAAAATTTCAATATGCCGAGCGCCTTGAAAGCTTCCTGACCACGCACCATGTCTACGACAAGACGCATCTTGCGGGGGGAGGAAGGAACATTGCGCAGCTTAGCGAAATATTCGGATTTGCGCGCAGCCTTGATTGCATCGGCTGCTTCTCTTTTTCTTAAACCCATTGTATTTAAAACTATTTATGGTGAGTGGCCTTATTTCTTCTTATTGCCGGCATGACCGCGGAATGTACGGGTAAGGGCAAATTCACCAAGCTTATGACCTACCATGTTTTCTGTAACATAGACAGGGATAAACTTGTTGCCGTTATGTACGGCGAAAGTATGGCCGACGAAATCGGGAGAGATCATGGATGCACGGCTCCAAGTCTTGATGACCGATTTCTTGCCGGATTCTTCCATAGCGGCGACTTTCTTCTCAAGCTTGACGCTGATGAAAGGTCCTTTCTTTAATGAACGACTCATAGTTGATGTCTTGATTTAGGAGATTACTTCTTACGTCTTTCAATGATGTACTTCGAAGAGTGCTTCTTCTTATTGCGGGTCTTCAGACCCTTGGCGTAGAGGCCTGTGCGGCTACGTGGATGACCACCTGACTGACGGCCTTCACCACCACCCATCGGGTGATCGACAGGGTTCATCACGACACCACGGTTGTGAGGACGACGACCGAGCCAGCGGCTGCGTCCTGCCTTACCGCTCTGCTCAAGGGCATGGTCGGAATTGCCGACAACGCCCACAGTAGCACGGCAAGTGAGAAGCACTTTGCGAGTTTCACCTGAAGGAAGCTTGATGATAGCGTAATTTCCTTCACGAGATGTCAGCTGAGCGAACGCACCGGCTGAGCGCACCATAGCGGCACCCTGACCGGGGCGAAGTTCGATACAATGGATAAGAGTACCTACGGGGATCTTGGCAAGAGGAAGTGCGTTGCCTACTTCGGGAGCCACATCCTCACCACTGACTACCTTCTGTCCTACCTCAAGACCGTTGGGGGCGATGATGTAGGCTTTTGAGCCGTCAACGTAGTAAAGAAGAGCGATGTTTGCTGACCTGTTGGGGTCATACTCGATGCTCTTTACGACTGCCTCGACATTGTCGTAGTTTCTCTTGAAATCGATGAGACGCAATTTTCTCTTATGGCCGCCTCCACGATAGCGGGTGCTGAGTGCTCCGCTTGAGTTGCGACCGCCGGTGGAACGCTTTCCAACGGTAAGAGACTTTTCCGGTGCGTTAGCAGTAGACTTGCGCACGATCTTCTTTCCTTCGGCATCAAAACCGAGGAACTCTTCGCGCTTGAACACACCGATAATCTTGTGCCTTTGGCCCGGTGTAGTGGGCTTGAATTTTTTAACTGCCATTTCTTTTAGATGTTGCTGTAGTAGTCAATTGTCTGTCCGTCTGCCACGGTCACATAAGCTTTCTTATATGCGGGTCTCTGGCCACGGATAATACCTGTGCGGGTATAGCGCTGCTTGCGCTTTCCTGCGTATACGCATGTGCTCACGTTAGTCACGCGGACATTGTAAAGCTTCTCTACAATATCCTTGATCTGAAACTTATTGGCTTCGGGAGATACGGCAAATACGTAGCAATTCTCCTTTTCGCTGAGGGCGGTAGCCTTTTCAGTCATGAGAGGTTTGATATTGATATCCATTTTTCGTTCTCCTTAATTTAGAATTCGTTGCAGACATTCACGCTGTCTTCAGTGAGGATGATAGCGTCGTTGTTAAGTACAGTGAAAGCGTTGAGATCCTTTGCCTGTGCGAGAAGCGCGTTGGGCACGTTGCGGACTGAAAGAAGCACGTTCTTGTCATAGTCTGCAAACACGAGAAGCACCTTCTTATCTTCAAGCTTGAAACTCTTGGCAAGGTTGATGTAGCTTTTGGTCTTGGGAGCGTCGAAAGTGAAGTTTTCCACTACGATCACCTTCTGGTCGGCTACACGTGAAGTGAGAGCAATGCGACGTGCGAGTGCCTTCTGCTTCTTGTTGAGTTTAGTGCGGTAGTCGCGGGGACGCGGACCAAACACTGTGCCACCGCCACGGAGAAGCGGAGAATTGATATCACCACGACGAGCACCGCCACCACCTTTCTGGCGACCGAGCTTGCGGGTAGAACCTGAAACCTCGCTACGTTCCTTTGACTTGTGGGTACCCTGACGCTGGTTGGCGAGGTACTGCTTTACATCGAGATAGAGAGTGTGATCAGCGTTTCCTATATTTAGGTCGCGACCAAACACTTCGTCGTTGAGGACGACTTTACGTCCGGTATCTTCACCCTTGATATTAAAAACTGCTAATTCCATTATTCCTCTACTAAAACGATTGAACCTTTAGCTCCGGGTATGGAGCCCTTGATCACTAACAGGTTGTGCTCGGGAAGCACCTTTATCACCTGAAGATTCTGAACGGTGACACGTTCGTTGCCCATCTGGCCTGCCATGCGGAGACCCTTGAAAACCTTGGCGGGATAAGAACAAGCACCGATAGAACCGGGTGCGCGGAGACGGTTGTGCTGACCGTGGGTAGCCTGACCTACACCTCCGAATCCATGGCGCTTAACGACGCCCTGGAAACCTTTACCCTTGGATGTTCCAACAACATCAACAAAAGAACCTTCCTTGAAAAGATCGACCGTGAGGGTCTGACCTAACTCAGGGACAGTCTCAAAAGATTTGAACTCGGCCAAGTGTCTCTGGGGAGCAACTCCGGCTTTCTTGAAGTGACCGGCTTCAGGCTTTGTGGTGTGCTTCTCCTTCTTTTCCTGGAAACCCACCTGGACAGCCTCATAACCGTCGTTCTCAAGAGTCTTCACCTGAGTGACAACGCAGGGACCAACTTCGATAACAGTGCACGGCACATTCTTGCCGTCGGCACTGAAAACGGATGTCATTCCGATTTTTTTTCCTAATAATCCTGGCATTTCTTTAAAAAATTATTGAATTTTGCCAGCGGGGAGGGGAAAACTCCCCACCGGTCAAAAAGTAGTAATGATTGAGGGTCTTATCAGACCTTGATGCTTACGTCAACACCGCTGGGAAGCTCAAGCTTCATCAATGCGTCTACAGTCTTGGAAGTGCTGCCATCGATATCGATGAGACGCTGATAGCTGCTGAGCTGGAACTGCTCACGAGATTTTTTGTTGACGAAAGTCGAACGGTTGACTGTGAAGATGCGTTTGTGGGTAGGAAGTGGAATCGGACCCTTCACTACTGCGCCGGTAGCCTTCACTGTCTTTACGATCTTCTCGGCAGACTTGTCGACGAGGTTGTGATCGTAGCTCTTCAGTTTGATTCTAATTTTTTGGCTCATATTATTGAAGATACTTTAATTACTTGATGAGGTCTACACGGCCGTTGCATTCTGTAAGCACAGCCTTTGCGATAGAATTGGAAACTTCAGCATAGTGGCTGAAAGTCATTGTAGATGTGGCACGACCCGAAGTGATGGTACGGAGTGCAGTCACATAGCCGAACATCTCTGCAAGAGGAGCCTTTGCCTTCACGATGCGTGCGCCTGAACGGCTGGTCTCCATGCCTTCAACCTGACCGCGACGCTTGTTAAGGTCGCCGATCACGTCACCCATAGACTCTTCGGGAGTAACGACTTCTACCGACATGATAGGCTCCATAAGCACCGGACCCGCCTTCTCGCTACCCTTCTTGAAGCCCTGGATAGCCACGAGCTCGAATGAGAGCTGGTCGGAGTCAACAGGGTGGAACGAACCATCGAGAAGCGTCACCTTGAGACGCTCTACCGGATAGCCTGCGAGAACACCGTTCTTCATAGCTGTCTGGAAGCCCTTCTGAACAGACGGGATGTATTCCTTGGGCACGTTACCACCTTTCACCTCATCAACAAACTGGAGAGAACCTACGAAATCATCGTCAGCAGGCTCCATACGGAAGATGATGTCAGCGAACTTACCACGACCACCGGTCTGCTTCTTGAATACTTCACGACCTTCGTAAGGCTTGGTGATGGCTTCCTTGTATGTAACCTGAGGACGACCCTGGTTGCACTCTACCTTAAACTCACGGCGCAAACGGTCGATGATGATGTCAAGGTGAAGCTCACCCATACCGCTAATGACGGTCTGACCGGTCTCCTCGTTGGTTTCTACGCGGAATGTCGGGTCTTCCTCAGCAAGCTTCTGAAGACCAACACCGAGCTTGTCAAGGTCTTTCTGGGTCTTAGGCTCTACTGCGATACCGATCACAGGATCCGGGAACTCCATAGCCTCAAGAACTATAGGAGCGTTTTCATCGCAGAGTGTATCACCGGTGCGGATATCCTTGAAACCTACACCTGCGCCGATATCACCGCAACCGATGCGTTCCATCGGGTTCTGCTTGTTGGAGTGCATCTGGAAAAGACGTGAGATACGCTCCTTCTTGCCGCTGCGCGAGTTGAGGCAGTAGCTGCCGGCATCGATATTTCCTGAATATACACGGAAGAATACGAGACGACCTACATACGGGTCAGTAGCGATCTTGAACGCGAGAGCACACATAGGAGCTTCAGGAGAGGGCTCGCGGGTGATGATCTCATCCGGATCATCCACAGCGTGACCTTCCACAGCACCACTGTCTTCAGGAGAAGGCAGGTATGCGCATACAGCGTCAAGAAGTGTCTGAACACCCTTGTTCTTAAATGAAGATCCGCAGATCATCGGGTTGATCTCCATGGCGAGAGTACCCTTGCGGATAGCTGCCTTGATTTCGTCAACCGTGATAGTGGAGGGATCGTCGAAATACTTCTCCATGAGGGCATCGTCGAGCTCGGCAAGAGTCTCAAGCATCTTGTCGCGATACTGCTCAGCCTCGGGAAGAAGGTTTGCAGGGATTTCCTCTACGGAGTATTCGGCACCCATGCTCTCGTCATGCCAGAAGATAGCCTTCATAAGCACGAGATCGATGACACCCTTGAAAGTCTCCTCAGCACCGATAGGAAGCTGAATGGGAAGGGGGTTGGCACCGAGCACGTCTTTCACCTGGCGGCAAACCTCAAGGAAGTTTGCGCCGGAGCGGTCCATCTTGTTGACATATCCGATACGCGGAACATTGTACTTGTCAGCCTGACGCCATACGGTCTCCGACTGGGGCTCAACGCCACCGACTGCACAGAAAGTAGCGACAGCACCGTCAAGAACGCGAAGCGAACGCTCCACCTCGACAGTAAAGTCAACGTGTCCCGGGGTGTCGATAAGATTGATCTTATATTTATTATCCTTATAGTTCCAGAACGTAGTGGTTGCAGCGGAGGTGATGGTAATACCACGTTCCTGCTCCTGCTCCATCCAGTCCATTGTTGCTGCACCGTCGTGCACCTCGCCGATCTTGTGTGTAAGACCGGTATAGAAAAGGATACGTTCTGAAGTAGTTGTCTTACCGGCGTCGATGTGGGCCATGATGCCGATATTACGAGTTAACTGAAGATTGTCGTGTTTAGCCATTTGTTAAATCCGAATTAGAATCTGAAATGAGCGAATGCACGGTTGGCCTCAGCCATGCGGTGCATATCTTCCTTACGCTTGAATGCGCCACCCTGATCGTTGAATGCATCGACAATCTCGGCAGCGAGTTTGTCTGCCATTGTCTTGCCGCCACGCTTGCGGGCATAGATGATAAGATTCTTCATAGAGATAGACTCCTTGCGGTCTGCGCGGATTTCAGTAGGCACCTGGAATGTGGCGCCACCTACGCGACGGGATTTCACCTCTACCTGTGGAGTAACATTTTCGAGCGCCTTCTTCCAGATCTCAAGAGCGCTCTTCTCCTCGTTGGGGAGTTTTGACTTCACGATTTCAAGTGCGGAATAGAAGATGGTGTAAGAAGTGTTCTTCTTTCCGTCGTACATGAGATGATTGACAAATTTTGTCACTCTCACGTCGTGAAAAACGGGATCGGGAAGGATCACACGTTTTTTCGGCTTAGCTTTTCTCATTGCTTGATGTTTAAGTTTTGATTTTGGCTGCTTTGATGAAAACTTCAACGCACTTTGGGAACTCCTCGCGGAGCGCCGGATGGGCGTTTACTCAACCATATAGCTGTCAAAGAATCAAAAACCGGTTAAAGATAAATGATTACTCGATGACAGCTTATTATTTCTTAGCTGCCTTAGGACGCTTTGCACCATACTTGGAGCGACGCTGCGTACGACCCTGAACACCTGCCGTGTCAAGAGTACCGCGCACGATGTGATAACGAACACCCGGAAGGTCTTTTACACGACCGCCGCGCACCATCACGATTGAGTGCTCCTGAAGATTGTGTCCCTCTCCCGGAATGTAGGAGTTCACTTCCTTTCCGTTGGTAAGGCGCACACGTGCAACCTTACGCATAGCCGAGTTAGGCTTTTTCGGGGTCGTGGTGTACACACGCACGCACACACCGCGACGCTGCGGACATGAATCCAAGGCGGGAGACTTGCTCTTGTCAGCGAGCGCTACGCGTCCTTTTCTTACTAATTGCTGAATTGTAGGCATTTTAGTTTGTTAAAAATTAAAAAATATCTAAAATCTATTCTTATTACTCCATTTTGTGTTGTAAACGGACACTGATACCGTCCGAGAACCGTCCTTCGGAAAGGAAACCACACATACCACAAAATCACGCTAACCGACTATACTATAATCCGTTAGCGAAGCTTGCAGGCGTTTCTTGCCCTAAGACGATGCAAAGTTACAAAATTTCAATGAATTATGCAAATTTTTTTTGAGTTGTGGGGTTGTGGAGTTTCGGGGTTGTGGGGTTGGGGTATCCGGAGTCAGACGGGATCGAGTCCGCGGCGGCGCCATTCAGGGAGGGCGTTATAATCTCGGGCTATATTGTTGGCGAGCACCACAGCCTTTGATATATGGTCGCAAATATTCTTTTCTCCGATCAGATTGACGATATCAGACTTTTCAAGCGCTGTGCGGACACCGGGCTGAACACCCGAGAGTACAATCTGTATACCCTCCTTCTGTGAGGACTTTATCAGGGTCTCAAGGTTATGTATTCCGGTGGAATCGATAAACGGAACTCGGCGCATACGGATTATACGCACCAGAGGACGCTCTTTCATCGACGAGCGCATCATCTCGTCGAATTTAGTTGCGATACCGAAGAAGAACGGTCCCGAGATCTCGTAAACAGATACTCCTTTCTCTACATGAAGCACTTCATGGGAATGCACTTCCGTACCCTCAGCAAGATCAAGCTGTTTTCCATATACCTTGATTTCGGCGTTCTCCGTGACGCGACGCAGGAAAAGGAGCATGGCAAGGAGCAGCCCTATCTCTATAGCTATGGTGAGATCAAATATGACAGTGAGGAACATTGTCACGAGCAACACGGAAAAATCGCCCTTGGGATTATGGGAGATCGCCTTTACCGTTCGCCAGCCGCTCATATTGTATGCCACCACCATGAGGACACCTGCAAGACATGCCATAGGCACGAGGTTAATGAGAGGCATGAAGAAAAGATAGATCAGCAGAAGCACTACAGAATGGATCATGCCGGCAAGGGGTGTGCGGCCCCCGTTGGTGATATTGGTCATCGTCCGGGCAATAGCTCCGGTGACTGGAATACCACCGAAAAGCGGCACTATGATGTTTGCTATGCCCTGCCCGAATAATTCCGTATTGGAATTGGTCCGCGAGCCGGTGATGCCGTCTGCCACAGTTGCGGAAAGCAGGGATTCTATAGCACCGAGCATAGCTATGGTAAACGCCGAGGGAAGCAACGCATTGATAGTCGACATATTGATGGAAAATCCATGTGGCATCGGAATGTCTGACTTCATATTGCCGAAACGGTCACCGATAGTCTCAACATGAAAATCAGGGAACGACAGTCCGAGAAGCCAGCAACCGGCTGTCACAAGGATAATTGCAATCAGCGCTCCGGGAAGTTTTTTTGAAATTTTTGGAGTGAGTGTGATGATGAGAAGTGACACTATGCCGACCACAAGTGTCTGCCAGTCCACACGATCGAAATTCTGCAGAAGAACTCCCCATTTTGTGACGAAATCACCTGGAAGATCTTTCAGTCCAAGACCGAAAAAGTCATTAATCTGTGTTGAGAAAATCGTAATCGCAATACCTGCCGTGAAACCGACCACAATAGGATATGGTATGAACTTGATGACAGTGCCGAGACGGAACAGCCCCATCAGCACGAGGATAAGGCCTGCCATTATCGTCGCTATGGCAAGCCCGGAGAGTCCGAACTGGGCGATGATGTTATATACAATAACTATAAAAGCACCTGTAGGTCCGCCTATCTGCACGGAGTTACCTCCGAGAGCGGAAACGAGAAAACCGCCTATGATCGCTGTGATAAGTCCTATTGCCGGCGACACTCCGGATGCTATTGCAAAAGCTATGGCAAGAGGGAGAGCCACAATGCCAACCACTATGCCGGCGATCAGATCGGATTTAAAGCGGGTCATGTCATAACCCTTCCACATCGAAAAAGCTTTCGGGTGGAAATCAATCATTTTCAAGAATTCAGAATCCATAATGCAAGATGCATATTTATTTTACCTGTAGATTTTTATCTGGAAAGTTGTGTGGGGTTGTTGGGTTGTTTGGTTGTGAGGTTGTTGGGTTGTTTGGTTGTGAGGTTGTGGGGTTATTTGGTTGTGAGGTTGTGGGGGTATTTGGTTGTGGGGTTGTGAGGTTGTGGGGTTATTTTATTGTGGGGTTGTGGGGTTAATATTACCATATGATAGATTCCCAAACCCCAAAACTCTAAAACCTAAAAACCTAAA
>JAIDQZ010000034.1 GCA_029062005.1 Muribaculaceae bacterium | reverse complement strand
CTACTTTCGCGCGGTCTGCCTTCCAAGCATCGAAGCGCTTCTGTGCCTCTTCTTCTGTGAATGCGCCTTTCTTAACGCCACCGCGAAGGTGCTTCATAAGCATTACTCCTTCCTTGGAAAGGATCGAACGAACTGTGTCGGTAGGAAGAGCTCCTACTTCTACCCAATACAAAGCACGGTCGAAGTCTAAACTTATTGTAGCAGGATTAGTGTTCGGATTATAGGAACCTATCCTTTCAATAAATTTACCATCACGTGGTGCCCTGCTATCGGCGACTACAATGGGATAGTAAGCGTAGCCTTTGCGGCCGTGACGCTGTAATCTGATTTTGGTTGCCATAAAACTTGCCGGTTTATTGATATTGGTATTTATTTTTGCTTTAGCAAGGCATGTGCGTGTGCCATCTTCTCACTAAAGCGACTGCAAATTTACAACTTTTTGTTGAATTACGCAATTCTTTCCAGATATTTTTTCGGTTTTTTAGTCCAAAACCTCCAATTTTACTGTGAAATGCCTCATTAATTCTGCTTCCCACTTGATTTTTACGCCATGTTTTATCTCGTGACGACGGTCGTAGACATTCTTCAAGGCTGCGGCGATGACGTTCATGTGGTTGTCTGTATAAGTCCTGCGGCATATGCAAAGGCGGAGGAAGTCATTGCCGTCAAATCGGTTTTCACGTGTCACCGGATCCCTGTCAGCAAGAAGGTATCCGATTTCGCATCCTCTTACTCCGGCTTCAAGGTAAAGCTCAATTCCAAGACGTACGCCGGGGAATTCTTCTTTTGGCACTTGGTTAAGAACCTTGTCTGCATCAATGAATATTGCATGACCACCTACCGGCCGTTGATATGGAATGCCGTATTCGTCAAGTTTCTTGGCAAGATATTCCACCTGCTTTATGCGTGTCTGAAGCATATCGAACTCTGTGTTTTCATCCAGACCTACTGCAAGGGCTGCCATGTCTCTGCCGTTCATGCCGCCATATGTGAGGAATCCTTCAAAAGGAATAAGGAAGAATTTTGCTCCTTCATATATGTCTTCCCATTTTGTGGCGATAAAGCCGCCCATATTGACGAGTCCGTCTTTTTTCGATGACATCGTCATTCCATCAGCATACGAGAACATCTCGCGGCATATCTCCTTTATGGTCTTGTGTTCGTAGCCCGGTTCACGCGTCTTGATGAAATATGCATTCTCTGCAAAGCGTGCGCTGTCGAAGAATACTCTTTTCCCATATTTGTCGGCGAGTTCCCTTACTCCTCGGAGATTTTCCATTGATACTGGTTGTCCGCCGGCTGTATTGTTGGTGATGGTTATTATAATAAACGGAATCTTGTCGCAATGACGCTCAAGCTCAGCCTCAAGTTTCTTAAGGTCTACATTTCCTTTAAACGGAACTTCAAGCTGTGTGTTTTTTGCCTCATCTACTGTGCAGTCTACAGCGAATGCCTTGCGTGACTCGATATGACCCTTGGTCGTGTCGAAATGTGAATTGCCGGGTACATAGTCACCTTCTTTCACGAGATGGGAGAAAAGTACATTTTCTGCGGCACGTCCCTGGTGAGTGGGAAGTACATAGTCAAAACCTGTAATTTTCTTGATGGTATCTTTGAGTTCATAGAAACTGCGTGCCCCGGCATAAGATTCGTCGCCGGTCATCATTGCTGCCCATTGGCGGTCGCTCATGGCTCCTGTTCCTGAATCGGTCAGGCAGTCAATATACACATAGTCGCTCTTAAGCATGAATACATTGTAGTCAGCCTCTTTAAGCCACTTTTCACGCTCTTCGCGGGTGCTTTTTCTGATGGGTTCCACCATCTTTATTTTCCATGATTCTGCAAAAGGTAGTTCCATATATAAGAAGATCTTGAAGTTATTATTATCTGCCTACAAATTTAATCTCAAATTTTCAAATATGCAAATTTTATACCGAATTTATTAATAATTTTTTTCTTGAACTAATCATAAGGTAAAAATACCCACATTTATATATTATGATTACAAAAGATTCTTTTTTTGAATGCGGAGCGACGTAATTATGCGGGGGTTAGTCATGTTATTTTTTTTCTTATTCGCAACAATGAAAAGTTTTTTTACGTTTTATATATAAAGGAGAAGCTTAATAAAAGGAAGTCGAGTCATGAAAGCAATAAAGAAGAGATCAGGATGGCAGAACCTGCTAAGGGTGCTCCGCAACAATGCCGGCTATCTCCGTGTGCTCAATATCCGCGAGATCCACCGCAAACGTATAATCCGGGAAAACATAGAAATGGATTACCGGGCAAACAAAAAGCGTTATGACCGAGAGGAGGAGAGGGAATTTCGAAGAGAGTTGCGTGAGATGGACGGTCCGATAAAGTATGATACGTCGGTATTCCCTCCGGTTCCATTAAGATAACTAAGATAACAATTGAAATAAGTCCTTTACAAGCCGCTGAAAAGCGGCTATTTTTGTGCCATAAAATTTTAATGATATGGCAAAACTGTCTCAAGACAAAATCGAATGGATCCTATTTTCTGACATCAGGAATGTAGCAAGTGTGTTCTGCAATGTCGGATTACTGAAACTATGATCAAAATGGCGACGATTACATTTTGATTATCAGTTAATTATAAAGTCCTCCAATTCTCATCGGAGGACTTTTAGAGGTTCCAAGCGGATTCGAACCGCTGTGAACGGTTTTGCAGACCGGTACCTAACCACTCGGACATGGAACCATTATTGAGCTATGAAGTGTATTTCCCTCATTTGCGATGCAAAGTTAATTCTTTTTTTTTATTCATGCAAATTTTTTGAGTAATTTTTTTGATTAGTCGTGGTTCTTCATATGGATTTGCCATAACGCGCATAAATTTCCACTCCCATTTTCTTTGCCTTGTCTACATCTTCAGGACGTGAGGCATCTATTCCATATTTGCTGAGTTTAGGTATTACAACCGGTGTTCCAGGACGGATTCTGTCTGGATGACCGAGTTTCGCTTTGTTCTCTTCATATATGAACGGCCATAGATTATAGTTCCCATAGTGAGCCTTTGCCATCGTGGTGAGATAGCGGGTGGTGCTGATGGTGTCATAGACTATAGGATCTGAAGGAGCAGTGGGCACTTCCGATTCTTCCTCTATCTCATTTGCAGAGTCTGATATGGAGTCTTCTGTAGTCATGAGTGAGTTTTCAGATGGCGCCTCGTAGTTTGCGTCTGCAACCGTCGGATGATTCACTTTGGATGTATCCGTCTTGGAAATGGAGGCAGAACGGTTAAGTATTCCGTTGAAGTCATTGGTTGCAAATACATACCAAATGGCAATTGTCGCAAAAATTGCACATATCGCAGCTGCAAAGCTTATCAGAAGTCTCTTTTTCCACTTGGATTTGCGCTCCGGAATCTCGTCAGAATATTCCTGTTCTTCATTATCGTATGTGTTTTTCGGTTCATCGTTTAAGTCGTTGACTTCACTTTCAGTCAAATTTTCTTCTTCCTTAGATTCGTTATCTTGTGAATCGAAGGAAACCTGTGTTTCTTTATCAGACATTGCCGGAGTTTCAGTCTTGGAATCTGACGGTTTGCTGGGCTCCGTCGCCATGTTTACCGTTTCTTTATCTTCAGTTGCAGGTGTTACTATGACGAATTCGTCCTTCTCCGGAATACCTGCGTCTTGTTGCCCCATATCGTGCTGGAGCGTGTCAGCCAATTCTTCTGATACGGGAATCTCAGATTCTGATGTGTCTTCAGCTATATTCAGTTTTTTGATCTCTTCTTCATCGAAAAGCTGGCTTATATCGGCATCATCGCTGATCTCTATAGCGGTGAATGCCTCAAATGGTGAATTGACAGCTGAGGCAAGTTCTTTAGCAGGCACAAACACCACCTTGGAGTGTCCCGATATCTCCATAGCTTCCCCGGTGGTCACATCCACACTCTTTCGAGGTTCCACACGAGAAAGTCTGAATGTACCGAACCCTTTGATCTTGACGCTTTCCCCAGCCTCAAGTCTCTCGCTAATTAAAGAAAAGAATTCGCGCAGGAAATCTTCTGAAAATCTTTTTGACCTTCCCGACTTGTCAGCAAGCATCGCTGAAAGCCGAGGAAACGTTATTTTTTTATTCATGGTTGCGGACTTTCTGTTTTAGTAATGAGGATGGACGGAAAGATAGAGTGATTTTTGGAGGAATGAGCATTCTTTTTCCTGTAGAGGGATGAAGTGCTATTCTTTCTTCCCGCTTGCGAGGCTCGAAACTGCCGAATCCTGGAAATGTAACGGAATCTCCGTCCAAAGCTGTGTCAGTCAATACTTCACACAGTGATGCAACCATCTCCGATGTTTCGTCCTTGCCTGCATTTACTCTCTGGCTAAGTGTCTCTATGAATGTCTTGTGGTCCATCTCTGTCAGATTATGATTTTCTTTGAGGTTGTACTGGTTTTTATTATGTAAATCCCCTTTGGAAGATTTTCATAAATATTGGATACGCCGATAAAAGATGCGATACGTCTCCCGTTTATATCGTATATTGTCGTGTATTCGGTAGAATCGTTGCTTACCTGATTTACTGCAGTGTCTATTGCATCGCCAAAATCCGGAATTGCCAAACAGCGTTTGTCGGAGAGGATCTTGATTTTTGCATCATAAGTTTCATTCGCGTCCAGGTCAGTTATCACAACTGAAGTCACAGTCTTGTCGGTCGTATCTATGGCATAAGTCATCCGGTGCTTCTTCAGTTCTCCTATGCTGTCAGTGACGATGGTCAGTTGACCGTCTTCTTCATTGTAATAATAAGAAAACTTATTGTTAAGTCTTGAAATCCAAAAATCTCCATAGTCTTCAAAGTTATACAATCCCACTTCCGAGAGGTCAAGACTGTCAATGAGCTTTTTCTGAAGAATCATCTTCCACTCCCTGTTAGGGTGTATAAGAAGTATTGCAGATGCATAGTTTCCACGAAGCTTCTGCATTGCGTTTTTCCAGTCTTCCGGTGCCCGATGATTTTCCCAGGTGTCGTTATTGAGCGGTTCTTCATTGGCTTTGTTGTTATAGACGTCTGAAATATGCAGGGGCATTGTGAGTACTTTAGTATGATCTTGGTTCCAGTCGTTGTTGTATCTTCCGAAGAAAGGAAACTCGGAAAGAAGATCCCCGCCAGTATAGCATGATTGGAAACTGTAGTCTCCTTCTTCGAGCATGGCATGAAAGTCTGCATTCACACATAGATGTCCCGAGCGAAACGATCTTACATTATTGCCGAGGTCTTCTTCAAGAATTTGTTTGGACATCACTATCTCAGCCCATGTAGATGCCCCCGTGCTTTTACCGTCCTCGCATGTGGCTCTGTGGGAATATTCTTCCCGTGTCACGATATCTGTATTGCGTGTCTTGTTGAAATCCGGGAAATGACATATGGAATGACTTCCTATAGAGTGCCCGTTCTCAAGTAGTGCCGCTGCTTTAGGCAGCGTTTCCGGATTGTAGAAATCCGAGAGATAGGAATGCCCGAAATTGATCTTGTCGCTGAAGTAGTGTGTCGTGAGGAAATAATGTCCCCTCAGACCAATCGATTTTTCATATTCCGACATGTAGTGCATCTCGTCGTAGGCGGTCCTGCTGTCGCAGTCATGGGTTGGTATAAGCAGCTGTGTATAACCTGCCGGAACGGTAAATTTCCATACCGACAGCCCCATGGTCTTTGCATGTATGGAGCGAAGAAAAAGAGACCAGACATCGGAAGATGGCTCAAAACCGTTGTTGTATTGTCTTGATGAATTTTTGTCTTTGTTCAGCTGGTTTCGCTCTATAACATCGAGCCAGGAAATGCCTGCTGTATAGGCGGTACCCTTTCCAAGAATATTTCTTGCCACGGCTGCCTCCCCGGTGCTATAGCTCGCGAGCACATCGCAAGAGACAGGCGAGAATGTATAGCTTCTGATTTCTCCTATTGAAGTGTCGCGCTCATTGTCTTCATCAAGATATTCAAGCTCTTTGTCTCCGTAATGATCCGGGTTCCATTTTATTATTGTTCGGTTTGATTTTGTGGTGAATTTTCCCGAAGCGTCTATGCCGAATATTTCGGCTACAATGTCAGCGCAAGATGATGGGATACTTGCTATTGCAGGAGCCACAAGCACTCCTCCTTCTTCAATCCATTGCTTCAATATGAGACACTCTTCTTTTGTAAATAAATTAGCGGTGATTATGTTTGCAAGAAGAATGAGGTCCTCTTTCATTGCCTCTTCAAGGCTTGTGGTCAATATATAGTCATATCCTGATATGTCGCACATATATGTGGCGGAATAAGCCTGCAAGGTATAGCTGTCGCCATCTTTCTGCTCATTGATGTCAAGCACCGCTATTGAGGCTGTCGCGGTTACTCCGCACAACGTTAAAATGACTGTTGTCAGGATTTTAAAAAACGTTGTATTCATGTTTTGTCGGTTAAATCATGAAATAGGTTGAACATTGCGGATGGAAAAAAACGTTTAAAGTGCAAATATAACGTTTTTTTTTTTATCTTCAAAATTAAGAATTCCATTTGATTGAATTCATAAGAAAAAATAATCTTTTGCCTCTCTATTATGCCGTTTTTTTTGGATTACTTGATTTTATTAATTAATTTTGCAATCAGATAATTCAATATATAGATCAAGATGAAAAAAAGTCCCCTTCAGAGAGTGCGTGCTGAATATCAGCCCAAGCTCCCCAATGCACTTAAGGGTGCGGTGAAACTGAAAGTAGGCGATCCTACTCAGTCCGTTGCAGATCAGGAAGAAATCAAAAAACTTTTCCCAAACACATACGGTCTTCCTATCGTTGAGTTCATACCCGACGAGAATCCTCAGCGTGTCGAGGAGCCGTTTAATGTCGGAATTATCCTTTCCGGTGGTCAGGCACCCGGCGGACACAACGTGGTAAGCGGTATTTTTGACGCTCTTAAGAAACTTAATAAAGAAAACCGTCTTTATGGCTTCCTGATGGGACCTTCAGGATTTATCAACCATCAGTATATGGAGCTGACTGAAGGTTATATAAAGGATTACCGCAATACGGGCGGTTTTGACATTATAGGCAGCGGTCGAACCAAGCTTGAAAGCCCTGAGCAGTTTGATGCAGGACTTAAAATTCTTAAAGAATTAAATATCAAGGCGCTTGTGATAATTGGCGGCGATGACTCCAACACTAATGCTTGTGTGCTTGCCGAGTATTACAAGGCTAATGGTGCCGGAGTTCAGGTGATTGGTGTGCCAAAGACAATCGACGGTGACCTCAAGAATAAATGGATAGAGACTTCGTTTGGCTTTGACACTGCATGTAAGGTCTATTCAGAAGTTATCGGTAATATCCAGCGTGACTGTAACTCTGCTAAGAAATACTATCATTTCATTAAGCTTATGGGGCGCTCGGCAAGCCATATAGCCCTTGAATGCGCTCTTGAGTGTCAGCCTAACTATTGTCTCATATCAGAGGAAGTGCAGGCTAAGCGCATGACTCTCGACAATATTGTAAATCAGCTCTGCTATATGATAGTGGAGCGTGCCAAGATGGGCTGGAATTTCGGTACTGTGCTTGTGCCGGAAGGTCTGATAGAATTCATCCCTTCAATGAAACTGCTTATCTCTCAGCTCAACGATATCCTTGCAGAGCATGCTGAAGAGTTTGAGTCGCTCAGAGATGAGGAAAAACTCAAGGCTATCGCCGGATATCTTCAGCCTGCCGAGGCGGAATTGTTCCTCTCGCTTCCAAAGAATATAGCGCTCCAGCTGAGCCTTGACCGTGACAGCCATGGCAATGTTCAGGTATCACTTATCGATACAGAGAAACTTCTCGCCGATATGGTGGGCAAACGCCTTGCCGAGCTGAAGAAGGAAGGTGAGTACCATGGCAAGTATGCCACCCAGCATCATTTCTTCGGCTATGAAGGAAGGTGCGCCGACCCGACAAACTTCGATGCAGACTACTGCTATGCCCTGGGCTATAATGCCGCGATGCTTATCAATAGCGGTGTCACCGGCTATATGAGCTCTGTGCGTAATCTTACCGAAAAACCGGAGAACTGGATAGCTGGCGGAATTCCTATCACAATGATGATGAATATGGAGAAGCGCCACGGTCACATGAAGCCGGTGATCCAGAAAGCTCTCGTCGACCTGAAGGGTAAGCCCTACATGAAGTTTGCATCCATGCGTGAGACTCTTATGCTGAACACTCTTTATCAGTATCCCGGTCCGATTCAGTATTTCGGTCCTGCCGAGGTATGCGACCGTCCTTCTATGACACTGCTCCTTGAGCACGATAAGAAAATCTAATCATGGCTAATACAAATATGGTATTAAGCGACAAAGCCTGGGCCAGATGGACAGCACTGCTCCTTCTGGCCATGGCAATGTTTTGCAGCTACATCTTTATGGATGTGATGTCTCCTATCAAGAATCTGGTGCAGAGCCAGCTTGGCTGGGACAACACAGCTTTCGGTACGATGCAGGGCAGCGAGACCTTTCTCAATGTCTTCATCTTCTTTCTGATTTTCGCAGGCATCATTCTTGACAAGATGGGAGTGCGTTTTACGGCGCTGCTATCCGGGGTGGTGATGCTTGTAGGTGCTTCTATCAATTGGTATGCAGTGACCGATATGTTTGCCGGTAGTTCATTGGATGTATGGTTTACCAACCATCTAAATTATATTCCGGTCTTCGATGAACTTGGAGTGTCGCCTTTCTATGAAGGCATGCCTGCATCCGCTAAGTTTTCTGCTATTGGTTTCATGATTTTCGGTTGCGGTGTGGAAATGGCGGGCATCACTGTAAGCCGTGGTATAGTGAAGTGGTTCAAGGGTCGTGAAATGGCCCTTGCCATGGGTTCGGAGATGGCGCTCGCGCGACTTGGTGTAGCTACCTGTATGATATTCTCTCCGCTTTTCGCTTATATCGGTGCAACACCCAAGGTCAGCAATGCTGTTGCGTTCGGCGTGGTGCTTCTTATGATTGCGCTTATCATGTTTATAGTCTATTTCTTTATGGACAGTAAGCTTGATTCTCAGACTCATGCAGAGGAAGAGAAGGATGATCCATTCCGCATCAGCGATCTGGGACAGATTCTTAGAAGCAGTGGATTCTGGCTTGTGGCTTTCCTTTGCGTTCTTTACTATTCGGCAATCTTTCCGTTCCAGAAGTATGCCGTCAATATGCTCCAGTGCAATCTTACGTTTACAGTAGTCGATCCCCAAAGTTTCTGGGCATCTGATGCAGAGACTGTAGTTCAGTATATAGTGATGCTTATTGCTGCGGCAGCCGCATTTGTAAGCAATTTCTCTTCCAACAAGGCTATGAAGTCAGGTATGCTCGTTCTTGCGGTCGTGGCTCTTCTCACTTATTGCTGGATGGGATATATGTGCCAGAGTGCAGCTTCTATTTTCGCTGTGTTCCCTCTGCTTGCTGTCGGTATCACTCCGATTCTCGGCAAGTATGTCGATCATAAGGGGAAGGCTGCTTCCATGCTCGTGTTCGGGGCCTTGTTGCTGATTATCTGCCATCTGACATTTGCATTTATCCTGCCATTGTTTAAGGGCAATGACTTAGGAGGTGTCATTGTGGCTTATCTTACCATTCTGGTGCTCGGCGCATCGTTCTCTCTTGTTCCGGCATCCCTTTGGCCTTCTGTTCCCAAACTTGTCGACGCCAAGATTATCGGTTCAGCCTATGCCCTGATATTCTGGATCCAGAATATCGGACTCTGGCTTTTCCCGCTCTTGATCGGCAAGGTGCTTGACAACACGAATCCCGAGATAGCGGAAGGACTTGCCAACGGCACTATGACTGAGGCAGAAGCCGCGGTAAGTTACAATTATACATGGCCCCTCGTCATGCTTGCATGTCTGGGAGTTGCGGCTTTGCTAATCGGAATTTGGCTTAAAATAATTGATAAGAAGCAGAATCTCGGTCTTGAACTTCCTAATATTCAGTCGGACGCAGCGGAAGTAGGGGAATCTGAGATTCTCGCGGCTGAGGATTGACATAGAATTCTTTTGCGCCCGTGCACTATCATGCTCTTTCGAGCGTTATATATGTATGGGAATATTAAAGAAAATATTTTTGGTGATGACTGTCTGCGGCATTATGTCCGCCGGCGGTCATTTCCTGCATGCTGAGACCGTCGGACAGAAGGAGGCAAAGGCTATGGCTCAGAAATTCTTTAATGAGTCCCGCAACTTCGTGACTCCTCCGGTGACGTATGTATATAATGGCAAGGAGCTTACAACTCAAAGGCTCTTTACTCCTTTCTATGTATTTAATTCACCTTCCGGTGGATTTGTAGTGGTGTCGGCAGAAAACAAGGCATTCCCTATTCTGGCATATTCTTTGAATGGAAATTTCGACAAAGGAAGAATTACACCGATGGTTCGCTCGATACTTTCCGATTTCTCAAGGGATATTGAAATGATTCGCTATGACAGCCGTATACCGTCGGATGCTATAGAGCAGTGGCAGACATATCCACAAGAGGTATTCGATATGCTTAAGAATCCTTTAAACGAGGATTATTATGCTGTTTCCTTTGATGATGCCGGTTCATTTTGGATGGTCAGGCGTGTGGCGACTGAATTTGATTTCGAGACGGAAAAACCGGTTGAATTTACGACGGCTTCTGTAGATGAATTCAATATAATGATTCCGGAGCCTCCTGTTGTCACTTCTAACATCGCAGGGCATTTCTCATTGTCATTACCTATCGACATAGACAGGGTCATAGTTTATGATGTTACCGGGATGATGGTGGAAAATAAAAAATTCAGAAATACAAATATCGCGCATGTCGACCTTGCTGCCCATCCGAATGGATTCTATATTGCATTGGTGATCGACTCAGATGGCACAGGGCATGCTGTAAAACTCTATAGGTGATGTCGACTGCTAAGAAGATAGCGTTTGCCTTGCTGGCATTGATGATTGCAATCATATACATAGCCGTGACTTTTCGTTTAAGAAAGGAAATCGGATGGTGGGCGTTTATCGATTGCTTTGTGCTGTTCATGACAGTCTTCACATGGCTTATGTCATTGGTGATAGGACAGATGATTCCTCATTCAGGGAAGATACTTGCCAAAATAGCATTGCTGTTCGGGATATTTTTTATTATCTCGCTCGTCGGTGAATACATAGCATATACAGCACTTTCATAACTATCTGGATACTAAGTTCAAGGTATAATAAAACTCCATCGAAAAAACGATGGAGTTTTATTATAATGTTTTAACGGACGTTGCTCTTAGCAGGGGAGTGCCTCGTTTGTCTTGTGGACAGCGGTTGCGCTTTTTGCAAATAGCTCTTTCTCTTCTTCGTTGAGGTCGATTTCGACTATCTTCTTTATGCCACCCTTACCAAGTACACAAGGAACTCCGATGCACAGGTCTTTTTCTCCATATTCACCGTCGAGGAGGGCTGAACAAGGTATGATTGCATCCTGATCGTGGATCACAGCTTCCACAACTTCTGCAGTGGCTGCACCTGGTGCATACCACGCGCTTGTGCCGAGAAGTTTAGTAAGGGTTGCACCGCCTACCATTGTGTCAGCAACAACCTTATCCATGGTCTCCTTGTCAAGTAGCGTCTCGCATGGAATGCCACGCAGTGTTGCAAAGCGACGCATGGGGATCATTGTTGTGTCACCATGTCCACCGATTACAAAGCCTTCTACTTCGTTGGGGTTGGCTCCGAGTGCTTTGCTGAGATAATATTTGAATCTGCTGCTGTCAAGAGCTCCACCCATGCCGATAATGCGGTTTTTCGGAAGACCAGATACCTTGTGGATAAGATATGTCATGGTATCCATCGGGTTTGATACACATACTATCACTGCATTGGGACTGTATTTGAGAACGCTTTCGGTCACCTGCTTTACGATGCCCGCGTTGACGCCGATGAGTTCTTCGCGTGTCATGCCCGGCTTACGAGGTATGCCTGAAGTGATGACAACTACGTCAGAATTTGCTGTAGCTTCATAGTTGTTTGTCACTCCGGATATACGGGTGTTCATGTCAAGAAGGTTAGCAGTCTGCATCATATCCATGGCTTTACCCTCGGATACACCTTCCTTTATGTCGATCATCACTACTTCATCAGCCACTTCACGGATGGCTATTACATTGGCGGCTGTTGCTCCAACATTGCCTGCGCCTACAACTGTTACTTTTGACATTTCTATATACTTTTATAGGGTTATACGTTCTTTCTTACTGCGATTCCTTTCCTATTGTAAGAGGCAGTACGCAAAATTAAGAAAAATCTCCGACAGAACAAAATTATAAAGACAAAATTAATTTATGAAATAAATAAATTTTAAAGTTCTACCTCAGCCTTTCCCTGACGAATTATTTCCGGTGAATCATCTGTGCAGTCAATTATGGTTGTCTGCACTGTCGCCCCTTCCTCTCCAGCCGCCATACCGTCCACTTTTCCGTCGTAGGCTTCCATGATAAGTTCCGGATTTATTGCATAGTCATTGTCTTCAAATTCTATTGATGTTGTCAGAAGCGGATTTCCGAGCTTCTCACTTATCATGCGTGCTGTAATATTGTCAGGAATACGTATTCCTATTGTCTTGCGCTTCTTGAACTCTTTGGGTAGATTCGATTGCGCCTTGCATATGAATGTAATTGCTCCCGGAGTGTTGTCTCGCATGAGTTGGAATGTCTTGTCTCCAATGCGGGCATATTCAGCAGCCATGGAGATATCGTTGCATATGACTGAAAGATGATTCTTTTCCGGATTTATCCCCTTCAGTTCGCACACGGCCCTCACCGCTTTCTGATTCAATGCATCGCACATGATTCCATACAGGCTATCGGTCGGAATGATCCATATTTCACCGTCTTTAAGTCGTTCCGCTATCTGTTGCGCCTGTTTGTCCGATGGCGAGTCGTTCCATATCTTTATTGATTTCATAGTCATGACTGCTTAGAATGCAAATTTACGAAAAAATTTAATAATATATTACTCTTATTTCCGTTTTTATTTAGATAATTCTCAAATCTCAAATACCAATTCTCAATTTAAAGATGAAAATAGGCGTACTGGCTGCGATGGATAAGGAGGTAGGTTTGCTTCTTCCCTTGCTTAAAGATATGAAAGATGAGGAAATGGATTCCCGAAAGGCATATATCGGCAAGATCGGCAAGCATGAGGTCTGTGTTATGAAATGCGGCATAGGGAAAGTCAGCTCAGCTCTAAATGCCTACCGTATGATAGATTGCTTTCATCCCGACCTGATTATAAATTCCGGCGTGGCAGGGGGGGCCGACGCATCTATGAAAGTTGGATCTGTTTTGGTAGCTACTGAAGCCGCATATCATGATGTATGGTGTGGTCCAGGCACTAAATGGGGGCATATGGACGGTCTGCCTGATCGTTTTTCCATGGATGAATCGGTTGTCGAATCATGCCGCATATCCGCTTCTCCCGATGTCCGTTTTGGACTGATCTGTTCCGGAGATCGCTTCATAAGCAAGGTAGAAGAGGTGGAGTTTATCAAAGAGATATATCCTGAAGCACTTGCTTGCGATATGGAGTCGGCATCCATAGCTCATGCATGTTATGATTGTGGGGTCCCGTTTGCTGTTGTCAGGGTGGTCAGTGACACTCCTGGACAAGCCGACAATATATCTCAATATAAGAATTTCTGGACAGAAGCTCCTGAAAAGACATTCAGCAGTGTTAAGTCGATAATTGAAACCTTGGAGTAATGTCATCAGCAAAACTAAATAGACTAAAACCGTTTATGCTGCCCATCGCCATGTTGGGTGGCATTCTGTTTTATCCCTGGATGGGATATGTGCAGTTTCTTTCTCCTTATCTTATCTTTGCAATGCTTTTTATCACCTATTGTAAACTTGATTTCCGGCATATAGCTCTCGGTAGGTTCCAATGGGTGCTTCTTGTGGTGCAGATGCTTATAGCGGCAGTTGCATATCTGTCGGTTGTATGGATTAATCATACAGTGGCTGAAGGAGTGTTCATATGTGTATTTATTCCAACTGCAACAGCTGCTCCCGTGATATGCGCCATGCTTGGAGGCAGCTTGCCTAAACTTGCCACTTATTCATTGTTATGCAATGTATTCGTTGCTATTGTAGGACCGTTTGTCCTTGCTTTGGTAGGGGATACGGAATATAGTTTCTGGCAATCTTTTGTCATGATTTTCAAAATGGTGATGCCGCTGCTTCTGGGTCCATTGCTTGCTTCTTTTCTATTACGTCATGTAATGCCGCGCTTTCATGAGACTGTTAAGTCACATCAGTCCATATCTTTCTATCTTTGGGCTGTCTCCCTGTTTATTATAGTCGGTGGATGTGTGAGCTTTATAATCAATAATTATAAGGCTGAGCATCTTTGGACTATGATATGGCTTGCCATAGGAGCGCTTGCTGTATGCCTCGTTCAGTTCAAGACAGGCAGAATAATAGGAAGGCGTTTTGGCGATCCAGTTTCAGGAGGTCAGGGTATGGGGCAGAAAAACACTGTCCTCGCCGTATGGATAGCTTTGGCATACATGAATCCTGTCGCTTCTATAGCTCCCGCCTCATACATTGCATGGCAGAACATCATCAATTCATGGCAGATAATGCGTCATAAATCTTCGGCTGAATCTGAACCATAATCGGCATGGCTGCGTTTCTGTAATAAACGATTATTACTATGAACACACCATCATCTTCGACTCAGAAGAGTCGCGTATCCGCCATGATCTGGGGCAATATCCTTGCTCTGTCTGCAGCTATATGTTGGGGTCTTAACGATCCTGCTAATAAAGCTCTTATTCCTGACTGGATTTCTGCATCCGGGGTAGCTCTTGCCCGTATTTTTGGAGCTACTGTGATAATATGGATCCTGTCACTTTTCGTTAAAAAGGAAAAAATACAACATGGAGACTGGAAACTTCTTTGGGCATCTGCACTTATGATGCTCGGATTTGTCTATGTCTTTTCTCTTGCATTCAATACTGCTTCACCAATCGACATAGCAATTATCCTCACGTTCCAACCAATACTCGTAGTTGTGATAAATGCTATATTCAAGCATGAGCATGTCTCGCTTCTTGAAGTTATAGGAATGGTCGTCGCTCTCGGAGGTGCAATTATGGTGATTTTGAGTGGAGGAAAAGTGGATTCCGGTCGCTTGATCGGTGACTTCTTCGCCGTAGTATGCGCAATAACTTATGCGATTTATCTTGTGATTCTTGAAGGCCCTTCTAAGAGATATGGTACCATTAGCCTGATGAAATGGGTGTTTCTCTTCACCGCTATTCTTGCATCGCCGCTAATATTTACTATTCATCCGGATATGCCTATCTTCACTCATGCTAAAGTAATGCCTTGGCTTATACTTGGATTCATTGTCCTATTCCCTACGGTCTATTGCTATCTTGTGACTCCTCCGGCTATAAAACTGGTTGGCAGTGAAGTGCTGGCTTTCTATCAGTATCTTGTACCGGTGATTACCACTGTAGTGGCGATAGCAGCCAAGATGGATTCTTTCCACTGGTATCAACCGGTTTCATTCGTGATAATAGTGGCAGGCGTTATTCTCGTCAACTATGCCAAGGCTAAAGCCGTCAAATCCGCAATTCCCTCGAAAAACTAAGTCTTTACCGTTATCTCACCAAGGACGCTCTATTAAAGCGTCCTTTTTTGTATCAGTCTATAAAAGATAGGTTTCCTTATAATAATCCCAAGAGTTTTTTAGTTGGTTGAGGTTGACTGGATTTGCATGTTTAATGATATTTTGCTAAATTTGTTATTCGATCCAAATCATCAACGTAAATTCAATCTAATTTGATAAAACCAACATGAAATATCTCATAAGAATTGTGTTATTCTTCTCTCTGTTATCTTGCAACGGAAATGAGTCTGTTCAGGTGGCTTTAGAAAGAATTGACAAGCTTTCTGATATCAAACCTCGTCAAGCTCTACTCGCTCTGGATAGTATCAGATATGAATCTCTTACAGAAAGTGACAGGCACAGATTCGATTTGTTGACTATTAAATGCAAGGATAAAGCATATGCTGCTATTTCTTCAGATAGCCTAATTCTTGATGTTATAGAATACTATGATGATCAAAAAAACACAGAATTCCTTCCCCAGGCCCTCTATTATGGCGCACGGGTTTACATACAATTTGGAGATTATCCTCAAGCAATCGAATTTTTTAGCAGGGCTCTTGATGTACTGCCTGATAAGAAAGATAATACTGGATTGAGGGGATCAATCTTGAGTCAGACAGGTAGATTAATGCAAGATCTAAATCGTCAGGATGAGGCAATCAACTATTTTAAGCAATCGATTCAAAATTATAAATCCATCACTGACAGTACAGGGGTAGTCTATGATAATCTTCAATTGACTAAAATATATATGAATGGCCGCTCTTTGGACTTGGCAAGAAAACATTTAGCGGAAGCAGATCGATACTCTAATTCAATCTCAAACGAGGCTAAGGCTTGGATTAAGGCGGAGAATGCTTCTCTTTTAATAAGAGAAGGTAAAAAAGATTCCGCCTATATGATCATGCGTCCTCTCTCGCAATTAGTTGATTCCCTATATAGACATTATGCGAATCAACGTCCGGGAAAATTCCATGCAAGTAGTTATGGCATAGATACATCTTATCTCTATGCTAAAGAACTTGTATTCAAGCGAGACTTCAACGACAGGGTTATTGTGTCGCAAAGGTTATTCCCAATGATACCCAAAGATTCTGTGCAAGCTTTGGTTATGGAATATGAACATCTGGCAGATGAATACTCTGCTCAATATGTCTCTCCTGAAGAATTGGTTCAAAAGACAAGATACAACTATCAAAGTCATGTGAGGGCAAGAGAGAAATCAGAGAAAGAAAAAAATATAGTGATATTGGGAGCTGTCATTATCTTACTCTTAGCATTCATTATATTCCTTTATCAGAAATTCAGAAGTATTCGTACAGAAATGCATCTCAGAATGGCATTGAATGTAATCAGGCAAATTGAATTTATGACTCAATTAGAAAAGGATAAACTTCTCTTTTCAAATGATAATATAAAGACTGATTCTTACAAACGGATAATGCTCCTTCCTGCCGAATCATTGTCTAATCGAACCTTAAAATCAGAGCTACTTGAAAGACTGAATCATCTTATTGGTGATGACACAGCAGGCCCGGCAGTGGATGAAGTGCTTTTGCATTCAAGAGAAATGAACAAAATGCAGAAACTTTTAAAGGAAAAGAAAGGTATCAAGCAAGAAGATTCCAAGTTCTGGGTTGATTTGGAGAAAAGCGTCGATCTAAGTTCCCCGGATTTCAAATCAAGACTTCAGATTCTTACTGACAATAAGATGACCGATAATGAGTATAAAGTAGCCCTCCTTATTAGGTATGGAATCACTCCGAAAGAAATGTCAATTCTTTTTTGGAGGACGAAATCGGCTATTTCCGACAGAAGATCTTCTTTGGCCAAGAAAATTTTTGGACCCTCTGCCAACAATGCAAGTCTTGATAAGTTAATTCTCATGATGTAAGGGAAATAAGTAGTTGGTTTGCACATAAAATCGTACTCAGTCAGTACGGGAGTGTAGGCGTGAGCATACATCCGTACTGTTTTTTTTAATTATTTAGGACTAAATACATAACTTTGCATTCGATTTGGGATGTCAAGTTAAACATCTATGTTAATAATATGAAATCTAAACTTCAAATAGTATATTGTTTTGAGACTATGGCTATCTTATTCTCAATTTTAACTTGCACTCGTAGAGAATATGATCCGGCTTCTAAGATCATCTTTCCAGAAATAACATTATGCGATTTTGAAAATACACCTGTTCCTCTTTCAAGCCTATTGATGGATTACAAACTTATTCCTTTGGAAACTTCAGAGGAATGTTTGATTAGCGCGGATCATTCTCACAAAATTATAAAGAAGGATGGTCATTTTTTTGTAAAGTCGATCAATGAAATCCTGATGTTTGATGATACAGGACATTATGAAGGAAAACTGTCAAAGTGTGGTGATGGTCCTCAAGAATATCATAATATTTCAGACTTTGACATAGTGCCACAATCCAAGGAAATATGGATATCTTCTCAAAAGGAGATAGTGAGATATAACTATCCCTCTATGGAGTTTTGCGGACGGCATCCATTACCCTTTTATGCAAATAAATTCAAAAGTATTGATAACAATTTGTTTATTGCTTTAACGCCAGAAGATAAAACTTATAAAATTATTTCCTTGGATGGGACTGTATTGCAAGATTACTTTGACAAGGACTTAGCTAATAGTTTAGAAAATATTGTGCATTTTCTCAAAATAGATGAGAAGATTGTTGCTTCTCTCGGCGGCTCAAATTCTGCTGTAAGCTATGACCTTGAGACAAAATCTTTTTCAGTAGATAATATACTTTCTTCAAGTAATGACCAACTGTCGACCTTAGAGATTAATCGAAAATACTATGAATTATATGGTTACTTTGATTTTTATCAGAAGGTGAGTCAAGATTATGTAGAAATAATATCTTTTAGAAAAATTGGTGATCAAGTAATCATGCTGATCAGTTACCCTGGAGAAATAGAAGAAAACTACAATATGGCTTTGGTGTTATGTCATGGCAATTCTGTGAAGATATATAAGATATGGCCAAAAAATGATACCCTGATAGTGGATGATGTCACAAAGAGTGACGATACATCATTCCTTCTTACATTTGGAAGTTGTGAAAGTTGCGAATCCATTGTATTCATAATAGATGGGGAAGAATATGATAATAACCCGGTTCTTCTTGAAGTTAGAAAACTAAAATTATAAACCAACATTATAAAAAATATGAAAATCGTTAAACTGCTATTATTGGCGTGTGTCGCCTCACGAACTATCACATGTATGGCTTCATCTCAGATTCAAGTAAATCATACAAATTCACAAATAGACTATATAGTGAAGGGTCAGGTTGATGGCTTGGATGGAAAGATGCTTTATATGTCTGATTATGATAATCATAACACTATTGACTCGACATTAGTGGCAAACGGTAACTTTCAATTCAAGGGAAGTTACGAACGCCCGGCTTATGTCAGAATTGAAAGTGGAAGAAATTTTGCCAATTGCATTCTTGACTCATTGGTTGTGATCGATTTTGAGAGACATTTCCCTTCCTCCGGTTCCAATATCACCAATAAGTTTTTGGAATTAATTTCAGAAGAGCAACAGCTGGAAGATGAATTAGATAAATTTGGCGATGAACTTAGGAGCCATGGGTTTGAACAACCGGAGTTTGGGGAAATCTACAGTCATCTATTTTATAAGCTCCGCCCTAAGCGTTTGCAGCTTTATAAACAAGCTATTGCGGATAATCCAAATGGAATTGGGGAATATGCAGTAAGGCAATATGGTGGCTTTTGGGGTCTTACACCTGAAGAATGGGATGAGATGTATGAATCTATTCCTGTTTATCTTAAAAGCCTGTCACAAACAGATGATTACAATAAAAGATATACGACTTTACGCAATGCTATGCCAGGAAAACCATTCATTGATTTCGATGCGAAAACGGTAGACGGCAAAGATGTGAAGCTTTCAGATTACGTTGGTAAAGGGAAATACGTTCTTCTTGATTTCTGGGCATCATGGTGCGGTCCCTGCAAGGAAGAAGCTGAAGAGACTCTCCGACCACTCTATGAGAAATACAAAGACGACGATCGGTTAATGATCTTAGGTGTGGTGACATGGGATAATCACGATAGGACAATGGCTGCTATTGAAAAGCTAAAATATCCGTGGCCTCAGATTATCGATACAGGCGAGACTCCAATGAAGCTATATGGATTCAGCGGCATACCAATGATTATTCTTATAGGTCCTGACGGCACTATAATAGAACGTGAATTAAGAGGCCCAAGACTCGTAAACACGGTAGAATCAGTATTAACTCCTGCCGAGTAGTAAACATAAAAAATTAGTAAGTGTAAAACACTCGCCTGTAAAGCGAGTGTTTTATTTTGTCCTAATTCTTCTGATGGCAATTGCAAGAACTTCCATTTTGTTTTTGGCTTTTTCCGCAGGCATCCTGTAGGCTGCATCCGCAGCATCCTGAGTTTTTTTGTCTGAGGAAGCGGTATATTCTGATACCGCTCCATATCAAACATACTGCAAAGATTAAGCAAATTATTATATATTGTATAGTAACGCTCATTGATTTTCTGTATTGGAAGATAATTTTTTCTTCTTTGTCTTGCTTTGTTTTGGAGTCTCTATCACCTGGGTTATCCTTCTGTTGGTAGGATCTCTGAGGACTGCTAAGGTGATTTCATTTATCATCCCTTTCAATTGAGAGATAAACTCAGGAGCACTGTATTCACCCCTTTCTATTCCGCGCAGTCTTCCTTCCCAGATCCCTGTCAGTTTTGCACTTTTCAGAAGCTCCTCCTTAATAAGACCGATAAGCTCGATTCCGGCATCTGTGGCCCTCAAAGATTTTCCCTGTTTCCTTATATATGCCCTCTTGTATAGAATCTCTATTATGGCTGCACGTGTTGACGGCCGCCCTATTCCGTTAGCCTTCAATGCCTCTCTTAATTCTTCATCATCTACCGAGGCTCCGGCAGTCTCCATTGCCTTAAGAAGAGTGCCTTCAGTGTAATAGCTTGGTGGAGTAGTGGTCTTCTTTCCGAGAAATGGTTTATGAGGACCCTTTTCTCCTTTTACAAATTCCGGTAACGTTTTTTCCTGATCCTTTCCTTCATCATCAGCATCATCTTTTGCCGTGGGAGGTGTCATGGTTTTTTCCTGACTATTGTTCCAGTCATAAACACTCTTCCACCCTGCTTCGGCAATTCTTTTTCCGGATGCTTTAAACTCAATCTTTCCTGCCTTACCCTTTATCTGAGTCTGATCGTAGACGCAATCAGGAAAGAAGACCGATATGAAGCGGCGAGCTACAAGATCATATATCTGCCATTCCGGTTTCGACAGCATCTGGGCAGGCATTCCGGTTGGTATAATAGCATGGTGATCTGTAACTTTTGTGTTGTCAAATACCTTGTTGCTCTTTTTAAGTTTTTTCCCCCGTATCGGTTTTAAGGCATCCTGATAATATCCGAGTCCATTAAGGATTGGTCCACATTTCGGGTATACGTCATCCGTAAGATATGTAGTGTCGACACGTGGGTATGTCGTGAGTTTCTTCTCATAAAGCGACTGGATGGTTTTTAGTGTTTCATCCGCGCTCAATCCATATTTCTTATTGGCCTCTACCTGAAGGCTTGTGAGGTCGAATAGGCGGGGAGGAGCTTCCTTTACCTTTTTTTTGGTCACTTCAGTCACTTCAAACTCACACTCGGCAGCATCTTTTAGCTTTTCTTGACCATCCTCTTCAGTCTTGAATGCCTTGACGTTGGAAGTGAAAGTCACGTCACGGTAGAGAGTGCGCAGTTCGTAGGTAGTTGTCGGCACAAAGCATTCGATCTCTTTTTGCCTGTTGACCACAAGCGCAAGGGTAGGAGTCTGCACTCTGCCCACAGACAGCACGTTATTCCTGCTGTCATTTCTCTCAGCATATTTCAGTGTGTAGAGTCTTGTGGCATTTATACCGAGTATCCAGTCTCCGATAGCTCGGCAAAGTCCTGCTATATAAAGGCTCTCAAGTTCTTTTTGTGGTCTCAGATGCTCGAATCCTTCTTTGATGGATTCATCGGTAAGTGATGAGATCCAAAGCCGTTCCACCGGTTTGTCACATCCTGCTTTCTGCATCACCCATCTTTGTATAAGTTCCCCTTCCTGTCCGGCATCGCCGCAGTTTACTACTTTATCACATTTCTTTATAAGTCGTTCTATTACTTCAAACTGATGCTGGATACCCTTGTCATCTTTCAGCTTTATGCCGAATCGTTCAGGTATCATCGGAAGAGCTGAGAGCGACCATCTTTTCCAGTCAGGAGTGTAGTCAGCCGGATCTTTCAGCTCGCAGAGATGTCCGAAAGTCCAGGTGACGCAATAGTCATTTCCCTCGAAATATCCGTCTCGCCTCACTTCCGCGCCTAATATCTTAGCGATATCTGCTCCTACACTTGGTTTCTCGGTGATACAAAGGATCATATACCTGTTACAGTTCCGTTGATCGTTAATTGTTATCTTCAAGCTGTTTTGCCTCGTTCCATATCTCGTCCATCTCGGCAAGTGTCATGTCCTTGAGGTTCCGCCCTGATTCCTTAGCCTTAGCTTCCAGATAGTTGAAACGTCGGATGAATTTTCTGTTGGTAAGTTCAAGAGCATTTTCCGGCACCACTCCATAGAGTCTTGCGGCATTGACAACTGAGAAAAACAAGTCGCCGAATTCTTTCTCGATGCCTTCTTGGTTGCCGGCATTTATTTCATCTTCTACTTCAGCAGTCTCTTCCTTCACTTTATCCCATACCTGAGATGGCGTGTCCCAATCAAAACCAACATGCGCTGCCTTTTCTTGTATTCGGTAAGCCTTTATCAAGGCTGGAAGTGCTCCCGGCACTCCCGACAGCACTGTCTTGTTACCATCCTTCTCCTTTAGTTTTATCTGCTCCCAGTTGTCGGCTACTGCGTCGGCTGTCGAGGCTTCTACGTTGCCGTATATATGCGGATGACGGAATATCAGTTTATCAGTAAGGCTGTTGCACACATCGGCAATGTCAAATTCCTCTTTTTCATCAGCTATCTTGCTGTAGAATGCCACGTGAAGCAATACGTCGCCCAATTCTTTTTTAATATTGGTGACATCTTCACTTATCAAGGCATCACAAAGCTCATATACTTCTTCAATTGTATTAGGGCGGAGCGATTCATTGGTCTGTTTCCTGTCCCATGGACATTTTTCCCTGAGTGTGTCAAGCACGTCCAGCAGTCTGCCGAATGCCTCCATCTTTTCCTCTCTTGAATGCATACACTTTAAGTATTTTGATTATTCCCACCTTTCGGGATGAAGATTTATACTGCAAAATTACAAAAAATTCGGTAAAATTTGCTATCTTTGCCTTTTGAAATAATTCAATTAAGAATATTTTCCTGGTCATAGGTCTGATATATGGCTTTTATTAAGTCGATAGGCTTGTGTCAAATTATTGTATATTAATGAATAAAGTTTTAGATACACGGAAGGTCGATAAGCTTGAGAAACTTCTGGACGGAGTTTCATCCGTTGTGCTCACATGTCATGTGCGTCCCGACGGAGATGCTGTTGGAAGCACTCTTGGATGGATGCATGTGTTGGAGGGAATAGGCAAATCAGTGGCTGTCGTGATTCCTGACAATGCTCCGCGTTCACTTTCCTTTCTTCCGGGATTTGACAGAATGGCAGTATTTACGCGTCATGAAGAATACTGTGAGAAATTGTTCCGTGATGCAGATCTTGTGATCTGTTGCGACTTCAATCAGCCTTCAAGACTTGACAGAATGCAGTCGTTGCTTGATATGAGCGAATGTCCTAAGGTTCTGATAGATCATCATGTCGAGCCGTCTCAGTTTGCTGATCTCACTTTCTCCTTCCCTGACATGTCAAGCACATGCGAGCTCTCTTTCCGTATCTTGGCTGATCTTGGACTGTATACGGAAATGAGCGAGGATGCCGCTACATGTATCCTGACGGGCATGATTACGGATACAAAGAACTTCACTGTCAATTGCAAGAGCCCCGATATTTATGAGATTCTTCAGCGGCTTCTTGAAAAAGGATGTGATAAGAATCGTATCGTGCGTCTTGCTTTAATGGAGAAAAGTTTCGGATCGATGATGCTTGAGGCTTATGCCCTGTCTCAAAAAATTGAGATTTTCCCTGAGTATCATGCCTCCGTCATTTGCCTGGATCAGGCTGAATGCGAACGTTTTCATTATGAAAAGGGAGATACGGAAGGACTTGTCAACCGTCCTACGGAGATCAGGGGAATCACATTCAGCTTTTTTCTGCGTGAGGATTCAGACTGTATTAAGGTGTCAGCCAGAAGTGTTATGGATTTCCCTGTAAATTTGATGTGCAAGGAACTATTCGGTGGAGGTGGACATGTCATGGCTGCAGGTGCTGAGTATCATGGATCTCTTGAAGATTGCCGTAAAACCCTTGTGAATTCTTTTCCGGAATATTCTCATTATCTGAAAGGCAGAACTGAAAAACTTGACTTCTTCGATATCCGATCATAAAAATATCAACAATATTATTTCCAAAATATTTAACCCATATTGTATATGAATTTTAAAGTTAGAGACACTTTCGCTATAATGCTTCTGATGGTATTTGCATTATCATCGTGCAGCAAGACTCAAAGTTATTCGGATCTTCTGAAGAATGAACAGAAGGTGAGCAATTGGTTTCTTGCCCAGCAAACGGTTTGCAATGTAATTCCTTCCGACAGTGTGTTTGAAGAAGGGTCGGATGCCCCTTTTTATAGGATGGACGATGACGGATATGTTTACATGCAGGTTGTGAAGTGTGACAGAAGAGGGGAGCGCGACATTCCTGAGACAGGGGATCAGGTATATTTCACGTTTACCCGCTATAACATTGATACAATGTATAAGAGTGACACTCTTGATGTGGAGCCGGAGGCAAGTAATCAGGACGATCTGTTGAATACGATTGGCAATACTTATTTCCTGTTCAATAATTATAGGGTTAATGTGTCTAATGATTTTGGCTCCGGCATTCAGTTGCCGGTGAGCTATCTTGGCTACAATTCAGAGGTAAACATCCTTCTAAAGTCTTATTATGGCTTCCAGTCGGAAAATACAACTTGTATTCCGTATCTTGTCAATGTCCGCTACTTCAAGGCGGAGTATTGATGGGAATATCGATGCAGGTTTTCGGGTTTGACGCTTCTTGTCAATTTTTGAATTCGGAATAAGTTAATAGCTTCTATAGTTAATAATACAAATTCATCATAAGTTTAAATGAGTCTTATTAAGTCTATCTCAGGTATCCGCGGCACTATCGGCGGTAGGAGCGGTGAAGGTCTTGGAGGTGTCGATATAGTTAAGTTTACGGCTGCGTATGCGCGGTATATAAAGGAAACCAATGGCGGATCCGCCGGCAAGATAGTTGTCGGCAGAGATGCCCGTATATCCGGATCAATGGTGTCGCATCTTGTCGTAGGCACTCTGATGGCGATGGGTTTCGATGTAATAAATATCGGACTTGCCACAACACCAACTACTGAACTTGCCGTCACTGGAGAGGGTGCCGACGGTGGTGTGATAATTACGGCAAGTCATAATCCTATTCAGTGGAATGCCCTTAAGCTTCTTGACAGAAACGGAGAGTTCCTTTCCGATGATGCTGGCAAAGAAGTTATCAGAATCGCTGAAGAAGAGGATTTTACGTTTGCCGATGTCATGGACTTGGGTTCTGAATATGTCAATAATACATGGGGCGACCGTCATATTGAAATGGTTAGACGGTTAGATCTTGTTGATTTGCATGCGATAGCTCAGGCTGACTTTACTGTCGCAGTTGATGCTGTGAATTCCGTAGGTGGAATCATAATTCCTAAGCTGCTGAAATCGCTTGGCGTGAAAAACGTGATAGAATTGAATTGTGAGGCTAATGGAAAATTTGCCCATACTCCCGAGCCGGTGCCAGAAAATCTTACTCAGATTGCAGATCTTATGAAGAGCGGCAAGGCTGATGTTGGTTTTGTCGTGGATCCCGATGTAGATCGACTTGCAATTGTGATGGAAAATGGTGAGATGTTTGTGGAAGAGTATACGCTTGTGGCAGTGGCTGATTATATCCTGTCGCATACTCCCGGCTCTACGGTTTCCAATTTAAGCAGCTCCCGTGCTCTTCGCGATGTGACTCGCCGTCATGGTTGCGAATATAATGCAGCAGCAGTAGGTGAAGTCAACGTTGTAGCCAAAATGAAGGCTACAGATGCTGTCATCGGAGGTGAAGGTAATGGTGGTGTTATATATCCCGCACTCCATTACGGCAGAGATGCGCTTGTGGGAGTGGCAATGTTCCTTACACTTCTGGCGCGCTCAGGCAAGAAAGTATCCGAACTTAAAATGACTTATCCACAGTATCAGATAGCTAAAAACAAGATTCAGCTTACACCTGATATTGACGTTGATGCCATTCTTAGTGCGGTAAAGGATAAGTTCAGTGGATGTGAGATCACTGATATCGATGGAGTGAAGATTGATTTCCCTGAATCTTGGGTACATCTTCGTAAGTCAAATACCGAGCCTATTATCAGAATCTACAGTGAAGCTGAGACGATGGAGAAGGCAGAAGCTCTTGCGGAAGAGATAAAATCAGTGATAGCATCTCTATGATCGTTTCAAAACATTATATTTTATAGATTCTAAATTCCATATCCCTATAATGCTTTGTGCATTGAATTAATTATGTTAAAGAAATTTTTCCTAAATCTATTGTCCTCATTCGTCGGCGCTTGGATAGCTATGGTGCTTTTCTGCGTGGTCGCTTTTTTCGTAGTTATAGGAATCATTGCCCGTATAGGAGGTGATGACGAGTCTTATTCCACTAAAGTCAGCTCAAAGTCAGTTGTTGTGCTTGATCTTTCAGGTACGATCGTGGAAACTCCGGAACCTGGTCAATTCGACTTTATGTCGCTTGCAATCGGTGATTCGAAAGATACCCCTACAGCACTTAATATTTTAGTCAACGGCATTCGTGAGGCGAAGGAATCAAACGATATCGATGCCATGTATATCAAGTGCGGTCATCCTCTGGCGTCTCCTGCTACTCTAAATGCTGTGCGTATGGCGGTGGCTGATTTCAAAAAGGCTGGGAAAAAAGTATATGCTTATGCAGACGCAATGACCATGGGTGATTATTTTGTGGCGTCGCAGGCGGATAGCCTTTTTCTGAATCCGGGCGGTGTGATCGATATTTCCGGATTAGGCGGTACGACTTTGTTTTTTAAGGATTTTCTTGACAAAATAGGAGTAAAAATGACTCTTGTGAAAGTCGGTACTTTCAAATCAGCTGCCGAACCTTATATTTCAAATAGCATGAGTGCTCCTGCCCGTGCGCAGCTTGATACCCTCTATGGTAATATGTGGTCCTATATCGGCAAGTCTGTAGCTGATGGCAGAAAGTCGTTGGATGCAAACTCAATGAATAAAGCTGCTGATGAGTTTATAATGTTTAAGCCATCGTCCGAGGTGCTTAAACAAGGATTCGTAGATCGTCTTGTTTATGAGCGCCAGATGGATGACATTGTCGGAAGAATGGTAGGGAAGGAAGGGAAGGACGTCAAATATTACACCCCGGAGGTTCTCGCTGAGAATACGAACTGGGGAAAGGAATATGGAAATAAAAATAAGGTGGCTGTGCTGTATGCCACCGGTGAGATCAGGGAATATTCCAAAAGTGGAATTGATTGCTACAGGCTCGTGCCTCAGATTACAGAACTTGCCGATGATGATGATGTGAAGGCGCTTGTGCTTCGTGTCAATTCTCCGGGTGGTTCTGTTTTCGGAAGCGAGCAGATTGGCGAGGCACTTGACTATTTCAAGTCAAAGGGCAAGCCTTTCGTAGTGTCGATGGGTGATTATGCCGCATCCGGCGGATACTGGATATCATGTACTGCTGATAAGATCTATGCGGATCCCCTCACTATCACAGGATCAATAGGTATCTACGGATTGTTCCCTTCGGCAGAAGGATTGGTTAAAAAACTTGGAATCACTCCACAGACAGTCTCTACAAATCCCGGTAAAAATATTTCTCTTTTTCAGGATCCTGATTCTCGGCAGCTTGAAGTTCTGCAGGATTATATAAATGATGGATACTCTCGTTTTGTGAGGCGTGTGTCGAAAGGAAGGAAGATGAAGGAGCAGCGTGTGCGTCAGATAGCAGAGGGTAGAGTTTATGATGCATCTCAGGCTAAGTCATTAGGTCTTGTCGACGAACTTGGCTCTCTCGATGACGCTGTAGCTTATGCGGTTTCTAAAGCAGGACTGAAGGCTGATAAGTATGGCGTGGCTGTATATCCAAAATATAAGCCGGATGTGTGGGACATTCTCCGTTCGCAAGGTCTTGACCAACTTAATCAGGAGATTTCAAGGATTGCAGGAGAGAATCCTGAGTCGATGCTCGTATATGAGGCTGCCCGTATTTTGCGTCGTTCGCCTTGGCAGGCTTTGATGACTCCTGTCGCTGTGAGGTTTAATTGAGAATTCATCTTTCTCCCTTTCAGTATTAATACCGTAAACATCTATGACCAAGCTTGAAAAATATCTCAAGTATGTATTGACCCCGTTGTCATGGCTTTATGGCTTCGGTGTCTACGTGCGAAATAAGTTCTTTGACTGGGGAATCTTTAAGGAGGTTTCATTCGGTGTGCCGGTTGTAGGTGTCGGGAATATTACGGTGGGAGGTACAGGAAAAACTCCCCACGTGGAGTATATTCTCGAATGTCTGAGATATAGAAGAAATATTGCGGTTTTAAGCCGTGGATATAAACGAAAAACCAGAGGTTTTTTGATTGCTTCCGCCAAAAGTACCCCTGACAGTATTGGCGACGAGCCGTTGCAGATTTATGAGAAATTTGGTGGAACAGTCAAGGTAGCTGTCTGTGAGAGCCGTGTAAAAGGTGTGAAAGAGCTTATAAAGCAGTTTCCTGATCTTGACCTCATAGTGCTTGATGATTCTTTTCAGCATCGATATATCAAGCCTAAAGTCAACATCATGTTGATGGATTATTCTCGACCTGTATATGCTGACAATATTCTGCCGTTGGGTAGACTCCGCGAGAGTGCACGTGCTATAGACAGGGCTGATATGGTGATCACTACTAAGTGTCCTTCCTCCGTATCCGCACTTGATATGCGCATCGTCTCAAAGCATCTGAATCTCATGCCTTATCAAAAGCTTTATTTTTCTGCATTTGATTACGGTGGTCTCATACCTGTATTCCCTGATGAATGCACGAAGCGTGTGCTTATCGACGAAATAACCGCGGATGATACAGTATTGCTTTTGACCGGTATTGCCAATCCGCGCCCTTTTGTCAATCATTTCAGGCAGTATCCTTTTAAGAAGCGGGTGCTTCATTTTCCGGATCATCACGATTTCAAGAAGTCTGACCTAAATGAGATACTGACTAAGTTCAATGCTGCGTCAGGAACCCGTAAGTATATAATTACTACGGAGAAGGATGCTATGCGTATAAGCCATAATCCATATTTTCCTCATGAATTGATGTCACACATATTCTACATCCCGATCGGGGTGAAGATGCTTGAGACAAATTTCGGCTATGACTTTGTTCCTGACCTGCTTCAGGCTATTGCACGGTAAACAATCTCCCTTTGGTGTATGTTAATCTTATAATGCATAGATTCCGGTATGCCGACATCTTCAGCTGCTGTTATTTGAGAAAATTTTCGGAAACTGATATATGCTTTGGATAGGCTATCCCCGGATCTCTCGGAACGGATCGAACCTCAAAAATTAATTACGATGGAAAAAACAATGTTGGAAAAAATCAAAGAAACCTCTTCTTTTATTCGTACAAAAGTTTCTGAATTGCCCGAAGTGGCTGTCATACTTGGTTCAGGTCTTGGAAATCTCGCTGACAACATGGAGGTAAAAGCGGAGATTGACTATAAGGACATTCCTAATTTCCCGGTCTCTACAGTTGCCGGACATGCTGGAAAACTTATTTTTGGTAATCTCGGAGGAAAATATATAATGGCGATGAAAGGTCGGTTCCATTATTATGAAGGTTATGACATGAAGCAGGTCACCTTTCCTGTCCGTGTCATGAAGGATCTTGGAGTGAAGACTCTTTTTGTCAGCAATGCTGCAGGCGGTATGAATAAGGAATTTCGTGTAGGTGACGTTATGGTCATTACAGACCATATCAATCTTTTCCCCGAAAATCCGCTGCGAGGCAAAAACTTTGAGGAGCTCGGCACCCGTTTCCCGGCTATGACCGAGGCTTATAAGAAACATCTCGTTAAGTATGCCGATGAGATTGCAGATGCAGAAGGTCTTCGGCTTATGCACGGTGTGTATGTCGGCACCACAGGACCAACTTTTGAGACCCCTGCCGAGTATGAATATTTCCGCATCATCGGTGGTGATGCTGTAGGAATGTCGACAGTCCCTGAGGTGATTGTGGCAAATCATGCCGGTATGGACGTATTTGGTCTTTCTGTCATCACTGATCTTGGTGGAAAGGACATAGACTATGTTCCGACCCATGAGGAAGTTCAGCAGGCGGCAGAAAAAGCTTCTCCGGTAATGGTGAAGCTTATCACAGAAATGCTCCGTCGACTGTGATTGTGGTAATTTTTTATTAAAAATCTGATCATTAAAAATTGATTATAAGTCAAAAATGATCACAAATCAAAATACTTATCTTTGATCGTTAATAATTGATCATTGAATAACTGTTATGGCAGAGATATCAGATTTAGGTGAGTTTGGTCTTATTGACCGTATTACAAAGAATTTCCCGTTGAGAAACGAGTCTTCCGTTTACGGAGTCGGCGATGACGCTGCCATTCTCAATTTCGCAGAAAAAGATGTGCTTGTGACTACCGACCTTCTTCTCGAAGGAATACATTTTGATCTCAGATATGTTCCATTGAAACATCTCGGATATAAGTCAGCTATTGTGAATTTCAGTGATATATATGCAATGGGAGGCACACCTCGTCAGATCACTGTATCTCTTGGAGTTTCAAGTAGATTTACTGTAGAGCACATAGACGCTCTTTACGATGGGATCCGTACTGCATGCGATATGTATGGAGTGGATCTTGTCGGGGGTGATACTTCCGCTTCTGTGACGGGTCTCGTAATCAGCATCACTTGCATAGGAGAGTGCGAGAAAGGTAAGGCGATCCGTCGTGACGGTGCCAAGCCTACCGACCTGATTTGTGTCTCCGGTGATTTAGGGGCTGCTTTCATGGGTTTGCAGCTTCTTGAGAGAGAAAACCGTGTCAGTGCGTCTGCAGGCAAGGATTTTCAACCGGATTTTTCAGGGAAGGAATATATTCTTGAGCGTCAGCTTAAACCTGAAGCACGGAGAGATATTATTGAAGCGCTCCGTAAAGAGGGTATTGAACCTACCTCTATGATGGATGTGAGCGACGGATTGTCTTCTGAACTTTTGCATATTTGTACGAAATCAAATACCGGTTGCCGGGTTTATGAGGATAAGATTCCTATAGACTATCAGACAGCTCTTATGGCGGAAGAATTAAACATGAATCTTGTCACGGCTGCCATGAATGGAGGCGAAGACTACGAACTTCTGTTCACCGTACCACTTACTGAGCATGACCGCATTGAAAATATTAAAGGTGTAAGGATGATTGGTTATATTACTGCTCCCGAACTCGGTTGTGCGATGATTACCCGGGACGGTCAGGAATTTCCTCTGAAGGCTCAGGGCTGGAATGCTTTTAGTCCTAATCCTGAATGATTGCAGCACGGATTCACTTGATTTTTGATAATATTCTTGGGACGCGCTCTGTGTGCGTCCCGGCTTGTTAACTCATCTCAACTTGAATTTGTATTATTTAACAGTAATTTTGCTCCTATTACAAAACTAAAGTGTTAAATTTGCAACCGATTTATTAATCATTATTTCCGGAGCGTCACAATAATCCGGATTTCAATAATAAATTTTATACTGAAAACCACTGAAGCCCCTATGGAACAGACAGTTAATATTCGCGAACTAAATGATCGCATCGCAGCCCACAGCAATTTTCTCAGTATGATACGCAATGGTATGGACCAGCGTATCGTAGGACAGAAGCATCTTGTTGATTCCCTGTTGATTGCACTCCTTTGCAACGGGCACGTTTTGCTTGAAGGTGTGCCGGGTCTGGCAAAGACTCTTGCAATAAAGACCCTTGCAAATATTGTGGATGCAAAATATTCACGTATTCAGTTTACTCCTGATCTTCTTCCTGCTGACGTTATCGGAACGCTGATCTACAGCGTCAAGAAAGAACAGTTTGAAGTTAAGAAGGGTCCTATTTTTGCAAATTTCGTTCTTGCCGACGAAATCAACCGTGCCCCTGCAAAAGTCCAGAGTGCTCTTCTTGAAGCAATGCAGGAGCGTCAGGTGACAATTGGTGAACAGACTTTTCCTCTTGACCGTCCGTTCCTTGTAATGGCGACTCAGAATCCAATCGAACAGGAAGGCACTTATCCTCTTCCGGAGGCTCAGACTGACCGTTTCCTGCTCAAGGTTATCATTGGTTATCCAACCAAGCAGGAAGAAAAGCTGATCATTCGCCAGAATATTCGTGGTGTGCTTGACGATGTTAGGGCTATGGTATCTACTCAGGATGTGCTTGAAATCCAGAAACTCGTGCGTGAGATCTACATAGATGAGAAAATTGAGAATTATATCGTTGATATAGTCTTTGCCACTCGAAATCCGGAGGCTGCTGGGCTCAAGGATCTTGACGGAATAATCGCATATGGAGCTTCGCCTCGTGCTTCTATTTCTCTTGCCTTGGCTTCTCGTGCATATGCTTTCCTTCAGGGCAGGGGATATGTCATTCCAGAGGATGTGCGTGCCGTATGCCACGACGTCATGCGTCATCGTATCGGACTGACTTATGAGGCTGAAGCAAACAATATTTCTGCCGACGAGATTATTTCAAGCATTCTTGATAAGGTGCAGGTGCCCTGATGATGCAGGATCCTTTACATGGTGAATGGATTGACATTTAATTTATCATTAGTAATTTATCAATCATCTTTGAAATAAGTGGATTCAAAGGAACTTCTCAAGAAAGTACGCAAAATAGAGATAAAGTCCCGCGGACTCTCCAACAATATCTTTGCCGGAGAATACCACACCGCTTTTAAAGGTAGAGGCATGATGTTTTCCGAGGTGAGGGAATATCAGCCTGGCGATGATGTGCGTGATATAGATTGGAATGTGACTGCCCGACATAATAAGCCGTATGTCAAAGTCTACGAGGAGGAACGTGAGCTGACTGTCATGCTTCTTGTTGATGTGAGTGGAAGCCGTGATTTCGGTGCGGTAGGTCAGGTGAAACGTGAGTTCATAGCCGAGATTGCTGCTACATTGGCATTCTCTTCGATTCAGAACAATGACAAGGTCGGTGTGATTTTTTTCAGCGACAAGGTTGAAAAGTTTATCCCGCCACAGAAAGGTCGTAAACATATTCTCTTTATTATAAGAGAGATCATTGACTTTAAACCTGAACACCGGGCAACTGATCTTAATGCTCCGCTCGTTTTTATGACCAATGCACTTAAAAAACGATGTTCGGCGTTTCTTCTCAGCGACTTCATTGACTCCCATGATTATTTCAAGTCTCTATCTATCGCCAATCACAAGCATGACGTAGCAGCCATTCAGGTCTATGATAAGCGTGATGCAAAAATGCCGGATGTAGGTCTCGTTAGATTTAAAGATCTTGAGACAGGACGGGATATTTGGCTCGACACTTCTTCTAAAAGTGTACGTAAGGCTTATGATAAGGCTTGGTATGAAAGACAACAGAATTTTTCTTCCACTACAGCTCGTTGTGGAGTAGATTCTGTCTCCGTAGCTACAGATGAAGACTATGTGAAGGCGTTGATCGGCTTATTCCGCCGTCGCGGTTGATTTTTAGATATTGATCTTATGATTCAGTCATTTCGTAAATATTTGACTATCTTTATAGTTGCAATGACGTCGTTTTGCTCGTCATTTGCAGCAGTAAATGTGACTGCGTCCCTCGATTCTGCTTCAATCCTTATGGGACGCGTGGATACATTGAGGCTTTTCGTGGAGCGGGATGCAGATCGCCAGGGTGTATTCCCTATTTTCAACAGAATGGGACCGGCTGGTTATGTCACACTGCTTGGTGATACAATTGAGCTTGGTGTGCCAATAATGGATACAGTGAAGCGTGAAGGTTCAAGAATCACAGAACGTTTCGTTGTTCCTGTGCAGGTATTTGACTCGGGTTTCTACCGTCTCCCTCCTTTCGTGTATCTCTCAGCTTCCGATTCTGTTGCATCAAATCAGGTCGAACTGACTGTTGTGCCTGTTAAGGTGGGGGAGAATGATGCAATCTCGGACTATAAGGATATATCAGACCCGTCTGATCGCTCTTTCTGGGATTGGATGCCTGATTGGCTCTACGATCTATGGTGGTTGTGGCTGTTGATGATCGTCGTTGTGGCATGCGCCATTTACTTCGGTATGAGATACAGGAAGACAGGTAAATTTATTCCTCTTCCCGAAAAACCGCAGCCGAAACCGTGGACCATTGCTCTTGAACGCCTTGAACGTCTTAAGGCTAAGAACTTGTGGGAAAACGGTATGGAGAAAGAATACTTTACTGATCTTACCGATATCCTTCGCGACTATCTTGCTCAGAGATTCGGTATCAACGCTATGGAGATGACATCCCGTCAGATTATGCAGACACTTGCAGAGCAATCTGATGTCAAGGAAAAACGAGGTTATGTCCGTAAGATTCTTGACGTAGCTGATTTTGTTAAGTTTGCCAAGGTTCGTCCTCTACCTGCTGACAATGTGGAGGCATTTGATAATGCTGTGAATTTCGTAAACGAGACAGTGGAGAGAGAACCTGTTGCTTCGGAGTCTGGAAATTCAGATATGCCGGAATTAGATTCTGACGCCAAGAGTGAGAAAGGAGGTGAGCGATGAAATTCCTTCATCCAGGAATGCTATGGTTGCTTTTGATTCTGATTCCCCTCGTAGCGTGGTATGTCGTGAAGCATCGCAACGCCAATCCATCCATAGGGATCTCCTCTTTGCAGCCATTCCTTAAATTTGGTAACTCATGGAAAGTTTGGGTTATTCATTTCTGTTTTGCTCTTCGAATGGTCTGTATCGCTGCCATTATCATAGCTCTTGCACGTCCTCAGTCGCACGACAATCTCAAAAATTCACGTGTTCTTGGTACAGATATTATTATTGCGATGGATATATCCGGTTCTATGTCTGCTACCGACTTCCATCCCAATCGTTTTATTGCTGCCAAGGATGTTGCGACATCTTTTGTCAATTCAAGAAGCAACGACAACATGGGTCTTGTGGTATTTGCCGGTGAGTCGTTGTCTCTTATGCCGCTGACAAATGATCGTGCAGCTCTTGTCAATGCCATTGCAAACATCGATATGGGCGATCTCAATGACGGAACTGCAATCGGAGATGGCCTTACGAGTGCGATAAATCGTATCTCTCAGGGTAAGGCAAAGTCTAAAAGCATTATTCTCCTTACAGATGGCAGCAATAATGCCGGTGATGTTCCCCCTGTCACCGCTGCTCAGATAGCAAAGCAAAAGGGAATAAAGATATATACTATCGGTGTAGGCACGAATGGCAAAATGCAGATTGCCGACCCTTATGGATTTTCTACCACAACTCTGGAGACCAAGATTGATGAACCCTTGCTTAAGAACATGGCGAAGCTCACGGGAGGCAAGTATTTTCGTGCTAAAGACGAGCGGGTGCTCAAGCAGGTTTTTGATGAGATTGATTCTCTTGAGAAGTCAAGCATAGATGTCAATTCAGTCACTCTTACACAGGAAGAGTTTATGCCTTGGCTATGGCTTGCGTTTGCTTCACTCGTTCTGTCACTTTTGCTTCGTTACACAATTATTAGAAGAATACCGTAATGTTTACGTTTGCATATCCATCTTTACTCGTTCTTTTATTGGCGGTCCCTATAGTGGGATTGCTGTATGTCCTTGCGCGTTATGCGCGGAAAAAGAAGCTTGCAAGATTCGGAAATCCGGAATCATTGGAAAATCTGATGCCGGAGGTGTCTAAATATAAACCCCCGTTGAAAATTGCCCTGGAAGTATTGGCTCTGGCATTCCTTGCTTTGGCGCTTTGTCGTCCGTGGGGAGGGGTGCATTCCACAAAATCTGAAAAGGAAGGCATTGAGGTAGTGATCGCTGTCGATGTGTCTAACTCTATGTTGGCTTCTTCTACTTCCGACAATTCGGGTACTTCAAGAATGAGGGCTGCAAAGCTTGTGCTTGAAAAGCTTATAAATCGGCTTGATAATGATCGCGTTGGGCTCATTGTTTACGCTAACGATGCTTATACTTTGATTCCTGTTACGAGTGACTATGTTTCAGCGAAACTGTTCCTTAATTCTATAGATCCCACTCAGTATGAAAATCAGGGTACAAATATCGGGGCTGCTATCGATAGGGCTGTGAAATCTTTCAGCGCTGACGATAATATTGGTAAGTCCATTGTCCTCATCACAGATGCTGAGGAACTTGATGATGAGGCTGGAGCGGTGGAAGCTGCTAAGCAGGCTAAGAAAAATCATATTCAGCTTAATGTTGTTGGTGTCGGTTCCCCTTCGCCCGTGCGAATTCCCACGCCTTCCGGGCCTATGATCAATCCCGAAACCGGTATGCCTGTTGAGACTGCTCTTGATGAAAATTTAGCCGCTCGAATTGCTGGTGCAGGAGATGGAATTTATGTGAATGCATCTAATCCTGACGCTCTGAATGAACTTGAAAAACAGATGGATACCGTGAAGAAATCTGCGCTTGAGACCAACGCTTATGCTATTCATGATGAGCTGTTCACGATATTTGGGTGGATTGCGCTCGTTCTTCTTCTTATTGATGTCTTTATTCTCGACAGGAAGATAAGATGGCTCGATAAGATTACCTTCTTCAAGAAAGAGACGGCTGTAGTTGTGTTGTTTGCTCTCTCCGCTGCATGTGCATTTGATGCTTCTGCTACAACCAACAGGAAGGAACGTAGGCTTGTCACCCAGGGTAACGAGCTATTTAAAGATGGACATTTTCTTGAGGCTGGAGAAAAATATCAGCAGGCATTGAAGTTGGAGCCAGAGTCAAAAGAAGCGTTATATAATCTTGGACTGACTTATATAAGAAGGGCGAATGCAGCCCAGTCCGATTCCCTTAAACAGCAATTGGTGAAAGCAGGTGCGGAAGCTATGGAGGCAGTTGCTCAGGTTTTCAAGGAAAAGCCCGATCTTGCTGCTGATGCAATTTTTAATCTTGGAAATATTGCTTTTAATTCAGAAGATTACGCTCAGGCTGTCAGGATGTATAAAGAATCACTCAGAATTCGTCCGGAAGATGAAAAGACACGGCGCAATCTTCGCATAGCTCAGAAGAAGCTTCAGCAGAATCAAGACCAGAACCAAGATCAGAATAAGGATCAGGATAAGGACAAAGATAAAGATCAGGATAAAGATCAGAATCAGGATCAAAATCAGGATCAAAATCAAGATCAGAATAAGGATCAACAACAGGATCAGCAACAACAACAGCCTGAGTTGAATCCGCAGGCAGCCGAACAGATTCTGAAGGCTATGGAAAATAAGGAGAATCAGACCAGAGCACGTGTCAATAAGTCAAACAACGGCCAGGAAGCTGCCGGACGAGCCAAAAACACTAAGCGTTGGTAAGGCTTATCCCCGTAATGTCTTCACATTCCATTGATTTGTAATATTACCCATATTGATTGTATGACCCGATTTAGAAAAATATTAATAGCGCTTTTGTTTGTGCTCATCTCTCTTTCGGCAGCGGCGGCGGCTAAATTTCAATTGACTGTTGCCACACAGTCGGGAGGAGATGATATAGAGGTCGGTGAGCAGTTCTATGTCTACCTCAAACTTGATAATATCGATGCCGAGCCATCGGCTCCGGAGGTCCCTGGTGCTTTAGTGAAATATTTTACACTTAGCAGCCAGTCCTCTTCCATGTCAAGCATCAACGGTAAGGTGACTCGATCTCAATCGTTGACATATGTGGCTACATGCACTGCGTCTAAGGAGGGTACATATTCAATAGGACCACTGCAGGTCGGGGATGTGAGAAGCAATAAGGTCTCTTATTCTATTGTTAAGTCAGGAACTGGGAGTCTGTCAAAACTTCAGCAACGTCAGCAGCAACGTCAACAACAGCAATCTTCTCAACAAGGTGCTTATGTACCGGATCAGGATGACAGTAATCAGGGACCGAAATTTATTGGTAAGGGTAATGATAAATTGTTCCTGAAAGCTTCGGTTTCAAAGTCTACTGCTTATGAACAGGAAGCTTTGGTATATACCGTAAAGCTTTATTCTTCTTATGCCCCGATAAAGTTTATTGGAGCTACCGAAGCGCCTAAATTCGACGGATTTGTTGTGGAGGAATCTGATGAAACTTCCCGGTCTCTTCATTACGAGACTTATAACGGGCAGGAATATGCTACCGCGATTATTGCAAGATATATTATCTTCCCGCAGATGACCGGTAAGCTTACAATAAAAGGCAATACATATACTGTAAGCACTGATGAGCAGGAATATTATGATGATCCTTATTTCAGGATGCTTACCGTGCGTCGCCCGATTCAATTGAATGTAACTCCCAATGATCTCGTTATTGACGTGAAGTCCCTTCCGTCGCCGCAACCCGCCGACTTTTCGGGTGGGGTAGGTAAGTTCAGTTTGACTTCATCTCTTCCTTCAGCGTCTTTAAAGACAAATCAGCCTGCTTCTATAGTGTATGAAGTTAAGGGCAGCGGAAATCTTAAATATGTCAAGCTCCCGGATCTTAATAATTTATATCCAAAACAGCTTGAAGTCTTCACCCCGACTGCGGAAGTCGATGCAGCAGCAAAGGGTATGACTGTAAGCGGTAGTGTGAAGTTTGACTATTCATTCACACCTCTCGAACTCGGTCAATATCAGATTCCGGAGGTTTCTCTTGTATATTTTGATCCCTCGACTGGAAAATATGAGAGGTCTGTTGCAAAGGGGTATACAGTAGAAGTAGATAAGGGTGCACTTTCAGAGAAGTCCCAGACGAAGAACAGACTTAAATTTACGGATTCATTGATGCCTGTCGGCAAATTACAAAAGGTAGACACACCGTATGTTTATAAATTCGGTTTTTGGCTATGGTATCTTATTCCGTCAATAGCTCTTTTGGTTATTGTAATTGTGTATCGTCGACATCTCAAGAGTGCAGCCGATATTGTAGGTACACGCATGCGCAAGGCAGGCAAGGTTGCTGCTCGTCGTCTTAAGAAAGCTGCTGCATGCATGAAAGCTTCCGACAGAGAACGTTTCTATGATGAAATGCTTGTTGCGTTGTGGGGGTATGTAGGTGCAAAGCTCAATATTCCTACATCTGAACTTAACCGTCAGAACGTGGCTCAGCGTCTGACGGAAGCAGGAGCCTCCGATAATATCGTCAATAGATTTGTGGCGGTTCTTGATGACTGTGAATTTGCTAAATATGCACCTGGTTCCGGTAATGATGAACTCAAGGTGATCTACGAGCGTGGCGCAGATATAATCAACGATCTTGAATCCTCAGCTCTTAAGAAATAACAGTTCTTTCTCCATTACGTAAAATTAAGGAAATAATATGTCGCCAAAATTGATTTATTCTTTTCTACTCAGCATTATTCTTTCTGTCGGTGTGACGGCTGCCAGACCTGCATCTACTGATATGGCAGACAGACTTTACGAAAACGGTGACTATGCTCAGGCTGCAGATGCATATCTTTCTATAGTCGAGATCGATGGCGCATCTCCGGCATTGTATTATAATCTTGCCAACTCATATGCTCTGTCAGGCGATTATGGCAATGCAATGCTTTATTATTTACGAGCAAACCGTCTTGATCCATCAAATAAGGAAATCAAGAACAATCTCAACTATTTCGAATCAAAGATAGAGGATTCAAATCGTGCTGAACTTCGTGGTAAGAAAATAAGTGTTACTCCGGATCCTGAGACATTTTTCAGTTCTGCTCATAGAGTGATTGCTAAAGACGTGAGATATGATGTATGGGCACGTCTTGGAGTTGTTTCTTTCATTCTTTTTCTCTGTGGGGTAGCTGTATATCTCTTTTGCAGTAATGTCCTGTTGCGTAAGACTGGATTTTTTGGTGGTATATCACTGTTCATTATGTCAGTCATGTTCACTGTTTTCGCTTTCATGAGCGCAAGCTATTTTGATTCTCACGATGAGGCGGTTCTGATGGCGTACAAAACACCACTCCTCATAGAACCATCTTCCGATTCCAAGCCGGCAACAAATCAATTGTGTCAGGGCACACGTTTTGAGATTATTGCTGAAGAGACTGATGTCGAGGGTGTCCCTACTTGGTATAAAGTTCGTCTTAACGCAGATATTGAGGGTTGGCTAAGATCTACAGACATTTCGATCTTGTAATATTTTTCTCGACTTAGCTTAATATTTTTTACTAAATGAATATAAATCATTGAAATTCGCTATATTGTATTTTTTATATGTTGTATAACACATTTTTTTTCAAAGAAAAATTATGTTTTCTAAAAAAAAATGTGTAAATTTGAATCTCAAATACTAAAATAGCAAACCTCAAATACTAATAGTATGAGCAAAACCATCACATTCAACGAACTTCGCAGACTCAAAGACAGTCTGCCTGACGGAGCCACTCGCCGCATTGCCGACCAGCTCAACGTAACTGTCCAGACCGTACGTAACTATTTCGGAGGTGTTAACTATGAGTTCGGTAAGAACATCGGTATGCACATCGAACCAGGTCCCGACGGGGGAATCGTGGTGCTTGACGACACTACCATATATGATATGGCTGTCAAGATCCTCGAAGAGGAAAACGCTAAGAAAGCCTAAGTGGCTTTATCGTTTTTCCCGAATTTCTCTTTCCTGTATTTGTGATAGGTAATTTGTGGATACAAGGGTGGTTTCATTCCGTAGGTCGGCATGATTCCACCCTTCGATATGCTTGACAGAATCCACACTAAAAGCACTTTATTATATAAAAAATTTCACTACTGTCCACTAAAAATGGACGTGGTTAAAAATTAAATAAATTCGGTTCACTTGAACCATAGAGAACATTGACATTTTTGAAATTCGATTTGTCGAAGAGATCTCTCAGATGTGTCTTGTCAGTCAACGATAT
>JAIDQZ010000033.1 GCA_029062005.1 Muribaculaceae bacterium | reverse complement strand
GGTAGGGACGCACGGTCCGTGCGTCCGCGTGCGGTTGAATCCGGATTGTGTGCGGTTGAATCCAATTTTCTTTGAGGCGGACGCACGCGCCGTGCGTCCCTACCGTGCTATTGAAATAATTCTCAATTCTCAATTATATTCAATTCTCAATTCTCAATTATACTAAATTCTCAATTCTCAATTATTTACTATTCAATCGGCGAGAACCTGCAGAAGCTGAGTATCGACTCGTCAGGCAGCAACGACTGGAGATTGGCTATCAGGCAGTCGCGTCTGTACTGGTATTCTATCAGGCGTTCGAGGCATGCCACATACATGGTGTATTCGCGTGCCCTGGAGAGTCTGTTGTATTCTCCCCTTCCGTTGGTATATGCATGGTTACGGTCTTTCAGATATTCCCTGATCTCCCCTATCCTCTTTATCTCGCTGATGGAGGCCCGGTCAAGCCGTCCTACCTCCGCCACCACCTTCGCAGTCTTGTCTGCCACGCGCCTGCTCAGGCGTTCCTCTTCCGATTCAAGGACAGAGCGCTCCGAGAGAAGTGTCCTTTTCTTGCGCCTGAACTCATCGTTGAGGGGAACGGTAAACGTGATGCCGGCATCAAGATTGTAGGTATCGGGCAGCCCGTGACGGAAATAGTTGGAATAACGGATAAAGGGAGCCACTGCTATCTGACTCCACCATTTCACGTTTTTCTCCCTCTGCGACAGGAGTTCCATCCTGAGCTGGAGTATCTTCATGTCGCCCTGCTCGCTTGCCACATGCTTGATCAGTGCAGCCGAATCTATCCTCACCGTGCTTGCCTTGATTCCGGCGAGTGAAAGGGCAGCGGGATATGTGCCCTCTATCTCGGCGAGCTTTCGCTCCGCGTCGAGGCGGTCGTTGAGGGTGCGCACTATATCATCGCTCGAAATGTTCTCGTTGCCGAGAAGATAACGCTGCGCATCGTCGAGAAGCTGCAGAAGAGCCACGCGGTGCTGAAGCACGCCGGAAGATATGCTGTCGTAATACCGGTCGATCTCATACTGCACCATATACTCGTTGATATCGATTTTCTCCTTCTCGTAGCCTGCACGTGCTATCTTTTCCTCAAGGATCGCGATATTGCGTCGTCCTTCCTTGCCGAAAAGGGAGCTCTGCAGGAAATACCATCTCAGTTCAGCCTGGATCTTGGCACGATAGAAACCCTGTCCGGTGTCTCCTGCCACGTCATCCACTCCGCCGTTGCCGGCGATTCTGTAGTAAGCCTGTCCCGTAAGCTGCAGACCGGTAGCACCGTTGCCCTCATGTATCTTAGCCTCCGTATTGGCACGCAGCGCCATGTCGAGGTTCGGGGATATCGCGGAACTTTCAGATTTTTCTATACCCGGCACAGCACCTCCGGTGAAGACCGTGGTGCGCGATGCCGCGCTACCGAAGATCAGCGAATCCATCTCGTCGAAAGAGCGGTCGAAGCGTCCGATTATCTCGCTGCCTCCCTCATTGATGGCAAAAGCCGTTCCCGGCAGAGTACCGCCAAGAACAGTCAGCAAGAGAGAAAGCGCAAAAGAGGATTTCATTTATAAAGATCAAATATTAAAAATTAAAGATAAATATCAAAGTTCTGCTCCACCCCTCTTTGGTAGGGACGCACGGCTCGTGCGTCCGAATGCGAACTGAGTGCCTTTCCCCGCTGCCATCGGGCAACGGAGAAAAGCACATCATTATTCACGATTGCAATACTTTGAGAATCATTACTTATCCATCACAGGGCGGATAGCCATACCAAATGCAGGACCTGTCTGTTCCATTCTAATACGAGTGTATTCAGACTCAGTCTCCCTGACATTTCCATTTACTTCGCGCTCGTAATTTTCAGCACAGAATTTAAATGCACTATCCTTTTCATCTACCCAATAACCACCGAAATGTTCATTGATACCACCTGTTTCATTGGGAGTTAAAAGACCGACAGCTTCAACCCATCCAACCGTAAAACTTTCAAATGTCGGTTTACCCATACTTATTGGTCGACATATAACAGTGTTCCATGTTGAAGATCCATACACATAACCTGTGTAAGGACGAATACCACCGGTGAACGGGAACTTACGAACCACTTTGTCATCCTTATGTTGTTCCCAGAAAGCTGTAGAGAGTTGATTTGCATCTTTATCTTTATATGACTCATCTACAACTACTGCCTCTATCTCTATATAATTATTGGTGCTTGCATATTTCCAACGAATGACATACCAATATCCAGCCATTGACTTGCGCACTTCACTATAATTATTGAGCATACTGGAAAGATTTCCATTTTTCTTATACAAACCGTTTTCCGGGATGATTTCTTTCATTTCGTCTGAAGAAGGAAGACGCCAACCTTCAGGACAAGGATTTTCCTTATCTGTAGCAAAACCTTGTGCTTTTGCACGTGCCGACCACTTAGAACCTCCTTCACCAAATTCAGATACCCAGTAATCGCCTGAATTAGTATACTCGTCGACATAAGCAGGGTATCTTGACCCATGTCTTTGCAAACTGATGAACTTATTGTAAGTGCCATCCATATAATAATACGGTTGGTCAGTCACAAAATGATCCGTACTGTTATACATGATGGGATAATCAAAATATACACCATTTCCGCTTCTATAATTAAGACCTACTACGATAGGCACATATTCATACATTGATGAGCCATCATCATAGTTTGGATTCCTATACATATTACTTCCATCGGGATCATATACGGAATAACTCCAGATATCACTTCCATCAACTCTCTTCGATCCAAGAGCATCTGCGAACTGGGTATATGTTTTTGAAGACAAATTGTATTTACCAAAAACAGTCTTGTCATTTCTATCTATGAAGCCATAGTAGCGACCCCACTGATAAAGAGCGCCATATGCCTCATCATTATCAACAAACACATTTAAATTTTCTTCTCCTCGTGTCAGGTTATATTTCGCGAATTTGTGGAGGGGATTGCGGGGATCCTCGTTTTCGTAGCCTTCGTAGGGATTATCGCCGGATGTTTGTACCGTCATATCCAAAGCGATACCATCATATGTACCGCTCTTGCGTACAAATTCAGAAGCGCTCCATTCCCTCGCAGCAAGAGTGCATGCATAGGTCTTGCCATCGATTGCCACTGAGAAGGTCGGTGTGATGGTAGAGGGAAGTACTGTCAGGAAAAACTCGGTTGAAGTAGTGTCTTCAGGACGGGTCACCGTGATATTGCCAGCTTCCGAGAATGTGGCTTTTCCATCAGTCATGCTGATGGACGCCTTGGTATTTATTCCTTCACCTGATACTATAATCGGTTGACCAGCATAGGTAACACCATCAGGCAACTTCATTTCGAACTTACCGAAGGATATCTGACGTGAAAGGGAGACGCTTTCTACGGAAACATAGCTATTGGCGATGTCGACGTTTTGCGATCCGGAGAAGAAGTCATTGGAAGAAAGCCAGTCAAGCGTACCATTCTGAGCAGCAAAGTCGAGCACAACAGGATTTTCGAGTGCATTGAGATCTTCAACTGTCTTTGAACCAAGATAAAGGAAGTTAATGTCTGTTGCTCCCAAAGCATCAGTAGTGATCTCACCACTGAAGGTTGCGGATTCCTCTCCGACTCCGTTTTTAAGGCTCAAAACTCCAAGTTTATTACCGCTTCCATCCACTACAAGGATAAGATCTTCAGCCTCCCACGTGCATTTCAGATCGCCTTCAACTTCTGTCAGGATGGAGCGTGTGTTGTCTCCGACGCGGCTTATGTTTACAGTCATCGTCACGTTCCGTCCTTGCCCGGAAGTGAGAGAAGCTTCTTCAGAACAGGAAGCTACTGTCACAGCCATTCCTGCTATTAGGCAGCAAGGAAAAAAGTGTCTCAGTTTCATGTATATCTTACTTTTAAAGTTGTTATTCCTTGTGATCCGGGGAGACAATCAAGCTCTCCGGACCTATAAATATCTTAATTACTCATCCACTTCCACCATAAGACGGACGGAGTTCTGAGTCCTTCTGGTCTTGCTTACGCCGTTGCGTCCCACTACCCAATGGAATTCAGATGCTGAGCTTGACTTTCTGAAGAAGAAACTGTAGCCGTTTGCATCTGTGGAACTACCTTTAGCGCCGTCTTTCGTCCAATAGTTACCGCAATCAGTTGAAAGCTGCTGTCTGCTGTTCCAATTGGAAGAACCGGCAAGGGCGAAGAACATGGCACCAAGCTTCTCTATACTTTCATAGTCGGGCAGTGTGATCTGGAAATCAAATCCGGCATTGTTAACGCTGACATTAAGTTTCTTAAGGTTCTTAACGGAACCGCCGACAGCCTCGATCTTTTCCTGAGCTTCCGCTGCAGTTGTAACACCTAATATGATTAAAGCACCCTTAACGTCTTCACCATTGAGACCTGCGCCTTTGACCGTGCATCCCTGAGAGAAGGACCTACTCTGGTCGCAGATATAAGCGTATGCGGCGAGCGGAGCGGTGACATAAGTCCTATTGTCTCCTGCGGACCTTCCGTTTTGCATGTAGGCGTAACCGAAGTCATAGATGGGATCATCGAATGTATATGATTTCCACAGGTCTGTGA
>JAIDQZ010000032.1 GCA_029062005.1 Muribaculaceae bacterium | reverse complement strand
GACTCCCTTGTCCTTGCGCTTGAAAACGGTCATGAACAAACACCAATTATCCTTGATAAATATAAGAATATACTTCGTGAGTTTACTCTAAATTAATATATAACCTTTTTATTGTTAGTATCCATAATAAAAGACAGTTATTCCTTATGAGTAAGAACTTTTGGACATTTGAAGATTTTGTTGAAGCTAATAATAAAGCGTATCATCTTTCTCAAAATGGTCTATTTGAGGAAGCAAAGCCTTTTGTTGATAAAGCCGTTAAAATGGCTGGTAGTCTTGTAAGTTCTCCAATACAAATAGAGAACTTTTCAGCTAAAGACTATGCAAAGGTTTTTGCAATGGCAGGATTTGTTTATGGAGAACTTGGAGATGCTGATGCGTCTTTATGCCTTTATCAACATTTTCAATTTCTAAAGACCCAACTTAAACACGGATTTCCAAATATTGACAGTCTAATTTTATATCAGTTTCGGAGTAATAAGCCTCATACCATTAGAAATCTTAAGGAGAACCAGTTTACTTTTGCTTCTCCACGAGAGCAAAATGACATCGTTGATAGTCCAATTTTTGCTTGGCTTGATTTTGTTCTTGGTAAACAAGGAAAATATAATAAACACATTCCTTACCTAAAACAATCGTTTGAAAGTTATCGTATTGCATCATTTTGCAGAGATTCAGAAAGTAAGCGTGCCATTGAAAACACATTGATGTGGGCTCATTATGCTGATTGTCATAGAGGCTTTTGTGTTCAGTATCTATTGGATTCTACTGACTTTAGACGGGATGATATGGATACCCTTTCTGCATCAAGACTTTTCCCTGTAGATTATTTATCAAAAGAGGATTGTGCATTAGATCTATCAGACCCTACGAAAACACTTTCTTCAAAAAAAGCTTACTTTACTAAATCCGGAGACTGGCAATATGAGAATGAGGTTAGAATGGTTTCTTATGACCCCACTAATTCGAGTCAATATCCTCCTTTTAAATTAGGCTCAAAGTCTGGTATTACAGCGATATATTTTGGGGTTAATTGTCCTGATTCTACCAAAGAAGATGTTAAAAACGCTCTTATTGGACGAAGTGTGAAATATTACCAAATGGCTATAAATCCACGAAATATTTATTCCTTAATAGATAAGGAAATAAGTTAATATTCTGGGTGATTATGTCGGTATATTTTCGTGATTCGGGCATAAGGCGTTGCTCTATTCAGTTAAATTCAATATAAAATAATATGGAATTATCTAAAAAAGACAGACTAATCTTAGTAAACCAATATAGAATTCTTCAGAAGCTTTCTACCGAAGGATATGAAATTGCAGATTATGAAACCAAGATAACTGCATTACTTAATGGATTTACGCTTCATTATGAAGATTTGTTTGTCGAATTTTCAGAAAACGAACTATCTAAAGAGGAATCAAGATATGTTCTCGATGTATTAGAATTATATCGTGGTATAATATTTTCTTATATCCGATTATGTGGAGAGAATGCAGTTTCAAAACTGACAGATGATGATGTGGCATTTCCTGGATTTGATGGCAATGATGAAACCAAATATCTTGCCTATGCCAGGTATTTCATCGAAGACTTAGGACGATATGATGAACTTAAACAGTATCGTGCAGCATGGGATTATGATTCTCATATGAATACCACATATCGTTATGAAGCTATGCTGAAAGAGTTTCAAAAAATAGATATCCAGTTCCGTTACTGTATGTCAGAAGATCAGATTCTTAAACTACTTCAAATTTAAGTATGGGTATTCTAACATTTATAGGAACGGTTATATCAATTATTGCGGCTATATTTTCCATCTATCAAGCTGTTAAGGCGAAAAATTCAGCCCAAGCAGCTCAAGACGCGAAAGATTCTATTGAAAAATATAAATCTACGCTAAACCTTCAAAAACTTCTCGCTCACGCTAAAGAAATTGAAGCTCTATTAGTTAAATTAACAGCTCCTAATCTCACTACAGGAAAAGGTCGCAATTTCAAGAAAGATCATGAAGCCATTGAACGATTTGTCTCATTATTAAATGATAATCAAAGTATTCACCCAGACTCCGAATTTTGTACGTTTATCCTTAATGAATACGAATGGTTTGTCGCACAAGCATCATTAGACCCAAAACCGTATAATGATATATTATATCATGTAAGGGCTATTATTCGAGAAATAAATGGAATAATTCACGACCGGACTTTTGAGTAAAAATATGAATATCAGAAAGGAAAAACTTGAACCATATAAAACCGTCTATTTGGCTTTGAGACCGAGACTTCAGGAAATTCTCTCGGAGGAACAATGTATAATTTTGCATTTATACATCTACGAGAATAAGGGACTAATGGATATTGCAGAAACCATGCAATTCTCTGATTATCGTATAGTCAAGGAGGAATTGGAGAAGATTGAAACACGTATCTTATCGTTAGGATAATCTTATGAAAAAATACGATAACTTAGACTCCTACAACGGTGACACCGAGCAAGATATGTGGGTGTATTTCGACAACTACGAAAATACCGGCACCCACGATGTTTTCGATGAACCCGACCTTGACAACTATATTGAAAATCTTAATGATTGGGACTAAAATGAACAATCCTTTGGAACGACAAGATTACTCATTATTCCACTACACAAATCTAAATGCTTTAATTAGCATTTTAAGATCTGAATGTATTGTCTTATGGGCAACTAATGCAGCCTATCTTAATGACCCTACAGAATTAAAGCAAGGTATTGCTATAGTAAACGAACTTGAAAACTCACATTTCCAATTTGATGATTTCAAGAATATTTATCTTACTTCATTCTCGAATAATGCAGACTCATTGGTAATGTGGAGTCAATACGGGGCACATGGAAACGGATGTAGTATTGGCATATCTTCAAAAGCTATAGGGAACTCTTATGGGCAATTTTGCAGATGTTGTTACGGCAGAGAGGAAACTGAGCAACACCTAAAAAATACATTGAGTCTCATTGACAACGGAATAATTTCTACATTTGGATTACCCAAGCCAAGTGAGGAAATTATCAGTGTACAACGAAAATTGTCAAGGCAGATATTTCTTCAAACTACATGCGTAATGTCTAAAGATACCGCATATAAGCATGAAAACGAAACCCGGGCATTTGTTGAAGTTCCTCAGGAACATTATAAGCAGGTACAGTTTCGATTAGTTGACAATCGAATAGTGCCATATGTACAGATGCAGTTAGATAAAGAAGCATTAACAGATATTGTGATTGGACCCACTCTAAATGCTGATATTACTGAACGTTCGATTAAACAGATGCTTGAGATAAGAGGTTACGACTTATCTAAAATTAATATCAAATTCTCTGAGGTCCCATTTAGAGGATAGTTAATTGATGAAGCTGCGGCACCGCCGCAGCACTTTCGTAAATCGAGCCTAAGATCTCGCTCCATTCGTACTAACTATCCCTAACTCATTCGACCCTTCGGACACCTCCGAAGGGTCTTGTTATATATGGACTTTTCGCTCCGATGAAATTTCGCCTGAATAGGAATTTTACCGTTCATTTATTCCTCTTTCTTATGGGAGTCGGGAATCCCAAGAATTGAAACATTAGTGTTTCGTTGGAATCGGCCACTGGTCTGCATTTGTTGAAGTGCTACCACAGAGGTACGGGCTACACTGTGAAGATTGGTGCTTCCTCCATTGGGGCAACGACCTCTTTTGAAGCGGAGATTTGTCAGTTTTCATCAAGAGAGGCTAACGCTTTTCTATGATTTTGCAGGACAGTTTTTGAAGTGTGAACCGAGGTCTATTTTCCCATTAGCAAAGTTAGGTCGCCAACTCAACTTTCCTGCGGCTCACTAAAACCGCTCCGCTATTTATACAACAATTTTACGAAAATGGTACAAGCCTCATTTTTAGTCGCTGACGCTTAAAATTCTTTAGTAAATTCATCGAACTACGAAATTGTATCTCCCTGCGATACAATTTTTGCGAAGGCTGGCGCAACGTCAAGTTGCTTTCCTCCGGCGAATGTAGCAAAATCCGTGACTGGTGCATTTTCAAAGTCAATGACCTTGAAGTTTTCCTTTGATATGTCACTGATTATTTGTAACTTTGCAGAAAATTTATGCAAAATTATGAAATCCAAAGTCAAATATAGCCAATATGTTACAATATTAACAGCAATCATATCCGGGGTGCTGTTTGTTGGGTGCATCGCAACTGTGAAAGAAGAACCTGTGTTTTTCTGTTTGTTGGGTCTTTTCCTCATATTGTTTTTTTGCGCCTTATTTTATGGCGTAGCCTATATTAAGGCAACTGATGACTATATTATTATGGGAAGCCTCCTGAAAAGCAAAAAGATTCTTATGCGAAATGTGGAAAGTGTAGAACTTTTTAAGCCAACGATGGGTGCTATAAGAATATTCGCTTCAGGCGGCTTTATGGGTTACTGGGGAATATTCCGAGAGGGAGACATCGGTAGATATTATGGATTTTACGGCAAAGCCTCAGATTGCTTTCTTGTTCGCATGAAGAATGGTGATAAATATGTCCTCGGCTGTGAAAACCCTATAAAAATGGTTGATTACATTAAATCTCAAATAAGTAAATAAGCGTCTTTTCGCAACCGTCATATAGTCCATAACTTCGCTGAAACTTCTCGTGCCAGTGAGAGCAGAGGGGAGCTTGCTCCACCTATGCCGAACGCAGCCGAGATTGGTTGTAAACAACAATTCAGCAAGTTATTGACTTACTTTTTTTTTAAACTCAACTTTAACTCTGTGAAAAACATGTCGAGCTTCGAAGCACACCTTGCCTTCTCTACTGCTTAGGCAACCGTTTTCCGTGAGGACGTTTACGTCATCCTGCGTAATTTACAAGACCATTCAGCCAGGCTTGCTGGCCGATGTTTAAAAATGCGTTGTACAGTTCGATAACTATTTCAAGAGTATCCTGTCGTTGTCGCTACTTTCCAGAACACTCATCTGATGGATGGCGATCTCATTGAGTTTCTTTAGTCTTTCCGGTTGTGGCATTCCCTGCTCAATAAAGACAGCATTGAGATTCTCCATGTTTGAAAGACATATCAGCTCATTTATAGAGGCATAATCTCGGATATTCCCTTTAAGTTCCGGATTGGCATCACGCCATTGCTTGGCAGTCATGCCAAACATGGCTACATTCAGCACGTCGGCTTCATTGGCATAGATGATACTGGACTGAGCCTTCGTAATTTCTGCCGGAATAAGGTTGTGCTTGATAGCGTCAGTGTGTATACGGTAGTTGATTTTTGACAGCTCACGTTTGGCAGACCAACCCAACGCTTTCTGTTCCTCTTCTTTTAACCGCTGGTATTCTTTTACAAGTAGAAGTTGAAACTTTGGGCTTAACCACATTCCAAAGTGATATGCAATATCCCTATGGGCATAGGTACCGCCATAGCGTCCTGCTTTAGCAATTATTCCCTTAGCTTTTGTACGTTCAATCCATACCTTTGTGGAAAGGACAAAATTATTGCTTCCGGCTGCATTTTTAATTGTACCGAATTCGGTACAATTAAAATCCGGATTATACAGCATCTCCCATTCGCCAAGGTATTCAATTGTACCCTTGAGACTAAGCCAACGAAATATAATATGTTCTTGCAGTTGGCTTTTAGCCATGTCTGTCAGCGAAATATAATCATCGCCGTCAATTCCGATTAC
>JAIDQZ010000031.1 GCA_029062005.1 Muribaculaceae bacterium | reverse complement strand
GTTGTGAGGTTGTGGGGTTATTTGATTGTGGGGTTGTGGGGTTAATATTACCATATGATAGATTCCCAAACCCCAAAACTCTAAAACCTAAAAACCTAAAAACTCCAAAACCTAAAAACCCAAAAACTCCAAAACCTAAAAACTCAACAACTCACCTCTTGAGATGGGAGGCATAGTCAAAGATCCGGTCGAAGATGCGACGGTCAAGGTCGGAAAGTGTTATGTTCCTTCTTGCCATAACACGCTCTGCTATCGTGAGGAAACGCTTCACCGGCACGTCAGTAAATCCACCGTTGGCACTTCCTTCAAGGAAACTCGGCACGAAGACCCGGGGGAATCCTGCTCCATATATGTTCACGCCGACACCTATTACAGTAGCAGTGTTGAGCATGACGTTTACTCCGAGTTTGGAATGATCGCCTATGATAGGACCGCAAAACTGAAGGTCGGTGCGTGCGAAGGAATGAAGGCGATAGTTCCATAGACGGATCTTGGAGTAGTCATTCTTCAGGTTGGAGCAGTTGACACCGGCACCGATATTGCACCACTCTCCCACCACGGCATTACCAAGATAGCCGTCATGAGCCTTATTGGAATATCCGAAGATTACGGAGTTATCGACTTCCCCTCCCACCTTGACATAAGGTCCGAATGTACTTCCTCCATATAGTTTCGCCCCCATACGCGCTTTTGAATGGTCGCAAAACGCTATAGGACCTCGCACACAACATCCCTCCATCACTGCGGCATCCTTACCTATATATATAGGACCTTCTTTAACATTGAATATGGCTCCCTCCACTTCAGCTCCTTCTTCAATGAATATCATCGGCATACCGTCGCTATCAGTCACATCACCGATGACATGGTTTGACGACGGGAGCGGCATGGATGTGCGACCTTCCGTGATGCGGCGGTAATCCTCAACGAGCACCGATGGATTCATAATAAATACATCATAGACATTGCGGAGATGACGCAGATCTTCTTCAAAAACATCACTGAAACTGCGGTCTTCAAGATCTTTCCATCCGCCACGGAAAGCCAGAGGTCGCCCTTCACAAACTATAGCCTGTCCTTTTTTCAAAGAAAGTATTCTGGCTGCGATATCTGCATCCGGGACTACCGCGCCTGAGATAAACAGCATTTCCTCCGTCTTGTCGTCGGGCTGACCAAACCGCTCACGCAGGAAGTCTACCGGAAGTGCATGAACCTCAGCATCCGGAAGAAACGAAATCCATTTCTCGCGTATCGTCGTAATGCCTACCCTGAAATCGCAGATAGGGCGTGTAAAGGAAAGGGGAAGGAGATCGTAGTGATCGTCCTTGTTGTCGAAAAGAACGATTTTCATTAAGTTGTCGGTTATAAGTTGTCTGTTGTCAGCTTAAACAAATTGCAAAATTAGTTAAAAAAAACGAAAACTGCAAATGCAACGAACAAGGAGGATGTATGCGTGAACCATATCGGCAAAACGGGTGTTAAATAGATAGAAAGGATGATGAGAACGGTCATTACGACCAATGAGAATAATAAGCAAAGGACATGCAAGACATCCCCAAAGGCGCGAAGCTTTTCAGAAGATGATGCAACGACGACAAATCCTTATAATCCGCTCCGTGACCAAGGTCGAGGAGTGGATTTTTTATGAGTCGGGGTCTTGTTTATACAGAATCTTTCAATGAAATAAAGGTCAGAAAGGATATCCGAGTGCAAGGTGAAGTGCAAATGCATCTTTAAACGCCACATTAAAGTAGTGGGGAGTGCCATTGGAATACGGGGTATGCAGACCGTAGCCCAGATCTAACCTCACCACCATCATGCCCAGGTCATAACGGAGTCCTACTCCTGTGCCGAGCGCTATATCCTTAAGGAATGTCTTCGCCTGCAGCTGCCCTCCGGGACGGAGCGGATCATTCTTCAGAAGCCAGATATTGCCGGCATCGATGAATGCAGCCCCGTGAAGATCGCCAAACAACGGGAATCTGTATTCAGAATTTATCTCAAACTTGAATGTACCAGTCTGATCGAAATAACCGTTTACGAGATCCTTGGGAGCCCGATAGCTGCCCGGACCGATAGAACGCACCGTAAATGCGCGGATTGAGTTAGCGCCGCCTATATAGAACTGCTCTGAATAGGGCACTTCCTTTGAGTTGCCATAAGCATGCGCTGCGCCGAGAAGCACCCTTGATACGACCCAATGATCCTGCTTCGGGAATAGACGGCGGTTCCAGACGAGCTGCACCTGTCCCTTGACAAATTGGGAGAACGGCGTGCCGAAAAGCGTCTTCTCACCTTTCACCCCGGCAAGCCTGTAGATTCCGTCAAAGACATTTCCGGCCTCAGTAAAAGTTGCCGTGAAGGTCAGCTCATTGTTATGTTCCCGCTCAAACCATCTGTCGTAGGTGTACGTATAGCTCAGCTGCGGAATAAAACGGCTCTCGAAGCTAAGCGCCACTGCCGGATTCATTGACATCACCGAATCAAACGACTCTGTAGTGTGTATGAGCTTATTATATGTAAGTTTGAACGGGGTGAAGGAATTCACTGCATGCCTTGTGGCACGCCACTCGTAGGTAATGCCCATATTATATTCCGCCATCATGAAGTATTTCGGACGGTTGAGCACTGATCCTCCAAGCGATACAGTGGTCCAGTTGAGGTCGCGTTTCGACCGGGGGATGAATTTCGGAGCCAGCAGACGCGGGAACGCAAGAGATGTCTGCAGACCGAACTCGTAGGAATTAAACACATTTGACCTGTCACGCCCCGTCTGCCATTCATAGTCGGCATTCAGCGACACTGAAAGTTTTTCCCCTCCGCCGAAAAGATTGTTGTGGGAAAAGGATCCGATGAGTCCCGGACCGATGTAAGAGTTTGATTTTGAAGTGGCATTCAATTCAAGCGACACTTCCATCGGGCGGTCGTATCGGCAAGTGATATACACATCCATCTGCGGGTCTTTCGCCGAAGTGTCTGCCAGCACAGGCTGTATCTGGATATTTGAGAATATTCCGAGCCTGCCGAGTCTTGTCTGGGTCCGGTCCATGTCGCGCACAGAGAACACTTTCCCTTTCCTGAATGTGATGCATTCAGGAATCAGTTTCTTTCTCAACCTCTGCGGACGCATCACTATCAGTTCACCCCTATCGGTATGGAGGGTGTCGGGCGTTCCCTCGTCATATGCCTCGTTGCGCTCAAGCACAGTCACTATATTGCGTGTACGATATTTCAGCAAGGCTATATCCGGAAGGTTGTCTGCAAGGCTGAGCCGGATAGCTACTGCATGAGGAGTGAGGAACGTATCAGCAAGAAACTCAAGATATTCCGGACGAAAATAATAATAACCTCTGTTACGCAGATTGTTTGCCACCTCCACCCTCAGTGTGGAAAGTGAATCCACACAGAACACAGCGCCTTTCTGAAACCATTTGCTGTTGCGGGCGAGTGAATCTATGAAAAGCCTTATTTGGCTTGACTTATTGTTGAAATATTCTATTGTGTCAATATGATATGGAGAGGAAACATCGAATGTGTACGACATGGCAGCTTTCTTCGGATTCTTTTTGTCTGGAATCTCCTCATAAGTTGCTGTAGAGCCGAAATACCCGTTATCTGCAAGAAGCTGCTCCACCATCTTCATGCGCATCGGGGCCTTGATATCGGAGATAAGCACAGGCTGCTCCACAAGTTTCCTGTAAAGCCATCCGTAGACTCCCTTGGCAGAATCATTCCAGTAGTTATATACCCATAGCCCGTAAGGAAACGGATATCTGATATATGGAGTAATGAACGGAATCGCATTGTTGGGCTTGACAGACACAGCACCCTTCAGCTCCGACACAAGAGCATCAGGAAGCTTTTCGTCGCCTGTAGGGTTTATCTGAATTTTCTTGATTCCCGTATAAAGCACTTCATCCTCACCGAGGCGCCGGGTAGTGCTGCATGATCCCGCGATCAGCATAAGCAAGAACACGGCAGCAAGCAGAAGCGAAGCACCCCTGAAAGAGCGCAAAGAACGTCTATTCCTCATTTCCTTCCTCCTTTCTTGTTATAGCCTTTATCGAATCGGCAGGAGATACAGTATTTCTCTTCATGTCAACGACAGAATCTGATGCCGCCGGCACTCCGGCAGCTGAATTTTGATTTTTCTTAAAGAGTTTTCCCACTCCGAAATTAGTAATTTCCGAGAAGTTTGCAAGACGTCTCTTGAGCGACAGACCCACGCCTGTCTCCGTTATCTCTCCTTCAAGCACGCTTTCAAATCCGGTGTGGCGGAACAGACGGGCATTAAGGCTCATCGTATTGGTCTGCTTTAGGATATACTCAAACGCTATGTCACTAATCAGGTTTTGCTGGAAATTCTCATCGGCAGATGCATCTGTAGAGTAGTTTCCACCCACAATAATTTTAAATCTATTATTGATCAATGACTTGGACACCTGATATGAATATGATGTGTTGGTCGAAGTATTTCCGTCAACACCGGTCTGATATTGATCCACGCCCAGACTTATATCCACACCCTTCACATTATCGGCGAGGAAGGAATTGAGCTGCGATGTAAGGAAGCTATACAGCTGCCCGGTCGCCATATTGGAGGATACTGACTTTGAGCTCGGACCGGTGTACATACCCGTAAGCAGAAGGTTCATCGCCTGCTGCTGTCGCTGGTCTGCAGTCATCGACTGTAATTCGTTGCTTATGCTAAGGTCATCGTCGGTAGACAGATCGAACACCACCGAAGGTGCTGAGAGTGTATTACCCACCTTGAGCGTGACGAGGAAATTCACCAGACGTGTGTTGCCTCCCATCTGGATACTTGCCTTCACCTGATCGGTAGCAGTGACCGAAAGGGCTGGATTCAAAATATCTCCGCTCCATGTGATGTGGCTGTTCTGATCGAATGTGAAGCCCTTCTTTCCTATGATCGGGATATTGTAATTGGCGAATCCGCTGCCGGTGTATAGCACACCGTTAAGCCTCATGTCGCCCACATAGTTCTGGAAGTAGTTGAGGGTTCCGGAAGGATTGCATTCCACCGTACCGTTATTTTTTCCCGGGGGACCGAGATTGACGAGTATGTGTGTTCCCTGTGATATGACTGCCTGCGCCGTGATCCTCATGCCAAGCGATGAAGTCAGCGAGTCTGCCTTCGCCACCTGCGTGGAATCCGAGAAATTCACAAACTTCACCACGCCGTCAGCACCCTGTCCACCGCCGATTGCATCGGAATTCATGGCAACTGTATATGTGATATCAGTGGTCGGAAGCACATTGAGATTGGCGTTGACATTCATCATCGACATCGGTCCCTTGACAGAGGCATCAAGGTCGACAAACAGTTTTCCAGTGACATCGGCACTGCGGTTTTTCCCTCCTACAAGCTGCATGTTGGAAGCCTTGGCTGTAAGATCCAGCCTCATATCGCTCATTTTTGAGGCATCCACAGTTCCCATGATTGTAAGAGGATTCTTGTTGACCGCATATATATCGAACTCATGGAAGTCAAGCACATTGTCGGTGACCGTTATCGGATCACGGTCGAAGCTGAATGTCGTGCCAAGCATATTCATAAACACACCTACGGAATCACATGAAATACTTCCGTTAAGCTTGGGTGCCATAAAACTTCCGCTGAGACTCATGTCGCCGCTCAGTGCACCTGACAGTTTCATCGTCTGAGGCGGGAAGAATGGATTGGCTATTGCCAGCGGGAACTTTGTCAGCACAAGCTTCAGGCGTTCTGCCACCATTCCCTGATTCGGATCAAGTGAATCCGGAGCAAGAACAAACTGCACGGCGGCGGCCTCGGCACCATTGACCAGTAGACCAATCTTTCCGGCACTCTTTCCTTTGTTGCCCATACCGGCAGCCATAGTGAAATTGAAATCTCCTACGCGCTTACGCTCATAGTAAAGATCGCTTATGTCGAGATTTCCTTTGCCTACGAGTGCTTTGCCAGTATAACGCACATTGATGTCGGAATTTATGTTGGCTTTCACCGGAGGTGCGTTCAATGCCATCTGAAGGAAGTCTTCCACCTTGATGTTCTTCAGGTTCAGATGCAGGTTGTCCTGACCCTTCTCGTTTTTCTCCGTGCGCAGAAGGATGCTGCTCTGGTCGCTGCTTGCTTCCAGATTGGCACTCAACTTCTTGTTGGTCACTGTATAATCGATATAATTATCAAGATTGAAGGTCCATGGCAGATAGGCTATGGTGGCCTTGAGGGGAGTGAACCGCACTGATACGACCGAATCAGCTACGGAGGCGGTGAAACCCAGTCGGTAACCCATCTTCCCCTTTATGTTATGCTGCATAAGATAAGCGGAAAGACGGTTGCCGCCAAAATAGCCGCTCATCCTGACATTGGCGAACTCATCCATAGTGCCGGGACGATTGCCGAGATGCAAAGTATAATCAAGCAAACTTCCCCTCGACTTGAGATCCACAGTAATAGTGTCAAGACGCATTGATTCGGTGTGCAGCGAATTGAGCACAACGTTGCCGTTGATTACAGAATCTTTCACCAGTCTCATGTTTAGATCATTGAATCCCATTCCCGAGGGACTCAGAAAATCGGAAGCGATGCCTGTTCCGTCTACGTCCGCAGTAAGTGTGAATGGTGGAAGCTTTGCCTCCAGTTGCTCCACGTCAAGGTTTCTTTCCTTTATTGCCTTGGGTAGCATAGCCGATACTTCAGTAAAGCTGTCGATCAGCGGTTTAAGACCTACTGAAGATAGAAATTCCAAAGAAGCGCCGCGTGCTCCGAGCATGCACCGCGTATCCGTAGATGTAGACACAAACCTGAGGTTGACACCATCCGGAATACTTATGTCCTGATCCTGAAGATGCCAGTCTACATCCGCCACATTAAGGTCTACGTCATAGAGCCACGTATGAGGTGATGCCGTGCCGCTGAGGTGTATGGTTCCGCTGCCTCCATTCTTCGTTTCGGAGAAACCGAGGGCTTTAAGGTCCACATTATGCAGGGCAGCTGTGATGTCCGCCTGATAATAGTCGTCGGATATCCTGCCGCTGCCATCTATATCAAAGGCAAGAAGAGGATTCGGTGAATTGGCTTTGAGGGTGAAATCCTCGTTGCGCAGTGTGGCAAACAGCGTCACGTCCTTTATCGCGTAGTCGTTGTAGAGCGCACTCGACACGTCGAGGCGTATATTGGTATGCGCTCCTTTTTTTTCCGGGTTGAAACCGGCTCCGTTAGCTGAAAGGGTTGCTGTGACCGGACCTATGGTCTTGTCACCGATGAAAGCGCCTACGTTCAGGCTTTTTACGGCCGCCCTGATATCATATCGCTCCGAATTCATACCCACATGACCGTCGGCTGCAAGTTTGCCGTAAGATGTCGTAAGTCTGAAGTCAGCGGCATAATTTTCACGATTGGCTGTAGCCGTTCCTTCGATATTCAGAGTAGGAATACTCACACCGCCGAGATCCACGAATTTCTTCGCTATGCCCGGACGGCTGAGCTCTCCGTTAAACTTCAGGTTTGCCACAAGCTGCTTCATGTCAAGAGCATTTTTAGCCTTTCCTGAAGCGCGGAGAGACAGAATGCCCGGCAGAGCCACATCAAAACGGCTCACGTCGGCATCTCCAAGAATGCCTTCCGCTTGAATCACTGCATTGAGGGGAGTGATGTCAGGCACTGCCGAAGTGTATGGCTTGAGATCCGGCATAAAACTATTGATATCAGGCATGCCGAGACTCGCATTTATATCTACGTCAAGGAGCGCATCCGGCTCGAATTCGAGCAACGCATTAGGGAGAGCGGCAGTTGCCTCTACATGGGAAAAGGGAGTACGGATATCGAAATCTTTAAGCATCATGCCCGTGGAATCCATCGAGAAGATACCCTTACCCTCCGTAATGGCGAGTCCGCACTGCTCCATTCCTCTCATATATGTGATGGGGAGTGAGATATTGATAGCTCGGTTGTAGAAATTTTCAAGTTCTATATCAAGAGACGATACCCGTATGTCATTTGCATCGAATCCCTTGACCTCCGGTGAGTCCTTCACCGCATATCGGGCATTGAAATCTGTAAGGGTGATCCTGTCAGCCACCACAGTAGTGGGAGGTGACAAGACGGCAGTTGTGTCCGCTTCCGGCGCCGGATGCTCCTTGACGTATTCAAGCGAGGGAGCAAGCATAAGGGCTTCCCCATGCGCGGCAGTCACATCGCCCATGCGTATCAAATTTTCCCGTAGATCCACCACCCCATCTTCCAAAATAAGGCTCTTTGTCCGGAACTTCAGTGTGTCGATTGTGGGGAGCATTGTCATCAAGAATGTCATGTTCTCGATGTTGAGTTTCTTTGCAGTTATATAGAATGGCGTTGAAGTGGTGTCCTGAGGTGTCGGGGTAGATTTCCAGACATCCATGTTAAGAACTATCTCCCCGTCTCGGAGCTTTGCCTCGTTGAGAGAAATGGTACTTGTGCGCATGTCTGCGCTCGATTTGTCGTCTACTTCAAGCAGTCCTGCCTTGATGGTCATGAGCATCGACGAGTCCGGAGACAGCATTCGGTAATAGCCGTCTCGGAGACGAAGCCGCTTGATCTGCACGTCGAGATTGATAAGGGGGCGCAGTTTCACATCTACTATAGCCTCCCTCGCCAGAACCATCGTATCTCCTGTCGCCTCTATCACGCTGACACCTGAAAGGGAGAGATTGACCGGAAATTTAAGCCTGAGCTTGTCTATTCCGATCTTCATTCCTGTCTTATCTGTCACCATCTTGGCGGCTGTCCTGACAGCAAAGTCTTGCACTACCGGGACATATAACAGAAACGGAATCAACAATACGATTATGAGCAGGCACCCGAACACCTTGAGTGGACGTCGGATCCATGCGCTGCGGATAAGATGCTTCTTGGGAGTCTTCTTATCCGGATTGCCTTCCGATCCGTTCTGGAGATCGGTGACTGGAGTATTTTGTGGGCTATCCTTTGATTGCATAAGGGTGGATGTAGATATAGTCTATACTTTTTGTAACAATCCCTATATTTTTATAGTTTAAAAAATGTCAATAAATTTTAAATTTACGAATCATTTGTTGATTCAGGACCTTTCTCATAAAAACGGGGGCTTACCCTGACTCTCTGTCTGTGTTGAATCTACGGGCACAGAGGCGGTGTTTTCCGGAATATGCTGTAGAACATATATTTTTATTTGGTGGAGAGTCAGCTTTGTTGTAACTTTACGCCCGAAAGGAAAAAGTGTAGTTTTTACACTCATTTCCCAATCCTCAGCCTTGAATTAGGAACCATAAAAACATAACAGCTTATATCATGATTAAAGCGACTAAAACATTTGCCATGTGTGCCGGAGCCTTACTCGCTCTCTCGGCATGCAACACGAAAGAGGCAACGACTACACTTTCAGGACTTGATCCACAGAACTTCGTAAGCGAATACGAAGGAAAAGCCACAGCCCTCTACACTCTGAAGAATTCCAACGGCATGGAGGTATGTGTCACCAACTTCGGCGGACGCATCGTCTCCATTATGGTGCCTGACCGCAATGGAGACTTCAAGGACGTAGTGCTTGGATTCGACAGCGTTCAGGCTTATTTCCCGCAGAATAATCTTAGTGATTTCGGCGCGTCTATAGGACGCTACGCCAACCGCATCAATCAGGGAAAGATCGTGATCGAGGGCGATACAATCCAGCTGCCGCAGAACAATTTCGGACACTGTCTCCACGGCGGTCCTTCCGGATGGCAATACAAGGTGTATGATGCCAATCAGATCAACGACTCTACTCTCGTGCTCTCGATCGACAGTCCTGACGGCGACAACAACTTCCCGGGCAACGTTAAGGCGGAAGTGACATATACCCTGCTCGGTGACAATGCAATCGATATCGCTTACAAGGCAACAACCGACAAGACCACCGTCATCAATATGACAAACCATTCGTATTTCAACCTCAACGGAGATCCCAACGAGCCTATCACAAACAACATCCTGACTGTGAACGCAGCCCGCTATACTCCGGTGGATTCTACATATATGACAACAGGCGAGATCTTTGAAGTGAAGGATACACCTATGGATTTCACTGTAGCCAAGGTGGTGGGTGAAGACATCGACAAGTTTGATTTTGTACAGCTGAAGAACGGCAACGGCTATGACCATAACTGGGTGCTTGACGCAGAAGGCGACGACAGCCAGGTGGCAGCAACCCTTCTTTCTCCAACTACAGGCATACAGCTTGATGTCTACACCAACGAGCCGGGCATTCAGGTATATTCAGGCAACTTCCTCGACGGCACACAGACAGGAAAGCACGGCATTATCTACAAACAGCGTACCGGTATCTGTCTCGAAACGCAGAAATATCCGGACACTCCCAACAAGCCGGAATGGCCTTCGGCTCTTCTGAAGCCGGGAGAGACCTACAACAGCCACTGCGTATTTAAATTTTCTACTGTGAAGGAATAAAATTCTTATAGGACCTATACGCCCTATGGGACCTATAAGCCACAAAAAAAACAATAACAACTTAATAAAAACCCAAAACTACTATGGCATTATTAGACTGGATAGTGGTCGGGATTTTCGCATTGGCTCTGATAGGCATCATCTTATGGGTGATGAAGCAGAAGCAGAACAATGCCGACGACTACTTCCTCGGTGGCAAGGATGCCACCTGGATTGCAATCGGCGCATCGATCTTCGCGTCAAACATCGGCTCTGAACACCTCATCGGTCTCGCAGGCTCCGGAGCAGCCTCCGGCATGGCAATGGCCCACTGGGAGATCCAGGGCTGGATGATACTTCTTCTCGGCTGGGTATTCGTGCCGTTCTACAGCCGTTCCATGGTGATCACCATGCCGCAGTTTCTTGAGAAACGCTACAACCCGGCATCACGCACCATACTCTCTGTCATTTCACTCATAAGCTATGTGCTTACCAAAGTTGCCGTTACGGTTTACGCCGGCGGTCTGGTGTTCCAGCAGGTCTTCGGCATAGAAAGCCTTTGGGGTATTGACTTCTTCTGGATCGCGGCAATCGGACTTGTTGTCATAACCGCCCTCTACACCATTTTCGGTGGTATGAAATCGGTGCTTTACACCTCCGTGCTCCAGACCCCCATCCTGCTGCTCGGCTCGCTTATCATTCTTGTGCTTGGACTCAAGGAACTTGGCGGCTGGGAAAAGATGATGGAAATATGCTCAGCCGTGAAAGTCAATGATTACGGAGACTCTATGGTAAATCTCATCCGTGACAATCGTGATGCCCAGTATCCTTGGCTCGGAGCGCTCATAGGTTCAGCCGTTATCGGTTTCTGGTACTGGTGTACCGACCAGTTCATCGTGCAGCGCGTTCTTTCGGGTCGTGATGAAAAGCAGGCTCGTCGCGGTACGATCTTCGGAGCGTACCTGAAGCTTCTCCCGGTATTCCTCTTCCTTATCCCTGGCATGATTGCGTTCGCACTTCATCAGGATAGCGGAAGCTTCCTTCCCCTCACTCCCGAAGGTCTTCCCAACTCAGACGCGGCATTCCCGACACTTGTAGCGAAACTCCTTCCCGCCGGTGTAAAAGGTCTCATCGTCTGCGGTATCCTCGCTGCACTCATGTCCTCACTCGCATCTCTCTTCAACTCGTCCGCTGCCCTCTTCACCATCGACTTCTATCAGCGTTTCAAACCGAATACAGATCCTAAGAAACTTGTTAAGATCGGTCAGGCAGCCACAGTGGTTATCGTGATCCTCGGTATCCTTTGGATTCCTGTTATGCGTTCGGTCGGCGACGTGCTCTATCTCTATCTGCAGGACGTGCAGTCGGTGCTCGCTCCGGGTATCGCGGCAGCATTCCTTCTGGGCGTGACCTGGAAGAAAGCCACTGCCAAAGGCGGTATGTGGGGTCTGATAGCAGGTCTTGCAGTCGGCATCACACGTCTTGGTGCAAAGGTCTATTACAGCAATGTTGGAGCAGCTGCCGACGGTAGCCAGTCATGGTTCCAGTGGCTCTTCTTCGACACCAACTGGCTGTTCTTCTGCGGATGGATGCTCGTGTTCTGTCTCCTTGTGATCTTCGTGGTCAGCAAGTTTACGCCGGCTCCGGATCCTGAAAAGATCAAGGGTCTTGTATTCGGCACATCAACTCCTGAGGAGCGTGCGGTGACCCGAGCAAGCTGGGACAAATGGGATGTGATCCACTCCTGTATCATCCTTGGCATCACTGCAGCCTTCTATTGGTATTTCTGGTAATTCCTCCAATGCGTAATGCATGATTCATAATGCATAATTGGCTATGTCAATGCTCTACCAGGTCATGACCGACTGCATAATGATACTGATTATGCATTATGAATTGTGAATTATGAATTGACTAATTATGAATTACTACAAGGAGCATGCCCTCCACTACGTGGGTGTGGACTGCGTGATCTTCGGGCTTCACGAGGGCAAGCTGAACATACTGCTCATAAAGCGCCGCATGATGCCGGGCAAGGACCAATGGTCGCTGATGGGTGGATTCGTCGAGGAAAATGAATCGGTCGATGATGCCGCAAAGCGGGTGCTTCACCAATTGACCGGACTTGAAGACGTCTATATGGATCAGGTCGGTGCTTTTGGAGAGGTGGACCGGGATCCGGGAGCAAGAGTGATTTCAATCGCCTACTGCGCGCTTCTCAATTTCGATGACCAGGATCACCAGCGTGTGACCGACAACGATGCACACTGGATCCCGCTCGACGAGATGCCGGACCTATTTTTCGACCATCCGAGAATCGTCGCCAAGGCGCTGGAATATCTTCGTCAGCAGCTGCATCGAAAACCCCTTGTCTTCCAATTTCTTCCCGATCTCTTCACTCTTAGCCAGCTGCAGTCGGTCTATGAGGCTATACTTGGAGAAAAACTTGACAAAAGGAATTTCCGCAAACGCATTATGGAGAGTGACACCCTCGAAAAGACCGACAGGATAGACAAGAGCAACTCCAAAAGAGGAGCGACACTCTACAAATTGAGAATTGAGAATTGAGAATAATGATTTTTTTATAGAGATATGCTTGAAAAACTTAAAGAAGAAGTATATAAAGCCAACATGGATCTCGTGAAGCACGGACTTGTGATCTTCACCTGGGGAAATGTGTCAGGCATCGACCGCGAGAAAGGTCTTGTCGTGATAAAGCCGAGCGGTGTCGACTATGATGTGATGAAACCGGAAGATATGGTGGTGGTGGATCTCCAAGGAAATGTAGTGGAAGGGCAATTGAAACCATCCAGCGACACACCTACTCATCTTGCTATATACCGTGCATGGCCCGAAGTAGGAGGTGTGGTGCATACCCACTCCACTTTCGCTACCGGCTGGAGTCAGGCGGGACTCGACATCCCTAACATCGGTACCACTCACGCCGATTACTTCCATGAGGCTATCCCCTGCACTGCCGACATGACGGAAGAGGAAGTAAAAGGAGCTTACGAGCTTGAGACAGGAAACGTCATCATCAAGCGGTTTGAAGGTATGAATCCAATGCATACTCCCGGAGTTCTGGTGAAGAATCACGGACCTTTCGCATGGGGCAAGGATCCGCACGATGCCGTGCACAATGCTGTCGTTATGGAACAGGTAGCCAAGATGGCAAGCATAGCCTTTGCCGCAAATCCGAACCTTACCATGAATCCGCTGCTTGTCGAGAAGCACTTCAACCGCAAGCACGGTCCAAATGCCTACTACGGGCAGTGATTGTTTAGGGATTTAAAGGTTTAGAAAGTTTAAATAGTTTAGAAACCAAAACTCTGAATATAGAAAAAGAGCTTAGATATTAACCTAAACACCTTCACCTTTGAACATCTAAACCCTTAAACACCTAAACCCTTAAATATCTTAAACATTTAAACCTTTTAAACTAAAATACAATGTACGAGAATCTTGAAATATGGTGGGTGACTGGCGCACAGTTGCTCTATGGAGGAGATGCTGTCGTAGCAGTTGACGCTCACTCAAAAGAAATGGTAGACGGACTCAACAACTCAGGGCGTCTGCCGATAAAAGTGGTCTACAAGGGAACAGCCAATTCATCCAAGGAAGTGGAGGCTGTAATGAAGGCAGCCAACAATGACGCCAAGTGTGTTGGTATCATCACATGGATGCACACTTTCTCTCCGGCTAAGATGTGGATCCACGGACTGCAGGCGCTCCGCAAGCCTCTGCTCCATTTTCATACCCAATACAATGCCGAGATACCCTGGGACACAATGGATATGGACTTCATGAACCTTAACCAGAGTGCGCACGGCGACCGCGAGTTCGGTCATATCTGTGCCCGCATGAACGTTCGCCGCAAAGTTGTGGTTGGCTATTGGAAAGACGCTGACACACAGAATAAAATCGCAGTATGGCAGCGTGTTGCCGCTGCCTGGGCTGATGCTCAGGACATGCTCGTGCTCCGCTTTGGCGACCAGATGAACAATGTGGCTGTCACAGACGGCGACAAAGTGGACGCAGAGATGCAGCTGGGTTACCATGTGGACTACTGCCCCGTAAGCGAGCTTATGGAGCACTACAAGAAGGTTTCCGATGAAGACACCAAAACTCTCATGGCTGTTTACTTCAAGGAATACGCACATGATTCATCTCTTGAAGACCCCTCCACAGAAGGCTACAAGTCAGTCTACGAAGCCGCCAAGGCTGAACTCGCACTCCGCAGCATACTGAAGGAGAAAGGTGCAAAAGCGTTTACCACCAACTTCGACGACCTCGGCACTCAGGATATCAATGATCCTAACTTCATAGGCTTCGACCAGATTCCGGGTCTCGCATCACAGCGTCTTATGGCTGAAGGCATCGGTTTCGGTGCTGAGGGAGACTGGAAATCAGCAGCTCTCTACCGTACACTCTGGTATATGAGCCAGGGCATGGGCAAAGGATGCTCATTCCTTGAAGACTACACCCTCAATTTCGACGGAGCAAACAGCTCTATCCTTCAGGCACACATGCTTGAGGTATGCCCGCTTATCGCTGAAGAGCGTCCTCGCCTTGAGGTTCACTTCCTCGGCATCGGCATCCGCAAGGCTCAGACAGCACGCCTCGTCTTTACTTCAAAACCGGGCGACGGCATCACTGCTACAGTGATCGACCTTGGAAACCGTTTCCGCCTTATCGTCAACGACGTGGAGTGCATCAAGTCCAAACCTCTGCCAAAGCTTCCTGTGGCATCCGCTCTCTGGATCCCGAAACCCAACTTCGAGATCGGTGCCGGCGCATGGATCATGGCAGGCGGCACACACCACTCATGCTTCAGCTACGACATCACTCCCGAATACTGGGAGGATTATGCCGAGATGGCAGGCATAGAGATGGTGCGCATAGATAAGGACACCACAATGCAGGGCTTCAAGAAAGAGCTGAGATACAACGAGGTGTATTACATGCTTAAGAAATAAGCCATGCCGGAAAAGATCAAACAGACTATCGAATCGGGTAAAGCCATACTCGGCATAGAGTTTGGCTCTACCCGTATCAAGGCTGTTCTCATCGACGAGAACAACAATCCTATAGCCCAGGGAAGCCATGAATGGGAGAACCAGTATGTCAACAACCTCTGGACATATAGCCTCGAAGCTATATGGTTCGGTCTCCAGGACTGCTACCGTGACCTGCGGGAGGACGTAAAGGGCAAATATGGCGTAGAGATAAAGAAACTTGCCTCGATCGGCATAAGCGCGATGATGCACGGCTATATGCCTTTTGACAAAAACGGCAATATGCTTGCTCCATTCCGCACATGGCGCAATACAAACACGGGAGAAGCGGCAGCCATCCTTTCAAAGGAATTTGACTACAACATTCCTTTGCGATGGAGCATCTCCCACCTTTACCAGGCTATTCTCGACGGAGAGCAGCATGTGAAGGATCTTGCGTTCCTTACGACTCTCGCGGGCTATATCCACTGGCAGCTCACAGGCGAGAAAGTCATTGGTATCGGCGATGGCAGCGGTATGCTTCCCGTAGATCCGGAGACCAAGAACTACAGCGCCCGAATGGTTGAGAAGTTCGACAGCATGATTGCCGACAAGGGATTCGACTGGAAACTGGAAGATGTCCTTCCCAAGATCCTCGTCGCCGGAAAGAATGCCGGATTCCTGACAGAAGAAGGTGCAAAGCACCTCGACATTTCGGGTAATCTTGAAGCTGGAGTCCCACTCTGTCCGCCGGAAGGGGATGCCGGCACCGGAATGGTGGCTACCAACGCCGTGAAGCAACGCACTGGAAATGTGTCTGCCGGCACATCTTCATTCTCTATGATAGTGCTTGAGAAGGAACTTAGCCGCCCGTATGAAATGATCGACATGGTGACAACTCCCGACGGAAGCCTTGTGGCTATGGTGCACTGCAACAACTGCACCTCCGATCTCAATGCCTGGGTCGGCATCTTTCGTGAATACACTGAATTGCTCGGTGTCCCGGTTGACATGAACGAAATATTCGGTAAACTTTACAACAACGCTCTGAATGGTGATCCCGATTGCGGTGGACTTGTGTCATACAATTACTTCTCCGGCGAACCCATCACCGGTCTTAAGGAGGGACGACCCCTGTTCGTGCGTTCTGTATCCAACCGCTTCAACCTTGCCAACTTCATGCGCGCAAATCTTAATGCCGCGGTGGCATGCCTGAAGATAGGCAATGATATTCTTTTCGATGAAGAGAAGATAAAGGTAGACCGAATCACGGGCCACGGTGGCCTGTTCAAGACACCCGGCGTAGGACAGCGTATACTTGCGGCAGCCCTCAACTCCCCTATCTCAGTGATGGAAACTGCAGGTGAAGGGGGCGCATGGGGTATGGCATTGCTTGCAGGATACCTCGTCAACAATGTCAACGACCGCAATCTTGCCGACTATCTGGAGATGGAAGTATTCGAAGGCAACACGGGCACAAGCATCACTCCTACAGAAGAGGATGTGGAAGGATTCAACACTTACATCAAGAATTATCTTGACGCGATTCCCGTGGAAAAGGCTGCCGTTGAATATGTGAAATGAGTTTATCCTGATTAATTTATTGATAATTCAGGGGATTAGATGATTTCATCTGATCCCCTGACTGTCTAATCTTCCCAAATCGATTCCCAAGCCATTACTTCACGCCTATAAAAACGCTGTGACCGGGATTTTCTCAAACTCCGGTCACAGTGTGATTTTTTAGATATTGCAACTACTTTCACAAGCAAAAACAACACTTACTCAACCACTAACTTACAAATTATATCACTATTACTTAAAAAGCTTTTAGACTTGCTTGCCAAGAGAAATAAAAATGCTATGCCAATTATTTCAAACCAAACTCTTTCTCTCTTGGCATTGCAAAATTAGTATTAATTTTTCTTTTTTGCAAGCATTCCGATGAGAAAATTACCCCCCCCCGCGACATTTTTACCAATATTGTTCCATTTTGACCAACTATGCATTAAAATAAACAGAATCCTGCAGGAATCTGGCATTATACGACGCGGTATTACAGCACTTACAGCAGATGATCACCGGGATTTTTATGAAAAGAAATGTAGAGGATAATGATTTTTTCATTATATTTGCAAAACATATCATTGGCTATGGAAAAAATTGAAAAGAAAAGGCTCGAAGCATTGCGCGTTGCAATGGCTGAGAATGACATAGACTGCTGCATCATCAACAGCACCGACCCGCATCAGAGCGAGATTCCTCCGGCTCATTGGAGAGGAAGGGAATGGCTTACGGGATTCAAATCGGAAAACGGCACCAACGGCATAGCGGTGATCACTGAAAACCATGCATACGTATGGACAGACAACCGCTTCTTTATCCAGGCACGTATGCAACTTGAAGGAACCGGATTTGAGATGATGCCGCTCGACGGTCCTGATGCCATAGACCTTGTAGATTGGATCACCGGAAATATCGCTCCGGGCAAAACCGTAGCGATAGACGGAATGACCTTCAGTGTGGAAGAAGCGCAGGATATGAATAACAGATTCAAAGACTGCGGAATCATTTTCAGAGCAGACTTTCCGCAATTCGATTTCATATGGGTTGATCGCCCCGCACGACCTCTAAATAAACTCTTCGTACATGACGAGACAGTCGTTGGAGAGAATGTCGATTCAAAAATTGCGAGAGTGCTCGATGAGGTCGGGCGTATGGATACCGATGCCATTCTTGTGTCAGCTCTCGATGACATAGCATGGATCACCAACCTCCGGACAGCCGGCGACATATCTTACAGTCCTATGTTTGTCGGCTACCTTTACCTCGACGTGCAAGGCAGCCGTGTGCTTTTTATCGACGAGGAAAAGCTAAGCGACGATGTTAATGCATTTCTCCGGAGATATAATATCAAGGTAGAACCTTACGACTGTGTGACTGACTTTGTGAGCAGAATTCCGAAAGATACGCGCCTGCTCCTCGACCCGGCATTAACGGCAGTCAGCATCTACAACAGCATCGACTGTAATGTCAAATTCGGAGGAGAAGGAGTGGCAAGGCTGAAAAGCTTGAAAAATGAGACCATGCTGACACATTGGCGCACAGCTATGGAAAAAGACGGAGTGGCATTAGCGAGACTCTTTAAATGGATTGATGAGGAATTCGCAAAAGGTGAACTCACAGAAATGGCAATAGCCAGGAAGCTACGGGAACTCCGTCTCGCCGATCCTGACTGTGTCGATGAGAGTTTCGCGGCTATCGTAGGATGGAACGGACATGGAGCGATCGTGCACTATGAACCTACCTATGAGACCGACATCCCGGTCACAGGGAAGGGGTTGCTTCTTATCGACAGCGGCGGACAATATATACAAGGCACCACAGATATAACCCGGACGATAGCTCTCGGAGGGGAACCTACCAAAGAACAGAAACATGACTTCACCCTCGTACTTAAAGGACACATAGCTCTTTCAAGGGCTACTTTTCCGAAAGGCACACGCGGAGCCCAGCTTGACATCCTTGCCCGACAGTATCTATGGAATGAAGGGAAAGCTTATTATCACGGCACAGGGCATGGTGTAGGATTTTTCATCAACTGCCACGAAGGTCCTGTACAGATACGCATGAACGAGATCCCGGTTCCTCTTGAACCCGGAATGGTGATCAGCGATGAGCCGGGATTGTATATTGAGGGGAAATACGGCATCAGATCAGAAAACATGCTTGCCGTAGAGCGATGGAAGAGCAATGAGTTCGGCGACTTTTACCGCTTCCGTAATCTTACCTTGTTTCCATTCGACAAGAACCTGATCGAGTGGGAGATCATGACTCAAGAGGAAAAGGCTTGGTTGGAAGATTATCATAGGGAAGTCTGCTCCAGGCTCTCACCTCTCCTCTCTCCTGACGAAGCAAAATGGCTTTCCGATAAATGTATAGATAGCTGAATAAACAATTCTAAATTCTAAATTAATAATATGGCTATAATTCAAGAAGTAAGGGGATTCACCCCGGTGATAGGCAAGGAGTGTTTCCTTGCGGCAAACGCAGTCGTGGTAGGCGATGTGGTGATCGGCGACGGATGCAGCATATGGTTTGGCGCGGTGCTTCGCGGCGACGTCAACTCAATACGTGTAGGCAATGGCGTCAATATCCAGGACGGCAGTGTTCTGCACACACTTTATGAAAAGTCTACGATAGAAATAGGCGACCATGTATCGGTTGGTCACAATGTGGTGCTCCATGGATGCAAGGTGGAAGATTATGCACTGATCGGCATGGGGGCAGTGGTAATGGACAATGCAGTGGTCGGCGAAGGGGCGATAGTCGCTGCCGGATCTGTAGTGCTCAGCAACACCAAGATCGGCAAGCACGAGCTTTGGGCAGGATGCCCGGCGAAATTCGTCAAAATGGTGGAGCCGGAAAAAGCAAAGGAGATGAACATCAAGATCGCTAACAATTATCATATGTATTCCACGTGGTATGGACCACAAGACTGACCGGCTGCTGAGCCTTCTCTCCCAATCCTTTCCTGACACGCAGGCTGCCAGCACGGAGATCATAAATCTTGAAGCGATACTCAATCTTCCGAAAGGTACGGAGCACTTCGTGGCAGACCTGCATGGTGAAAACGAGGCGTTCTCTCACATTCTGCGCAATGCATCTGGCAATATCAGGCGCAAGGTGACGGAACTTTTCGGCAACTCTCTGCGCGAACAGGATATCCGCAACCTCTGCACTCTTATATATTATCCTGAAAGCAAGCTTGAATACACGAAGGCGGAGGAAGACAATATGGATGACTTCTACAGCGTGACGCTGCATCAGCTAATCCTTGTGCTCCAGTCAGTATCTTCCAAATATACCCGCTCACGTGTCAGGAAAGCTCTTCCTAAAGAGTACGCCTATATTATCGAGGAGCTGCTGCACGAATCACCCACAGACTACGACAAGGATGCCTATTTCCGCCGTATCATAGAGACAATAATCTCTACCGGACAGGCAGACAACTTCATCATCGCGCTCTGCAACGTGATCCAGCGGCTGAGCATAGATCAGCTTCATATCCTTGGTGACATATTCGACAGAGGTCCGGGGGCGCACCTGATAATGGATACGCTCTGTGCCTATGAGCGTTTCGATATCCAGTGGGGAAACCATGATGCACTATGGATGGGTGCCGCCGCGGGCAATGACTGCTGCATAGCCAATGTGCTCAGGCTGTCGTTGCGCTACGGCAATATGGCTACTCTGGAGGACGGCTACGGCATCAACCTCGTGCCACTTGCCACTTTCGCGCTTGAGACCTATGGCGACGATCCATGTGAAGGCTTCGGTCCAAACATCATGGACAAGGAGCATGCGCCGGATGAAAAGTCGCTCCAGCTGTGGGCGAAGATGCATAAGGCAATCAGTATAATTCAGTTCAAGCTTGAAGGACAGATGATACAGAATCGCCCCGAATGGAAGATGGATGATCGCATGCTGCTTCATCTCATCAATCCGGAAAAGGGTGTGATCGAACTTGACGGAAAGGAATACGAACTAAAAGACAACAACTTCCCCACTCTCTCGAAAGACGATCCATATGCACTTACTGAAGAAGAAGCATCCCTTGTGGGAAAGCTGCATCATTCATTTATGGTGAGCGACAAGCTCAACCGCCATATTCAGTGTCTTCTCTCACATGGATGCATGTATGCTATATATAATTCCAATCTCCTTTTCCACGCATCCATGCCTCTTAACGATGACGGAAGTCTCAAGGAAGTGGAACTTCACGGTGATATGTATAAGGGACGGGAACTGATGCACCGCATAGGCATGATGATGCGCGCAGCATTCAACGATGACACCGAGCCGGAATTGAAACGCTTCGCTGTAGATTATTACTGGTACTTGTGGTGTGGAAAGGACTCGCCACTCTTCGACAAGTCGAAGATGGCGACTTTCGAGCGTTATTTCATCAAGGATGAATCCACTCATTCGGAGGAGAAAGGTAACTATTTCAAACTTCGCAACGACGAGAAGGTGATTGATGGAATCCTGGATGCGTTTGGAGTGGAAGGTGAGCATCGGCATATCATCAACGGTCATGTGCCGGTAAGGGCAGCCAAAGGAGAGAGTCCGATGCGAGCCAATGGCAAGCTTCTGGTGATCGACGGAGGATTTTCAAAAGCTTACCATGCCACTACCGGCATTGCCGGCTACACATTGGTATATCACAGCCGTGGACTTGAGCTTGTACAGCATGAACCCTTCGAATCGGCAGAGATGGCAGTAAAGGAAGGTACAGACATCCTCGGATCAAAGCAGATCGTAGAGTTGTCAGCAAAACGTTTGCGTGTACGTGACACTGACAAGGGTCGTGAACTTCAAGAACAGATCGACGAGCTTAAGGACCTTCTGCATGCATTCCGCCATGGACTAGTCAAGGAGCGGCACTTACGGTAATGCAGAATGATTTTTTTACTTCAATTGAAGCGAACTTATGAAAACTAAAAAATGGCGAGCGCATTAAACCTTATGGGCTCGCTGTTGTTTTAAAGATATAAGAAAGAAATTAGTTTCATGATGTTAGGTTAGTAAAATGTATTATGGAAAGCACTTAGCGTCAGCCGTTTGTGAAAATGGCTGACGCTTTTTTCTTATAAAACATTCCAAATATCTTTCATTTGAGATTTTTTAACATCAGAGTCATCCTCTAATGGCTTACCATCATTAGTGCCCACCAAAACATTTGAACCTCTGAATTAATTATAAAAATACCGATTATCGGGACTTTTAATATCGTCACTATGACTAAAAAAGTAACATCGTTCTCACTTCCAGACTATGAAGCTGACGTATTCACCTATGCTCTCTTCTTCCTTTCCGAATCTTACCACACGTCCCTCCGCATCTTTATAATATCCGGGCGATGTACTGCCAACAAGATATATGGCATTACGTACTCCGGCATCGACCAATGCCTGAGAGAAATGAACTATGACAAAGCGGTGGAATGGCTTTCAAAAGTTTCCAAAGATTACCAAAATCGCACCAATATTGCAAAGGATGGTTATTTCAAACTCGATCCTTTCAAGTACCAGTCTGATAAAAAGAATTATATTTCAGACTCCGATGATTATAAGCTCCGGTTTGCGCAGGAAATGCTTTCACTTGAAAGAATGATAAACTCCGACACAGAACCAAACCGAAAGGCAAATGCCAAGATTCGCTATGCTATCGGATTACGTAATTCCTTTGGGAAATGCTGGTATCTCACGCAATATGGATATAACTTGGATAATGAATACGCTCCCGGTCATTGGGACTGGTTCTCTTCAAATGAGCGAAAGGGGTTCAAGAAGAATGCATTCGCCCAGATAGCCTATAAAAAGGTGGACGCCCTGACGAGCCAGGCATTGTCTGAATTTACTGATAAAGAGCAGGCGGCGCAAGCACATCTTGAGATGATGAATTATAATACTTTAATGAAGCAATATCCTGCAACCAAAGCGGCATTGAAGATCCGAGGTCGTTGCGACAATTATTATGATTACGCTCTTCAAAAACGCTGATTATTAATTTAGCCATTACCCTTATGATAAATGTATTTTTTCATGGATTTGTTTACTCTTGGCTATCTTATGGTATATGATTTCGAGCGGGAGCATCAAGAGTGCTTCCACTTGAAGATTATTTTAAATCCAATAAACAAAAAACAATGAAGATCTTTAATTTTTTCAAGATGAGCGCTCAGCCGATAGAATGCAGCGCCGACACCAGGACTATGAATCAGGGTCAGGACTCCGGGAACAACAAGACAGCCGAAAACAAGATGCATGTGCACAATCTCATTTTACTTGATGAGAGCGGATCGATGATGTCGATCTACAATCCGGCTTTGACAGGCGTGAACGAGACCCTCCAGACAATACGCGGAGCACAGAATGAACATCCCAATCAGGAGTATTTCGTAACGCTGATAGCTTTTGATTCAAACCACTACAATCAAATATATCACAATGTACCAGCCGATAATGCGGCTGATATCACCAAGGAGCAGTATCGCCCGGACGGCTGCACTCCTCTCTATGACGCTATGGGAAGATCGATCAATAAGTTGAGGCGGAGTGTAGCCAAGGGTGATATCGTATTGGTGACAATAATCACCGACGGCTACGAGAATGCATCACGCGAATACAATGGAAAGACAATTAAAAGCCTCGTAGAAGAAATGAGGAATGCCGGATGGGTGTTCACATATATTGGAGCAAATCAGGATGTCGAGTCAGTGGCGGAGTCAATGTCGATTAACAACAGTATGTCTTTCGATGCCAACGAAAGTTCCACAAAAGCAATGTTTGCGAAAGAATGCAAAGCACGTAGAAAATTTTTCTGTAAATTAGGTACGGACATAAGTATAAATGATCTTTCCTCCGGATACTTTGACTAAAACGAAATATATTAATTGCTTTACCCTGTTCTTGACCCCATAAGGTCAGAGACACGGTGAAAAATGAGTGAGACGTCATAGCAATTTTGAAAATCATAAGATAAATATTATCTTTGCAATGGATATTGACTCCACTTCTATACTTTAAACTATTATACCATTTAAACCTCTTTAACCAATAAAACCCAAAAGCAATGTATTCAAACAACAGCAATCAAATTACCCCGGCTATCATCAGGAAAGCCCTGTGGGGCGTGGCTGCAATCGTAGTTGTAATCATCGCCATGGCTTTCATCCGTCCATGGTATAACGTATGGAGCCAGGAAATGGAAGGGAAGGCGGAATTCGCCAAAGCAGAACAGAACCGCAAGATCAAGATAGAGGAAGCAAAAGCCAATCTGGAAGCTGAGAAACTGAATGCACAGGCAGAAATAGAAAGGGCGAAAGGTGCGGCTGAGGCTATCCGCATAGAGAACGGAAGCATCACTCCTACGTATATACAGTATCTTTGGGTGCGTCAGCAGTCAGACCTTAACAACAAGACAGTGATCTACGTGCCGACTGAATCCAATCTCCCCATTCTTGAATCTACCAGATTGCTTTTTGACAATAACAAATAAAATCTTACTGCCGAACCAGATCTGAAAGAGCAGACGGGAGGATGGTGTTTGAGTGCCGCATCGAAGCAAAATAGGAATAGAATTTGGTGAAACCATAAATATTTTGTAACTTTGCACCCGAAACAATGAGATAATAACATTAACAGGAATTTTTGATTTTCATGCGAAAGGAGGTTGTAGACGACTGAAAAATAAAAACGAATGATTTTTTAGCCGAAAAATTTTGTCAGGTTGCAGATTATGAGTAATTTTGCAACCGCAATAGAAATGCAAGCACATAGGCATTTCTGTCCACAACCAATAATATAATATACAAACTAATAAAATTCAACAAAAAGCATGATTATCGTACCCGTAAAAGAAGGCGAGAACATCGAAAAAGCCCTCAAGAAATTCAAGCGTAAATTCGAGCGCACAGGAATCGTAAAAGAACTCCGCAGCCGTCAGGCATTTGAAAAGCCGTCAGTGACCAACCGTAAGAAAATGATCAAGGCTATCTACGTGCAGCAGCTGCGTCAGAACGAGGAGTAATCGATTCTCGCAAAAAATACGATAAAATATCAAAAGGGGGCTGTCTTTAATTGCAAGACAGCTCCTTTCTATGTATTATTCACAATGCATAAATCAATCTGCAGTTAATAAAATGTTAAGTGAGTTTCTGAAATATCTGGAACTTGAGCTCAACCGGAGCCGACTGACAGCCGATGCCTATGGGAGGGATCTTCGGGAACTTGCAGCGTTTCTTGGCAAAGATGATGATATCACCGACGCCTCGTCGATCACCACCACCGATATCAGAAGATGGCTCGCCGATATGGCAAGAAACGGGCTATCCCCGAGAAGCCTGCGCCGCAAGACACAGGCAGCCCGGGCATTCTTCAGGTGGATTCAGAAGCAGGGGCAAATCACGTCTAACCCGGCATCGGAAGTGCAGCTGGCTAAAATCGGGCGGAAACTGCCGGAATTTGTCAGGGAACAGGAAATGGAGGATTTGCTTGATCAGCCTGTACTCGGAGGCGACCCGGCACTCAACATCCGCAATAAACTCATCATAAACATCCTTTACTCATGCGGCATACGCCGCGATGAACTGGCGAAAATCACGGATGCCGACATCGACTTCCACACAAAAGAGATCCGGGTGCATGGCAAACGTGACAAGACCCGCATAATACCCGTAGCCGACAGGCTTCTTAATGAAATAAAGGAATGGCAGACGATAAGAGACGGCTTGTATTCTTTTTCCCGACCTGCCCCGCTCATATGCTCAAAAAAGGGAAGGCTCTCAGGAAGAGCCATTTATGAGATAGTGCATAAGTTGCTTTTAACCACCGGAGCCACCCACAAAAGTCCGCACTCTCTTCGCCATACATTCGCCACTTCGCTTCTCAACAGCGGAGCGGAAATCAATTCCGTAAAGGAACTTTTAGGACACGCTTCACTCCAGTCGACTCAGATATACACACACCTCACATTCTCCGACATGAAAAGGGCATATGAATCAGCACATCCACGCTGTAGGAACAAAGATCATGAAGACAACAGCGCAGAGTGATCGCCAACGACTCACCAAACAACGCAAAAAATCCAAAAAGTAGCTAAAAATTAGGAAAATCCGATATTTTTTATTATCTTTGCAGACTGAACGCAAATCGGGCATTGAGCAGCTTTCGTGCACCTCAATGCCCTATCTTGCAAAAAGCGACAAAGTAACGAAAAACAAGAAAGAACTTAAATTAGAATGAAACCACAGCCAATCAAGAAAACCATTGAGCTGGGCGACGGCCGCACTATTACGATAGAAACCGGCAAACTCGCCAAACAGGCAGATGGTGCGGTGGAAGTGCGCATGGGCAACACCATGCTTCTCGCTACCGTCTGCTCCGCGCAGGA
>JAIDQZ010000030.1 GCA_029062005.1 Muribaculaceae bacterium | reverse complement strand
ATGGTACTGCGAAAGCGGGAGAGTAGGTAATCGCCGCCTTACGGACCGGATCCCGATATCGGGACCCGGTCTTTTTTGTATCTATACGTATGTCTCTGTAAGATGATTTATCCGAGTATGACTTATCTCCTGATCTATCTCCATATACAATTTTAAAGTAAATATGGCCGTAATCAATCGATGTGATTACGGCCTTGTAGGTGTAGTAAGATGTATCAGGTATATCTCTATTTGATTATGTCAGAATGAGAATTGTGCCATCAGTCCGAGACGGTCTGCTCGCCTTGAATGTCCGCTCCAGTTCTTTCGTACACCGGTGTCAAATTCAAGTCCTGCCTGAATACGCTGTGTGAGATTCCAGAACACATTAGCTGTCAGGATAGTGCCATACCTGTATTCAGAATCAGCGCGTGGACTGCGTGGGAGATAGCGGCTGTCAGAATAGGAAACCGAAGCAAAAAGGTTAGGACGGAAGTTATATTGTGCCCCGATACACCATCCGAGAGAGAAGGGAGCATACATGTCGTAAACGTCTCCCGGTGTCGGGACAAGATCATAGTTGCCTACCTGAAGGTCTCCTGTGGTGCTTTCATGTCCTTCTCCGCAATTGAATGTACCGTAAAGAGTGACGGGCGATATCGGATGAACAATAGTGGATAATTGAAGTCCCCACCCGAATTTGTTGTGTCGTGTATGATCCGACAGTTGTTCGTAAGGGAGAGTACGTGCGATGCCTGCAAGTCTTATATGCTCGCTTTTGCCCCAGCTGTACTGAAGAAAAGCTGCAAGATCAGGAATAGTCTGGCTTGCTGTGCCGATCTTTCCTGTAATCGTAGAGACCGCCGCATTTTTGGGCATTTCGACCGATGCTGCCACTGTCCAGCGTTTCTTATATGTATTCATCCATCTCACCAGTATCGATGTAGGAGAAATCTTGTTTGCAGGACCGTTGGCATCAACTGTCGGCGGTAATGCAGCCGGATCAGAGAAAGTTGAAGAAGCATAACCTAACGTCACTTTGTTAAGCTGTGCGTATGCCTTTTTCAGATGGAAATCAGTCCCTCCGTATCCGTTGAAATTAGCCTCAATATACAGCTGATAGTCTCCGAACGTCTTGTTTCTTCCGATCACACGGAAAAACAGTGTAGAACCTGCAGGGGTAGCTCCAAGCTTCCGGTTGTTGGCAGGATCTTTCACCATAGGTATGAGATAAGGGGTAAAACTGTTTGCCGGAATTGCCGCATCCATGTCATACCATCCTCTGATTCTCACGCATCCTCCTATACCCATTGCAAGGTCGGCGTCGCGACTCATGAATAGAAAATAGGGAGCTGCCGGGTCGGAGAAACTCGTGAATTGATCGTAGAAGAAGTTTTCAACGAGATCCCTTATTGAATCTTGATGCTGTCGACTGACTGTCGATGGTTTTCCGTCAAAATAAATTATCTTATGATCGTTGAGAAGGGAATCTTTCTGTATATCGACAAGTGAATTTGATCGGAGATCCTGAGCGGACGCCGACATGGCGGTGAAAGCTAATAAAAAAGCAGAAATGGCAGTGTTTCTCATAATGGAATTGTGTTAAGGAATGCATACGGCATTCCACCTATTGCAAGATAAACCTTAAAACACGTTAAAAAGTTCAATCTTTTGCAAAAACTTTTATGTCAGTACGCAAAATCGCTATGCTTCAGGAATACGGGCTTAATGCTAAAAATGAAAGTTTTTTTTGAAGAGTGGTTTTTTTGAGTTATCTTTGCAGTAGCAAAATCCTATACATATGAATAGAATTGCAGGGAGATATGTATTGACAGCCGTTACAGCCATGCTTGCATTTGCTTTCGCTTTAGGGAACACTCTGAAAGGGAAACTGGTGAAAGTAGGGGAAGGATATGCCGCAACCTCGGTAAATACAGCTGTATTTCGCGGCAGTTCTGTTGCCACGCATGGCGACACACAGTATGTAAGCTATTATGATGCCGAGGGAAATATAGTTCTGGGCAAGCGCAAACTCGGCACTGATGACTGGACACTGCATACGACCCGATACAAGGGAAAAATCACCGATGCCCACAATGTGATAAGTATTGGTCTTGACGGCGACGGATATATCCATGCTTCGTTTGATCATCACGGACATCCATTGCGATATGCCAGATCTACAGCTCCCGGCAGCCTCGAACTCGGCGATCTGATGCCGATGACCGGTGCAGATGAAAATGATGTCACCTATCCGGAATTCTATACATTGCCTGACGGTGACTTGATATTTGCTTATCGTTCAGGAGCTTCCGGTCGTGGAAATCTCGTGCTGAACCGCTACGACACAAAGACACGGAAATGGAGCCGGATTCATGATATACTCATCGACGGGGAAGGGAAGCGAAACGCCTATTGGCAGATGTATGCCGATCCGAAAGGGACATTGCATCTCTCATGGGTGTGGCGTGAGACATGGCTTGTCGAGACGAATCACGACTTGTGTTATGCCCGTTCAGACGACGGAGGAAAGACTTGGAAGAGAAGCGACGGCACCGTATATCAGCTGCCCATAACTGAAGCGACAGCTGAGATAGCCTGGTCCATACCGCAGAATTCCGAACTCATCAATCAGACGAGTATGACTGCCGATGCAAAAGGGAATCCGTTCATAGCCACATACTGGAGAGATCAGGACAGCAAGGTGCCTCAGTACAGGCTTGTATGGCATGACGGAAAGAAATGGGATATGACGACTGTGGGCGACAGAACAGAACCATTTTCTCTATCAGGAGGTGGCACAAAGATGATTCCCATAGCGCGTCCCAGAATAGTTTCCGACGGGAAGAATGCCTGCTATATCTTCCGCGATCAGGAGAGAGGAAGCAAAGTCAGCGTGGCGTACACTCCGCGTCTCGGCAAAAAAGACTGGATAGTGACAGATCTTACCGATTTCAGTGTGGATGCCTGGGAACCGTCGCACGATGTGAATCTCTGGAACAAGAAGAGGAAACTGAATGTCTTTGTCCAGACAAGTCATCAGGGTGACGGTGAGAAAATTGCGGAAACTCAGGAAACGGTTTCCCCTGTCTATGTTCTTGAAATAGATAATTTATGATTATGGACACCAGACCATTGATATCGGTAATCACCATTACCTACAATGCCTCGGCGACACTTCCCGTCACAATGAAGTCGGTAGCTGAACAGACCTTCACCGGATTCGAGCATATCGTAGTCGATGGTGCATCTACCGACGACACCATAATGATCGCCCGCAGGATGGGCACTCCGACACTGCGGATTGTCAGCGAACCTGACAAGGGGCTATACGATGCCATGAACAAAGGTCTTCGTTTGGCTCGCGGAAGATATGTTATTTTTCTGAACTCAGGCGACAGGTTTCACGCTGCCGACACCCTTCAGATATATGCGGATGCAATAGAATGCAGGAATCCCGACATAATCTATGGCGACACTGACATTGTAGATTCAGAGGGAAAGAGACTCGGTCCGCGGCATCTGTCCGCTCCCGATATCCTTACGGCAGACAGTTTCAGCAATGGAATGCTGATATGTCATCAGGCGTTTATGGTGCGTAAGGATATCGCTCCGAAATATGATACGGATTATCGGTTTTCGGCTGATTATGACTGGTGTATCAAATGCATCAAGGCATCCAGGGCCGGAGACAGGGTGAATCTCAGGAGAGTCACTATAGATTATCTTTCCGACGGGTTGACAGACCATAATAAGAAAGCATCCCTTATCGAGCGCTTTAAGATCATGGCGGCACACTACGGGACACTGAAGGCTATCGGATCTCATCTAAGTTTCATTCCGAGGGTCATGAAGAGGGGAAAGCTTTAGGGAATTGTTCTTAATTGAGAATTGAGAATTGAGAATTGAGAATTGGGAATTGAGAATTGGGAATTGAGAATTGAGAATTGTCTGACGGGACAATTAGAGAGAAATAAGAATATCAATCAATAAACAATATAGATGAAAAAATTTATGGGAATGGCGGCATCGATACTGATTGCCGCATCGACAATGACAGCAATGGCAGAAAGCAATCCTTTTCTGGAGCCTTATACGTCGAAGTATGAGATTCCTCCATTCGAGCAGATCAAGACATCTGATTTCATTCCGGCTATAAAAGCAGGAATCGAGCAGCAGGAGCAGAATCTGACAAATATCCTGCGCAACAGGGCTACTCCGGATTTCGACAATACGATTGTTCCGCTTGAAAATCTTTCCCCTATTCTTGAGCGTGTGAGCAGCGTCTTCTATCATTATGACAGCTGCATGAAGACTCCGGAATTTGCCGAGATGGCAGAGGAGGCGATTCCTCTTCTCAACGACGCGCAGAACAAGGTGATGCTCAATCAGCAGCTTTTCGACCGAATAAAGTCGATCTACGACATGCGCGACAAAATGGGACTCTCTCCTGTCCAGAAACGCCTTGTGGAGAAATACTACCGTCAGTTTGCAGAGCAGGGTGCAGCTCTTTCTCCCGAGAAAAAGGAGCAGCTTGTGAAGATCAACGACGAACTCTCCAAGCTCTTTATCCAGTTTAATAAAAATCTCCTCAACGCTACCAACGACTTTTTTGTAACAGTATATGACAAAGAGGACCTTGCCGGTCTTCCGGAAAACGTAGTGGCTGCAGCTGCCGAGGAGGCTACCGCGCGTGGGCTTGACGGACTGTGGGTATTTACACTCCGCGCTCCGAGCCGTCTTCCGGTGCTTGAGTCTGCCGACAACCGCGGGCTTCGCGAAGCGATCTACAAGGGGTATACGAATCTTGCAAGCTATGGAGCCAACAGCAACTATCCGGTGATTGAGAAGATCGTAAAGCTGCGTGCCGAGAAAGCCAAGCTTATGGGTTTCGACAACTTCGCCCAGATGCAGACAGCCAAGGTGATGGCAAAGACCCCGGAGGCTGCTGAAAACCTGCTTCTGCAGGTGTTTGAGCCGGCAGTGAAGCGCTCTCATGAGGAAGTGGCTGATATGCAGGCATATGTAGATGCAAACGGCGGTGGTTTCAAGATTGCTCCCTGGGATTACTATTATTATGCCGGAAAGGTCAAGGAGCAGAAATTCGGTCTCAGTGACGCAGATATCCAGCCATATTTTTCTCTTGAGAACGTAAAGGACGGTCTTTTCTATTGCGCTGAGAAACTTTACGGCATCAAACTCGTCGAGATGCCGGATGCTCCGAAATATATGGATGAAGTGACTGTCTACGATGTGCAGGACGCAAAGACCGGCGAGCATATAGCAGTATTCATGACAGACTATTTCCCGCGCAATTCTAAGGTGCAGGGTGCATGGATGGAGCAGATGCAGTCTGCCGGTATGTATGAGGATGGCGTAATGAAGCGCCCGATCGTCTATAACGTGTGCAACTTCTCACGTCCTGCCGGAGATGTGCCGGCGCTTCTTACTCTTGATGAAGTGGAGACGATGTTCCATGAATTCGGACACGGTCTTCAGGGTATGCTCGGACGTTCGGACTACAAGTCTCTCGCAGGCACGAATATCGACCGTGATGCCGTGGAGCTTCCTTCTCAGCTCAACGAGCATTGGGCCACTTCTCCTGAAGTGCTCCGCTACTATGCCAAGCATTACAAGACCGGAGAGCCTATGAGCGAGGAGATGATCAGCAAGATCCAGGACGCCGCCAAGTTCAATCAGGGTTTCATCACCACCGAGCTTGCTGGGGCGGCGCTTCTCGACCTTGCATGGGGCAAGACTGACGGCGAGGGTATGGATGTACCCGGTTTTGAGGCAGCATTTGCCGAGAAGATAGGAATGCCGGAAGAGATCACCTATCGTTACCGTTCTCCCTATTTCAAGCACATCTTCGGCGATGACGGCTATGCATCAGGTTATTATACTTATCTCTGGGCACAGGTGCTTGAGGCTGATGCATGGGAGCTCTTTAAGCAGAAAGGAATCTTTGACAAGAAGACTGCTGAAGTTTATAAGAAAAATATACTTGAATCAGGCGACGATAAGGATGCCACAGAGCTTTTCAAGAACTTCCGCGGACATAACCCTGATGCCAAGGCGCTGCTGAGACTCCGTGGCTTTGAGGATGAGACCTCCAAGTCGAAAGATATAAAAGTATATAAGGACAAAAGATAATAAGACCTGAATATATATCGGTATTGAATAATCCCCTCGTTGGCTATGAAGTCGACGAGGGATATATATTCAGGACCTGTATTATAAAAATGGTGCCTGAATTTTTTGGTTGGAATTGTAATTTTTATTATCTTTGCGGTGCAGACCGAACAGCAGAAGCCCCGGTCCGGGGTTGAGCGGGCGGGACTGCATCGGACACGCCTTTTCGCGTATTTCCGACCACTTATTTTGAAAGCGTTATCCACGCTGATTCTTGACTGCTTGAAATGTCTCGCAAACTTTCTATCTATGTCAAGGATTGAGCAACGGTTGGCGCCCATATGGATATGCTACACAGTCATCAGCATTGCCCTCCGAGAGGAAGGCAATTATGATGCTATCGTTGCATATACGAGCGTGGGCTTCTGCGTTGCCGTCCGACATAGATAGGGCAATGCGAGAAGCCTCAAGCAGTAGGACGGCAACAGATACAGATTCCTACGCTTTTTTCGTGAGTTCGCTCGAATCAGAGGAAATCTATAGAGCTTACAAACTATTTCTTACTTTTATCTTACCTTCACAGATGAAGAAACTATTACTAAGGTATCTGCCATTATTATCGATCCTATTCTGTTCCCTTTCAATGTCGGCAGAAGAAGTAGAAGTGGATGGAATCGCGTACACATTGAATAGTGATGGAACAGCGGAGGTCATATCAAAAAGTCCTCAATATTCCGGTGATATTATCATCCCTTCAGGAATTGAATATTCAGGCAAACATTACTCCGTCACCTCAATCGGAAACGGAGCTTTTTCCGGTTGCAGACTATCCTCGGTAGATATCCCCAACTCAGTCACCACAATCGGCTCGGATGCTTTCTTAGAATGCAATTATCTGCAAACCGTTATTATTCCGGAATCGGTTACTTCAATTGGGGATAGAGCTTTTTATTATCATAACACTTTGGGATTATTTATAATAAAAGGAACAAATGTAAATTTTGGAGAGGAAGTATTATATTATCCAAGAAATAATGACCCTACATGGTCACGAATTTATGTGCCTGAGGGTGTAAATTATAACGGATCAGAGGATTTCCCATGGCCTGTAACTCGTTTTGATTCCGAAACGTCAAAAGTTATGAAAGATGGTACCATTTTATCTGACAATGGTAAAACTCTTTTGTGCGCTCCGATACATAGGAATACTTCTTACACCATTCCTGAAGGTGTGAAAAAAATTGCTGCCTGGTCTATATGTTACATGGATCAAAACGATGTTTGGCTTTCTCCAAATCGCTTTAAAACACTTACAATTCCCTCAACAATCGAAGAAATTGAAGCTGATGTCTTTCTTCATTATAAGATAGAAAAAGTGTACTTCAGTGATTGGAATAAATGGTATGCCAATGTCAAACTTGGCAACCTCTATTCAAATCCTTACTGGAACAGTACACCATACATCGGAGATGATAAGGTGGAGACTCCCGAACTTCCGGAGGGTATTACCGAAATCCCCGATTATAAAAACTACGGACTGTGGTTCAAAGGGGAGGTAGAGATTCCGAGGTCAGTCAGGAAAATAGGTGCGTATGCTTTCTACAATAATGAAGACCTGACTTCAGTTATCCTGCCAGATGGTCTTGAAGAAATAGGACAATCTGCTTTCGAGGGATGTACTTCTTTAAAATCAGTTAATATCCCCAACTCAGTCACCACCATCGGCTCGGATGCTTTCTTAGAATGCAAAGGTCTGCAAACCGTTATTATTCCGGAATCGGTTACTTCAATTGGGGATAGAGCTTTTTATTGTGGATTTTATGGATTATTTATAATAAAAGGAACAAATGTGAATTTTGGACAGGAGGTATTATATCAACAATATAGAGGCCCTGGCGGATTTACAATAATTTACGTGCCGGAGGGTTTAAATTATAATAATAGTGAATCAGGGGAGTTTCCTTGGAATGTTCGTCGTTTTGATGCTGAATCGTCAACAGTTATGAAAGACGGTACCATTATATCCGACAATGGTAAAACTCTTTTATTCGCTCCTGTACATTGGAATACTTCCTATACCATTCCGGAAGGTGTGACAAAAATTCCTGCATGGTCTTTCTCTTTCAGGGATTATACCGAATCGTTTGACGAAATTCCCTATTCCTTTAAAACACTTACAATTCCCTCAACTATCGAAGAAATTGAAGCTGATGTCTTTAGAAGATATAAGATAGGAAAAGTGAATATCACTGATTGGGATAAATGGTATGCCAATGTCAAACTTGGCAATATCTATTCAAATCCTTATTGGAACAGTACTCCATACATCGGAGATGATAAGGTGGAGACTCCGGAACTTCCGGAGGGTATTACCGAAATCTCCGATTATATAAATTATGGACTGCAGTTCAAAGGGGATATAGAGATTCCGAAGTCTGTAAAACGAATAGGTGCGTATGCTTTCTACGATAATCGAGGCCTGAATTCAGTTATCTTGCCTGATGGTCTTGAAGAAATAGGACAATCCGCTTTCGAGGGATGCTCTTCTTTAAGATCAGTTAATATCCCTAAATCGGTTACATCGGTTGGAGAGAGAGCTTATTATGGATGCTATAACCTTGATATATGGATAATTCAAGGAACCAATGTGAACTTTGGGAATGATATATTCAGTCGTTCTCCCGGGTATATTTTTGCTCCTGAAGGTTTGGATTGCTCTGCACTGAGATATAAAGTCAGTACTTTTGAACCGGGATCGACTGTTTTCATGAAAGACGGAACAATTCTTGCAGACAATGGTAAAACTCTGTTCTTTGTTCCTGTTTATGAAGGAATTTATGGAGGAATGTCTTATGCCATACCGGAAGGAGTAACAAAAATTCCGGCAGGTGCATTCACAAAAATGTACAATGGTGAGAAGATAGTGTTTGACACATTGACCATTCCATCCACTATAGAAGAAATCGAAGCAGATGTCTTCAATAGCTCCGTAGAGATTAAAAAAGTGAACTTCACTGATTGGACCAAATGGTATGCCAATGCAAAACTTGGCAACTTCTATTCGAATCCTTACTGGAACAGTACTCCATACGCAGCAGGAGTTAAGGTGGTGACACCGGAACTACCGGAGGGTATCACCGAAATCCCCGATTATAAAAACTACGGACTGCAATTCAAAGGTGAGGTAGAGATTCCGAGTTCTGTAAAACGAATAGGTGCGTATGCTTTCTACAATAATAAAGAGCTGAATTCAGTTATCTTGCCTGATGGCCTTGAAGAAATAGGTCAGTCCGCTTTCGAGGGATGTGCTTCTTTAAAATCAGTTAATATCCCCAAATCGGTTACATCGGTTGGTGAGAAAGCTTATTCGAGATGCTATAACCTTGAAATATGGGTAATTCAAGGAACTAATGTGAACTTTGGGAATAATATATTCAGTAGTTCTCCCCGGTATGTTTTTACTCCTGAAGGTTTGGATTGCTCTGCACTGAAATGTAATGTCAGGACTTTTAAATCGGGATCGACTGTTTTCAGGGAAGACGGAACAATTCTTGCAGACAATGGTAAAACTCTGTTCTTTGTTCCTGTTTATGAAGGAATGTCTTTTGCGATTCCTGAAGGAGTATCAAAAATCCCGTACGGAGCATTCTCAAAAATGTATAATGGTGAGAAGATTGTGTTTGACACATTGACCATTCCATCCACTATAGAAGAAATCGAAGCAGATGTCTTCAATAGCTCCGTAGAGATTAAAAAAGTGAACTTCACTGATTGGATCAAATGGTTTGCAAATGCAAAACTTGGCAACTTCTATTCAAATCCTTACTGGAACAGTACTCCATACGTCGGTGGTGTACAGATGGTAACCCCCGCACTTCCTGACGGAATTACTGAAATTGCAGATTATATAAATTATGGGCTGCAGTTCAGAGATGAAATAGAGATTCCGCAGACGGTCAAGCGCATAGGGGCATATGCTTTCTATAACAATAAAGAACTTTACTCAGTAGTCCTTCCTGAATGCCTTGAGGAAATCGGGGAATCAGCCTTCGAGGGATGCGAACTTCTGGAAAATCCTTCTTTCCCATCGGGACTGAAGAAGATTGAGAAATCCGCTTATCTGAACTGCAAGTCCATTACGGAAATATTACTTCCTGCAGGGCTGTCGGAACTCGGCGAAAAAGAAACGCAAAAACAGATTGAGAAAAAAAATGCAGGAGGTGTGTTTGAGGGGTGTTCAGCACTTGAGAAGGCAGTGTTAGCCGTCGATATTGATTATATTGAAGATAATCTGTTGAAAGATTGTGGGCAATTACAAAAAGTCTACTTACCCTTGCAGTTGAAAAGTATCGGTGAGAGCGCTTTTGAGAATTGCAAAAGTCTTGACGAGATTACGCTCCCATCAACATTGGAATCAATCGGAAATTCAGCTTTCCGCAATGGGTCTCTGACCAAACTTGTCATACCGGATCGAGTTAAGCATATCGGAGAAAGTGCCTTTGCGAATCAGACAATAGCGAGTCTGAAAATAGGCAAGAGTCTTGATGTCATCCCTGCTTATGCTTTTGATGGGAATCCTCTGAACGTGCTTGAACTTTCGGAAGGTCTCACTAAGATAGGTGTTGATGCTTTTGCTGGTTCAGGAAATATCGGGTCCGTGGATATTCCATCGACAGTTACTGAAATAGCCAACGGAGCGTTTAAAGATAAATCCATCAGATCTCTGGTTATTCCGGATAAAGTAATCTCACTTGGTGCTGAAAGTTGTGGCAAACCATCTGTCCTAACTCTTGGAAGTGGAATAAAGGACATAGCGGCTGATGCGTTTAGCTTTGATAATCTGTATACGATGCGCCTGAGGGCCCACATGCCTCCTGCATTGTCTGCAGCTTTCCCCTTGACGGAAGCCCAGAACGACCAACTGACTCTAATAGTAAACAAAGGGCGCCATGACACTTACAACACCAACGCCCGCTGGAAGCAGATCAACCGTATCATAGAGGAAGGAGAGTCGGAAGTCACGGTCTATCTTGACGGCACCTACAGCCTGGCGGAAGAAATCAGGATCCAGTCAGGCTACATGCCATCTGTGATTACAAAGATGAAGGTTGACGGTCCCCTCTCTGCCGCAGACCTCCGTGTGATAAAGGAAAATATGATATCCCTGACCAGCCTCGACCTGAGCGCAGTGACAAATGTAACAGAGATCCCTGAAAATCAGTTTGCAGGTTCTCTGATCACAGGAATCGAGCTCCCCTCAAATATCGAAACAATAGGAGATGGAGCCTTCAGCTCCTGCAGTCTGCTTCAGCTTACAGGGCTACCTGCCTCGTTGAAGAGAATCGGGAACAACGCATTCAACAATTGTCCCGGAGTGAATATCGCCGAGCTTCCACAGAGACTCGAATATATCGGCAGTGCGGCATTCAGTAGAAGCGGTATGACACAGTTGGTCGGCGTGGAGTCCCTTTCTGAGATAGGTAGTGATGCGTTCAGCAATTGCACACTGCTCGAACGTGCGGATCTGAGTATGACTTCGATCAACAGAATTTCTGATAATGTATTCTCCGGATGTTCAGAACTCGATGAAGTAATCTTACCAGGGTCTGTAGAATCAATTGGAGATTCCGCATTCAGTGGAACCGCGCTTCGCAATATTGATTTCGCTTCAGAGGTGTCATCGATCGGAGATGACGCTTTCAGCAGCAACCGTCGTCTTGTAAGTGCGACACTTCCGGAATCGCTGACCACTGTCGGATCAAATCTTTTTGCATCCTGCCCACGACTGATCTCTGTTTCGATGCCGCAAAGCACTATCGCAGTCAAGTCGAAAATCCTGAGTGGCGACCGCAAACTTGCCAATCTCAGCTGCTCTGCAATCGAAGCCCCTGAAGCTGAGACCGGCGCCTTTGACGATGTACGTTACCGCTACGTGACCCTGACCATTCCCACCCTGAGTTTCCGCAATTATCTTATCGCTCCCCAATGGGGAAAATTCGAGAATATGAAGAATACTCTAAAAGTAGAGATAGATAATGGTGTCACTGTCACCAACGCCACTGAGAAGGAATATCAGGATATGCTCATGGAAGATGACCTTGAAGCAAAACAGGAGGCAGCTTCAGAACAGAGCGGAGATATTGCCTCCTCACGTGTTAAACGCAGAGCAGCCAGCAGGGCAGCCACCGTTCAGAAGTTCGCTTCCTTGTTTGACGGAGCCCAGCTTATGTCCGGTGCTGACGGAAGCGTGAACCGCATCTTTATAACTCCAGAACCGGGTGTCAATGTGCTTTCGATCCTTCTGAATGGCGAAGAGCTGCTTCCTAAGTATGACGGATATTCAATTCTTCTACCGGAGGGATGCAACGGATCTCTAAAGATTATTACAGATGCCTCGGAAGATCTGAAAGTGGAGTCTATAACCCTTCCCGGATCCTTCTGTGAGGATTCGGTTGTCGATGTCTATGACATGCAAGGAACAGTTGTAAGATATTCTTGCGACCGTGAGGAACTTCAGCAGCTAACCCCCGGAATGTATATCATACGAAGCAGTAATGGAGCAACCCGGAAGGTAGTAATCCGATAAGTCATATCATCTCTTAGACTAAATCACTAACTTCATATTATCCACCAATCCTCGGACTCCCGGCCGGCTACCACGGTCGGGAGTTCTTATTCACACGAAGTTAGGTCGGGATTCTCCGACCGGAGGATTTATTGTAAGGATGAGTAAACAGTGTAGTAGAATTTGTTTAGACAATGTCTAAATAAGGGTATGTGAGGGCAATTTAAGGGCAGAATGTTTGGTGGATTGATGTTTTAGGTTTAAATTTGCACTGCATTATCGAGCTGATAACAATAAAAAGAATAACAAACCTTTAAAAGAATTACAATTATGGCTTATGTAATTGGCGACAACTGCGTCGCATGTGGCACTTGCCAGAGCGTTTGCCCCACCGATTCAATCACTGAGGGCGATATCTACCACATCAATCCGGACACCTGCATCGACTGCGGCAGCTGCGCACAGGTTTGCCCGAGCGACGCTATCTC
>JAIDQZ010000003.1 GCA_029062005.1 Muribaculaceae bacterium | reverse complement strand
ACCTTGTCGACCGGATCATACTTGAGGGCGATCTTGATAGTGCCCGAAGGAGTAGGACCTTCCACGAACTTGTAGTTCAGGATGTAGCCCTGTTCGAAAAGGATCTTGGTGATCTCTTTCTTCATTTTCGAAGACGGAACCTCCACCACGCGATGTCCTGCATGGATGGCGTTGCGCAGTCTTGTCAAATAATCTGCAATTGGATCAGTCATTTGTTGTTTTTGTTTTAAATTGATTCAGATTTACCGAACAATATTTAATACTCTCAGCGCCAGTCGCGGACTGCACACGTGCGCAATCCGCGAAAGACGGTGCAAAATTACTAAAAAATCAGGGATTGTGCAAATGTCACTTGTTGTGGAATAGTAAGATAACTATCTATTTAAATATTTTTAACTTTATTTAACAATATAAATTATATTTACTTTCCTTTTATTTTTTCAGGATCATAATACTTTATCTTTCTTATTTCCTGAAATTCTTCGATAGTTTTACTACCTGACCTGTCAGTCATCTCCTGACTTACAGATCTTGAAATCCAGCTTCCGTTTTCATCATATGAATAGTCAGAGAAAGTCCTCAGATGTTCTACAACTTCATCACCCTTTGCTATGCGCAACACCTGAGAATGAAGATAATTTCCCGAATAGACATTCTTTCCTGTGAGCAACGTAGGTTTACCAAATACCGGAAACTGTACGGCTACACTGTCAAGACGATTCTCTGAGTTCCAATAAAACTTCTGAAAAGCCTGAACACCCAATGCCTTAATTTCACATCCAACCGGATATCCGGAATCATCATACAGCATCATGGGCATATCACCCTGACCATTCCTCTCTATCTTGACCTTCCCCTTCACAAAAGGATTCTTTGATTCAGTCCTGATTTCCTTTACAGGACCGAAAGCATCGTAAACTACGGAGTAACTGTAATCCTGTGCATATGAAATACACGGGCACAACGAAAGCAGGAATAGCAATGAAAAAATCGACCACTTCATAATTCATAAAAATCAATAGAGTCCGGTTAAAAAAACCGGACTCTATATAAAATTCCAATATTTCAATTGATTACCAGCTTGCTTTCTTCACTCCGGGGATAAGACCGGCTGAAGCCATTTCGCGGAACTGGATACGGGAAATACCAAACTGGCGGATGTAGCCTTTCGGACGTCCGGTCATCATGCAGCGGTTGTGAAGACGCACTTTAGAAGCGTTCTTCGGGAGCTTCTGGAGCTTGGTAAGAGCCTCATAGTCGATATTGCCGTCAGCATCAGCAAGAGCAGCCTTCTTGAGGGCAGCCTTTTTCTCGGCATATTTGGCAACCATTCTCTGGCGCTTTACCTCGCGCGCTTTCATTGATTCTTTAGCCATATCTCTTATTTATTATCGTGTTTGAAGGGGAGACCAAATTTCTTAAGGAGAGCAAAACCCTCTGCATCAGTTTTAGCTGAAGTAACGAAGGTGATGTTCATACCCTGAAGTTTGGGCACATTGTCAATATTGATCTCGGGGAAGATGATCTGCTCAGTAACACCGAGAGTGTAGTTGCCACGACCGTCAAGCTTCGCGTTGATACCCTTGAAGTCACGGATACGGGGCAAAGCCACGCGGATAAGTCTTTCAAGGAACTCATACATCTTCTCGCGACGGAGTGTCACCATTACTCCGATAGGCATTTTCTTACGGAGCTTGAAGTTTGAAATATCCTTGCGGGAGAGAGTCGGGACAGCCTTCTGACCTGTGATGGCAGTAATCTCATTGAGTGCTGTCTCGATAAGCTTCTTGTCCTGAGTAGCAGCGCCGAGACCTTGATTGATCACAATCTTCTCCAGACGAGGCACCTGCATAGGTGTGGTATAGTTGAACTCCTTAGTGAGTTCCGGAGCTATTTTCTCTTTATACTCCTTTGCTAATGTAGTTGCGCTCATTACTTAATCTCCTCCCCAGATTTTTTGGAAACACGAATTAACTTACCGTTCTCGTCTCTCTTGTGGGCCACGCGGGTAGGTTTGCCGCTCTTGGGGTCTACAAGATTTAGATTTGACACATGCACAGGAGCTTCCATCTTAATGATGCCGCCCTGAGGATGCTTTGCACTTGGCTTAGTGCTTTTGGACACGATATTGACGCCTTCTACGATAGCACGGTTCTTCTTTACCAGGACCTCGAGTACACGTCCTGTCTTGCCCTTGTCGTCGCCGGCATTGACATAGACAGTGTCACCTTTCTTAATATGAAGTTTTGACATGATTTAATTCTAATTTAGGATTAAAGTACTTCGGGAGCGAGTGACACTATCTTCATGTTGGTGTTACGGAGCTCACGAGCTACGGGACCGAAGATACGGGTGCCACGGATTTCACCGGCATTATTAAGGAGAACGCATGCATTGTCGTCAAAACGGATATAGCTTCCGTCGGGTCTGCGGATTTCCTTTTTTGTTCTCACTACGACAGCCTTTGAGACTGTACCTTTCTTGACATCAGAAGAAGGGATGGTGCTTTTTACAGTCACCACAATGATGTCGCCTACCGAAGCGTAACGGCGGCCTGTGCCACCGAGCACATGGATGCAGAGAGCTTCTTTCGCTCCGCTGTTGTCAGCTACTGTGAGTCGGGATTCTGTCTGTATCATGATTACTTAACTTTTTCGATAATTTCAACAAGTCTCCATCTCTTAGTCTTGCTCAAAGGACGTGTCTCCATCAGGCGAACGGTATCACCAATAGAGCACTCGTTGTTTTCGTCGTGAGCGTGGTATTTCTTTGTCTTATTGACAAACTTGCCATAGATCGGGTGTTTCTCCTTCCA
>JAIDQZ010000029.1 GCA_029062005.1 Muribaculaceae bacterium | reverse complement strand
CCCTCATCCTCACCACCCAAAGAACCCACCGCCCCTGACTCCCTTACTATCAATACCCACGGAGCGAAGCAGGTTTGTCGAAGGTGAAAAATTACGCTCCTCTCTGCTCACAAAAGTAAGCCAGAGTAGTTAGCACTCTCCGAGTGCGTCCCCTACCAACGCGAAGCCCTATCAGAAGCAAAAGATTGTGGTGCGAACGCAGTGAGCACTTGCACATATAAAAAAAAAATTCCTATCTTTGCAGAAAAAGCTGCAATATGGACAAGAGCAACGAATACATCCGCTTCGACTGGGCAATCAAGCACCTTCTTCGTGAGAAATCAAACTTCGAGATCCTCGAGGGCCTTATCTCCGTGCTTTTGGGTCAGGATGTGAAGATCGAGGAAATACTCGAAAGTAAGTCCGACAGCATCAATGAAACATGCACTTTTACAAGCTTTTATTTACAAGCAAGAATTGGCGCAGATCAATATGCGCTGTTTAGAATTCAAGTTATACGTCAATTATTTTATCTAAAAAGACTTACCGAAAGAACCTGCACAATAGTTCAAGACGTACCTTCAATTTGTCAACTTGACAAATTGACAACTCATCAAAAAGTCTACTCCATAAGCATACTTTATTGCGAGTTCGGTGAAGGCGATGACTACGTCTACCGTGGCACAACCGAGTTCAAGGGCATCCATACAGGTACTGATCTTATAGTCCGCACAAAGGAAGATGGGGTTATCATATCGCATCTTCCAAGCCAAGTGTTCCCGGAATATTTCCTCATCCGCGTCAATGCCTACGACAAGATCCCGGAGACCCCTCTTGAGGAATGGATGGCCTATCTGAAGACCGGCTCTGTGAAAGAAAACACTAAAGCACCGGGTCTTCAGCGAGTCAAAGAAAAACTCAAGGTATTATCCATGACCAAGGAAGAGCGCCAGGCATATTTCCGCCATGTCGACAACATAATGGTCCAAAACGATGTCCTCGACACCGCCCGAGAAGAAGGTCGTGCTGAAGGGCTTGCAGAAGCCAGAGCCGAAGGCACAGCAGAAGAAAAATTGGAAATAGCAAAAAATCTAATCACTCTTGGTCTATCCGACGAAGCCATAATCCAATCCACCGGCATCTCTACAGAGCAACTGCACTCGCTCCGGGCACAGTAGCAATCCAACAACACATTAACCATCTTCAGCACTAACATCAATGGTCACAATAAAAGACAAATCGTTCAGTTCTTTACAGAAACTCAGTTCAATTCTCTATGTGATGAAAAAAGATGAGTTGCTGAAAATAGCAAAACGTCTTGACTTCTATGTAAGTCCCAATGTAACCAAGGATAAAGTCGCGACACGTCTGGCTGCCGGGATGCTGTCGGAGCCAATAGAAATTGTCTCCCGCCTGAGTAAGACGGAGCTTCTATTGCTTTAGGAACTAATAAATGCAGGTCCGGACACTTATATAGAGAAGAAACTTCGCAAGTCGCCTTATATGCTTCAAAAATGAGGACTGGTGCTGACGTATGAAGACAAAATCAATGGTAAATGGTATCTACTTATGCCGGATGAGGTTAGGGAAGCATTGGCTACCGTATCCAAATCATATATAGGATTGGCCAAAGAAGGGAAGAAAGGACCTACAGCAAAAGACCTTCGTATGGCCTCTTTCATGGCAGATCTGCTCGGTCATACCGATTTTACCATAGTTGACGGAATAGTCATCAACCATCGCTAAGAGACCGCTGTGGAAAGGAATTTATGTGGAAGGCCATACCCGGGTCTCCAGAAACATGCGATTGGACAGATACAAAAAGAATATGTCAAACTCTCTAAATAACAATATTTCAATTATGGATAATAATCTACAACAGTATCTTGATTACATTTTTAAATATTTTGATGGTCTAAGAGCTAATCAAGGAGGATATTTTACTCGAAATATTTATAATGACAGGAATATTAACCAAGAATTTCGAATTCATACATTTGATGTACTTAATGTTCTGATTCAGAATGATGTCATATATACCGATGACCCCAACGGTACACTTCCATTTATAAAAATTAGCCAAAGAGGCTATGATTTTATGCAAGGAGGTGATCTGCCGTTAAGTGCCCTTTCCCTTCTCAATCTTATTGATCTCACAAAATCTTCTGAACAAATATATAATAGGCTTTGGGAGTTTATAGGCAATGAAAGAACCGCACCCTTTTATTTGAAAGGTTCTTCGTTCTTTAATGTCATAGCTCCATATGTTGAACTATCTTCCCATACTTATAGTAGTTACACAAAGGAGAGAGTTAAAAAGGGAGAAAGCGCATCGCGTAATGTTTGGTTTCGTGAATTATTCATGAAATTGAAACAAGAAGACTTAGAACCATTCCTTAGAGATCTCAGTAACAAAATTGTCGAGATATATCAACCCCTATACATCACACCTGCTGAAGTAGATGACGAACTGGACGATATTCTTAATGCAAACCCAATTTCAGTACCAAATGATACATTAGCAACCCGAAACTATCCGGTTGATTCAAATCTTATGATATCAAAGAAAAAGGTCATATTCATCTCTTATACTTGGGAGACCGGCACCAGCCCGTACCATAAAG
>JAIDQZ010000028.1:9364-12587 GCA_029062005.1 Muribaculaceae bacterium | reverse complement strand
CTGAACTCTGTGACGATACCGAACTCCGTCATTTCAATAGGCAGCGATGCTTTCAATGGCTGCAGCGGTCTGACATCTGTGGTGATCGGCAATTCCGTCACTTCAATCGGCATAGAGGCATTCTATGGCTGCAGCGGTCTGAACTCTGTGACGATACCGGACTCCGTCATTTCAATCGGCAGTTGTGCATTCAATGGCTGCAGCAGCATGAACTCAGTGGTGATCGGCAATTCCGTCACTTCAATCGGAGACGCTGCATTCTGGACTTCAGGCCTAACATCACTAACATTTAATGCAGAGAATTGTGAATACTGTGGATCAAACCGTTATCCCGTTTTCCCAAATTCCATAGAGAATCTTGTGATAGGCGACAATGTTAATATAATTCCTCAATATGCGTTCTACGATTTAAATAAAGTGACCACGGTTGAAATTCCTGAATCCGTCACTTCAATCGGCAGTGATGCATTCAAAGGCTGCAGCGGACTGAACTCTGTGACGATCGGCAATTCCGTCACTTCAATCGGTAGTTATGCTTTCAAGGACTGCAGCAGCCTGGAATCGGTGGTGATACCAAACTCTGTCATTTCAATCGGCAGTAATGCTTTCTATGGATGCAGCAGCATGAACTCAGTGGTGATCGGCAATTCCGTCACTTCAATCGGAGACGAAGCATTCAGGTCTTCAGGCCTAACATCACTAACATTCAATGCAGAGAATTGTGAATACTGTGGATCCTGTGAAAAATTCAATAATGTCGTTTTCGATCAATCCGTTTTCCCAAATTCCATAGAGAATCTTGTGATAGGCGACAAGGTTAATCTAATTCCAAATTTTGCGTTCTACAATTTAAATAAAGTGACCTCGGTTGAAATTCCTGAATCCGTCACTTCAATAGGCAAGCAGGCTTTCTATGGATGCAGCGGACTGACATCCTTAGAAATATCAAACTCCGTAGAGACAATCGGCAGTTATGCATTCTATGACTGCAGCAGCCTGAACTCGGTGGTGATACCGAATTCAGTCACTTCAATCAGCTATGGGGCTTTCAGTGGCTGCAACAGCCTTAATAAATCCGCTTATCCCAACAATCTTCAGAATCCATTCGAAAAAAATGTTGCTGCAGTTGCCTACAATCCTGAAGGAGCCATTATTGAGGATGGCTGGATATGGGGACCGGAAAAGACAGAAATTCGTTTTGTGCCTTATGACCTGGAAGGCGAATACTCAATACCTGAATCCGTCACTTCAATCAGCAGTTATGCATTCTATGTCTGCAGCGGACTGAACTCTGTGACGATACCGAACTCCGTCACTTCAATAGGTGAATCAGCTTTCAGAAATTGCAGCAGACTGAAATCTGTGGTGATACCAAACTCTGTCACTTCAATAGGTGTGGCAGCTTTCAGAAATTGCAGCGGCCTGACCTCGGTGCTGATCGGCAACTCTGTCACTTCAATCGGCAGTGGTGCTTTCTACGATTGCAGCGGCCTGAAAAAATCCGCTTATCCTAACAATCTTCAGAATCCATTCGAGTGTGGAACTGCAATTGCATACAATCCTGAAGGAGCCTTTATAGAGGATGGCTGGATATGGGGACCGGAGAAATCAGCCGTATATTTCGCTCCTCTGAGTCTTGAAGGCGAATACTCAATACCTGAATCCGTCACTTCAATAGGCGAGTCAGCTTTCATAATTTGCAACAGCCTGAAATCTGTGGTGATACCAAACTCCGTCACTTCAATAGGCAAGTCAGCTTTCAGTGGCTGTAGCGGACTGAACTCAGTGATGATCGGCAACTCCGTCACTTCAATAGGCAGCGATGCTTTCAGAAATTGCAGCAGCCTGAAATCCGTGGTGATACCAAACTCTGTCACTTCAATAGGCGAGTCAGCTTTCATCTATTGCTGGGGCCTGACTTCGGTGCTGATCGGCAACTCTGTAACTTCAATCGGCAACAATGCTTTCAGTGGCTGCAGCGGCCTTAAAAAATCTGCTTTTCCCAACTCTCTTCGGAATAATCCATTCGGAAATGGATCTGCAGTTGCCTACAATCCTGAAGGAGCCATTATTGAGGAAGGCTGGATATGGGGACCGGAAAAGACAGAAATTCGTTTTGTGCCTTATGACCTGGAAGGCGAATACTCAATACCTGAATCCGTCACTTCAATCGGCAATGGTGCTTTCGCTCTTTGCAGCGGTCTGACCTCAGTGGTGATACCGAGTTCCGTCACTTCAATCAGCAGTAATGCTTTCTATGGATGCAGCAGCCTTGCATCGGTGACGGCTCTTCCCGTTTACCCCGCAGTTATGAATGAGAATTCATTCGAAGGGGTATACAACACAGCCAAGCTATCTGTTCCAAATGAATCTGTCAATGACTATATCACATCCAACTGGAGCCTTTTCAAGAACATTCAGAATAATTCCGGAACTGAGTTGGAATATTTTTCGGACGGAGTGCTCGAATACAGACTCAATCCGGCTGATGCAACGGCCTTTGTCATAGGTGCAAAAAGTTATTCAAACCTACAGATTCCTGAACGTTTCACGGATGATACTGACACCGCAAATCCTGTAAGATATAACATCAAGGGAATCGGCTACAAGGCGTTTTATAAAAAGGATGTTACGTCTGTGGAATTCAACTCAAGGAGTAAGATGGAATATATAGGCGACTACGCATTCGCCAACACAAATATTTCATCCATAACTCTTCCTGAGACGATGAAGAACATCGGTGACTATGCCTTTGAAGAAACAGGCTTGACATCAATTGACATTCCGAAGTCTGTAAAATCAATAGGCGACTATGCCTTCTTCAATACTACAAAACTGCATGAAATAAAACTTCAAGAAGGTCTTGAATCAATCGGCGCATACTCTTTCGCTGCCGAAAAGGGAAGATCCATAGAACTCACCCCCATCTATATGCCTTCTTCAGTACAGACAGTAGGCATGTATGCATTCAGAAACTATGAATGTTCTAAGGTAGAGATATCTGATCTTACAGCATGGTTAGGCATTGATTTCGGCAGCATAACTGCCAATCCCCTTTGTGGAAGTGAGAACGGTCTATATGTAAATGGAGAACAGCTGACAAAGCTTCAGGTGCCGGAAGGATTAAAGGAAGTTAAGTCATATTCTTTCTATAACTGCACATCCCTGCAAGAGGTAATATTGCCTAAGGGTCTTGAGATAATCGGGAGCAGTTGTTTCTATA
>JAIDQZ010000028.1:0-9264 GCA_029062005.1 Muribaculaceae bacterium | reverse complement strand
CCTAAGGGTCTTGAGATAATCGGGAGCAGTTGTTTCTATAACTGCACATCCCTGCAAGAGGTAATATTGCCTGAGGGGCTTGAGATAATCGGGAGCAATTGCTTCTATAACTGCAGTAATGTAGCTGAAGTGACAATCCCCTCAAGCGTCGTGGAGATAGGTTACAATGCTTTCGTACAAAATAAAGTGACGTTCTCTGACGGTCTTTTGCCCATATCTCTTAGTAATGAAGCTATTTATGCACCAAAGGAGCTGTATTGGGGACGTCCGCTTGAGAGCCTGACCCTAAGTCTTGAAGATGTCTCTTATCTTGGAATCGGGAGTCTCATCACCGAAATACCTGACGGCAAATTCAAGAATCTCAAGAATCTGAAGTCCGTTTCTCTCGGTAATAGCGTAGAAACAATCGGTAATGAGGCTTTCAGCGGATGCACGGCACTTGCCGAGGTCATACTGCCGCCATCGGTGGAGACCATTGAAGCTTCTGCTTTCGCCGGAAACAGCAGCCTCAACTCAATCATCATGGGTCATAAGGTCAAGAACATCGGCGATAAAGCCTTCGACGGATGCAAAGCCAACACCGTAAGCATCACGGCGCAGACCCCTCCGACAGCTTCAAACACTACCTTCAGCAACTACAGCGGTAAACTCTACGTGCAGGGTGAGAAAGCGAAGGATGCATACTATGATGCCTTCACCTGCTGGGATCGCTTCGACAGCTACGTGATGATCGACGCCGAAGAGATCAAGATAGAGGGTGCGGACAAGATTTCCGGAAAGGCCGGCGACACTTTCCAGCTGACCGCTACAGTATGGCCTGAAAACGCCACTCTGCCTCAGATCTTCTGGCGCTCTACAAATCCGGAGATCGCTACCGTAGATGTGAACGGTCTCGTTACTCTCCACGTCGACCTTGAGAGCCTGAATACCCGTGCCCAGGGCGAGGGAGACATCGACGGTGTATGCTCGATCATAGCCGAGACACTCTACAACGACGGTCCCGTAGCTCAGGTTGCGGTTGATGAAAACGGTCTGAACGCAGTCGAGAGCATACCTATAGGTGACAATGGAACAATCGACTACACACGTCCTTATGAGGTCTTCAACATGAACGGCCTTAAGGTGTCGGATACTACCGACGGGCTTGCCAATGGTATCTACATCATCCGCCAGGGTAAGGCTGTGGTGAAGACGGTGGTAAGATAAGAATAATCACCAACGCTAACTATAATACGATGATAGAGTCGGGGAGCATAGCGATATGTCCTCCGACTCTTTTTTCAGTGTCTTTAAGACAGAAGCAAATAATTTTCTTTTGTCCTTTTGTGCTTATGACTTTATAGTGTTTTTCATATCTTTACTTTATGGACTATCTGCCAGAATCCGGTCTTTCGTGAACCTATGCGTCTAAGCTCCACAAACCTCTCCATCGAACGCCTCTGAGACCGCACGAAGCCCTCCTTCACTCCTATCCTATCAGCAATCTCAGGAATCGAGATATATGGGTCTGCCTTTATCTCAGCAAGAATCCTTTTCTGTATAGGAGTGAGTGTCGGCTTAGCGACAGACTTACGCATCGAATAAGGCATCGGTTCGCTATCCATTACCATGCGTCCCTCGTCATCCTCATCAGGAAGTGGCATCACAATTGTTTTCCTTTTGACCTTGTATAACGGAAGGGTCAGCCACACCTCAGTCACATCCGGCTCTTCATGAATATCAGGAGAAGAGAATTCCAGGTTTGCCCATGCTTTCATAATTTTCTGAAATCCTGATCCGATGTTGTCTCCGAATCCCACCATACGCAGCATCTTCTGGATCGTCGCGTTGCGGGCACGCGTATAGTCACCTTCATAGATACGTTCAGGCGGAATCCTTAAAGTACCAGGGTTGCGCATTACGATCCTATCCGTCATCCTGTCGATACGGAGCACTCCACCGAGCTTATAGTCGCAATATGTCAGACTGTTGACCATCGCCTCCCTGACCGCATCATACAGCACCCCCCCATCCTTCCGGCTTCCATCCACAATGCGACCCTCCGAAGGAAGTGTAAAAAGAAGCTTACGGAGCGTAAGCAGCAGGAAGTTATATAGGTTGTCTTCCCAGCGTCCGTCATCGGTCAGACGGTCGTTCCATTTAAGGTCATCACCCGGCTGGATATCAATACGATCGAGATAATCCACCCGGAAAGAAGGTAACACCTCGTGAATGGACTGTCCCTTGCCAAACATCAGCAGACCTGCCATTGTAAGTCCTTCCAATCCTTTTTTTCTATCTACCGCATATCCGCCCATCTTCTGAAGGAAATCCTTATCGTCAAGATCTTCATAGGTATGCTGTGGATTATTGTGCAGAAACGAAAGCCTGTATTTGCGAAGTGTCTCTCCGTCGATATCCTGCATTCCGTAGCATTCGATGATCTGCGAATCAATATCGTCGGAACTGTCACGGATGAGAAGGGTAAGTTCAGTCTTAGACAGATGTCGGTCACCCTCGAAAAGCCTTTTATAAGATCCGGACTGAATGTTATTGCTGATATAGACAGGCTTGTTGCGGTAGCTTGCCTCGGGCACATATATATAGACGACATCCTTTCCGTCGACCTCAACTATCCGGACGTCACTGTCGACCAATACATTGCAGCTAACTTTCTGAGGATTGTTGAGCATGTTGAAGAAATCTGTCACCACTTTGTTTGAATCCGAGACTCCCGTAACCTCAAAACGTTCAGCTCCGGAGTATCCTTTATGTTCAGTGACTCCGAGAAGAATCACGCCTCCGCGAGAGTTCGCGAAAGCGGAATACGTCTCCCATACTGACGAGGGCAATGAAGAGCCACAGGCTTTCATCTCCAGTTGAAAACCCTCACCTTCCTTCATCAGTCGTTTTATATCTTGTGCATCTATCATCATAACTCAACAATTTTATTTTGCAATTCCTTATGAAAATATCAATATATGCAGATATTATATATGCGCAGATATTTTACACATGCAGATATATGCGCAGATATATTTATCTACACCATGTGTAGATATCCAATGCAAAGTTATATAAAATAACTGGAATCACAAAATAAAAACACATTTATCTGCGCAAATATGCAGATAAATTCATATCCATGCAGATATATATGTTAGAACAGACAGAAGCACATAAGGCACATAATTTTTTCTTTTGTCCTTTTGAGCTTCTGTCTGAGGTGAGCGCTAATGGAGGTCAGAGTCTGGAGAGGAAGCGGTCACGGTCTACTATGTAGCGTATATGATGCCCCTCCCCTATCTTTCTGCCACCTGCATACGCGGCAATGTCGAAGTGAAGGGACTTGCCTTCAATCTTTACGAGGACCGCTTCTGCCTCAACTTCGTCGCCCATGGCAGTTGGCTTGAGGTGTGAACATTCCATGAAGCCTCCGACCGTCGTGTCGGTTCCGGCAAGATGAGGAGCCACCGCAAGCATGGCAGCGTTCTCCATGAGAGCTATCATGGCGGGGGTAGCGAGCACCGGGAGGTCGCCGCTGCCAACGGCTCTGGCGGTCAGATGCTGAACCACAATGACCTTACTGCGATGGCTTAAGCCTTCTTTTAATTCATTATTCATAATGCATTATCGGCATCCAAACGTGAAAGGACGCACGAGCCGTGCGTCCCTGCAAGTAGGTTGATTATTTCACGAGAGAATTTAGGACATTAAAGAAGGCGGGATCTTCACCGACTGTAACGTTTGCTACACGACCTTCAGGGTCAATGATGAACTTGGTCGGGAAACCCTGGATACCATAACGTGCGGTCAAGTCCGAACCTTTAGGATTGTAGACCTGAAGCCAGGGAAGCTCATGCCTCGCAACAGAAGCCTTCCAGGCTTCCACTGTATCACCGCAGTCGATGCCGAGAACCTCAACCTTTCCTCCATACTGATTATAGGCTTCCTTCAAAGCCGGGAATCCCTTGATGCACCATCCGCACCAGCTTCCCCAGAAATCAAGAACCACCCACTTTCCCTTAAGGTCGGAAAGCGAGAGCGGCTTGCCATCAATGTCATCTAACGTAAAGTCAGGAGCGGCTACACGGTCGGCAACTGCAATCACCTGTTCCGGCTGAGCGACAGCGGTGTTATCCTGTGCTTTTGCTCCGCACGCCGTGATAGCGAGGAGCATAAGGGGGAGAATGTATTTTTTCATGTTTGTATTTTTTGCTTTCATTGTCGTCAACGTTTTCATCGTTATCACCGAATACAACTAAAACGCTGACAACCAAGAAAACGTTGAAAACGACGACAATTATTTTATGACGCCGAGTTTCTTCCCCACCTTGATGAATGCGGCTACAGCCCGATCGAGATGTTCCTTCTCATGTGCAGCGGAAAGCTGCACACGTATCCGCGCCTGTCCCTTCGGCACCACAGGATAATAGAAACCGGTCACGAAGATTCCTTCTTTCTGCATCTCCGCAGCAAACTCCTGAGAAAGCTTGGCATCATAGAGCATCACGGCACAGATAGCAGACTGAGTCGGCTTGATGTCGAAGCCTGCCTCAATCATCTTATCGCGGAAATAATTGACATTTTCCTTCAGCTTGGCATTGAGTGCGTTTGACTCCTTGAGCATCTTAAACATCTCAAGGCTTGCCCCAACTATAGATGGAGCGACCGAATTGGAGAACAGATACGGACGGCTGCGCTGACGGAGCATGTCGATCACTTCCTTCGGACCGGTAGTGAATCCACCCATAGCGCCACCGAATGCCTTGCCGAGCGTGCCGGTAAAGATGTCAATCTTTCCGTAGCAGTCAAACTGCTCTGCTACACCATGACCTGTAGGACCCACAACTCCGGCCGAATGTGATTCATCCACCATCACGAGAGCATCATATTTCTCAGCAAGCTCACAGATCTTATCCATCGGAGCAACGTTGCCGTCCATAGAGAATACACCGTCTGTAGCGATGATCTTGTAGCGGCATCCCTGCTCATCAGCTTCTTTCAGGCAACGCTCAAGATCAGCCATGTCTGCGTTTGCATAGCGGAAACGCTTAGCCTTGCACAGACGCACGCCATCGATGATCGATGCATGATTGAGAGAATCTGATATTATCGCGTCCTCTTCGGAGAAGAGAGGCTCGAAAAGACCTCCGTTCGCATCGAAACATGCAGCATAGAGAATCGTATCTTCAGTTTTAAAATAGTCGGATATCGCCTTCTCAAGTTCCTTATGGAGATCCTGAGTGCCGCAAATGAAGCGTACGGAACTCATTCCGTAGCCACGATTGTCCATAGCTTTCTTTGCAGCCTCAACAAGTCTGGAGTTGTCGGCAAGACCGAGATAGTTATTAGCACAAAAGTTAAGGACCTCGCCATCGGTGCCTTCCACCTTGATATCAGCACTCTGAGGAGTGACGATGATTCTTTCATTTTTATAAAGTCCTGCTTCCTTGATAGAGTCAAGTTCTTTAGACAGATGCTTTTGAAAGTTTTTGTACATGATTTTCGGGTGTTTAGTCTTCAGTATTAAGATTACGCCTCAAGCGGCGCTACGACAAACAAACAGATGCTAAAGAAGCACCCGGAATGTCCGGATGTAAAATTATAAAAAAAAAGCGAGACGCGCAAATAAAATAAAAGACACTCCGTCCGGATCAGGCGGAGTGTCAACAAAAGAATCAATGTGACTTCCTAAGTTTTAAGACCTTTCAGATAGACTTTTCTATATTCCAGACGAAGGCTCGAAGACCGAGCATCGGTCTGTCCTCATCAAGACGATGAAGCTTTTCGAGCAAGGGATCTACCTGACGGTCTTCCACTACCGTGATTATCGCACTTGCAAGTCCGGGCCAGGCATGGCTTCCGTAGTGCGGTTCACCTTTGTGACTGCCACGTCCCTGCACATCGCTGAAAGACGTATATCCCCGGCAATTGCTCTGAGTGAGTATGTCCACTATCTTCTCATAGTGCGCCTGGTCGAAGGCTATGAATATTGATTTCATTGTTTTAGTCTTTAGTCTTTAGTCTTTAGTCTTTAGTCTTCAGTCTTCAGTTGCAAGACATGACAGAGTGCTTGATTATTTATTTTTTTCATTGCGAAGCTTCTTGCGGATATTGAGTACGCCACGACCGGCAAACGAACAGTATAGAACCGGAACGAACAGAAGCGTCAGTATGGTGGAGAAAGTGAGACCACCGATCACCGCCGTACCCATCGGCTGCCACATCTCCGCACCCTGACCGGAACCGACCGCCATCGGAACCATACCGAGAATAGTGGTGGCAGTAGTCATGACCACCGGACGGAGACGAGATCTGCCGGCATCTATCACCGCGCGACGGATGCTCATGCCACGCTCGCGGTTGAGGATAATATAGTCGATAAGCACGATACCATTCTTCACTACAATACCGATAAGCATGATAGCACCGATCATCGACATTACGTTGAGGGTGTGTCCGGTCATCCAAAGTATGAGGAACACTCCGGAGAATGCAAACAGAAGCGAGGTCATAATGATACCCGGATAGGTAAAGCTCTCGAACTGTGCCGCCATCACAATATACACGAGTATCACAATAAGGATTCCGAGCATAAGGAGATCTGAGAAAGAATCCTGCTGATCTTCATAGCTACCGGCGAGCTGAATAGAAATGCCGGCGGGAAGATGCATCTGATCAATCAGGATCTCGGCCTGTTCGACAACCTGGCTCATCGGGACACCATCCACAACAGTGGAAACCGTCACAAGACGCTCACGGTCCTTACGTTCAATTGTAGGAGGAGTGAAACGCTCCACAACTTTTCCAAGCTCTTTAATGCGCACCTGTCCGCCCGTAGGGGTGGCCACCACGATATTCTCAAGGTCTTCGAGAGTCGTACGGTGTTTTTTATCAAACATAACCTTTATATCGTATTCCTCACCATCTTCACGGAACTGAGAAGCGGTGGCACCATTGACACGGTTACGCAGCATCTGTGCCACTGTAGCGAGGTTGAGACCATAAAGACTCAGTTTCTCCCTATCGAAGTCAACCTGATATTCCGGCTGATAATCGCCACGCGAGATCATGACATCGGCTGTGCCTTCTATACCCATAAGAGCCTGCCTGAGCATCCTGGCGACGGAGTCTGTGGCAGTGAAATCATAGCCATAGATCTCAAAGTCGACCACCGACTGACCTCCCATACCGGAATTTCTACCTCCGCCTACGTTGACCTGAGCCTTCACAAATTCAGGGAATTGCTCCTTAATATCCTTACGCATGCCATCGGCTATCTCTTTGATACCCCGCTTACGGTCCACCTTATCATACAGGTTGATATTCATAGAAACTATATGGGCACCGTTGTCGCTTAGAGAAGCGAACGTATTGTCGGAAGATGCAGGACCGACCGTAAAAGAACTTACCTTTATTTCCGGATATTTGGCACGCCAGAGCGAATCGAGACGATAAGTAGCGTCATATGCCCTTTCCACCCTGCTTCCAATGGGGAGCTCAAGGTTCACTCCAAGACGCCCGTTGTCCTGAGTCGGGAAGAACTCTGTGCCGACAAATCTCATTAAGAAAATAGATCCGACAAAAATTCCGAGACAGACAATAACTGTCACCGTACGGTGTGCCACAACTTTGCGCAGTACACCGGCATACCAGTTATCGAACCTGTCAAGTGCCCTTTCGATCGGACCGTAGAGCTTTATGAAAAGCTTGCCGTGATGATTGACGCGACGTAGCCACTGAGAGCAAAGCATCGGAGTCAGCGAGAGTGCGCAAGTGGTGGAAATAACCATCATTATACATACCATCCATCCGAGCTGACGGAAAAGCACACCTGTCATACCGGTCACCAAAGTAAGAGGGAAGAATACAGCTATAAGCGTAAGTGTAGACGCGATAACCGAAATCGCAACCTCATTAGTTCCGTGCACGGCAGCCTGCTTCGGATCAGACCCTCGTTCGATATGCGTCGTGACGTTCTCAAGCACCACAATAGCATCATCGACCACCATACCGATAGAAATCGACAGAGCAGAGAGAGACACAATATTAAGGGTATTGCCGGTGGCATAAAGATAGATGAACGAAGCTATGAGAGACACCGGAATAGTGATCACTATGATCATTGTAGCCCTCCACCTGCCAAGGAAGAAGAATACCACAAGCATCACGAAAAGAAGAGCGTAGAGCACGGTCTCTTCAAGAGAAGCAATGGTATTACGGATATTATCGGAGGTATCGACGATGACACCGAGCTTTATATCAGAAGGAAGATTCTTCTGAAGCTTCGGAAGCATCTTGATCACCTGCTCCGAGATCTGCACTGAGTTGGCGCCGCTTTGTTTCTGAATGACAATAATGGCACCTTCCTTGCCGCCGATATAGGAGTGCTGTGTACGCTCCTCAAACGAGTCATCAACCTGCGCCACATCTTTCAAATACACGATAGATCCGTTGTGAGTACCTACCGGAATATTGAGAAGTTCAGACGTTTCGTCAAACTCACCCTGTACGCGTAACGAGAAAGTATTACTACCTATATCGAAAGCACCGCCAGGGATATTGCGGTTTTCTGCTGTAATAATTCCCGCGATACCCTCCACCGTGAGGTGATAAGCCTCAAGTTTATTAGGATCACAATACACGTGTATCTCACGCTTCGGTGCACCGGAAATAGATACTGTACCGACTCCGTCGATACGCGCGAGAGGATTAGCCACACCGTCGTCAAGAATCTTGTAAAGCCCCGCCATACTTTCCTTCGCCTCCACAGAAAGGAGACATATAGGAATCATGTCGGTCGAGAACTTAAATATAATTGGATTCTGACAATCATCCGGCAGGGACGATGCCACCATATCAAGCTTATCGCGGACATCATTTGTCAGATCGTCAATATCATATCCGTATTCAAACTCAAGAGTGATCACTGAAGTATTCTCGCGGCTCTGGGAAGTGATGTGCTTCAGGTGCTCCACGGAATTCATCACATTCTCAAGAGGTTTCGTCACGTTCTGCTCAATATCTTCCGAACTGGCGCCCGGATAAATCGTAATCACCATTATGGTGTTGGTATCTATATCCGGAAATAGATCGACCGGAAGTTTTGTAAGCGAGAAAAGACCGAGAATCACCACCGTCACGAAACAGAGGGTAGTCATAATCGGGCGTTTCACCGCGGAACCATATAAGCTCATATCTTAGTTGTTGTTGGGTTGTTGAGTTGTGGGGTTGTGGGGTTGTGGGGTTGTGGGGTTGTGGGGTTGTGGGGTTGTTGCGTGG
>JAIDQZ010000027.1 GCA_029062005.1 Muribaculaceae bacterium | reverse complement strand
GATTAGAATCATCAACTAAAATATTGTCAGGCTTAATATCCTGATGAATTATCGGATCCGGCAAATTGTGTAGGTATTTGAGCCCGGAAGCCACATCATGTATGAATTGCCAAATATCGGATTCATCAACTGCACCCGCAAGGTTTGAGGCTGATCCTTTTGCACAGTATTTCATGACCAGAAACGGTCTCTGTCCCCAAATATCGAAATAATTGGGAGTAAGAAGATTAGGATGAGAAATATCCTGTGTAGTGATATACTCATTCCTAAATTCCTCGACACCATGAGAGTCAAGGGAAATATACATCTTGATGGCAACCTCAGAGCCGAGGATGTCATCATGTGCAAGCCATACTTCTCCGAAGCTGCCACTTCCCTTAAATTCTTTCAAAGTATAGCGATCTTTAACTTTTGTGCCGACTTTTAGTTCAGTCATAATTATTCTATAGTAGTAAGTTCACTATCTTCTTCTTGTTCGTCTTTTTCTACTTCCTTGTTTTTCGGAATAAGTGTCAAGTCTTCATCTATTGTGGTCGCTTCCGATTGGTTTTGATTTTGCTCCTTTATTCGATCTGCTACGTTAGATTTAGGAACTGTGACATTTGAGGACATTTCATTTTCGTTCTGTTTACTTTCCACAGGTAAGGTTTCCGTAACAGTTGTGTCATTCTCTGCTAATGTGCTATCTGTGGTATCAATCGAAGTCTTGTCTTCTATTACATTCTCTTCCTCTTTTGATGATTGAATGCCTTTACCTATGAAGAACGCCGCTATTATGGCACAGATAACCAGAATCCCGATTATTATGTATAATCCGGTCTTCTTCCTTCCTTTGTTATTACTCACATTGGATACAGCAGGTGTTAAAGACCATTGGCTTTCAGGACCATCGGTAATCTGACAAAGGATGGCCGTGACATTATCATACCAACCGCCTCTTTCAGTAGCTATCCATAAAGCTTCCTGACACTCCTTCATTGATGAGGTATGCGAGCGGATAATATCCTCGATGTTTTCCTCAGGGAAAGCTCGACCGTGGGTATCGAAGGTTTTGCGATCTCTCAGGACACCTGAAAGCCCGTCGCTACAAAGGAGAATTATGTCTCCTTTACCTATTTTCAATGTTTTGCTTTCAGGACGAGCCTCTTTGTTAGGATCGCCCAGGCTGCGGGTAATGATGTTGTTCTGGGGATGATCGAAAGTCTGATCGTATGTCAGCAATCCTTTGTTGACCAATTCCTGAACGTAAGAATGATCCTGAGAAATGAGTCGGATGCCTGATTTCTCATTGAATATATATGCTCGGCTGTCGCCACACCAACTGATTGTAAGCTCATCACTGAAAAGCCATGCAATAATTATGGTGCTACCCATTCCTTCCTTGCTTCGGTCTTTCTTAGATTCAGACTTAATATTCCGGTCAGCCAACTTTATCACGTGTTCAAGATATTTTTGTCTGGTCTGAGCGGTTGATACAATAGATTCAGTCAGTTTATCAGACTTGAAAGCCTCTTTGACTGTATCAACAGCTATCTGAGAGGCTACCTCACCGGCATTCATGCCTCCCATACCGTCAGCCACAACCATGAGCATACCAAGTGCACCAAGTTGGAGTATCTCATCTTGTGCTGCTCGGTTTGTGGTATCGTCTGTCAGATCATCGTCAACAAAAAAGTTGTCTTCGTTGCCACTCCTGAATGCATTTGGAGAATACTTACCTGCAGCATCCGTATATGACACAAGCCGAAATGATATATTCTGATGCTTTTTCATTTTTTCTTCTTCTTTTTAGGATGATTTAGTTTTGAACTATCAGTTATTCCCATGATAGGAGTGAGAACTTTATTCTTTTTGCTCTTTGTTATGAATGGAAAGTCCAAAATCCAACCATTTTCATCCGAAACCATTATCCCGGTCAGAATAAATGTAATTTGGCCTACTGCTGTCTGTGTCGGTGTGACATATATTCCGCCATACACTGTTTCTGATATTTCAGGAGTGTCTATACGAAGAGATTCTCCATTAACCGGAACTTCTAAGTCCTTCTTGATACTTGTGAGTTTTACCGTATCTGTTTCAGCCAGATCTTTTTCGGAGGATAACCAGATAAACCAGCCATCTTTTTTACCTGGGATTGAATCTACATTCAGACCTTTAACAGTCCGAGTGGTATCCGCCATAGTGCAAAGATATTTGGTTAAGGCGAGTCCGTCTATAGGAGATCCAGAATATTTGTGAGATTGTTTTTCTTCCGTATTCAATAAACTTATGGTCGATTTAGTTGCGAGAGGTTTATATCTGTCCTTATATTTTTCAAAATCGCTATCATTGCCCCATGGAGTCAATACCGAACCAGGGAAAACTATTCCCTCCTCGGTTTCGACCCCTATAAAAGGAACAATGTTGAAATGGTCTTTACCGTCTCTGCCGAAGTGTTCATCTTTCACAGTATCACACAATTCATAGCTTTGATTGATTCGGACGAAAGCACCAGAAAGTGCCTTGTCGATCAATTGCTGATTATTGGTGCGAAGAGAAAAGTTGAATATCTGAGCTGCTGATGGAATAGCAACGAGCGTCAGAAGAATCAGAATGAAATTTTTTGCTCTCATAATAATTTAGTTTATTGAGCTTATTGGTACAATGAATCCTGTGTTTCGACCAGCTATAGCGGATACGATACCGATAACGGTAAAGTTGCCGGTTTCATCCATTATCAGAGCTGGTCCGCCGGAGCAACCTTGTTCAAAATTTGTTTCAGAAGTGAGGATTACTCCTCGGTCAAGACCATCGACACCAACCGTGGCGGTGCTTGAAATAGGTTTGATAGATGTAGCAGAATTTGCTCCAAGTCCAAGCGGGAATCCAAGAACTGTCAGTTTTGTACCTCTATCAAGAGATGTGCTGGCAGCTTTGTTGAACTTCAAGCCTCCTGATTGTCCTACTCGTGCGTATGCAAAGTCGGTATTGCCACCGCCCCCCATAGACATCTTGATGCCATCTTCAACGTGACGAACCTGATCTGCCGACCGATTTACCGAGAACTGGTCGCTTGTGAGATTGATACGTTTGCCGGATGAAGATATTGCTACGAAGTGAGCCTTAACCTTACCTCCATTGTTCATGATGGCATTAAGCTGAGCGAGGTCTTCATTGATGTCATTGCCGTTCATCCAGAAATTCCATGCTTCGATTACATGGCGGGCTGTAACGAATGTTCCGTTATCAAGAAGAAATCCGGTACCGCTCCAACTTGGGACATCTCTTTCAGAACAATCGAGTGTCCCGCTTTCTCCATTAGGAAGAGTAACGTCTATTGAAGTAGGATATATGAAGAAGACATTAGGCAGGCAAGCATTTATCGCTGTATTGTCAATATTGCCTGTGGCAACTGCAATATTCCGCTGTTGTTTACTTACTTTACCGAACTGACTTTTAAGATTTGAAAGTTCAGTGGAGAGTTTTTCTCTTTCAGAAGTGGCTTTATTTAAAAGTGAATCTTGAACAGCCAACGCATCTGCATGGCGTTTTTCATTTAGGGCTATGAGTTCTGCCTGTTCCTTATTTTTCTGATATAGTTGGTGCAGATAGAACGCTCCTACACCGCATCCAATGATAAGGCAAGCGGCTAAGATAGAGACTGCAGTCTTATACGGACGGAGTGCCTGCTGACGGAAGAGGCTTAATCGAGCAGTCATACCAATGCTTTTCACCAGACCCTTGTCTCCGGCGGGTACTATAAATCCAAGTTTCGGACCATTGGTGGATAATTGGATTTCGTCTCCGTTCTGAAGATACCATTCTTTTTCTACCTTGTGACCGTTGAGGTAGGTAGAATTGGTCTTGGATAGTTGGACCAATTTCCAATTGTCGCCATCTTTCACTATTGCAGCATGGCGGCGACTCACAGTTGAGAACTGTTCATCAAATCTGACTTGACATCTCGGGTCACGTCCTATTTCGATTTCGTCAACAATGATTCTTTGAGCCTCCCCTGCCTTATGATATTTTGACGATACTTTATGCTCGAGTATATAGAAGCGTCTGCCATTGTCTCCAATGACTGACTTTACTCCGGATCCTACAGATCCAGCCAATGTGCGTTTATAGCTTGTTGCCTGTGCCATATAATGTTTTGTCGTTAATATCCTTCAACCCTCAGTTTTGCATCTCCTATGGAAATGATATCACCAATGTTAATTATCATTCCGTTTGTCGGTACTTCCTTTGATCCTACATATGTGCCATTCGTCGACACTTTCCATTTTGAGAATGAGGATGCATCCCATTGGCCATCCCGAAGTAACCATGTATTGACGGCTGAATTGTATTCCAGAGTGCAGTGTTTGCGTGAAATGTAAGAACTTTCTGTTTCTTTTATAGGTATGGCATTATGAATGTCGTCATCGTCTCTGCCTATTGTGAGCACACGCTTCCCTGATGATTTTATAAGATCATTCAATTTATAGATTCTACCAAATTCTTCACCCTGCATGACTCGCAAAGAAATCCCGTTCTTTACAGGTGTAACTAAAGCCGGTACATCTTTAATTATTGGGGCAACTTCCTTTGTAGTAGGTACAAGTGAGAGCGCTAAATCAGCAGATTGAATACGTATATGAAAATCCGCTTTCAGACAACCCTCAATCAGTGGTAGCCATTTCTTGCCATTAACTGTCTTGTTTAGCACCTCCCGATTCCAATTTTCAGTCTTCCCGCGAGTTACATATTGATAAAGGTCACTTTCGTTATTGAGACTACCAAAAGGCAGTTCGCACGTAATGAGCTGATACATCATGACTCCAAAAGAGAACATATCCGTTGTCGGTAAAACGGTTGCATCTCCTCTTCGCGGATTGATTTGCTCCGGAGGCATGTATGCATATGTTCCGAATACCTCCTTGGGTACGCCCATAAGTCCTCTTTCTGTCAGGCGCTTATTGCGGTCTCCCGCAATTCCAAAATCTGTCAGGGCAACCGACCCATTTGATTTTATGAGAACGTTTTCAGGTTTTAGGTCGCGGTGTACCTTTCCGTTAGAGTGGAGAGACCTTAGTCCTAAAAGAATTTCTGAAGCGGCTTTGGGCAGATCTATATTTCCTGTTTCGACTCCCTGAAGAAGGTCGCCACCGGGACAGTATTCCATAAGTATATATGGATTCCCTTCGACTGATCCTTTCCCATGAGACTGAACGAGGTATGCGCTCTCTATCAGTCCTGTCTCGTACTCCTGATCAAATCTCTTCAATAGTTTTTCTCTCTCAAGGGGTTGTACCTCCCATAATTTAAGTAGCTTCAGTGCAAATATTTTGCTGTCTGAGTTTCGTTTGACTCGATACACCTTTCCAAACGTACCTTCACCAAGAGATCGGTCGACGATATACTTACCATCGATTAAAGACCCGGTGTGAAAGTCACACCTATTGCTGCTAATGTAGGCACACATGCTTCTTATCCCTTGAACTCGAATTCCCTATTTCCAAGCACAATAATATCTCCATTGGTCAACTTAACTTTCCCATTAACACGTAGGAACGTTGTCCGAAGATCACTTTTGTTTTCGATGTACCATTCTCAATCTTCACAAGTCAAGACAGCTTGTTCACGAGAGGTAATTGAGTGGTTGTTTGCATCTGTGTTTGCACGATTCAAGATAATTGTATCTCCCGAATATGTGATAGGATTATAGTTTACATCCTCTCCTTGCCATGCTATGGGTTTTAAAGTGCAGAAAGTGTTTACTGAAGCGGGTCCTACAATAGGTCCGCCCATTACTGTACCCATATTGGAACGTTGTATTTTACGAGGCTGTGCAGACTCTTTATTAACCGGGGCTCCACATGAAGAACAGAATTTAGCGTCAGGAGCTATATCAGATCCACATGCTTTGCATTTTTGTGATTGTTTTGCTGTAGGGGCTGCTTGAAGCTCGAAGTTACAGTTAGGGCAGCTTGTAGAAGTGTCACTTACAGGATACCCACATTGGGGACATGTCTTAGGAACTACCCTGGAAATTTGATCATTAAAAATCACACCTTCCGATACCGTGCTTCTCATCCTGTCAGAAACAGGAGTAGTAGGATTATGCACCGAAGAAGCTTCATTTAAACTCCCATTGCATTTTTCACATTTCGTTAGACCATCGGGATTTTCCCACCCGCAGTTTTTACATCTCATTTTCTTTATCTGTTACTCGGTTAGTAATCATTTTATCAGCCGCTATAATGACACAAGAAGCGCGAGCTCATTGCTTTGTCACCACACTGAGGGCTCTGGACTGCCTGTATACGAGTAACAAGAAAAAGCTCACGCTTTTGGCATATATGGCAGTTCATCGAAACTGAGATATATACGTCAGGCGTGAGCGTCATCACTTGCTTTCTGCGTATACTTGAAAATTGTCCAGATTCTCAATGTCAGATTGCCGAGAGTTTGACGCTCATCATCATTATGTCCGCTTTGGCTCTGCATTGCAGAAGCC
>JAIDQZ010000026.1 GCA_029062005.1 Muribaculaceae bacterium | reverse complement strand
CCGAAAGAACAGTCGCCTGACAATATCCAAAGTTCTTGACACAAAAAAATGAGAGTGCGCCATTTTGACACACCCTCTTTCCTTTCCACAAGAATCTTAATAACGAGAAAAGAGGATGCCGTTTTGTCGGCATCCTCTTAGTGTATCTTAACTATATATTATTAGCGTTGAGAGTAAACTTTTGATCAATAATCATGATTGTGGACTCCGTAGCAAACCGGATTGAAGCAATTGTCATAGCGGATATGCAGACCATCACCAAGATCTACTACGTAGGTCACTCCTTCACGAGTGATACCCTGCACTGTCTCATTGGGGAAACGGATCGCAAGATGTTCGGCTATCAGTTGAGGAACCTCAACTTTTCCATCTGCCTTCACAGCAGCAGATGGTTCCGGGGCCGGAGTGGAAACTGTGGCTGATGCCGGACTTGCCTCAGGAGAAGCATCCGGATAGGCGTTTTCTGCTACTGCGTTGAAGCCTGCAACTGCGAAAGAGAGAGCGATGATAGATGAGAATAATTTTTTCATAGCATAAATGATTAAGTAGTGTAAAAATATTTGATATTTTCTCGTGTGTATTTCCCTTAGTATTCAATCAAGACATTTATTATTTTTATATCTGCTAAACATTTTTTCACTGTTTCAAGTTCATTGTTTGCTCATTGCATTTTTATTAAAGATCCGCCATGATTTTGAAACATCATAGCTATCTATCATATTTTCAGGCACTTTAAGCACACATCTATCATATGCGGATTTGTCATAGGGATCAAAAATATAGCTATTGCAGTCAAACACCGGGACTTTTTCAGAAGGCTGAATTATCTCGACGAGTGCTGGACAACAGTTCATGATCAACTCTCCGAGCATATTGCCGTTGGCTGGCAAAGTCACTTTCCTTAGTGAATCGCAGTCGGAAAACGCATATGACTCGATCTCTTCAAGACTATCGGGTAAGACAACCTCTGTCAGAGATCCACAAAATGAAAAGGCATTATGTCCTATATGTTTCAGTCCTGACGGAAAACGAACATGATTGAGTGATCTGCAATACGCAAAAGAATTGCTACCTATGTCTTCAATTGAGTCGGGCAAACTTATCTCTTCAAGAGCCGAACATTCGCTGAATGCCTGAAAACCAATTTTCTTAATTCGTGGCGACAATGTCACCTTTTTCAGAGAAGTACAACCCAGGAAAGCATAATCCGGAATCTCGATAACATCGCAGGATTCTGAAAACTCCACCTCCACAATATCTATACGGTCAATATACTCCCCTGCCCTGATATCACCGGAAATGACCAGTTTATTCCCGTTTAAAATCAATGGACAACAAAAAACAATTGATGACAATAAACTAATTATCAATATTTTTCTATTCATAATCAAAATATAGGAAAGCTTTTCTAAAAAAAATCATGATTTCCTTAAACATTTTTTTTTCAATGTTGTTTTAAAGATATAAATCGTTTCATGATGTTAGGTTAGTTCGAAAGTATTATGGAAAACTTTCAAAAAACAGTTGCTTGTGAAAGCCGCTGTTTTTTTTATTTTATAACTTACAGATTGCAACGTAATGGCTCTTGAATCTTTTGGAGGCTAAAACAGCAGACTCTTTATTATCAAACAGTCCGAACATGGAAGACCCGGATCCAGACATCGAAGCATATGATGCTCCGGAAGCCAGAATTTCATTCTTTATTTCTTCAAGTACAGGGTGATTAGGAAACAGCGACATCTCAAAATCATTTTTCATCAAGCCTTGCCAATCTCCTACATCGCTTTTTATTATATCCATTAGCTTGATATCTGAAGATGCAGGTTTTACTCCGGAAAATGCTTCTTTTGTAGAGATTGATATCTCAGGCTTGACAATAAGGCACCACAAACCAGACAGGTCAAGGTCAACAGGCAGCAACTTCTCTCCCACTCCCTCGGCGTAGCACGGGCTGTTGTAGATAAAAAACGGGCAATCTGCTCCAAGACTCAACGCCATTTCCATCAACTGAAACTTAGAGAACGGAAAGCCGGAAAGTTCGTTGAGAGCGGTCAAAACAGCTGAGGCATCTGCACTTCCACCTCCAAGTCCGGCGCCATCAGGCAAATGCTTCTCCAGATGTATCCTGTATTCAGCCAAATCAGGGAAATTATCTTTAAAGACTTTCCAAGCCTTATAAACAAGATTTTTTTCGAGGGGACAATCCACCTTTCTACCTGAAAACGCGAACTCGGTCTTACCTGAATTTTCAATCTCAAGGATATCACAAAACGCTTCCGGATTTACCGGAGTACCATTGAACATACCAACAGGATAGAACACTGTCTCAAGATCATGGTATCCGTCTGCCCTCTTTCTCACTATGTTAAGACCAAGGTTAAGCTTGGCATTTATAAACTTTATCATATTATGAAATCTTCTGTTTTAATATCTTGTATGGAAACATAGCCGCGAGGATAAGCGACCTGAGAGCAAGATAAGAGGTAAAAGACATCCACAATATCCATTGCGAATGACTGAGCAAGTGAAGAAGCAAAGCAAAAAGCAATACACCGCACAATGTTGATACCAGCATAGGTCTTGTTCTTGTCATTCCAATATAAAATCCATCAAAAATAAAAGCTCCGGCTCCAGCCGCCGGAAGGAGCGACACCCAAATGCGACATTCCCTGACACATTCCGACACCGCAGCCGAATCACTCAACAATCCGGTCACTGACGAAAGCGCCAGACTGTAGACAACCACGAACATAGCCGTGATTACCGCCGTCCACCTGAGAAGTCCTGTAACTGACAAATGCAGCATCCTTATGTCATCGGCACCACTGTATCGACCTATCAAAGCCTCTCCGGTGAATGCAAAGCCATCCATAAAATAGGAAAAAAACAGAAACATCTGATTGATCACTGCATTCGAACTTACCTCCACATCTCCGAGCCTCGCACTATAGGAATAGAGCATCAATGTCAATGCAATCAGGCAAGCCGATCTGAAAAAAAGATTGGAATTTACACTGAGCATCTTTCTCCATCCAGCTCTGTCCATGATTATCCGCTTACACGACTCATATGATATTCCGTTTTTCCTGCAAATTCTACAGGCAAGCAATAAAGCTGGAATCATAATCAGCCACTGCGAGGCTACCGTGCCCATGGCAATACCATCATATCCAAGTCCGGCACAATACACAAGAATAAGTGTAGCCGCCACATTGAGAATGCTCATGCCTATATTGACCGCCATTGCCGTAGCCGTTGACTGCATTCCGATGAACCACCCGGTAAGCGCGGTCATGGTCATCATTGGCAACGCACCCAGAATACATATCGAAAAATACCTGCCTGACAGATCCGACACCTCTGATGTAGCTACCATTAATCTCTGAAGCAAGTCAAGCACCGGATGATGAACAGCCATAAGAATACATCCTATCGCCACAGCAAGAGCCAGAGAATTTCCAAGACTCCTGCCCATGCCTTCGCGGTCAGCTGCACCGAAATACGTCGCAGTCAATCCGGAAGTGCCAGCACGAAGAAAGTTGAAGAGCCAATATATAGTCGACATCATTACCGATCCGATCGCCATTCCTGCAAGATAGCGTTCGTCGCCCATATGCCCGGCTACCGCAGTATCGCACAGACCCAGCAACGGCACCGAGACATTGCTCAGCACCGTAGGAACAGTCATGCTAATAATTTTTCGGTTGAGCGTTGCTTTTTCACCGGATTTTTCCATTCTCATAGTGCAAAGTTGAAAAAAAAATGTGAAACAGACAAGCGATAAGTTGTTTTTAGACGGATTTATTGTTAATTTTGCAGTATGAGTGAAAAAATACCCCAGAATTCAACCCGACCCGACATTCTTGACACCGGACAGTGGCATCTTGCAGTCGATATTTCCAAAGAAGGATTTGGAGCGTGGCTACTGCCCGATGCTTCACTCGGCTTAACACCACGTGTTGTCATCAATCAGGCATGGGCACCTTCAGATGAAGGACTTCTTGGAAGAATCGAAGATGCGGTGTATGATAATCCAGCGGTCCTCGACGACTACTCTGCAGATATAATAGTCGAAAGCGACCGCCAGCTTTGGTTGCCGGCTTCCATATATCCGACCGATGAAGACTGCGCTGAAGCATACAGCAATATATATGGAAATGATTTACTTGACGTGATGGTCAACGATCTTGGAAAGGAAAAATGTGCGTTCACTCTTGTTCCGGGACTAAAATCATTCATGCAACGTTCGTTTCCCGGAGCACGGATATGGAGCCAGCAGGCACTACTGAAAGATACCGCCGGACAGCCTGACAATATATTCAAATTCCTTGTAGACATAAGGCAGTCATCTTTCGATCTTGTTCTCTTCGACCGTAATGAACTCCAGTGCGCCACCACTCACAGTTGGAAAAACCATTCAGATATAGCGTATGTGCTATGCAATATTGCCGACACATATGGAGCGGCGGTAAAAGATTCGGATATCGTATTCAGCGGAGTCCGAGATGTCAGACAGGCTCTCGGCAAGATACTTGCTCCATATTTCAAGTCTGTAAGCCAGAAAAGTCATGATCTCGGCGGACTGGAGATACCGACCGCCGTATATCTTGCCATCAACAGAAAAAAAAGATATGCGTATCATAAGAGGTAAATACGGCAAAAGGAGGTTTGACGTGCCACATAATATCACTGCCCGCCCAACCACAGACTTTGCCAAGGAAAATATCTTCAATGTAATAGACAACCTTGAGGAAATCGAAGGAGAGACTGTGCTCGACCTGTTTGCGGGCACAGGAGCCATAAGTCTTGAATTCCTTTCAAGAGGAGCATGCAATGTGACAGCCGTCGAGATGGCTGCCACACAGGCTAATTTCATCAGAACTGTAAAGGATAAACTCGGCGATGATGCTCTCAGAGTGATACGGGGAGACGTTTTCAAATTCCTGGCAACAGCAAAGAAGCCCTACGACATTGTGTTTGCCGACCCTCCTTATGATCATCCCCGCTTTGCGGAGATTCCGGAGATAATCATGAGTTCTGCGGTTGTGAAACCCGGCACCCTTGTCATAATCGAACACAACGACAAGCATGACTTCACATCATTACCGGGATTCGATCAGCACAGGACCTACGGATCAGTAAATTTCTCGATATTCAGGATGCCGGAACTGTCTGATCTTGATTCATTATGACATTATCAAGCATGAGCGATGCCGAATATTATAACTGAACATTATATAATCAAATGGACACCAAAATAAAACTCAATTCTATTGAAGAAGCAATAGAGGATTTCAAAAACGGGAAATTCGTCATCGTCGTTGACGACGAAGACCGTGAGAATGAAGGCGACCTTATAATAGCAGCTGAAAAAATCACTCCTGAGCAGGTCAACTTCATGCTTCAGAATGCACGTGGCGTCCTTTGCGCGCCTTTGACCATGAAGCGATGTAAGGAATTAAATCTCGGGTATCAGGTTGAGGAAAACACATCCATGCTCGGCACGCCTTTCACCGTCACTGTCGACAAACTTGAAGGATGCACTACGGGAGTGAGCGCGCACGACCGCGCAGCAACCCTGAATGCACTCGCAGATCCTAAGTCAACACCATCGACATTCGGACGCCCCGGACATATCAATCCGCTTTATGCTCAGGACAGGGGTGTCCTCGAAAGGGCAGGACATACGGAAGCCGCTGTAGATCTCGCCCGCCTTGCCGGACTCCAGCCTGCCGGCGTACTTATGGAAATCATGAATGATGACGGATCCATGGCGCGTCTGCCTGAACTGCGCAGACTTGCCGACGAATGGGGACTCAAGCTGATAAGCATACGCGACCTTATATCATACCGTCTTCAGAATGACAACCTGCTCGAAATGGGCGTAGAGGTCGACATGCCCACTGCATATGGTCATTTCCGCCTTATACCCTTCAGGGAGAAAGACAACGGACTCGAACACATAGCACTTATAAAGGGGAATGTTGCAGACGGGAATCCGGTTCTCGTCAGAGTCCACAGCAGCTGTGCCACCGGTGATATTTTCGGTTCGATGCGTTGTGAATGCGGCGAACAGCTACATAAAGCCATGCAGCTGATTGAAAAAGAAGGAAGGGGCGCGATCGTATATCTCAATCAGGAAGGAAGAGGTATAGGACTTATGGACAAAATAAAAGCCTATAAACTTCAGGAGGAAGGTCTTGACACAGTAGACGCCAACCTGCATCTCGGACATAAGGCAGATGAACGCAGCTATGGCGTGGGGGCTTCAATTCTTCATGCTCTCGGCATAAAGAAGATGCGTCTTATGAGCAATAATCCTATGAAACGCATCGGTCTTGAAGGTTTCGGTATCGAGACGGTAGAGAATGTCCCGCTTGAAATTAAACCTAATAAATACAACAGCTTCTATATGCACACTAAAAAGGAGCGTATGGGACACGAACTTAAATTCAGCTGATTATACCGGCTCCGACAGATGAAAACGAAATCTTTTGCAACAGCTACCCTCTCCATAATAGTCGCACTTTCGGCTCATGCCAAGAAAGTTCTCGACCATTCAAGCTTCGATGACTGGAAGAAAGTCTCCAACCATTGCCTGAGCAATGACGGAAAGTGGGCTGCATTCAGCATAAACCCACAGGAAGGAGACGGCATCCTCACTCTTTACAATACTGCCACAGGAAAAAACATTGACATACACCGCGGTGCCGGGGTCGCATTCACAGCCGACAGCCGTTGGGCAATAGCCAATATAAAGCCGCTCTATAAAGACACCAGACAGGCAAAGATCGAAAAAAAGAAGAACTTCGATATGCCTCAGGATTCATTGGCGATAGTGGATCTTAAAAGCGCTTCCGTCACTAAGATTCCATTGACAAAAGGCTTTAAGATTGGTGAAAAGGGTGGAAACTGGATTGCCTACAGCAGTTGTGACACCACCTTGACCAAAGATATAAAACTTTCCGATAAGGAAGCAGGACTCCCTCTCGTGGTAAGGAATCTCGCCACAGGAGAATCCAAGGTGTATCCATATATCGGGAACTACTCATTCAGTGAAGACGGGTGCCGAATAGCAGCTGTATCAAAACCGGTAGATAAAGATTCCATATATACCACCGGTATGCGCATACTTTACCTTCCGGAAGGAAAGGAATTTCTTATCGACCAAGGCATGAAGCATTACAGCGATCCTGTTTTCTCTTCCGATGGATTGAAGCTTGCCTATACCGCTACAAACGACAGTAACGAGACAGGGACCCGCCGCATGCGTCTCCTTATGTCAAAACTCGATGCAGAGCCATCTGCACCTATGGAGTTTGATCTTTCAGTCTATACAGGAAGAAAAGGGCCTAACCTTCAGCGTCCTCATTCCTCTGATCCCGAGCTTCAGGAAAAGCTGAGCAAAGAATGGCAGGACAAGATGGCAAAAGGAAGGCAGGACTCCCTATTTGTAAACCAGTATTCAATACCGGAGTTCAGCCATAACGGACGGCGACTAATAATAGGTGTAGCTCCCGAAATCGCACCAGACGACACAACTCTCGTGAGCTTCGAGCGCCCCGAACTTGACATTTGGCGTTGGGACTCACCTTTTACTCCTCCACAGGAAAAAAGTAACATCAATGAACTGAAGGAACTGACATTCCCTGTTGTCATAGATCTTGAAAGTGGCGATTACAGACTGCTTGATTCAAATCCTCTCGCCAAAGTAATTGCTCCTGACCGCTGGGATGCAGACTGGGCTCTCCTGTGCGATCCAAGCAAGGAGATCGTAACTCAGCAATGGAACTATTATGCGCCTGAAGACATTAGCGTGGTCAATATCAATAGCGGCACACGCAAATACGTAGCGACAGTCTATTACGGTACTGCCAGCCTATCTCCTGATGACAAATTCGTATATTGGTTTAAAGACGGCAATTGGTTCACCTATGAGATTGCATCCGGCAACATTGTAAATACGACCGCAGCTTTGCCTTATCCAGTATGGGACGAGACCGACGATCATCCCGGTGTGCGTCAGGAATACGGCTTTGCATCCTGGACTGAAGGAGACACACGCCTTCTCGTCTACGATCGTTACGATATATGGAGTGTTGATCCCACCGGGAAGGATAAACCTGTATGTATCACGAAAAATTATGGTCGTGACAACAATCTGAAAATACGCTACGTAAACACTCATGGAAAGGAACGGAGATTTCTGAAGAAAGATGACCTGATGACCATGACGCTTTTCAACTATAAAGATAAGCGAAATGGTTTGGCATCAATGAAATATGGCAACTCTGCCAAACTGGAGAATATCGTTGTCGACACTTTGAGCTACACACAGATCAGACAGGCTTTAAATGCTCCTTCTTTCTCTTTCGTAGAAGCCAATTTCTCCGTTATGCCGGATATATGGACAGCACCCAGAGGAGACTTTGCCAAAGCAGTAAAAGTCAGCGACTCCAATCCTCAGGTAAAGGATTACAATTGGGGCACAGCACGACTTGTCAGCTGGCATGCATATGACGGGACTTTATCTGACGGTGTACTCTACGTGCCGGAGGACCTTGACCCGACAAAGAAATACCCGATGCTCTGCGTCTTCTATGAGACAGGATCTGAAGATCTGTATACCCACTACAACATGGAGCCATCATGGAGCTGGGTCAATTATCCGTTCTATGTAAGCCGTGGATATGTGGTATTTGTGCCAGACATACATTATACAGCCGGAGTTCCGGGAGAATGCGCATGGAATTTCGTATGCTCAGGAGCGGAGGCAATGTGTGACAGGTATCCTTGGATAGATCGTGAACGAATCGGAATCGACGGTCAAAGCTGGGGAGGATATCAGACCGCTTATCTTGTGACCCGCACAAACATGTTCGCGTGCGCTGGAAGCGGGGCACCGGTTGCAAACATGACATCCGCATTCGGAGGCATACGCTGGGAAAGCGGCAGTTCTCGTCAGGGGCAGTATGAATTAGGACAGAGCCGCATTGGAAGAAACCTCTGGGACGCACCTGAACTATACATAGCAAACTCTCCTGTTTTCCATGCAAACCGAGTTGAGACACCACTTCTTATAATGCATAATGATGCTGACGGAGCTGTGCCATGGTATCAGGGCATCGAAATGTTCATGGCACTCCGCCGTCTGCAGAAACCGGTCTGGATGCTTCAGTATAATGGGGAGGCTCACAATCTGAAGGAGCGACGCAACCGTAAGGACATAACGGTTCGCCTCCAACAATTCTTTGACCATTATCTGAAGGGTGAACCAATGCCCGAATGGATGAAATCAGGTATCCCCATGATCCGTAAAGGACAGGAACTCGGATACTGAAACAGAATATCTTCATACGATTAAAGGGACACTTTGAAGTGTCCCTTTAATCGTATGAAGATCGATCATTACTCTGTCAGTTCTCCATGCAGATTCTTTTCCATATACTTTCCTGCAAGCTGCGCGGTGGCGCCTATTCCGAACAGATACATCATTTTAGTAATGGCAGCCTCGGAGGTGAGGTCATGACCTGATATTGTTCCTGCATTAGCGAGTCCCACTCCTGCAGAATACTTCATAGGAGAGACCATACCGTTTGAACACTGAGATATATTTACCACAAGAAGTCCGTTGGCGACAGCGTCGCGTATGCAATCGAACAGCCAAGGACAGTTAGGACCATTGCCAACTCCGAATGTCTTTATGACAACACCCTTCAATCCTGGAATATTAAATGTTGCCCTCACTACGTTTTCCTGTATTCCCGGAAAGATGTCAAGGTAAGCTACATTGGTGTCCATGAAATACTCCACCTTGAATTCCTTTCCCTGTGTAGGACGCAGCAAGGCATCTTTATTGTAAGTGATATCAAGACCAATATGAGCGAGTTCCGGATAATTGCTCGATTGGAAAGCATCAAAATTATCGGCGGAGAATTTAGTGCTTCTGTTTCCTCTCAAAAGCGAGTCTTGAAAAAGAATGGCTACTTCCCTGACCATCGGACCGCCGTCGGTATCTTTAGCGGCAGCCACCTGCAGAGCAGTGATCAGATTCTCCTCACCGTCTGTCCTGACCTCTCCTATAGGCAGCTGCGAACCGGTTATTATCACCGGTTTGGTGAGATTATTGAGCATAAAGCTCAGAGCAGAAGCAGTATAAGCCATGGTATCGGTGCCATGCAGTATTACAAAGCCGTCATACTTGCTGTAATTATCTTCTATCACCTTCGCCATCTGACCCCAATGCGACGGATTCATATCGGCAGAATCTATCGGCACGTCAAACTGAAAATTATCAATTTCAAAATCAAGCATCTTTATCTTGGGCACATTGTCAAGAAGATGATTGAAATCGAAAGGCTCCAATGCTTTTGTATCAGGATTTTCTATCATTCCGATAGTTCCACCCGTATAAATAAGCAGTATCTTCGGTTTTTTTGCAGACATATGAAAAAATTTTTCCATTCGCAAAGTTAGCAAAAAAAAATTTACCAAACAACATTTTTCTACTATTTTAATAATCCATACTCTTAAACCCTCGTTAGAATCAAACAAAATGACACTTATTATCAACTTAGTTTACGATTGTATGGTCATTACCTCATTGAACCATATGCCATTTCAAATGTTTACCAATCATAGAAAACCCTATACGAACTCCACTATGAATACACCTCTGAAAATCTCTTTACTTATAATTACAGCTGCAGCAGCATTTCAAATGCACGCCGATGGTTCACACGAATGGCTCATAGACTCCATACCAGATAAATGGGATTATCAATCAGCTTATTCACAAAAACTGCCTACTGACGACAGCTGGTGGAAAACATTTGAAGATCCAACACTCGACTCACTTATCAACATGGCTGAGAGCAAAAACTATAATCTTGCTTCGGCGATTTCAAGGATAGAAATGGCAAAGAAGACACTCGACGTGGCTAAGGCTGCATATTTCCCCACAATAAATGTCGCCGCAGGATGGACGAAAGGGCAATCATCCGGTGCCTCCGGTCCAGTAGTGACAAAATCATCATCCTACGATTATTTTTCACTTGGAGCAACAATGCAATGGGAAATAGACATTTTCGGCAGAATCACACAGAATGTAAAGGCAAACAAAGCTGCCTACAATGCTTCAAAAGCAGAATATGACGGCGTTATGGTAAGTCTGGCAGCCAACGTCGCCAAAGCATATATCAACCTGCGCACCTATCAGAATGAGCTGTCTGTGGCAGACAGTCATCTGAAAGAGCAGGAAAAGGTTCTTAGAATCGTAGAAGCTCGCTTTAAGGCAGGCATAGCAAGCATGCTTGAAGTCTCACAGTCACGCACTGTAGTAGCCTCTACCAAAGCGTCAATACCACCGCTTGAGGCAATGATAGAATCTTCAATAAATTCCTTGGCTCTGCTCACAGCTTCATATCCCGAAGAGGTTTATGACTGGCTCTCGGCATCTGCTCCTATGCCACGCGTGATCTATGGCGCCAACCTCGGCGTTCCCGCCGACCTTCTGAGAAGGCGTCCTGATATTGTCCAGGCTGAATACCAACTTGCAGGATATGCTGCTCAAGTAGGAATGGCGAAAAAAGACTTCCTACCCTCATTGTCACTTTCAGGCTCTATCGGCACCCAGGCACATAATGCTAAGAATCTTTTCGGAGAACACAGCATGTACTGGGAAGTGAATCCGACACTAAGCTGGACTTTATTCGACGGTCTTGCCCGCAACTATAAGACAGCGGAGGCGAAGGCTCAGCTCGAAGCTGCAGTAGATGCATATAATTATACTGTGATGAATGCTGTGATAGAGGTGACAAATGCCACTACAACATTCAAGTCGACAATGAAGACAATAGAACTTACTGATGATGTGATCGAACAGAGCAAGAAATCACTTGATCTTTCCGTAGAATTATATAAAAAAGGACTTACACCTTTCAACAACGTTGTTGACGCTCAGATAAGTTACCTTTCAAATCAGGATTCCAAAATCACCGCACAGGGAAAAGCCCTTACAGCTGTGGTCAACCTTTATGAAGCACTCGGAGGAGGATGGAACCAACCACAAAGATAATAAAACGTGGAGCCTCCCATTTTACTCCAATCCATAAACTCACCAAACCCCTTAAACTTCTAAAACAATGAAAACTAAAAACCTATATCTTATTCTTTCAGCAGGGTGCATTTTGCTTTCTGCAGCATCATGCAAGAAAAGTGTCAAGGAGAATACGGAAAATGACGTTCCGGTGATTTCTGTGGCGACTCCTGTCGTAGACTCAATTGTTCTCCATAAAACTTATCCCGGACTCCTGGGAGCGAGCGACAACGCCACAGTGGTAGGAAGGGTCAACGGCACGCTTCTGTCAACTAACTATCAAGGAGGTGCATACGTCACAAAGGGGCAGGTGCTTTTCACAATAGAATCGACTAAATACCGTGATGCCGTGCAACAGGCACAGGCGGCACTCGCCACGGCACGCAGTCAATATGAATATGCATCTAAAAACTATGAGGCATTGAGCGAAGCGCTCAAAAGCGATGCAGTGTCACATATAGAAGTCATTCAGGCGAAATCCACCATGGAGCAGGCAGCCGCTTCAGTAAAGAATGCGGAGGCCGCCCTGAGTCAGGCTAACCTGAATCTGTCATATTGCACAGTGAAGGCTCCCATTTCAGGATATATCACTTCAAGCATTCCGAATGTGGGGGAATATATCAGCGGAGAGGGAGCACCGGTGACGCTATGCAGGATATATGACAACACTTACATGACTGCCACCTTTACCATTGAAGATGCACAATATGAGGAAATGATGGGTCAAAACGGGGGCATGACGCACTCTTTATATCGAAACGTACCAATAAAATTCACCCAGTCACTCCCCCACTCTTATACGGCAGACCTCACATATGAATCGCCATCAATCAATTCGTCTACCGGAACTCTTGAACTTAAAGGCTCGATCAAGAACATTGACAACGAATTGAAAGACGGTATGTACGTCACCGTAGAACTCCCATATGGAGTCAATCCCAAAGCCATACTTATCAAGGATGCATCAATAGCAACGGACCAGCTCGGCAAGTATGTGTATGTGGTCAATGATTCGAATAAGGTGGTCTACACTCCTATTAAAATCGGTGAGATCTATCAGGATTCACTAAGGGTGGTAAATGAAGGACTCCGTCCGGGCGACCGCTATGTGACAGAGGCTCTTCTCACTGTCCGCAACGGAATGACAGTCAAGCCCACTCTCACAAAATAACATGAATTCTTTCAGCTGAAAAATTTAGAGATTATTCTCAACTGGAATTATTCTAATTTATCTATTGGAATTTTTTCAATTCTAAATTTTCAATTCTCAATTATTTAGTATATGTTCTCAAAATTCTTCATAGACCGACCGATTTTTGCGACCGTCATCGCAGTCATAATGGTTCTTGGTGGAGCGATGTGCTATTTCACACTTCCTGTGGCACAGTATCCCGACATAACTCCACCTACAGTCATGGTGAATGCAAGTTATCCCGGAGCATCAGCCTCGACTGTGGCACAGACAGTAGGCGTTCCGATAGAACAGCAGGTAAATGGCGTGGAGGGTATGCTCTATATGAGCAGCAACTCAAGCTCCGACGGTAGCTACAGCCTTACGATCACTTTTGAAAACGGCACAGATCTCGATCAGGCTGCCGTCGAAGTGCAAAACCGCATCTCGATGATTAGTTCCACTTTACCATCGGAAGTGGCGCAGCAAGGCGTCAGCGTAAATAAGGAAGCCAGTGATCAGATCATGTTTGTTGCGCTTACTGCTGATGATCCGGATAGATATGACGCTCTGTATCTAACTAATTATGCACAGCTGAATCTTGTCAACCCGCTCAGTCGTGTCGAGGGTGTCGGAGGAGTGCAGGCGTTTGGCGGAGGAGAATACAGTATGCGCATCTGGCTTGATCCTGAAGCACTGAGAGTACGCGGATTGACTCCGGCAGACGTTTCGAATGCCATTCAGTCACAGAATATGGAGGTAAGCGCCGGTTCTGTAGGACAACCTCCTCAAAATGACAACTCCGCCTTTGAATACACCCTTGTCAGTCGCGGACGGCTGACTACACCGGAAGAATTCGGTAATATAGTGATAAAGACCGACGGCACAAACATGCTACGTCTCCGTGATGTCGCCAAGATCGATCTCGGATCGGAAAGCTATTCCAACAGCTCAACCATCAACGGGAAGCAGGCCTGCGCCATAGGTATAAATCAGCTTCCCGGTGCAAACGCACTTGATGTGGCAAAGGGATGTATCGATGAGCTCGACAGGCTCTCTGACTATCTTCCTGACGGAGTGCATCTCAGCGTAATCATGAACCAGACGGATTATGTCAAGGAATCGATCGATGATCTTTTCGTGACGTTCCTGCTCACATCGCTGATAGTGATGGTGGTAATCCTAATATTCCTGCAGAACTGGCGTGCGGTTGTCATCCCGATGATTACTATTCCCGTCTCGCTTATCGCCACATTTGCTGTGATGAAACTTATGGGATTCTCGCTCAATACACTTTCGCTCTTCGGACTTGTGCTTGCCATCGCCATTGTGGTGGATGATGCAATTGTCGTTGTGGAAGACTGTTCCCGTCTTGTCGACACAGGGACCATGACAAGGCATGAGGCAGCTACTAAGGCTATGAAAGAACTTACCGGACCTGTCGTCGGTGAAGTGCTGGTACTTCTCTCTGTATTTATTCCGACTGCATTCGTATCAGGCATCACCGGGCAGCTCTACAAGCAGTTCGCGCTTACAATTGCGGTTTCAACAGCATTCTCCGGCTTCAACGCCCTGACACTTACCCCTGCTCTATGCGCATTGTTTCTTACTCCGCGCAAGCCTTCCAAGTTTTTCATCTACAGATGGTTCAACGCCGGTTGGACCAAGGTCGAGAATCTTTACAACAGGACTGTCGGCGTGATGCTAAGGCATGCGAAGATATCTCTTCTTGTATTCCTTGTTCTGACAGCAGTTGCATTCTGGGGATTTGTGAAATGGCCTACAAGCTATATCCCTTCTGAAGACATGGGATATTTCATGACCTCAATTCAGCTGCCCACCGGAGCTTCTCTTGAACGAACTGAAAAAATAACCGATGCCCTTGCAGCCGACATACAGAAATTGCCGGAAGTGAAGGATGTAATGACAATTTCAGGATTCTCCATGATGGGAGGAGGGGCAGCTTCAAACGGCGGCACGGTAATGGTGATGCTGAAACCATGGAAAGAACGCGGAAGGAAAGGATCAGTCGACAATGTCATGGCAAAAGTCAATGAGATTGCTGCTAAATATCAGGGAGCACAGATTTTTTCAGTAAATCCTCCGGCCATTCCTGGACTCGGCATGTCCTCCGGACTTGAGATGAATCTCCTTGACATCAATTCACTGGGACCTACAGAAATGCTGAAGGCGATCGATGCTCTCCGCGAGGCAGTGAGGAAAGATCCCCGTCTGGAATCACTCACGTCAATGTATCAGGGAGTAGTGCCTCAATATCAGCTTAATATAGACAGGGACAAGGCAAAGACACAGGGGCTTGTGATGTCGGAGATATTCTCCACACTAAGCGGATATCTCGGTGGTAACTATGTCAATGACTTCGTGGAATTCAACAGGGTGTTCCAGGTGCGCATGCAAGGTGATCAGGCAGCCCGCGATAACATAAACGACGTATTGAGGCTTTCTGTAAGGAATTCCAAGGGAGAAATGGTACCATTCTCATCATTCACGACTATCGAACCGGTAATGGGAGAGTCTTCGATCAACCGCTACAATATGTATCAGTCGGCATCCGTCACAGTTAATCCTGCCAAAGGAGTATCCTCATCTGAAGGTATAAAGGCAATGGAGCAACTTGTGCAGTCGACTCTCGGAAAGAACTATTCATATGCATGGACAGGCATGGCGTATCAGGAGACACAATCCGGCACCACTATAACGTTCGTGTTTATATTTGCCATAGTAATGACGATACTTGTACTTGCGGCTCAATATGAAAGCTGGACCGATCCTATTGCTGTGATTCTCGCCACCCCGGTAGCGGTATTGGGAACAATACTCGGATGCATCTGCATGAGTCAGTCTATCAGCATATACACTCAGATCGGATTGATACTTCTGATCGGCATGTCGGCAAAAAATGCTATTCTGATTGTAGAATACGCCATGGACTTCCGGAAGAGCGGAAAATCGATTCAGCAGTCAGCCCACGATGCAGGAGTGATAAGGTTCCGACCTATCATGATGACAGCCCTGGCATTCGTATTCGGTGTTTTGCCGATGATGTTCTCTACCGGAGCCGGTGCCAACAGCAGGATAGAACTCGGCACAGCAGTAGTGTTCGGCATGGCGATGAATGCATTCATCGGAACGCTCTTCGTTCCGAATTTCTGGGAGTTCATGCAGCGCATCAATGAAAAGTACCTGTCCGGACTCTTCAAGGACCCGCAACCGACAGGAGCCTCGCAAAACTCCTCAAAACCCTCAGATACGATCTGAATTTACAATATTTACTATACTCAGTAAAAATCAAAAAAGGACGTACGTCGTACGTCCTTTTTTGATAGTCAATCGTTAAACGTCACTTTTCCGTGGGCATAAATACAAAAAATACTGCTCCGACAAGGCATAGGAACGCAGCCACGTGATTCCAATGCAGTTTCTCTCCCGATAGGAAGAAAACAGAAATGATTGTGAAGACTGTCAGGGTGATCACTTCCTGCACCACCTTCAGCTGCATCATGGAAAATGGTCCGCCATTCTCGACGTATCCCATCCTGTTGGCAGGTATCATAAAGCAATATTCAAGCAGTGCTATGCCCCACGAAAGTAGTATAACGGCAAAAAGCGGCCAGCTCTTGATCCAGCCAAGCGACTGCATCTTCAGATGACCATACCATGCCATGGTCATGAATACATTTGATATGATAAGCAATCCTATCGTCAGTAAAGTCAATTTCATGATTTATTTCATTTTTTGGACTGCAAAATTAATGATTTTTTTGAAATCATTTGTTATAGTATTGGATTTTTTAACGAAACTGCTATAAACTATGCTATCAAGCGGAAAACTTGGATTCTGGGGACTGACAGCACTCGTCTTCGGACTGATGGTCGGGGTCGGTATTTACAATCTCCCACAGAATATGGCGGCGGTAGCCAATCCCGGTGCCGTAATACTCTCATGGCTTGTGACAGCAATGGGGATCCTGCCTCTTGTGCTTGCCTTTAAATGGCTGAGCGACAAGTATCCGCAATATAATGCCGGTATATATCAATATGCACTTGCGGGGTTCGGACGCTATGCGGGATTCAATATTGCCTGGGGTTACTGGCTTTGCACTGCATTCTCCAATGTAGCATACGCAGTCATGCTCAACGACTCTTTCGGCGCCATATTTCCACAACTTCTTGATCATGGCTGGCAGACAGTTCTGTTTGGCACAGTATTGATATGGATCATGTTTTTCATAGTGGCGCGGGGCATCAGGACTGCAAAATTTGTAAATAATCTTTTGGCGGCAGTAAAAGTGCTGATGCTCATTTTCATTATCTCCATTCTTGGGATATTCTTTCAGGCGGATCTCTTCAATGAGGATGTGTGGGGGCCAATAGCCGGAGTAGGCGTGACATGGCAACAGGTGAAACAGACCATGATGGTGACTCTATTCTGCTTCTTCGGTGTCGAGGGCGCAGTAATGATGTCAGCACGTGCTAAAAAAAGCTCTGACGTAGGAAAAGCCGGAATTGCAGGATTCCTGATCTCCCTGGTTCTATATATGGCTGTCTCCCTGCTAAGCTACGGGTTGTTGGCACGTGCCAGACTTGCCGGACTACCCGATCCTTCCATAGCATATATCCTTAGGGAAACCTGTGGAGCATGGGCTTATTGGTTTGTGATCGCGGCTGTAATTATTTCGCTTCTCGGCGGTTGGGTAGCATGGACCCTTGTAGTGGCGCAGGTGCCATATGAAGCGTCGCTTGTCAAGATTCTTCCGAAGGCTTTCAGCAAAGTCAACAGCCACAATATGCCAACTTTCGGACTTTTTGCCTCAAGCATTGTAATGGAACTTTTCCTCATTATGGTGGTGATGGCAGACGATGTCTATCTCGCAGCCCTGCATATCACAGGCCTCATGATCATTCCCGGATATTTCTTTACCGGTCTTTTCCTTATCAAAAAAGCTGACAATTGGAAAATCATGACCATTGCAGTAGTCACCACCCTATTTTGCATCTGGATGGCATATTCAGGAGGATTGCTCAATATGTTGCTCACCTCGCTCTTCTACATAATGGGTACCGGCTTTTACATCAAAGCTCACAAAGAACGTCAGTCTTCCGTCGCTCCGCTCTTCACCAAAGTTGAGAAAGTGTGTTTCGCTGCCCTATGCATCGCCTCATTGATCTCCGCATACATCCTCCTCTCAAGTTTCTTATCACTACCCTCATAACTCCCAAACCCGATACCTCCAAAAAAACTCAACAACCACACAACCCCACAACCACAAAACTCCACAACCTCACAAACCCACAACCCATGACAGCATTTCTCCAATCCCACCCCCTTATACCTCTTTTCCTCACTCTGGGTCTCGGTTTCTGGCTCGGAAAACTAAGATTCGGCTCCTTTTCTCTTGGCTCTGTAGCTGCTACCTTGATAGTAGGAGTAATAATTGGGCAGTTCGATATTGTCATTCCTGATATGGTCAAGACGGTTTTCTTTCTTTTCTTCCTATTCTCGGTGGGTTACGGAGTAGGACCCCAGTTCTTTCGCGCTTTTAAAGGAAATGGATTGAAGATTGTAGTATTTGCCGCGGTGGCAGCCCTTGTAAGTGCAGGGATCGTAGTTCTGGCAGCAAAGCTGCTTGGCTACACCAAAGGTGTGGCAGCCGGGCTTTTTGCAGGATCCCAGAACGCATCCGCGTCACTGGGTTTGATGACAGACACTTTAAAAGGAATGCCGATGGATGATTCGGCTCGGACTCATATCCTGAAACTTATTCCTGCATGTTACGCCGCCACATATGTGCTTGGTACAGTCTTCACAGCATGGTTTCTATCATCGATTGCACCTAAGATGATCGGCGGCCTGAAGAAAGTACAGGCTGAAGTGGCAGATATGGAACAGAAGCTTGAAGGATCTGACACTCCGCTCGGACCTGGTATGATTCCGGCACGTCGACCCGTAGTGTATCGGGCATATGAAGTCACGGACAGTTTTTTCGATACTTCCCGTTCTCCCGCTGAAATAAGGGATCACTATAAGGCAATGAATGTGCGTGTCGTGTTTGTAAGGGCACGCATAAATGGAGTCATCACCGATCCATCGCCAGATGTACGAATCACACGTGGTGATCATATAGTGATCGGAGGACGCTCTGAAGAGATGGCAGCGCTACCGAATCCGCCAGGACCTGAGATAGCTGATCAAGAACTGCTTAACTTTGGTGCAGAACGCACACCGGTGACAATTTCAGCTAAGGATGTAGACGGAATGACACTCGGGCAATTACGCTCTCAGGATTATATGGACCGAATAGCGGTTTCATCATTAAAACGAAACGGTCTTTCTATTCCTGTAAAGAACAATACAGAGCTATGCGGGGGAGATATAATCACTCTCGTGGGTTGGCCTTGCGACGTAGAGGCTGCCGCCGATCACATCGGTTATGCCGATCGAGACACAAATGTCACAGATATGGTATTTGTCGGATTAGGTATTGCTGTAGGATGCCTGGTAGGAGCATTGTCGATAAAAATAAACGGCATTCCCATGGCATTAGGTGTAAGTGTGGGTGCACTATTCTCCGGACTCGTGCTCGGATGGCTCCGTTCTAAAAGACCATCTTTCGGTCATATACCATCCTCAGCATTATGGATCCTCAATAATCTCGGTGTGAATATGTTTATTTCAGTATTAGGTCTTTCAGCGGGAAGTGCATTGATGGCAGGTCTCCATGAAGCCGGAATAGCAATAGTCGGCATTGGGTTACTTCTGACTTGCCTGAGCATAGTTATAAATGTATTCATTGCTCATCGCCTGTTCAGGTTCTCAACTCCTGAAGTGTTGGGATGCGTGGCGGGAGCGAGATGCAGCGTAGCATCTATCGGAGCTATTCAGAACGCCCTCGGCTCTGATGTACCCAACCTCTCTTTCACCATCACCTACGCAGTCGCCAACATCACCCTTGTCTTCTCCTCACTCATTGTACTTTTCCTAATTTAGCATTTTGAATTTAGGAAAACTGGGAATTCCGAATAATTGAAAATAGTCTTTTTGCGGCGACGTCCGGATCCATGGGATTCTGCCCCTCTGTCTTGCTTCGCGCCACGATTTCGGGAGAGTTTATGCATATGATCTTTTCAAAACCAGCATTAAAAAGGGACTCCTGATCCTTAACACGCCCCGCTACAAGCCAAACCGGGATATTTTTTCGCTTACCCCTCTGTAATATCTCATAGGGGATCTTCCCCATAAGGGTTTGACTGTCAGAACTTCCTTCACCCGTGATTATAAGATCAGCTCTTTCAATAACTTTATCGAAACCTATAAGGTCAAGAATTGTAGATGCGCCCTTTGTTATTTTTCCTCCAGCTAATGACATCAATCCTCCTCCCATTCCACCGGCAGCTCCGCTACCTGCGATATCATTCAGATCAAGTCCTGTTTTAGACTTTATCAAATCGCGCACATTCTCCATTCCCAGCTCCAGAATCTCAACATCTTCGGGTGAAGCCCCCTTCTGCGGACCAAACACACGAGCAGCTCCGCAGAATCCGGTGAATGGAGATGTAACATCACAGAGCAGTGACAATTCAATATGCTTCAGATTCGCCGATAATGATTCAGAATCAAAATCATTGACTTTTACAAGCGAAATACCAGTGATCTCATTTCGGATTTCATTGCCTTGCATATCAAAAAATTTTACGCCCAGAGCCTGACATGCTCCCAATCCTGCATCAACTGTTGCGGATCCACCCAATCCAAGCAGAATCTTCTTAGCACCGGCTTCGACAGCTTCAAATATAAGCTCCCCCACTCCGAATGACGTAGTATTAAGCGGATTTCTCTCATCCTCTGAAATAAGTGCAATTCCGGCAGCGGAAGCCATGTCTATGAAAGCAGTTCCGGATTCTTTATCAATATACCATTCCGCGCTAATTCTCTCACCGACAGGTCCTGTCACTTTAGATGTTTTTTTTATAAATTTGCTGTCGCCATATGTAAGAGCCACTGCGGTTCCTTCTCCCCCATCAGCTACCGGCACACAATAAGTCTGAATGCCGGATGAATGTTCTGCAATTCCATCAGAAAGAGCCATTGATGCCGAAAGCGAATCAAGACATCCTTTCATCGAATCCATTGCTACCACCACATTCTTCATATCTCAATATGCAAATTAACACTCAATTTTAGCTCAAGTTAAAGTTTAAAAGATTAAACTTATCTTTCTTTAATTTAATCTTACACTACTCATGGCTAATATTGCTTATTCTTTCAGGAATAGGGCGAAGCCGTGAGTATGGCAACGAATCTATTTGCTTGTATGCCCTATACATTTCATGACTTTCCCTGATTAGATGATTGCGGTCTTCCTTAATTGAATCAACCTGTTTATTGCGAAGGAGACCGAATTTCCGCATTTTCACCATCTTAAAATCCCACATATGTTCAAAATCTGTCAGATAAATCCTCTGTGTGCGATATCTTCCATTTCTGCCATGCGAAGGTGGCATAATGGGGGCTATAGTGTCCATGACGTGTGGTGTCCGGCTCGGCAGTCTTGAAAAGGATCCGGGAGCATATTTCCCCTGAACTGAATAAAAATTATACAGTTCTTCACCGGGATAACCATAATTTATCACTAATCGATATACGGTATCATTTGAAAGATTGTGAATATAACTTCCTCCCGGATGCATTCCTCTTTCAAATGGCAATCCGTAATATTCATTCACCTTATATCCATACCACGCTCTTTTAGATCCATTTTTGATCTCGACCACATCCGGCATCATCCAACGGGTAAATGCTATACCACCCATACAAAAGTTGCTGTTCAAAAGCAGAATACCTACCATTACAAAATAAACCATAAAGCCACCTTTCCCTCTTATGGAAGACACTTCATCTGCATTGAAAGACTGAAGATTTGCTTCCATATAATGGCGGTTGACTGGCTTAAGATATATATAAAAAGCAATGCATTCCAGCAGAGTACCGATAATTGAGCACCATATGACAGATGGATAACATAGGAACTTCCTGACAACATAGTAAAATAAGATTCCGCTTACCAGACACACAAAAACAGATACTGGAACTATGTCGTTGAATGAATTATTGCTCTTGTGACTCCAGAACCATCTCAACTGTCGTTTGCTAAAAGGAATCCAGATCAAAGCTGAGACAATCAATGCAATTGCGGTCCCTAATAGATATACTTCCTCTTCGCTGAATTTCATGATAAGGTAATTAGACTTATTTTATCAAATCACGTATTTAGTGACAATTCATCCTTCAAAATAATTTACACAAATTCTTAACAACCTCAATTGATCATTGATATTTAATCATTTATCATTGATAAAAGCCCAAGCTCATGCTGCAGATTAGGAGTCAACTGAGAAGTGGCAGCCTTAAGTTCATCCGCTGTCCACCATCTGCCACCATCAAGTTCTTCACTCGGATGCACCTTGGCAGGATCCACAACTGCCTTGAAACTGTTTACTAATTCCCGTTCCCTGTCAGACTCAAAGACATAGCTCTTGACATGGATCGGGGTAAATTCGGTTAGCCCCAATTCCTCAAGCGCCTCCCGACGCAGGGCAGCCTCTACATTCTCCCCGAAATCCACATGACCTCCTACAGCAGTATCCCATTTATCAGGCTGAATATCCTTCCATGCGGGACGATGCTGAAGGAATATTCTTCCCTCAGCATCAAACACATGCAAATGCACCACAGGATGAAGAAGCTTACTTCCCCCATGGCACTCCCCTCTCGTAGCCTTTCCTATCACATTCCCGGCTTCATCAACTACCGGAAACAACTCCTCACTATTATCCTTCTTCATCCTGAATAGCAGAACATCGATCAAAGACCGTTACTCAAAACTTTTGCAGCATAATTCCCCATTACTTCATAGCCGGCAGGATTAAGATGCAGCCAGTCATCAGAATACTCAGGACGCAGTGCCGAAGGATTCTGAGGATCTCTGACGGCTTCATCGAAATCGATAATACCATCCACATCCTTGTTTGCCCGGATCCAATCGTTAAGAGTGAGCCGCGCAGCTTCGCTGAAATGATCCTCATAAAAGCTTTTCTTATATGGAGTGATGGTAGCAAGATAAACCTTTTTTCCTGCTTCTTTGCTCTTCGCTATGAAAGAAGTGTAAGCATCGATTATATTATTCACTATTTCCTGATGATTAGGGCGCTTACCCCCAATATCGTTTACACCTTCAAAAATCACCACAGAAGTCACGCCTGTCTGACCGAGGACATCACGGTCGAAACGCACCACAGCCGGTTCGCTCAGACCGCCGTTAACTACGGCATTTCCACCTATACCGAGATTGAGCACTCCTACATTGCCGCCAAGTGCCTTTGCAAGGAAGTCCGGCCAACGGTTCTGCATATTGGTCGTGCTTCCGCGTCCGTCAGTAATGGAATTACCGATAATTGCAATGCATTCAGTCGGCTTCTCGGTCTGCACGTCGATGCAGGAGATATTATACCAGTGGTCCAGTTTCTCAGCATCTGTAAACTTGGTCTTGGGCTTTGCCTCTCCGTCAATAATATATGAAGTGGTGCGCGATCCCCTGTGAGAAGAAGCGTTTACAGGCGTATTATCGCCGTAATTAACCGTTATAGCCAACTTCTGCAACGGCTGCAGATTATATTTTATCTCGTCGCAATAGATATCTTCGCCGGGAGCTATGGTCACGGATTTCTTGCCGTTGAATGTAAGATATTTAGCTGACTTGACGTCTATGTCGCAGGAATCGGCTGCATTCGCAATAAATACAGATTTTATCTCAACAGGCTCCTTGCTGTGAATATTGCTGAATTGCATTCGCAATACATCGCCCGGAATGGATACCTGAACGATCTCGCGCAGCGCCCGACCCGACAGACTCGATTTAGGCATATCGCCGGGACCGGTAAACTCAACGGCAGTAGCCCATGTGCCTGTCCAAGCATTTTCTGCATTCTGCGCCGTCGCTCCCAATATGCATCCAAATGATAATAAAGAAAAAAATAATCTTTTCATGTTATATTCGATTTAAGTTTCTCAAGAATTATTCTTTTTGTCACCAGTTGCTAAAAATCTGCCACACCGTGTCATTCTATGATTCTTACACCACAAAATTAACTAATTTTTCTGAATTATCAAAAAAACACCTTCCTACTCCGACCACACATCAGCCTTATATCCACTAAGATCTCTCATTTCTTCTACACAACACATCATACATTCTTAAATAGTCTATACCAATAATCTAAAGAACTCAAAGATCCCTCTCAAAACATTTGAAATCTCCATAATTTTTCTTAACTTTGCAATAAAAATAAAGAAAATAAAAACATCCGCGCTTAAATGACTCCAGTCTAATTGCGGGATTGGCTGAGGATCTACGATATGTGTATGGGGCAAGTTACGATAACCGTAATATAGATCATTTACGCATGATTAACTTGCTATTCAGCTACATTCAAATTGAGAACGAACTCGTACACAATATATCTTCCAATTCCTCAAATCCGAAATTGAAACCGGTAAAGTAGCATAACAATACAAGGATTAAATAATTATGGCTAAAGAAAATAATATAGGAATTGTGTATGTATTATCAAATCGAGCTATGCCCGGACTCGTAAAGATAGGCATGACAACCCGACCTGAACTTGATGCGCGACTCAAAGAATTATATACAACCGGTGTGCCAGTGCCGTTTGATGTGGAGTATGCATGCGAAGTTAAGGCTTCCAACTGCGCAAAATTGGAGAAGGCTCTACATAAAGCATTTGAGCCCAATCGTCTGAATGTCAACCGTGAGTTTTTCCAAATTAAAAAGGAACAGGCTATCGCCATTCTTGAAATATTCAACGAGAAAGAGATTACTTCTGAGGTCAGCGATGAAATGAACAATGACCTCAATGCTGATGATATAGCGTCCAAAAGTAAGGCAACAAAACACCGTCCTCCGCTTAATTTCAGCCAGATGAGTATTCCCACTGGAAGTATATTGACATATAATGCAGATCCATCAGTTTCAGTTACCGTAATCAGCGATAAAAAGGTGGAGTATCTCGGAGAAGAAACATCTCTAACTGCCGTTACGACCAAACTCCTTAATTCCAAATATGGAGTGCAGCCGACACCACGTTGGAGCTACAATGGAGTAAATCTGCAAGAAATATACGATGCTACCTATCCTATCGAAGAATAAAATATTTTTGAATGAGTCAGCATCTCCATAGTTTAGGTGTTTATGAACTTATGAAGGTTCTGCACGAACTTCATAAGTTGGGTTATCAGAAACTCCGCTGGATGTCATACATGGCGCCCTCTGGACTTAGTCTGCGCTGTCATATCACAACACAGGACCATATCTGTGCCGATCGGGAAATTGTCATTGGCGGCGACCCGAATGAAATATGGTGTACATCAATAGGAACAATGACAACCGGCGAAGATATAAAGCCTTTGGTAAAGACCTTTATGAATGAAAACCCACGGCTTCTTGAAATTGGCAAGGGCAATGATCCGGAGTATGTAGAGTGGTTCAAAATGCTTCTCCACTCCTTATGCCGGGATAGCTATTTATGTAAAGGATTGAGAAGAGCTTTGATTTGAAGCATACTGATAAATATGGAAGAAGAAAAGATTATCAGTATTAGTCCTGGAATACCGAAAATAATGACGGTATGGCAGAAGTTGATAATTTTAAGTTAATCAATCAGTATCCATAAGAGGAAGAGGATTGTTCACTTATAACGATGTTAAATGATATTCGAGTAGGGAGAATTTAAGCGCCATTGAGCTTGTTCATCTTTTGCACAAGTTCAAACTGAGGGCAAACGTCAGGTGTAACGATAAATACCTTACTATAACCTTGACATAATTTTCAATGTTGGATATATTGTAAATTCGTATAATTGTTTCATATGAAAAAATTCTGGAATTTCATCAGTGAATTTTTATTATTCCGTTGGTTGTGTGATAAACGCCAACATTCCGATAATAATTTTCCCCCAATTAGAAGATCAAAAGATTTTCATGGGTATTCATCTAATTCTTACGGCAATTATAAGCATGACAGAAATAACGAATCTTTCGACGATTATGATGATGAGGAGGAGGATTTCGACATGATGGACGACTTTTAATTTACAATACTACAGTAAATATTCAAACAAATGAAAAGATTTTTTTCAATAATCGCGTTGTCGATGGTTTTTCTTTGCGCCAATGCTCAGAACCCGGCTAAAATATATGACGAATCTATCAACCCGGATACACAGATCACTGAAGCCATATCCAAGGCGGCCTCAAATGGCAAATATGTTGTGGCGCAGCTCGGTGGAAACTGGTGTAAATGGTGCATCCGTTTTGCAAAATTCGTTAATGCTGACCCGGAGCTGAAAAAACTGGTCGATGACAATTATGAGTTTATTCATGTCAACTACAATCCCCGTAATGAGGAAGATAATGCAGACAAGGAGGCTACTGCTGCCGCACTCAGGAAACTTGGCAATCCGGTAAGGTTCGGATTTCCAGTATTGATTATACTTGATGAGAACGGGAATATCCTGCATACCCAGGACTCCGCACTGCTTGAATCAGGCGAAGGATATGACAAGGAGAAAGTGACGCGTTTCTTTGAGTCTTGGACTCCGGCAGCTGTCAAGTCAGCAAAATAAGAACTCGACAAAGCACCATAAGTAAAACAGACTATGAAATTCTTAAATAAGACAATTTCAATTGCACTCGCACTTTCTGGATTTGCCGGATATGCCGCAACTCCAGTCTTATATTTCGATCGTCCTGCCAAATACTTTGAAGAGACTTTTGTGATCGGCAACGGCACACAAGGAGGCATCATATACGGAAATCCGTCAAAGGAACGAATATCGCTCAACGACATAACTTTCTGGACCGGAGAACCTGACACCGCTGTATATAATCCGGGCGCTTATAAAGTAATTCCCGAAATAAGGGCAGCCCTCGATGCCGGCGACTATCAGCTTGCCCAGAAACTTCAGAAGAACGTACAGGGACATTACACAAATAATTACCAACCGATAGGCAACCTATATATTGACTTCGCTGACAAGACCGAGGCTAAAAACTATTCAAGAAGGCTTAATATCGCTGACGCGACAGCTAAAGTTTCTTACTCTAAGAGAGGCAATGAAATAACTACAGAATATTTCGCATCAGCTCCTGACAGCATATTGGCAATAAGGATTTCTTCTGAAGCGCCTATAGATTTCGCACTCTCTTTCGATTCTCCGATAAAAATTTATGAGGTTTATTCCGAGGGCAATAGAATAACGGCTGAAGGAACAGCCTCATACTCTTCTCTTCCGAGTTATGTCAAGGCTCCTGAAGATGAGAAGATGCTGTATGACAAGAGCCGAGGTATAAGCTTCCGCACCGATATCCGCGTCATATCACCGGGTGCTTCCATTCTTTCATCAGAAAACGGCACCCTAAAGGTGAAAGACGCCACTGAGACAATGATTATCGCTGCCATAGCCACAAGCTTTAACGGTGCTGACAAGAACCCGGCAATCAATGGCAGCGACTTCAGGACTGCCGCAACCCGAAAAGCTGACAACGGAGAACAAAAATCATTCACCCGATTGCTGAAAAGACACATCGACGACTATGCAGGATTTTTTTCACGCGTGAATATCAATCTGGGGGAATCGGACCCGACCCTCAATGAAATGCCTACAGACATACGGCTGAAAAATTATCATGACAACACTGCTTATGACCCTGACCTGGAAGAACTGTACTTCGATTATGGAAGATATCTTCTGATAAGCTGTTCGCGCACTCCGGGAGTACCTGCCAACCTCCAGGGACTATGGAACGAGTATCTACTTCCGCCATGGAGCTCAAATTACACCACAAACATAAATGTGGAGGAAAATTACTGGCCGGCAGAAGTGACCAACCTGAGCGAGCTACATATGCCTCTTCTCTCCTTTATCAAACAATTACCGGCAACCGGAAGGGAAACCGCACGTGAATACTACGGAGTTGACCGCGGATGGTGTCTCGGTCACAACTCAGACATATGGGCGATAACCAATCCTGTCGGACTCAACAGCGGAGATCCTCAATGGGCAAACTGGAACATGGGAGGCGCATGGATCGCATCACACATATGGGAACACTATCTTTTCACCCGCGACATTGATTTCCTGAGGGAGTATTACCCGACCCTAAAAGGAGCCGCTGAATTCTGCCTCGGATGGATGACAGCGGACAAGGACGGCAACCTGATAACATCGCCTTCCACATCTCCGGAAAACAATTTTATAGCTCACGACGGAAAACCGGCTGCGACATCTGCCGGAGGAACCGCAGACCTCGCCATGATTCGCCAATGCCTTTCAGACACCAAGGCGGCTGCCATGACTTTGAATACGGATGATGAACTCGTGAAGGAAATTGACTCTGCAATGGCTAAAATTGCTCCATATAAGATCGGCAAAGCCGGTCAGCTCCAGGAATGGGCTGAGGATTTCATGGAGCAGGATCCTCAGCACCGTCATCAATCGCACCTTTTCGGACTATATCCCGGACACCATATATCCATCTCTGAAACTCCTGAACTCGCCGCTGCCGCTGCCAGGACACTTGAGATCAAAGGTGAAAACACTACAGGATGGAGCACCGGATGGCGAGTAAACCTTCTCGCCCGCCTCGCAGACGCGGACAAGGCATATGCCATGTACCGCAGGTTGCTGAAATATGTGAGTCCGGACAAGTACAATGGACCCGACAAGAGGAAAGGTGGCGGCACATATCCTAATCTTCTTGACGCGCATTCCCCATTCCAGATCGACGGAAACTTCGGCGGCACTGCCGGCGTGGCGGAAATGCTGATACAGTCCACTCCCAAATCAATAACCCTTCTGCCGGCTCTCCCCTCACAATGGAACGACGGATCTTTCACCGGACTCAGAACCAGATGCGGTGCCACAGTCGATCTGGAATGGAACAACGGCAAGGTATCGACAGTCAGGATTCATCCCAACGCCGAGGGAGAAATAACGCTTAATGTCAATGGCGCTTCGGTTCCGGTAAAACTTACAGCAGGGCAGACAGAAACCCGTGAATTCTTCTTCAATTGAATGGCTTATGCCGTGAGCATTCTACTGATGCATACCTCCATGACAAATTTATAATTTTTATCACTTTTTTTGCATATTCTCAATAAATTTTATTAACTTTGCAAGAGAAGCGGGTTTGTGGCTTATTCACATTCATACTTCTCTTAATAACAAACCATATCATACTAACGAAAACTCATCAGAAACACCATGAAAAGATTTGCATTCAAAATGTTTCTCAAACCCGGTTACGAAGCCGAGTATGAAAAACGCCATGCTCAGCTTTGGCCCGAACTCAAAAAACAGATAGCAGACTCAGGAGTGCGCAACTATTCCATATATTGGGATAAGGACACAAACATTCTTTTCGGATATCAGGAGGTGATCGGAGATTCTAACTCACAGGATGCAGAGGCAGCAGACGAAATCACACGCAAATGGTGGGACTTCATGGCTGACATCATGGAGGTAAATCCGGATAATTCACCCGTCACAGTGCCTATTAAAGAAGTGTTCCATCTTGACTGATCCTGAAATATGACTAAGTCTTATCATCTTGCCGTAGATCTCGGCGCTACTTCCGGACGCACGATACTCGCTTCTTTCGATGGAGAAAAGGTTGATATGCAGGAAATAGCCCGCTATCATTATCCGATGCTTCCCATCGGCAACCATCAATATTGGAATCTTCCGCTGATATATCAGCATATTATTGAGTCGATGAAAAAATGTGCCGGCATCCTTGCAGACATGAGCGACAAGCCGACACTCAAAAGCATAGGCATCGACACATGGGGATGCGACGTGGCGTATTTCCTTAAAGACGGAAGCATTGCGAGCCTTCCCTACTGCTACCGCGACACCCACACTGCAGGAGCAGTGGAAAGATTCTGCAAGGAGATGCCTAAAGAGGAGGTGTATGCAAAGACAGGAATCCAGTTTATGGATTTCAATACCCTTTTCCAACTTGACACAATCCGCAGGAACAATCCGGAAGTCCTTGACAACGCAGATAAGATACTGTTTATTCCTGATGCCCTCTCCTACATGCTGACGGGCAAGGCAGTCACCGAACGCACTGTCGCATCCACATCGCAGATTCTTAATCCCAACACCGGAGAACTTGACGACGTGCTTCTTGCAAAAGTAGGACTGACACGCGACAAATTCGGACCGATGATCGAGCCGGGTGAGACTATCGGAACGCTGATCCCGCGTCTTGCCGACCTTACAGGACTTGGAGAAGTGCCTGTAGTGGCAGTTGCGGGACATGACACTGCTTCTGCCGTGGCTGCCGTGCCTACTCCCGACAAGGATTATGCATATCTCAGCTGCGGCACATGGTCGCTGCTGGGCATTGAGAACGAGGGTCCTATCATTACCGATAAAAGTCTGGAATATAACTTCACCAACGAAGGCGGTGTAGACGGCACCATAAGGGTACTGAAGAACATCACTGGACTCTGGCTTTTCGAAAGATGCCGAGAGGAATTTAAGGATGCACCTCAGGATATAGCTGAACTGGCTGCCCTTTATCTCGAAAGCGACTGCCCGAGCATCGTGAATCCTGACGATCCATCATTCGCCAACCCGGTGAGCATGACAAAAGCAATCGATGAATATTGCGAGAAGACCGGACAGGTAAAACCTGAGACTCCTGCAGATTACATAAGGGTAGTATACCGAAGCCTCGCTCACAGATACGGCGAGATCACCGAATGGCTGCGCGAGCTTTCTCCTGTGGAAATCAAACGTCTCCACGTGATAGGAGGCGGTTCACGCAACAAGCACCTCATGCAGATGGCAGCCGACAGTCTCGGCATACCGGTCGTAGCTGGACCGGCTGAGTGCACAGCTCTCGGCAATGTACTCATGCAGCTCCGTGCATCTAAAGACCTTTCCTCTCTGAAGGATATGCGCAGGGTTGCAATCAACTCAACTGAGACCATCACCTACACTCCCTCAAAATAATTTCCAAAACTGATAAACCATCAACTAAAAACTATAACCACATTATGAAAGAAGAACTTATCCGCAAAGCCTATGAAGTGGCTAAGGAAAGGTATGCCGCGATCGGCGTAGACACAGACAAAGTGCTCCAGCAGATGCAGGATTTCCATCTCAGCATGCACTGCTGGCAGGCTGATGACGTGACTGGCTTTGAACCCCGTGAAGGTGGTCTGACCGGTGGTATTCAGGTCAACGGCAACTATCCGGGCAAAGCACGCAATATTGAGGAACTCCGCGACGACGTCCTCTATGCCATGAGCCTTATCCCGGGCAAGCACCGCCTTAACCTCCACGAGATCTACGGCGACTTCCAGGGCAAATATGTAGACCGCGATGAAGTGACACCCGAATATTTCCAGAGCTGGATTGAATGGGCAAAGGAACACGATATCAAGCTTGACTTCAACTCTACTTCTTTCTCTCACTCAAAGAGCGGCGACCTCTCGCTTTCCAATCCCGACAAGAGTATCCGCGATTTCTGGATCGAGCACTCAAAGCGTTGCCGCGCCATATCTCAAGCTATCGGTGAGGCTCAGAATGATCCCTGCATCATGAACACATGGGTGCATGACGGCAGCAAGGACATCACCCTCAACCGCTCTCTCTATCGCGAGCTCCTCAAGGACTCTCTCGACCAGATCTTCGAACACAGATATGATATGATGAAAGACTGCGTGGAATCAAAAGTCTTCGGAATCGGTCTCGAAAGCTATACAGTGGGCAGCAATGACTTCTATACCGCCTACGCCGCTCAGCGCAATATGATGATAACCCTTGACACCGGTCACTTCCACCCGACTGAAAGCGTGGCAGACAAGGTGAGCGCAATGCTTCTGTTCGTGCCCGAACTCATGCTCCACGTGTCCCGCCCGATCCGCTGGGACTCCGACCATGTCACCATCATGGACGATCCGACAATGGATCTCTTCAGCGAAATCGTACGCGCCGGAGGACTTAACCGCGTACACTACGGTCTTGACTACTTCGATGCAACCCTTAACCGTATCGGCGCGTATGTGATCGGCAGCCGTGCTGCACAGAAGTGTATGCTCCGCGCTCTGCTTGAGCCCGTCACCACACTCCGCAACTATGAGCTCGAAGGCAAATATTTCCAGCGCCTCGCCCTGCTCGAAGAATGCAAGAACCTTCCATGGAACGCTGTATACGACATGTTCTGTCTCAACAATAATGTCCCGGTGGGCGAATCTTACATCAAGGAAATCGAAAAATACGAGGCTGACGTGACTTCAAAGCGTTAAGCATCCGGATAATGTCTATAATCATAAGGTATGGGGCTTTTCAAGCTTCCATACCTTATGAAATTATTAATGAATAATAATCTTATAAATGATTTTCCTCGGATTACTAATAATTGCGATCGGCTCATTCTTCCAGTCGAGCTGCTATGTTCCCATCAATAAGATAAAGAACTGGAGCTGGGAATCCTACTGGATGGTGCAGGCGGTGTTCGCATTCTTCCTACTTCCTTTGCTCGGCGCCATGCTGGCTGTGCCGGAGGGGCATACACTATGCGAACTTTTCTCTTCCACTTCACCCTTCAGCCTATGGATGACGATTCTCTTCGGCATGCTGTGGGGTGTCGGAGGTCTGACTTTCGGACTTTCGATGCGCTATCTCGGAGTCGCTCTCGGACAATCGATTGCGCTCGGGACATGCGCAGGACTCGGCACAATCATGGGTCCGGTGCTACTGCAGATATTCTTCCCTGAAAACGATCCTCTTTCACAGCTGACCTTCTCCGTCATAATAGGAGTGATCGTGACGCTGATAGGAATAGCTATCATCGGAATAGCGGGAGGCATGAAGGCAAGCGCTCTCAGCGAAGAGGAAAAGAAAGCAGCCGTAAAAGACTTCAACTTCCCGAAAGGCATCATGATCGCACTTCTATGCGGATTCATGAGCGGCTGTTTCAATGTGGGTCTCGCTTTTGGAGCCGACATTAATTTCGGTGAACTTACCCCTGACAGCTACAAGACCCTCCCAGCCACTTTCCTTGTGACTCTCGGAGGATTCGTGACCAACGCCGTCTACTGCTTCTATCAGAATCAGAAAAATCATTCATGGGGAGACTATGCCAAGACAGATGTCCTCGTCAACAACGTTCTCTTCTGCATCCTTGCCGGAGCCTTGTGGTATAGCCAGTTCTTCGGTCTTTCAATCGGCAAGGGCTACCTCATCGAGTCGCCGACACTCATGACGCTTTCTTTCTGCATCCTGATGGCGCTCAATGTGGTATTTTCAAATCTATGGGGTATTATTCTGAAAGAGTGGAAAGGTTGCTCGCAAAAGACCATTGCCGTTCTTGTAGTGGGAATTGTCGTTCTGGTCATATCCTGCTTCCTCCCACAGCTAATCTGAAATAAACCTGACTGATAGAATTTTAAACCATCAACAAATAAACTCATAAACCCAAATATATGTCATCAGTTTTAGACAATAATCCCGGACTTGCCCATCAGGTAGGACAGGTGGCAGAGGCTGCAGGCTACCTTTGGCAGAAAGGCTGGGCTGAACGTAACGGTGGAAATATCACCGTAAACGTCACCGAACACATTTCAGACGAAATGAAGGCGATGCCTTCTATCGCCGGTCCTTTCCCAATCGGAATCACGCTTCCCAACCTGAAAGGATGTTGGTTCTACTGCAAAGGAACCCAGATGCGTATGCGCGATCTCGCAAGGTGGCCGATGGACAACGGCTCTATAATACGTATCTGCGACGACTGCGCAAGCTACGAGATAGTAGCCGACAAACCTGTGAAGCCGACTTCAGAGCTTCCCTCTCACCTGGCGGTTCACAACTATCTGATAGGAAAGGGATCAAACTATAAGGCAAGCCTGCATACACACCCGATAGAACTCGTGGCGATGAGCCACAATCCGGAATATCTGAAGAAAGATGTTCTCACCAAGATCCTCTGGTCCATGATACCGGAGACCAAGGCATTCGCTCCGCGCGGACTCGGAATCGTGCCTTACATGCTTCCTTCATCAAACGAACTCGCCGACGCCACAATAAAGGCTATTGACGACAACTATGACGTAGTGATGTGGGAAAAGCATGGTGTGTTTGCTGTGGAGACAGACATTATGTCGGCATTCGATCAGGTGGATGTACTCAACAAGAGCGCCAATATCTATATGTGCGCATGCAATATGGGCTTCGAACCGGAAGGCATGTCAGACGCCCAGATGACAGAAATATCCACTGTCTTCAACCTTCCAAAGTAAGAAAAACGACAGGAAAACGTCTATAACCAAATTTATAAAGCCGGGAGCGACAAATCTGCGCTTCCGGCTTCTAACTATATATGACAGTCAAAACTCATTTGCTCAATCCAACTTTTTTTCTTAATTTTGTGATTGGAATAAAACAATCGACTATGAAACTTTACCGGTCTGCCCTTACTATATTCATGACAGTCATGGCGCTTTTCTCCGCCAGAGCTTATGACAGCATCGCCTTTCATTGCGATTCAGACACCACTGACATCAACACCCTCCTACATGCTCCGGAGCTGAAGGAGATGACACCTGAAAACAGATTGGCGTTTTTTGCTAAAAATCTGGTCGGCGGTCCGTCTGCAATAAGAGAGGAAATTTTGGATGCCGATACATTGCTGTTTACAGTCAATATACACTCATTCACGCCATTAAGCTTTATTTCAACCTGCATTGCCCTTGCTCAGGCTTATGAGACATCGGCATCACCCAACTGGAGAGATTTTGCGGATAAATATGAAGCCATCATGTACAAAGGAGGGAAATCTACTGATTTCATGTCAAGATTTCTATATCCTTCAGACTGGATAGCGGACAATATTTTCAGAGGAAACGTGACAGACGCGACCCAGCGTCTTGATGGAATAGAACCGAGAAAAAAAGAAAAATCCATTGACTATATCTCCGACCACAGGGATGCTTTCAAGGCGTTTGCTAATCAAAGGAACTACGACAGACTGAAAATGCTCGAAATGGGCTTCAGAAATCATCAGATACCTTTCATATCAAACGGCAACATCACTAATCCCGCAAGATATAAGACAGTGGCAAAAGAGGGCGATATTTTTTTCCTTCTCACTCCTGACTTCAATCTTGATAGCCGCGAAATGGGAATACTTACATGGGACGGCGACAAACTCATGATGATCCACATGTCCCCGTCGAAAGGTCAGGTGACACTTGAAGAATTACCTTTTGACAATTACGTGAAGAGAAACATAAAGCGTATTCAAGGAGCGAGAATCATACGGATTACAAAGTAAGACCCAGTCTCATGAAAATGTAGCTTAAAACTGACTTATATAATATAAATAAAAAGAATTCAGCGATTTTCTTTTCGCTGAATTCTTTTTATTTAAGGTATTCCAAGATAGCGGTGGATCTGCAGGCTTAGAGTCCATCGCGGATCCTGAAGCACGCGCCTGACTGTACGCATGGTGTTGGACTCCCTTGTCTTACTGTCAGCCACGTAGCAAGGCTGAAGATACATCAGAGTCTTGTCTCCTCGGCAAGGCAAATCAAAATATTGTTCAAGATCCTGACCGACATCCACCACCTTTATCTCATCTGCACGTTCTACCTTGACCGATGACTCTCCTATCATTTCATCAATACCGGTCTTTGGTGATACCGTGATCCAGTCGATTCCTTCCGGCAAAGGATTGGTACCATTGGTCTCTATGGCTATCCTCTTTCCGGTGGCATGACGAAGGAGACGGATAAAATCCTTGTCGATCCACAATGACGGCTCACCGCCTGTAAGCACCACCCAGTCTGCATTGTATAGATTCACTGCATGGATGATATCGGTATCATTCATCACGACTCCTGAGTTGTGATGAGTGTCGCAGAAGGGACATTGCAGGTTGCATCCTGAGAAACGGATGAAGACAGACGGATAGCCCGTATGATGTCCCTCCCCCTGCAGGGAATAGAATATCTCGTTGATCTTTCTCATTTCAGTCTTCTTCGTAGATGGCAATGTTACCCTCCGATTCCTGAACCTCGCACCGGTAGCATTCAGGTATGGAATCCACGATCCATCGTGCAATATTTTCAGCAGTAGGATTGAATGGAAGCACATCGTTCAATATGGCATGGTCAAGGGTGCCGTTGATAAGTTCCTTGATTTTAGTGAAATCCACCACCATGCCCGCCTCATTAAGGTCTCTTGCCCTGCACTCTACTGTTATCACCCAGTTATGACCGTGAAGAGCGGTGCATTTGCTTGCATATGGAAGCGACAGCCTGTGAGCAGCCGATATCTCAAGTTTTTTCTTTACGTAATACATTTAACTCAGCTCTTGACTCTTGATTCTATACTCTTTGTTAATCTTCAACAACAATTCCGGCATCACGAAGCGCCTCAAACCGCTCCACGCATGTGCCACATTTGCCGCAATGCCTTTCTCCTCCTTTATAGCATGAATAAGTCAGACTGTAATCCATACCTATCCTTTTACCAATACGGGCTATGTCGCTCTTTGTGATGTCGGTATATGGAGCGTCAATGACAACACCGTCATACGTACCCTGACGGATCGCCTCGCTCATGGCATCTACAAAACCTGGTCGGCAATCGGGGTATATGGCATGGTCGCCGCCATGATTGGCAAGCATCACTTTTCCGAGACCACGGCTTTCGGCAAGGCCTGCAGCTATGGAGAGCATGATACCGTTTCTAAACGGCACAACCGTCGACTTCATGTTTTCATCGGCATAATGACCTTCCGGGATATCATCTCCTCCGATCAGCAGAGATGACTTGAAATACTTAGCCATAAAATCCAGAGGGATCACAAGATGCTCTATTCCGAGCATTTCGCAGTTCTTGCGAGCACACTCTATCTCTCTGGCGTTGTGTTTTGAGCCATAATCGAAAGTCACCGCAAGAGCTATCTGGTCTTTCCTGTCATGGAGAAGTGTAGTGGAGTCCATTCCTCCGCTGAGTACAATTACAGAATCTTTCATATCAGAACTCAAGTTGGGTTATCCTTCTGTGTGCAGCCATTTCTTTATGCACTTCATCTCCCCAGTTGGCAAACGGATGTATAGATATTCCGCCTCTTGGCATAAACAGCCCCTTTACCTCAATATAGCGGGGATTCATAAGATCACGAAGATCCTTCATGATGATATTTACGCAGTCTTCATGGAAATCGCCGTGGTTTCTGAAAGAAAAAAGATAAAGCTTCAGGCTCTTGCTTTCCACCATCCGCTCACGCGGTATATACGCAATCTTTATATGTCCGAAATCAGGCTGCCCTGTCTTTGGACACAGCGTAGTGAATTCCGGACAGTCCAGACGCACTACATATTCATTTTCAGGATGCTTGTTCTCAAAGGTCTCAAGCAGTTGCGGGGCATAGTCGGTCGGATACTTCGTACCCTGGTTGCCGAGCAGCGTCACCCCCTCAAGTTCTTTTTCATTTCTCATAATCATGATCATCAAAGGTGAATCAAAAAATCCGGACATATCCGGAAGCCATTGGAAAAACAGTCCAACGCCAATGCAAAATTACAAAAAAAAAATGTCGAATCCAATTTTCAGGAATCGACATCTTAATTTTTATGTATTTTTATACCATAGGCAAAAAATATCAAACGCGAAACACATATGACGTCAAAGTATCAGCAAAGCGAGAAGGTGCGACACTACGGCAGCCACCAGGCCACCGATAGTATGAGCCAGAATAGCCTTTGAGGTAAGGTTGCGGTATCCAAGGGAATCAAGCATGGCGGTGTGGGTGCTCAGGTAGCCGCTCCAGCACATACCGATTGCTGTAAAGACACATATCGCATTAGCATCAACCCATCCTTCACTCATGAACTTAGGAAGAAGCCCGAGTGCCGCTCCCACTGCGCCGAGCGCTGTGATAGGAAAACCGATGAGATGCGGATCATGAAAACCAAACAGCCATTCAAAAACCACATTGACTTTGCCTACAAGCCATGGAAGCAGCTCCACACCCTGATAGGCACTTCCGTCATATCCATTTTCACCTGCACCAAATGTGAGCATCATCACGAGAGTGGAAATGACAAGCACACCGGGAATTATGGCAAGACCGACCTCCACACCGCCCTTGCCTCCATCGAGCACTGCATTTAGAATCCGGGTAAACAAAGACTCTTCCTTATTCTTTCCTTCCTTTTCGGTATGTTTTATTTCCGTATACACCTCATCTACGGCTTCCATGTCGCGATACTCCGGATATGAGCGGAGGATGAATCGCTGCATACAGCGTGTGGAGACAATGCAGCCGCATATGGCTCCCGCAAATCCAATCAGAGGTTCGATCGTATAGCCAAGGCTGATCATGTATATTATGACAAGAAGACCCATTCCGAATGCAGTGCCGAAATTTGTCAGTGATATAAACTGATATTTCTTGAAGAATTTTGCAAATTCCTTATCCTTTGATATTGTTATTATCGCCGGATTGTCGGAAAGAAAGGTCATAACACCTCCGAGTGAAGCTACACCCGGAAGGTTGAAAACAGGTTTCATTATGGGATGCAGTATCTTCTGAAGCATCTCGACAACACCGAATTCTACGAGTATCCTGCCGAACGCACCTGTCAGTACACATACAGCCATGAGGAAAAAACATGTGTTGAGCAGCAGGTCGTGGGCGGTAGCCATCATTGTCTTCATCATGGGGGCAATCCCCATCTTCATTGCAATTACTCCAAATATGACAAATACCCACAGAAGACAAACTATGCCGCTGATATAGGGATTCTTTTTCTTAGCTTGCTTTTCATTTTTTTCAGCACTTTCGGCTGATGCGGAAGATGTCGCCATTGTCAGTTATGTAGCCAATAAAAATTGATGTGCATGTAAATTCAAGATATTTCCGAGTCAGTCGGACTTCGGCGTAAAGTAGATTTGATCAATCACTTACTTATAATTGAATAAGTTCATGTGCCAGGTAAGACCTACTGACGCATACATAGTGTTTTTTTGCATCATATCAGCCGGGTTGCGGTTGTCGCCAAACGATCCGAATGCTGCAGCGTGCACTTTAAGCAGATGCCTTGTCTTGACAAGAGGATACCACTCTGCAACTACACCTCCGATAACAAGCTGTGAGCCTCTCGCCACCTCAGACTTGTCAGTAGTATTAACTCCGCGGTTGCAATCATAAGATACCTTGGCTGTAAGCTTCAATCTCGGAAGTATGTTCCATGCAAATTCTCCCATGAATGTATTGTTCTTGAATGCACGGTTATCCGGATAGCTACGTGTCATAAGGTCAAGCAATACTGTAAATCTGTCATCGATCTGAAGCTTGTTTCCTAACGCAATGTAATTGCAGAATTTCCCTTTCAGATATTCTATCTCATTGACCGACCAGATAGTCTCAAGCCTAAGCCTGTCGGTGATATCATGGGCGCCACGCCACATCAGGTTGTAGGCATATAGGTTGCGGTCTTGAGGGGTAGCGAAGATGCTCTGCGAGATCTGGAATGCCAGATGATCGTCGGCGGTCACGTCATAACCTCCTGACACGCCGAACTGATAGCAAGCTACATTTGACACAAACAGATTCGGACACATCAGATTGATAGGAGCTCTATCGTATTCGTATCCTCCGATCAATACCACCTGCTTACCGGCACCTACATCGAATTTCCCAAATTTGTAGTTTAAATCAAGAATATCGGTCTGATCCCAGAATGTATTGTCTTTAGGAGTTCTTGAAAAACGTTGCCTCCAGGTATAAGTAAGACCCTCGGTCAATTCTCCATACGCCTTCAAGGCTATATATTTACCTAAGAAACCTGTCTGCGATCGATCAAGACTTTGCTGATGTTCTACTATCTGCCAGTCGAGACGGGCTTCAAGATCAAGTGATATGAGGTGATCGTCAGTCGGCTTCTGCCGGATGCTGTCTGAACTTGCCGCGGAAAGCGACATGGCTGCTGAAAACAATATCGCAGATGCAGCGATTATCTTTAGTTTCATAAATCGGTCATATTGCCGCATCGTATTCCACAATGCGGGTTACGGCACAAAATTAGAAAAAATATCGTTATGCCACAAATTTAAGATAGAATATTTCTTACCGTTTTTTTATATTTGGAAATATCGTATAATTTTTGTAACTTTGCGCGTGAAACATAATCGCTAATCATATACATCACCATGACAGTAACCGACAGATTTTTGGAATTCGTAAAATTCGATACCCAAAGCGACGAAGAGACCAACCTCACACCCTCCACTCCAGGACAGATGACGTTTGCCCGCCATCTTAAGACACTTGTCGAAGAAATGGGTCTGCAAGACATCTCTCTTGATGATAACGGTTATCTGATGGCGACATTACCTGCAAATACAGATCAAAAGGTTCCTACTGTCGGTTTCATAGCACATATGGACACTGCTCCGGACATGAGCGGACGCCATGTCAATGCACACATAGTGGAGAATTATGACGGAACTTCGATCACCCTCAATGACAAACTCAACATATTCCTGAGTCCTGAAGAGTTTCCTGAACTTCTGAACTATATTGGACAGGATCTCATCGTGACCGACGGCACAACCCTGCTTGGAGCCGATGACAAGGCGGGAATAGCAGAGATTCTCACAGCTGTTGCCAGACTTCAGGCTTCGCCGGAAGTAAAGCACGGCAAGATCCGCATAGCATTCAATCCGGATGAGGAAATCGGCAAAGGGGCTCATAAATTCGATGTGGAACGCTTCGGATGCGATTTTGCATACACTATGGACGGAGGTGCCGTCGGAGAATTGGAATATGAGAACTTCAATGCAGCCTCTGCAAAAGTGACTATAAAGGGACGTAATGTACACCCCGGAACCGCCAAGCATAAGATGGTGAACTCGATTCGCGTCGCAAACCAGTTTATCCAGATGCTTCCACGCTGGGAGACTCCCGAGCACACCGAGGGATATGAAGGATTCTATCATCTCATCGGCATCGAGGGAAGTGTGGAACAGACCGTGCTGACATACATTATACGCGACCACGACCGTGCACGTTTTGAAAGCCGCAAGAGAGAGATCGAACACCTCTGCAGAAAAACCAATATGGAGCATCCCGGAAGCTGTTCTGTAGAGATCAAGGATCAATACTACAACATGCGCGAGAAGATCGAGCCTGTGATGCATATTATCGAAATCGCGGAGAAGGCAATGCGAGAGGCGGGCGTGACACCTAAGGTGCAGCCGATCCGTGGAGGCACGGATGGAGCTCAGCTTTCATTCAAGGGACTCCCCTGCCCCAATATCTTCGCCGGAGGAGAGAATATGCACGGCAGATATGAATTTGTGTCAATACAGTCACTTGAAAAGGCTACGGACGTGATATTCAATATTGCGAGGATCGTAGCCGAATAATAGGGTTCTGACTTTTACGACTTGAAGAAGCTTATCGTTGTAACCGGTCCGACCGCTTCGGGGAAATCTGACCTTGCCGTAAGGCTTGCGCTTGAACATGACACTGAAATAATTTCAGCGGATTCACGCCAGATATATAAAGGCATTCCGGTGGTCACCGCCGTTCCTGACGAGAGTCAGAGAATGGGGGTGACTCATCATCTTATGGAGGTTCTTCCGCTCGACGCTTATTATTCGGCAGCCATGTTTGAGGAAGACGCACTCCGGATAGCTGCTGAAATCTGGAAAAACCGGGATGTCGCTATAGTGTGCGGAGGGTCAATGATGTATGTTGATGCGCTTACAAAAGGAATAGACGAACTTCCTACGGTGCCTGAAAATATCAGGATTCCCCTTATGGAAGAATGGGGAAAAAAAGGTGATGACTGGCTAAGAGACCGACTGAAAATCCTTGACCCTGAATATTACAACAAGGTTGACCTCGCTAATATGAAGAGGGTGTTTCACGCAGTGGAAATATGTATCGCTGCAGGGGTGACATATACTTTGCTAAGGACGGGGATAAGAAAGAAAAGAGATTTTGAGATAGAGAGAATCGTAATCGACATGCCTCGTGAGATATTGTTTGAAAGGATCAACGCAAGAGTGCTGAGGATGGTGGAGAATGGTCTGGAGGATGAGGCGCGCAGAGTATATCCGATGCGACATATGAATTCTTTGAATACCGTAGGACTGAAAGAAATGTTCGCATACTTTGACGGGATAATGGACTTCGGGACAGCGGTTGCGCGCATACAGAAGAACACCAGGGTATATGCTAAAAAACAGCTTACATGGCTGAAGAAATATAGTGATTGAAATGGATAAGAATAAGATTTTAAAATACGCTGCAGTTTTCCTGCTTATCATAGGAATCGCCTATTTCTGGAACAGACTATCTCCCGGCGCAATAGACAAAAACTTTGACACGCCACAACAGAACCAATCGCAAGCACAGTCAGCCATTGACATTAACGAGCTTGATAAAGTGACTTCATCGAAGAATGTAGCATCGGTAGTAAAGGAATATGAAGGTTTCACCGTTAACTTTAATCCGGAAAACAAAACTCCCAATTACGTGGCATGGATTCTGCAAGGGAATGAGACTGAAGGAGCATCTGCCAGAAGCAATAAGTTCTGGACAGACAGTGAACTGAAAGGTTGCCCTGATACACGTGACTATTCACGCTCTGGATATGACCGTGGACATATGTGTCCTGCCGGGGAACAGAAATGGAGTGAGGAGGCAATGCACCATAGTTTTGTAATGGCTAACATATGCCCGCAAAGCCATGAATTGAATACAGGCGCCTGGAAAACCCTTGAAGACAAGGAACGGCTTTGGGCAAAGAGGGATTCTGCAATCGTGATTGTCGCAGGACCGATTTATGACTCTTCAGATACTAAAACGATAGGGCATAATAAGGTTCGCGTACCCTCGGCATTCTTCAAGGTGCTTCTTGCTCCTTATGCTAAACCAATGAGATCTATAGGTTTCGTATATCCCAATATGAAATGCGACGGGAACATGCAGGCTTATGCCGTAAGTGTAGACGATGTGGAAGAAATGACGGGATGGGATTTCTTTGCTGCTCTCCCGGATGATATTGAAACCGACATCGAATCTATAGTTTCCTTCAAAGACTGGAATTCCAACCATCGCTAAAGTCCGGATCCTCCTGATACATATGAGACTTATGCGTCATCTGCGATGTAAAATTTGCAGCAAAGCGTACTAAGTTAGCGTACATAAAAGAAACTCACCATTCGACATTCAATAAATGAACACCACCATAACATCCCCCGCCACTCCAAAAGGTAAAGGTGCCCTTGCCATAATTCGCCTGTCAGGTCCGGATGCACTTTCCATAGCTGATTCCATATGGAAAGGCACGACTCTCAACGGCTGTCAATCCCACACCGCACACCTCGGCTATATAATGGACGAGTCAAATAATGTCCTCGACCAGACAGTTGCCACGATTTTCCGTGGGCCCAACTCTTTCACCGGTGAGGACGTAGTAGAATTTTCACTTCATGGCTCCCCATGGATTATACGAGAAGTCACAAACCTCCTTCTCCGCAAGGGCGCGCACGCCGCAGAACCGGGGGAATTCTCACGCCGGGCATATCTCAACGGAAGAATGGATCTCGCATCTGCCGAAGGAGTGGCTGATCTCATCGCTTCCTCATCAAGGGCAGCCCATCGGCTCGCCATGCAGCAGACACGTGGTGTCTTTTCGAAAGAATTTAATGAATTGCGCGACAAACTTATAGAGCTTGCTTCTCTACTCGAACTCGAACTCGACTTCTCGGAAGAGGATGTTGAGTTTGCCGATCGGAGCCGCCTTATAGAGATCGCCACTTTGCTTCTCAGGAAGATTGACCGCCTTACTGACTCCTATGCCACCGGCAGAGCGATAAAGGAAGGCGTACCGGTAGTAATAGCCGGGATGCCGAATGTGGGTAAATCAACATTACTCAACGCGATATTGCAGGAAGAGAAAGCAATAGTATCCGACATTCCGGGCACTACACGCGACATAATTGAAGACACTTGTGAGATAGAAGGAGTGCTGTTCCGTTTCATAGACACCGCAGGACTCCGCGAATCAACAGACAGAATAGAGACTATAGGGATAGAAAGAGCCCGCAAACGCTTAAACCAGGCATCGGTAGTTCTGTGGCTCATCGATCCCACAGCGCCGCTCATAGAACAGATAGAAGAAATGAGCGAATCATTATCCGGACTTGACACATATCAAAAAATCATACCTGTCATTACCAAGACATCTGCTCCGGGAATGTCAGAAACATCCATTGACATAGTCCGCAACACACTCAGCACATCTCTGCAATCTGGTGTTTTTTCGATCGACAAAAAAAACATAATTGAGATATCAGCAGCAGAAGGTAAAGGACTCGACGCACTTCGAGAGATACTGAAACAGGCTACGACAAGCGACTTCGATCCGGAGAAGGAACTATTATTGACCAATGCCCGCCATTACGGCGACCTACTGCAAGCAGGGAAAGCCCTACGGCGCGCCCTCGACCAGATGGCAATAGGCGCCAGCGCCGACTTCATAGCCATGGACATACGCGAAGCCACCGCAGCCCTCACCTCCCTCACCGGCGCCATCACCACCCCAGACCTCCTGAATTCCATATTCTCCAAATTTTGCATCGGCAAGTAACCCGCAGTTAAAGACAGGTAAATATAAGTTGAAATAATAGTCAAGGCGTTCAGTTTGAGCGCCTTTTCTTTTGCCCGAAGATTGCCAATCTAATCGGCAAAACCCATTTCTACCTATTTTTCACTCCATTTTTGAACCACATTTGTTGCTCGTCTGCTACCCGAGTTAAGTCATACTCTTCAGATGCGACCATGGATCCGCGATCTTGTGGACACGCAGAACAATCACCTCTGCGATAAGGACCGCAACCGCCTTGACACTAATTTCATAAGGTTGAAGAATCTGATCAAACTCAATTTCCCTATTGTCATCGGCATCGGTGCACTTGTCGGTATCTGCCTTACAGGAAGCGTTATGGTATGTAACTCTGCTACAAACAAAAGGCACAAGTATGAGCAGCGTATAGAGGAACTTGACCGCTGGCATCAAGAAAATGCCGAGGCAATCTTCTTCGGGCAATTCTACCGTGAGAACTACCCCAAGAAGTACCGTGAATGGCAAACCGGACACTGGCAGCACGACATAGCATTCCGCGACTCCCTCATCCGCTCCCATTCCCTTGACCGCCTGAAATACCTTCATGAAGACAAATAGTGATCGTTTTATCCTGAAAATCCGACAAGGACGTGCCCTTTGTCGGGTTTTCTATGTTATTGAGCATAAACCCTTGGTGACAAATGATAATTTCACTAAATTTGCGTTCAAAACAAATAATTAAGAAATGAATGAAGATATTAATCGCATAAAAACAGTTTTATGTGAAAAGAAACGAACTAATAAATGGTTGGCAGAACAGTTAAATGTTAACCCGACAACTGTATCTAAATGGTGTACTAACACATCACAACCTGATTTATACACATTAAAGTCAATTGCCTCACTATTAGAGATTGACATCCGTCGCCTGCTTAATCCCACTGAAAGTCATGCATTAGCAAGTGAACCTTTAATTATTTACGGCATTAAAAATGACTGAATTATGGCAAAGAAATCACCCAAAAGTATAGAGGAACAGATAGAAACATTAGCAAAAGCGGAATTGCATCGTCTCGGTATTCATGCATACGCAAAAACTGAGGAAATCAATCCAGAAATTTCAAATGCGTTAACTACCGCACCAAGTAAAAGCGGAGGACGAGGAAATAACTTCCCGGATATAAAGCTTTTTTTAACCTCATCAACTGGTCGCAAGATTCCTGTTATGATTGAGGTTAAAGGCACACAGGGTGATTTTATTAAATTAGATGAATTTGGAGGTGTTGCTATGTCAGACTCCTCTGGAAAAGCGTTACACCAGTATCGCACAAAATATGCTGTAAATGGCGCGGTTCATTACGCAGAAGCCATAATTCGACACTCTCAATCTTATGAAGAAGTAATTGCAATCGGTATTAATGGTTATGACGATGAGGCCGGCAATCGCACAGTCGAGTATGGGGTATATTATGTCTCAAAAAACAATCTATTAATTCCTAAGAAAATCGGGAATTATACCTCGCTCTCCTTTCTCTCCTCTTCCAATATTGACGAGTTGATAGATAGAATTGAAAATCTAGAACTTTCAGATGAAGAGCAAGAGCAAAGAACGAAGCAATGGGAGTTTCAAATTGAAGACAAATTAAAAGAACTTAATCAAGAGATGCATGATGTGCACCAGATAAGTGAAGACTATCGTGTCAAACTTATCTCAGGTCTTATCATGGCTGGTATCGGAATAAAAAATCAAGTTGCACCTCTTGCTGTCTCTGAACTCAGAAGTATATCAGACCAATTCTCGCACGATGGTCAAATCATTCTTAACAGAATAAAGTCTTATCTATCTAAAAAGAATCTCCCGGATGAAAAGAGAGAGATGATAGTAAATGAACTATCTAAGGTATTTATTCATACAAAACTCTATGAACCAGTTAACGGCGAAAGTCCATTAAAAAGTATTTATGCGTTCTTAGATAAGAATATTTTACCCCTCTTCAATGAAAAAATACACGTTGATTTTACGGGAAAACTGTTTAACACTTTAAATGCTTGGGTAAAAGTTCCTGATGGTAATCAGAATGATGTAGTTCTTACACCGCGCTATGTATGTGAAATGATGGCGTCTATATGTAAGGTAAATATGGATTCATTCGTATGGGACTATGCTCTTGGTAGTGCTGGATTTCTAATAGCAGCTATGAAGCAGATGATTTCAGACGCCCAAGAGAAACTTAAAGGTGATCCATCAGCTCGTGACTTGAAAATACAAAAAATTAAAGCTGAACAGCTTCTTGGTATAGAAAAATTGCCAGACATATATATGTTGGCTGTGCTCAATATGTTATTAATGAATGATGGTTCAGCCAATATTCTTTACAAAGATTCTCTAACTTATGAAGGACAATATGAGCAAGGGAGCCATAAAGGGGAAGATTTCCCCGCAAACGTCTTTCTTCTCAATCCGCCGTATTCGGCAGAAGGCAAAGGTATGATTTTTGTCGAAAAAGCATTAAGCAAGATGAAATCCGGCCGAGCAGCTGTGCTGATTCAAGAAAATGCCGGAAGCGGAAACGGGTTGCCTTTTACAAAACGTATTCTTGAACATAGTTCGTTGATTGCATCTATCCACATGAGTGACCTATTCAAAGGGAAAGCAAGCGTACAAACTGCCGTCTACGTGTTTGAAGTAGGTACACCTCATGATCCACTACGGCTAGTTAAGTTTATAGATTTCTCTAATGATGGCTATACACGTCAGAATCGCAAAAAAGCTAACTCTGCGACTAATCTACGCGACACGGATAACGCCATAGAGAGATATGCCGAAGTTGTAGACTTGGTACTCGACCGTAAGCCAAAAACTGAATATCTAAAAGATTGTATTAATCTCGATACTATTACCCTAAATGGTAATGACTGGACGGTAGATAAGCATAAGAAGATTGATCCAATCCCTCAGGAAGCTGATTTCCGTAAAACAGTAGCTGATTATCTCTCGTGGAAAGTTAGTACAATTCTTCAGAACCGCGAAGGCGTAAATTTTCAGTGAGCCCCCGTCTCTCAAAATTAACTCAAGAATTCCTTGATGACGGGGGCACATTTGAAAAATTCAAAATTGGAGATTTGTTTGACGAGCCGCAAAGCGGTGACGTTGATATTCAAAATTCGGATATCAATGGGAGAGGTTGTATGTTTATTAACTCTGGCGTTACAAATCAAGGGATTAAGGGATATACCGATCGAAATGCTCGAATTTTCACTGCAAATTCCATAACAATAGATTTCTTTGGAAATGCTTATTATAGATCAGAACCATATAAGTTAGCTACGCATAATCATGTATTTTCATTTTCTGGTGGAGTATTAAGTGATGAAGCTGTTGGATTATATTTAGTAGCCGCAATGTCATATCTCCCTAAAGTATATTCTTATGGAAACATGGCTACTAAACCAACTTTAAAGAACAACTATATTATATTGCCATCTATCACCAAAGGGAAACTAGCTTTTGATTTTATGCGTCGCTACATAGCGACGCTCAAAGCGGAGCGTGTGGCGACGCTCAAAGCATATTTACAAGCAGCCGGGCTATCCGATACGATTTTATCGGATGGCGAACTCGCTGCGCTCGTTGCCATCCGACAAAATCGTGTAGAATGGAGAGAATATCCCATCAGTGGTGAAAATGGAGCTTTCATCGTAGTCAACACACACAGTATTTTGAAAGCGCAGGTAGTGCCGGATAGTGGGAATATTCCTTATGTAGGTGCCGGTGAGTCCAATAATTCCATTCAATCGTATATCTCATTCGATTCAAATTTCCTTGAAAAAGGTAATTCTATTATGATTGGAGGAAAGACGATGGTTATTACTTATCAAGAAAATGATTATTTTTCTAATGATAGCCATAATCTAGCCCTTTATTATAAAGACATAGATGTCCCTAAGCGAAATACCCAACTCTTTTTGGTTTCCGCTTTATATAAGTCTCTAAAGCCAAAGTATCATTGGGGGGATTCTATTTCAAAATCCAAGATCTGTAAAGACTCTCTGATGCTACCTGTAAAAAAAGATGGCAGCATAGATTATGATTTCATCGAGAATCTAATATCTTCACAAACTAAACTATGTATTCAAGATATTCTGAACAACAAAGATTTAGAAATTTCAACTACTCAGACTCTTATTGATGAAAGTGAATACTCAATAGAAGATAATGAGATTTATCAACAAGCTGCTGAACCTTACGAAATTTACCAGCGGAATACCATAAAGGAAACTATTATTATAGGCTGTTACCGCGACAAGAAGCATCTTGAATGGATACTGAGTAACCATCTTTACAATATCCGTTTAGGAGGACGTAAAGGTTCAGCTTCCGATCAACCTGAGTGTTTCGCAAATGCAGTCAGACTATATCTGTATAATCTTAAAGACAACTCCAGAGTTTCAGTATATGAGATTAAAGGGATTCAAAAGATGTCCAGTAAAGAATTGAGTGGGTTGGGATATCCTCGTAAATCCCCGGGAAAAGAGTATATGGTATTTTCCCTAGGAGATGAGTGTAATTTTAATCAATTCCCATTGAATGTGAAGGAGACTCTTTCTTCTTTATTCTATCATATCAATGGAGCACCAGTATTTATTGAACCTAATACAACTTCACCGAAGATTACTGGTATTCAATAAAATTAAATAATCTTAGAGATAAACTAAAATATGAGTAAAGTTGAAAATATAACAAGAGATTTCCATCCACGATGCGCCACATGTGGGTGTCAGGATATGTTTGAATACAATGAGGATAAAAGTTTCATTAAATGTTCAAATTGTGGGCGTGAGTACCCCGGCGGTAAAGATGAATTATTGGATTATAATTCTGAGGAACTGGAATCAATTAAAGATGATATGGCACAGGAAGTTAAATCAGCTCTTTTAAAAGAGCTAAATTCCATTTTCAAAAAATGGAAATGAACAATTGGACTATCCAAGATTGGTCAGCCGCTATCGGAGCAGTGATAGCCATTGGTGGAGTAGTATTTGGGATATTTAACGGTATCAGGAAGCTATTCCTTTGGCTAAAACACAAGTATAACCCACAAGCAGCAAACATACGAGCTAACTTCTTTAAACAAGGGAAAGGTTGGCGAATACGAGTTTACAACGCTTCAGAGACAGATATTCACGCTGAAAAAGTTCAAGTGATTATTCCCGAAACAGAAGGAGTATATGTTCATTGGGATGATTCAAAGACTTTCCCTTGCCTTAAAAGACATGGCAGCTTTGATATTAACGTTCTTCTTTGTACAAGCGCACCGGATTTCATGTCAATTTTTATAAAATGGGTGCAAAATAAGAAAGAATTCTGTGTAACAGAAACCATACAACTTAGATCGTAAAGACAAAATGTGGTAAAAGGACTTTCTGTGGTTTTATATGACTGATGTGCCTTCTGCAAGAAAAGATGAAAAACATCCTCTTCTCCACTTCGACGAAGGATAAAAAGGCGTTTCGCTACTTCTGTTTAACCTCATGAGCCAAAGAAAATCCTAAAGTCAGAAGTTCCACTTTTTCTGCATCATACCCCATTCAATGAATACCTTCTAACAATACATCAATGAATAACAAACATGACAGAGCAAAATATACTTCAATTGAGAGACTTGGCAGAAGCTGGGCAGGTGCAGTTCAAAGAACGAATCGTAAGCAAGGACGATAAGTATGAAATCGGCTGCGAGATGGTTGCGTTCAGCAATTCTCGTGGCGGAAGGCTCATCATAGGCATTAACGACAAATCTGGTGAGATTAATGCGCTATCTTATAAAGAACTACAGGAGACTACTAATCTCTTGACAAATATCGCATCTGAGAATGTTATTCCAAATGTATTGATTGAGGTTGAGAATACTCCGGTAACCGGAGGAGCGGTAGTTATCGCCACTGTTCCAGAGGGTAAGAATAAGCCGTATCACGACAACAAGGGTGTGATATGGGTTAAGAATGGTGCTGACAAGCGCAAGGTGTTCGACAATTCGGAACTTGCTGAGATGATGAGTGAATGCGGGAATTTCGATCCTGATGAAGCTGCTGTGCCGGGTGCTACCCTAGACGACCTTGATGCAGACACTATCAAACTGTATCTGATGAGTAGGTTCGCACCTGTGTTTAAGGGGAAACATATTGACGAGCTCAATATGAAGGATTATTCGCTTGATCAGATGGCTGAGTTTGTCATTACAGGAACTACAATCGAAAGGTTGTTGAAGAATCTGAGATTCATTCGTCCCGATGGAAAACTGACGGTAGCAGCCATGCTACTTTTCGGGAAATACACTCAGCGATGGCTTCCTGTCATGACTGCCAAGTGTATCAGTTTCTTGGGTAACTCAGTCGGTGGCACTCAGTTCCGAGACAAGATGCACGATATGGAGATAGAAGGAAATATCCTTCATCAGTTCAGGACTATCATGAATTTCTTTACTCGCAATCTTCGTAAAGTACAGGTGGAAAAGGAATTCAATTCACTTGGTCAATTGGAAATTCCATACGAAAGTCTAATAGAATATACAGTCAACGCCTTAGTGCATCGCTCACTAAGCATCAAGGCTCCTATCCGCATCTTCATTTTTGACAATCGCGTGGAAATTCATAGCCCTGGAGCGCTACCGAATGGACTTACGGTGGAGGATATAAAAAACGGAACATCGATGCCTCGCAATATGTTCCTCTTTACAAATGCCAACTACCTACTCCCCTATACAGGCGCAGGCAGTGGAGTGCGTCGAGCCCTCGAGTATGATCCGAACGCGATTTTCTCAAATGGCGTCGATCAACGGGAAATCACCCATTCCTCCAACGAGTTCGTCATCACGATTCCTCGCAATGTTGACCAAGTAACTAACCAAGGTAACTTAGTTCCTGATACTTTGACAAGTGAGCAAGTAACTAACCAACCTGAAAACAATAGTAACCAACCTCAGGATAACTTAGTTACTCGGAAGTTAACTAAGAAGGAGCAGGATATACGGAATTTCTGTTCAGTACCAAGAACTGCTCAGGAGATTATGGATAGATTGGGAATAACCAATCAGTCAAAGAACCGTAAAAAATATATAACCTCATTGATAGAGATTGCTGTATTGGAACGCACCATCCCCGACAATCCTAATGATCCCAATCAGAAGTACCGAAGAAAACAATAAAGGCTAATAAGAACTTTAAATGAATATCCAAATTGCACTACCGACAAATGTTGAAGATCCGCTGAGGCATACCCACAATACAGAGAGAGTTAGCCCATAACGGTTCCCCGGCAGCATCTTTTGAGACAGACGAATATTGTCTCTCCTTCCTCGTCCGTATTCCTTGCCACGAAGGAGAAGAGGGCGTATCTTCCACTTTTATGACTTCTGAAGGCAGCGACAAAGAAATTAATAATCACGACAAAGAAAACGACAAAGAAAATCAAAATGACCGTATAAATACTACAATTGGTGGTATTTATAGACCTCATGACGGAATTAATGACGGTATTAAAGTTGATAGTGACAGTATAAATGACGGTATAAACCAACTGAACGGAACACTTCAAGATGTTTATAATAAAATTGTAAGTCAACCTGAAATTATAGCAACAGAACTTATGAAAATTCTTAAAATTTTTGAATCCACAGTTACACGTTCAATAAGAGAACTGAAGAGACTTGGCTTTATTAAGAGAGAAGGTTCTAGAAAAAATGGCAAATGGATTATCCTAAAATAAAAATTACACTTTGGGGCAGATATAATCCTTAACTATGAAACTACATAAAAAGCGAAATTTCTTATGGCAGATTTTTATTCATTACAATTAGACATTCCAGAGAATGATCCATTCAAATATGATAAACTTAACAGGAAGCAAGTAGCTGTAATGTTGAAAAATATATTCAAGAAGTTCGATAAAGGTGCTGTTGTATCACTAGATTCTCCTTGGGGAACAGGTAAAACAACCTTTATAAAAATGTTTTCCTGTTTATTGCGAAAGGAACATTTTGTAACGTTGCACTTCAATGCTTGGGAATCGGACTATGCAGATGATCCACTATGCGCGTTATTATCAGAGTTTGGAAAAAGAAAAAAATTACCAGAAGCCATCAAATCCAATCTAGGACGAATTCTTATAGCTGGTACAGCAGAAATTGTAAAAGGAGCTTTGCACAAGACAACAGGAATTGACAGTGACTCTTTAAAAGATGCCGTAAAGGCATCAATAGATGAATGTGCCAAAATCGGAGGAGAATCATTACAAGCTTACAGGGAAAAGGAACAAGGGCTAAATGACTTCAAACGGTCTTTATCTGAGTATATTGAGGGCTCATATGTAAAAGATGAGATGTGTCAACTACCAATAATATTTTTTATTGATGAATTGGATCGTTGTAATCCGCACTATGCTGTAAAGGTTCTGGAACGTCTAAAACACTGTTTCTCAATTCCTGATATTGTTTTCGTTTTATCTTTAGATAAAAAACATCTCCGTAACTCCGTTAAAGGATACTTCCATTCGCCAGATATTGATGCGGAAGAATACCTTCGAAGATTCATCGATATTGAATTCAATCTGCCCGCTCCCAATTATAAATCATATTGCGAGTATCTTTCTGAAAAATTTGAAATTAAACCTTTCTTTAATTTCGATAGAATAAAAGAGGATGAAATAAATGAGATTGTTGTAAATATGGCTCACCAAAACGGATTGTCATTAAGGCAACTTGAAAAATTCTATGGGCATTTATACATAATCTGTTCTTCATTCTCTGTAAAGGATTATGCCCAATATGTGGCATTCTTCCTATTGCTTCATAAATTTAAACCATTAATATTATCAGAGATTGAGCATAAGAAGTATAGTATAAAGGATCTATACATAAATCTTATCAATATATTCCCCAATTATCTTGATGATTATAATTATTTCATAGGGCAAATCTTAGGTCTATATGGAAGATATGCGCATCTAATAAATACACGTGAATCTCCTGAGGAATGGATTGATCAAGAAGACACAATGACAGATGATGCATGCCAAATGCTATATTCCGGGATGAGACTGACCGCCATTGATTCTATGGACTTCCACCCTAGACTTGAAACAGTTCTTGACCACATATACCTATACTCAATGATAACTAAAAATTAAGATTTGAGGAATATCAGTAATTCTTATAGCCGGCATACTTATGGAAATTGGCTATCCACTCAAACATTTATATCGAATAATTACAACAGGTTAAGGTTATGAAAATTAAAACAATAAAGCTCAGGAATGGTATTGATCTCAACATAAATGACATTACCGTCTTGGTTGGACCTAATAATGTAGGAAAGTCTCAAACACTAAGAGATATTAAAAGTTATTTGGAAAGAGGGTCCCAGGCAAGAGCAGTCATTATTAATGATATAGAACTTGAATGGGATAATGATTTCGATTCCTTTTTAAAAAGGATGAACACATCAGACAGTAAAAATACGCTTGGACATAAAGTAATATCCGGACTGTGTAGCAACCTTTTAAATAATGACACTTGCGATTTTGATTATAATTATTATGCGCAGTTATATAATTCTGAGCAAAGTCGGAAAGAGTACATATATGGATATCTAACAAAATTCTTTGTTTCCGATTTAAGCTCTTCCAATAGGTTGTCATTAGCAAGTTCTGTTAGTTCAGTTAACCCAGAAACAAATAATCCTACCAACCTATTACAATCATTATTTTTAGATAATCAAATTGATCCAATAATTAAGAATGCCTTTAAAGATGCTTTTAAAATGGATATTGCATTAGATTATAGTGCAATGACAATACTTAGTTTAAGAGTCGCTGAAAAGATGCCAGATATTCCAGATGATCCAAGAAAAGCATATCCCATTACTAAAGATTTAGCCAAAATTGAAGATCAGGGCGATGGATTCAGAAGTTTAGTTGGTATTATACTAGGATTACTATTTTCGAAAGGTCGTATTGTTTTGTTAGATGAACCAGAAGCTTTTCTTCATCCAGCTCAAGCGAGATTTCTAGGTAAATGGATTGGAGATCATAAAGATCTTATTGAAGGTCAGTTGCTTATAAGTACACATAATGCAAACTTCTTGTCAGGGATTTTGGCAAGTGGAAATAACGTGGATATTTATAGATTAAATAGATCTGCAAACAATACAACTTTTACTGCTCTACAATCAAATTCGACTAAAGCCCTATTTGAAAATCCTTTGCTTTCAAGCCAACGAGTGGTGGAGAGTGTTTTCTACAGAGGTGTTGTAGTATGTGAAGCTGATGCGGATAGAGCTGTTTATCAAAGTGTGGCTACAATAAATCACAATTCTAACGAAGACGTGCTGTTTATCCACTCGCAAAATAAGCAGACTCTTCATACCGTAGCGACTTTATTAAAAGATGCAAGTATTCCAGTAGCTGTAATAGCCGACATTGATGCGCTTAATAGTGAGGAGCAACTAACCAAGTTAATAGCATCTATGTCCATGACCGGAAACATTACTGAAGAAATTATTAATCTCCGAAACAAAATTGCTTCTACTGTAATAGGAAAGTCTGATAATGAAGCCCTTGAGGAATTGACGAATGAAATCAAAACACTTTTAGTTCAATTAGAGAAAAAGGAACATTCTCTTGATGGAGCGAAAGGAGCTTTGAACAGAATTAGAAAAGGGATAACCTCTTGGAGTGAGATTAAATCAAAAGGAATAACGGGATTTGATGATAACATTAGGGATGAGGTTAAATATTTGCTTGATAAACTGAAATCCATAGGAGTTTTCATAGTTCCAGTTGGAGAACTGGAGGGATGGATGGCAGTTGGTACTACACAAAAAAATAAATGGATAGTACCTGCCTTAGAAAAAATTCATAAAAAGGAAGCTTCACCTGTATTAGTTTCATTTGTCAAAGAGATTCTCGATTTTTTCAATTCTTAATATATGGGATATATGAGTATTTTTACTAAACAATATAGAATCTATCCATTGTGTATCTATAGATTTTTGCTAATTTTGTAACTGAAAGCAGCAAGCCATGAGTGGCTTGAAGATGGAGACTGAGATAGTCTTCGGATAAAAGAAAAAGACAATGGTTTTACTTTGACGGTGGATAACTTTGCCTACGGCAACGCGTACTGGCTTCGCCGACATGCACTAAGTTTCCACTCACGATTTGTAATTCAGTTACTTACAGAAATTGAGGTTGAACCTTTTAAACTGTAATTCCTTGATTCAACGATAGTTTACCACACTGCATCGGCAAGTAATCAGTTGATCGTCAATGATTTGTATTGATAGCAATTGACTATTACTGAGCGATAAAACTTAATACATTCGAGAACGCCTAATGCTGATAACTGTCAGTGTTAGGCGTTTTTATGCACCATTTTGTACGGATTCTGTACGACAGCGACTCATTTCACCCCTCGCGTCAGCAAGGTGGTGGAGAAAGTTGACAATAGTTGTCAATGGTTTACGAACATTTACAAACAACGGAGAAATCTCCACAAAAAGAAATGAGTAGCAACATTAGAATTGAGAAAATTTGTGAGTGGTGTGGAAAACAATTTACCGCCCAGACCACCGTTACCCGCTTCTGTTCAAAGCGGTGCTCAGAACACGCCTACAAGGAAAGACTGAGACAGCAAAAAATCCAATTGTCAAAGGCGGTGCCTTCTCCTAAGAATTCTGAACTTAAAGAGAAAGATTATCTGACCGTAGCCGAAGCCGGGCAGATTCTTGGCATGACAAGACAAGGTGTGTACAAACTGATACACCGAGGTTCCTTAACTGCGTCAAAACTCAGCTCCCGTCTTACTTTAATAAAACGGACAAGCATAGAGACGATGCTTGACGGTTCCCCATATACAAATAGACAACCGAAGGAGCATACTGTAATCACCGAACTTTATACCCGTGCGGACATCCGGGAGAAATATGGCGTTAAGGATTCGTGGATTTACAAGGTGGTTGCTGAGAACAATGTGCCTAAGACTATCATCAGAGGTAAGGCATATTTCAGCAAGTCGCACATCGACCGCCTTTTCTCGGCGATAAAGGAAAATCCAGAAATTACAGAGTGGTACTCGGTGGAGGATATTCAGTCTAAATATGGAATGACACTGTCAGCTATCTACTGCCTTGTGTCGAAAGTTGGTATCCCCAAACGTAAAGAGGGGTCAAAAGTATTCTACTCCAAATATCACTTTGATGTGGCGAAAGGAGCCAAATCTGCCGAAGACGTTGAGTTTATTTCAATGGCGGAAGCTATGGAGAAATACTCGCTCACACGCGACCAGCTCTATCACTACGTCAAGACATACAAAATAACTAAGCTCAGGAGTGAAAAGTATGTCAAGCTGAATGCCAAAGAGTTAGAGGCTTTGTTCAAACCCAAAACAGAGTTATAATCCGGTGATTTTGCTCACTGGGCAACCACCATTTACCATAAACATTATAAATCAAAAACAAACAAGTATGGAATCAGCAACTATTGTAAAAGTAACTCTCCGACAGGAGAAACTGCGCAGCGGCAAAGTATCGCTCTACCTCGACTACCACCCTCCCATCTGGAATCCGCACATCAAGAAGATGAGCCGACGGGAGTTCCTCGGTCTGTATATGGCGAACCGAAAGACCGATTAGAGCGTGACTACAATGAAGAAATCATGCTGAAAGCACGTGGCATCCGAGCCGAGCAAGAATTGGCAATCATCAACGAGGAGTACGGCTTTCTTGATCGCACCAAGAAGCAAGCAGACTTTCTGGAATATTTCCATGATAAAACCAAAGTGAAATATCAGAAATGGGAAATCGTCTATAAGCACTTCAAGGACTTCTGCAACGGTCGCTGTCTCATCAAAGATGTAACGATTGGACTGTGCAATGACTTCAGAACATACATCCTGAAAATCCGTGTGAAACAGTCCGACAAATTCATATCCCTCAATTCTGCCGCCGGGTATTGGTCAACATTTCGGGCATTGCTGAAACTCGCCCATAAAGAAGGTTGGTTAAGAGAAAACATCAACGATCACCTTGACCGCATAGATTGGGAAGAACCGAAAATCAACTATCTTGAAATCGAAGAGGTCAAACGTCTGGCGGCAACACCTTGCAAGGTGGACGTGCTGAAACGTGCTTCTCTTTTCGCCTGCATGATAGGTCTGCGAATAAGCGACATCCTGCAACTGCGTTGGGAGAATATAGAACTATCTCCCGATGGAGGCTACTGTATGCGAATCCGCACACAAAAGACCAAGACGCAAGCGACATTACCGCTGAGTGATGAAGCTCTATCCTACTGCGGTGAACAAGGACGAGGAATGGTATTCAAAGGTCTCAGCCGGGCACATACACGCGAGCCATTCAAGAAATAGCTAAAAGATGCCGGAATCAAGAAGAAAATCACCTTTCACGGACTGAGGCACACCTACGCTACTCTTCTGATTAGCAACGGCACTGACATCTACACCGTCAGCAAAATGCTAACGCATAAAAACGTAGCTAAAACTCAAATCTATGCCGACGTAGTAAATCAGAAAAAACGCGACGCCGCCAACTCAATCACCCTCAAATAATAAAGTTCCTCAAAAGTCAAATTCTCAGAAAATGAACCGCAAAAACACCGATTAAATCAACAAATACCATGCTCAATATATCATATAATAAATATTTTTACTATCTTTGCACTATTAAAATATATATTGAGCATGGCAAAGAGTACAATGGGGACAAGTTTGCCCCGAAAACTGGAGCAAAAAATGGCGATTATGGGCGAGCAGATTAAGCTTGCCCGGTTGCGTCGCAACCTCTCTATAGCTCAGGTTGCTGAACGTGCAACCTGTTCGCCTCTTACAATAAACCGCATTGAAAAAGGTTCTCCGACCGTTTCAATCGGTATCTATGCCCGTGTTCTCTATGCCTTGCAACTTGACGATGATCTTCTATTGTTAGCAAAGGAGGATACCCTCGGACGCACATTACAGGATTTAAGCCTCAAACATCGTCAACGCGCATCAAAGAAAGAATAAGTTATGAAGAAGTTATATGTATATGCAGATTTTGATTGGCTCGATACTTCCCAGTTGATTGGAGAATTGTCGTGTGACTCGGTACGTGGTAGCGAGACATACGGATTTTCATATGACAAGGAATGGCTTGCAAAATATGGCGATGTATTCCTCAGTGAAGATTTACAAAACTATCCCGGCATACAATATACTCGTCCAGACAGGGATATATTTGGCTGTTTTTCTGATGCACTACCTGACCGATGGGGACGGACACTTCTGAACCGTCGGGAGCAGATTACCGCTTCTGAAGAAAAACGTTCAGTGCGCCGTCTTACATCTTTTGACTACCTTATGGGTATTGATGACGATTCACGCATGGGCGGATTTCGCTTTGCAGAAACAGCCGGTGGCAAGTTCATAAATTGCGAGGCAAATTTGCGAGTGCCACCGTTGACAAGTGTCAGAGAACTGATGCACGCAGCCCATGAGATTGAAGCCAGTGAGGAAAAGTACCTGTTGCCATCAAAGAAATGGCTCGCACAGTTATTGCATCCCGGCACATCTCTTGGTGGTGCCAGACCGAAAGCGTCAGTAATTGATGAAGATGGTAGATTGACAGTTGCAAAATTTCCATCACGCAAAGATGATTATGATGTCGGATTATGGGAACATTTCTGTCATGTCATGGGACAAAAAGCCGGAATAAATGTGGCAGAGACCAATACAATACCGGGAGAAGATTATCATATACTGCTCTCAAAACGCTTTGACCGAAACGAGACAGGAAAACGAATACATTTCGCATCAGCATTGACTCTCCTCGGGCTGACCGATGGAGACAACGCGTCAACCGGCTATGGCTATACCGATATTGTTGATTTCATAATCCAGCATGGAAGTAATGTCGAACATAATTTAGAGGAACTGTATCGTAGAGTAGCTTTCTACATCATAGTAGGCAACTCCGATGACCACTTCCGCAATCATGGTTTTCTACTGACGCGCAAAGGTTGGGAACTATCCCCTGCATACGACATCAATCCTACCCTTTCAGACAACCAAAGCCTGCTGATTAACCGCTCGACAAATGAATCAGACCTGAATATCCTCTTGGCATCAGCCGGAGACTACTTGCTATCAACTGAAAAAGCAAAAACCATCATTGATGAAGTAAAATCAGCAATGAAATCATGGCGTAGCGAAGCGCGAAGGCTCGGATTACCACAACGCGACATTGATATGTTCGCACCACGATTCGATAAATGAAATGGATAGCCAAGTCATCATAAGTCATTGGAAATAGGAGCGTATCGCACTTAACTACTTATTTAGAACCAATATATTTAAAGTGCATGTGAGACATTTAACAGATACAAATAGATTATGGAATCACAAATAGGCTGGATTGATTTCTCCCCAAAAGACCGTAACAGGGTAAAACGATTCATGGATATAATGGGAATGGGTGGCGTTGTTGACGAATTGGGAATCGGCATGATTCGAGATGCAATGTCAAACAAACTGTTTCCAGGTTTTTCTACACTCTATACAAGGGCGAAGTATTTTTTTATTACTCCGTATATTCTATTGGAGAAGGAGAAAAAACAGACAAAGCGTCAATCCGGAATGGATTATTTTCATAATGCTGAGGTTGATACCAATCGTATCATCATTCGATTTTATGAAAACCATCCGGAACGATCAGGCGAAAGTTATTTTGGCAAAGATAAAAAGGACGGCAATCTGAAACGTCAGCCATCTGAAATCTATTGGAATGGTATGCAGCATCTGCATTTACTGGAATCAGAGGGTTCTATTGATCAAATTCTTTCAGACAGGCATTCTCTTATGGATGAACTTCTGTCAAGTGACAGAGGTGATGATCCCGTAAAAGAGCAAGGAGAGAATCATATGACAATATGTGAAAATGTGTCATACGACAGTAATTGGCGGCAATTCATAACAGACAATGGGTTGAGGCTTACTCGTACAGAAGCCGAGACCTTGCGTGATAGACTTCAATTGCATTTAAAAGATAGTCTTCCTACCTCATTAGTTGCCAATAGCAAGCTATGGACTAAATATAGCAGCGCATTAGAAGAATCCAGGCAGTCGAAGTATTTAGATAATGCCTTTATACATTTTGTTGAAAGCTCGATTGATCTGATATCAAATGAAGAACTTCGTAAGAATCTTATCAAAGCACATGATATGGCACTATTTCTGCATGGCGCTCATATCGCATACAACATACAATTATGGAGTAAAGTAAATGCTCGTGTTGATTTTATAGACAAATTACGTTCTGAAGGAATTGACTGGCTTTGCAACCTATCGGATCGGATGATTGACTTTGACGGTTTCCATATTGATGATTGTATAAGAGGAACAAATCTTAAGACTCCGACTCGAAAATTTTTGAATGAGATTCAGATTTTGATTAAAAACAATTCTGATTGGATTCAGATCGAATCTGAATTATGCAGTCTGACCGAACATCAGGAAAGATGGAATAAGAAATCGAAGAGCCGATTTGTCAAGATTGAAAAGGGACAAGTAATCGAAGAGATGAATAAACAGCAATGGTTAGGGTTGTATCTCATCAATTATCGCTACATGTCGACTTTAAGTGTGATCAAAGATATTTACGACGGACTCGCTAATGAGGTTTAACAGATGGATATATTGAGTCATAATAATCGGATGGACTATGGCAGAGCCCTCATGCCGGATGACGGGTGGGAAACCTCATGGGCTATCGGTACTACTTACAGCCTTGACCTTGAAGTATTGATGAGTGTGCCTTTGTCGTTATTCCATGCTAAATACCATTCGGAAAGTACGGATGAGAATAATCTTCGTGCGGATATGTTGGATTCCTTGGACAAAGTAAGAAACAAGATGTTTATATTTGTTCACGAAAACAACATTACATCACATTGCGGATATTCCATGCTAATGGGATTTCTTGATCAGAATATCTGGAATATCACCTTGGATTCTCCAAACATAAATTTTCATCCTAAAGTATGGCTCATTCGCTATACTAAGAAAAACGATAGAGACAAATCCGCATCTGGGCATAATTTCAAATATCGGCTCGTAACTATGAGCCGAAATCTCACGGCAGCTACAGATTTTGATATTGCTGTCGCTATGGAGAGCCATCCGACAGATAAAGAAATCTCGGATAACGTTCCCCTGACTATGATGATGACAGAATTGATGGAGAGAACAGGAAGAAGAGATATAATCAGGCAATTTACCAAAGAGTTAAAACGGGTAAGATTCATGCCTCCCTTCCCTTTTGACCGAAAAGGGAAAACCTCTATTTTCCGGCCTCATGTTTTTGGACAATTGAAATCTCCACTATTGCAGGATAAGGTTTATGAAGAACTTCTTGTAATTAGTCCATTCATTGATGACACCACTCTTAATATGCTTTCTTCTAGATGTAAGGTTACGCGCCCCATTTTAATCAGCCGGGAATATGAGATGGATAAATGCGCGCCTGATTCCTTAAAGCGATGGGATTGCTATATGTGGAATAGCATGTTGGAGGAAGCCTTAGATTATGAGGAAAATGAAACCGGTGACAAATCCGTAATAAGCCACGGCATCAGTCTCCACGCAAAAATATTCATAGCCAAATTCCGGTTTGATGGCGATTGGTATAGCTTTAACAATTGGTTCATAGGATCCACAAACTGCACACAAGCAGGCTTAAGGTCAAATTATGAAGCACAGTTACAATTGAGGAGTCTTGAACAAGGCACATCTGTAGAAGAGGTGTTGAATTCATTATTAGACCCGAACGCACCTCTTGTCACTCCCTACAGAATAAAAGAACAACCGGTAAAGGATTCCAACGAAGAGGAGAAACGCCGGATACAAAGAGAGATGATTTTCGATCTCTCTCACTTGAATTTCAATGGCACAATAGAACAGGAGGAAAATGGGAAATATTCCATGGATATCCATACCGATGATAAAGCATGGTGTGAATTTTGGCAGAATTATCCGGATGTGAATATTTCATTAAGATTATTCTCGTCAGACATAGATATCTGGTGTCTTAAAAAAGAAAACAGACATAAGTTTAGCGGACAATTTTGTCAGCAGTTATCATCGTTCCTTCGCGTAAAGATATGTTTAGGATCAGACGAAGAAAAGACTTTTTTGATTCAGATGCCTGTTCAGATTCCGGCTGAAAGACATGGTAAAATCATGTCTGAAATTTTGGACAGCGAAGAAAAACTGATGCGCTATCTGATGTTTTGTCTTGATGATCAAATAGATAAATGGCAACAGAATATTGGTAAGCAGTTAAAAACAGTACATTCCTGCGATAATGACAATTCAGTGTGGAAGGATTGTTCTCTTCCTATCTATGAAAAGCTCTTGTTAGCGACAAGTCGCAATAGGTCTGCATTGAAAAACATCAGGGACAATATTGAAAAGCTCCGTAAAGCTAAAGACAAGAATGGGAAACCGTTGTTAAGCAAAGCGTTTATTGACATGTGGAACCTGTTTGCTCCTTATGCAAAATGATATACGAAGAACAGATCCTTGAAGTTGAACACAGACTGAGTGATGTTCAACGTGCTACGGTAGATTACCTTTATCATAGGATGTATGATGAAGGCCAAAACCGTATGCTTGTAGCAGATGAAGTTGGTCTTGGAAAGACATGGATAGCAAAAGGTCTTGTAGCAAAGGCATTCGACCGATGGCAAAAGTGTAAATGCCGGGAAAAGAAAAGTTTTAATGTTTTTTATATATGCTCCAATCAACAGTTATCTGCTCAAAATCTTAAAAAGGTCAACTTCACAAAAGATAAGCGTTGTGTGGTAAGTCAGGTGAACAGGATTTCACTGCTGGCTTATAAACCATACTACGATAATGTTGAGTTTTGTATCTATTCCTTGACCCCCGACACTTCTTTCAATGAAGCCTCAACACTCGGTATTAAGGAAGAACGATTAATGCTGTATGCTATCCTGGAAAAGGATCCGGAGATAAGGAAACATAAAGTGCGTTTCGGCAAATTGATGGAAGGGTTCTGGAGATTAAAAGAAGGCTCTTGGCAACCACAGTACGAGTCATCTTCCCTTAGGAAACGGCTACGCGACAATTTCCCGGAACTTTATATTGAATCTCTTGGCAAGTCATATGTAGACCAGTATTCGTGCCCGGAGTGCTACAGACACTATGGACTGGATGGGAAGATGACACTGTTGGATTTCATCAGAACTGTAGCGACACGGTTTGATAGAAGAACTGATAAAATGTGGGATATTTATGCGGAGACAATCGGGAAACTTCGCCGGACACTGACAGATGTATGTCTTTCTTTGATGGATGCTGACATCTTCATCATGGACGAGTTTCAACGCTATAGTCAGCTGTTGGATACCAAGTCATCCAGTGAGCAGGCAACTATTGCACAGAAAGTGTTTTCTCATCAAAATGCAAAAGTGCTTATGCTCAGTGCAACACCGTTTAAGGCTTTCACCAACAAACATGATGAGAAAAATAATGAACAACACTACAAGGAATTGAAGAGAGTACTTCAATTCCTGTATGAAGGAACCGATATTGATTGGCATCGTTATGAAGAAGCGAGAAGTGGTATATTTTCAAGAATGCTATCGCTTAAAAACATAGAAGACAAGGAGCCGGTCCTGGATGAAATACAGAAACTTAAACATTACGTAGAGGATGTCTATTACAGAGTTATAGTCAGGACAGAGAAAATCATTGCTTCAAATGATCCCAATGCAATGATTGTTCCTAAGGAAGATAGTCCTCTTCCTGTCACCAAGCAGGGAATTGAGGATTTTTTGCATTTAGACAATGTATTCAAAAGCATTTACGAACGCAGACAGGAGAATGCTCCATCTCCCATTGATTATGCAAAGTCCGCACCTTACGCCATGTCATTTCTTCGAGACTATAAAGTTGGGGAAAAGGCATCAGATGTGTCTATTCCCCTATCTAAGAATGCATTCGTTAATCTGGCGGAGATTAACAGATACGAATTCCCTAAAAATGGACATTGGCCTAATGGCAAACTCAACCTACTGATGAAAGGAATGCGCAGGGATTCAAGGCTCCTATGGAGTCCTCCATCAATGAGTTATTATAATCTGGATGGAGCTTTTAAGGGACAAAAGGATTTCACCAAAACCTTAGTTTTCTCTGCGTGGAAGTTAGTGCCTAAAATGATTGCCACACTGGTGTCGTATGAAGCGGAGAAGCAAAGCATTGGAATGATGCCTAAAGAAGAAGGTGCGAAGTATTTCGCCGATAAGCGTGTTGCCTCGCAGGGTGATAAAGCTAGAAAACCATACCGACGCCTTAACTTTGCAAGTGAATTGAAAAACATGACTACACTCTTGCTTGCATATCCAAGTCGTTATATAGAACAAATAACCGATCCTTTGGGCTTCGTCAACTCAAAGAAGTCATCGAGGGATATTATAGAAGAACTATACCCGAAACAAGCCGAACAGATTACCAGTTTCTGTGAAATCTATGGAAATGACAATGACAGGGAGAATACTCACATCAGCTGGGCATATCCTATGGTTAATGACCAGGCATTCGAGAATAGCTGGTTGAACAAAATAGAAAATCCAATCTCAAAAAGGAATATAGATACTATACTTACGAAAGAATATCTTAGAGAACTACGTTCAATCCTTGACAAGAAGCAACCTAAATTGCCAGTCTTTCCAAGAAAGGTTTCTTCTAAGGAAATCCGAAAGCAAGCTAAACTAATGGTGCAACTATCATTAGGTTCGCCTGCAATATGTGCATACAGAGCATTGAAAAGATATTTTGACACTTCAAATGATGTTCTATCCACAGCGTTCCAGATAGGACTTGCCTTTATAGATCTGTTCAACAAACCTGAAAGCATAGCTATTTTGGAATTGCAATATCCGCAGAAATCTCTTGATTACTGGCAAAAGGTCATACAATATTGTATCGACGGTAATATTCAGGCTGTCTTGGATGAATATGTTTTTATGCTCTTGAACGAATATGATAATCCAATTGAAATGGGTAAATCCATATGCAATGTCCTGTCTATGCGTACAACTAATCTAAAAGTTGACGATTCTGCCAGTTTCTGCAAAAAAGAACCTGATGATAATGATGTTCGGCATTATCTCCGCTCTCACTACGCGGCGGCTTTTGGCGTAAACGCAAAAAGTAACCAAGGAAGTGAAGTCCGTGCAACGAATATTCGCGAGGCTTTTAATTCACCGTTCAGACCTTTTGTGTTGGCTACAACAAGCATAGGACAGGAAGGATTGGATTTTCATTGGTATTGCAGAAAAATAATCCATTGGAATCTTCCAAATAATTCAATAGATTTTGAGCAACGAGAAGGAAGAATTAATAGATTTCGTGGAAAAGTGATTCGTCAAAGAGTTGCAGACAAATACATTTCATCAATTAATGGTGAAGAAAAACCATGGGATAAATTGTTTGAATTGGCAAGTAAAGACAAAGAACTTGCAAAATTCCCTTGTGACATTGTGCCTGGATGGCATTTTGATTCAAATGGAGTCTCTATTGAGAGAATCGTTCCTTTATATCAATTCAGTCAGGATATAACGCGATATTCTGAAATGATGAAGATTTTAGGACTTTATCGCCTTACTTTTGGACAACCCAGACAAGAGGAACTGGCAGAAGCACTTGAAAGTGTACTTACACCAGATGAAACCGATAAGTTACTTATAGACCTTTGCCCACTTAGGCGTATAAAGAAAGATAAATCATGAGATATGCTGATAAATAGCATTCTTTACCGTGTTGACCGACGCCATAACAGCAACGCTGATGCGCAGCACACCACCCTATTTCTCATTTCTGAGGACTTGGCAGACGTATTTCCTTGACTATTATATGATATTATTTACGGCTCAATATACCGTATAATAAATAATTTTAATTGTTTTAGCTATTATATGATATATTGTGCGTGCGATTGCATTAGTAGGCTCGGAATAACAATTCCGCTCGAAATGTGAACAAATCGCGGGGTTAAATTGTCTATTAGAGAGTTAAAACATTTAATTCTCACTTATAAAATTCAAAAATGACAGACACGCCCCGCGATTGAGGAGCTTCGCTCCCCCCTACCAGGGACAAAATGATTATCTGGAGTGCAGTAGTTGCCGGATGCGGCATCATAGCTCTGCTTGGCAGACATGCCGCCATTTACCGTTTTGGCACTGATGAATTTACCGGCAACATCCTTTTTGACGTTTTCTTTATTCTTCTTGTCGGATTGTATTTCAGTCTCCAACCAGTATTTGAAGTAATCTTCAAAAGATTGTTTACTCAGCGTACATCTTCAGTTATGGTTGCAGAGACGCCAAGTGGTGAACATGTTGCAATACACGTAAATGATAAATCAGTTGAAATGATGCAATGTGAGCCTATCGCTTATGTTGTTGAAGATGACATGCGTGTAGAAGATGGTGAATTTGCTAAAGAATCAACAAGTCGCAAATTTGAGGTTATTGAATGTAGCGATGGAATGTGTCATGTCCATTTTGCTGATGGCTCTGAAGCTTATGTTGGCGAAGGGCTCTCTGACGATGAGATATTAGCAGGAAAAGACTATTTTGACAATCCGGAAGATGATCTCCCCGAAGAAAACTCGATAGATAGGCAAACCTTTATTCCTCATGGTGACAACAGTCCATCCTTTGAGGAATACATGGAGGGTAAATCATTTGATGAAATTGAGGAAGCATATCACGAATGGTTATCGTTACAGCCTGCCAATATTCAAGAGGAGATTAAATGCGGAAATACTCACGTCAGAGTGCAGCCTCATTATGGCACTCCCGTCGGCTGCTTCTCATCAATCGGTTTTCAGAATCGTGTTCCTCAAGATAATGGAAAATTTCTCATTGAACATGAAGAGCACGACGTATATGTATCAGCAGATGGTCAGCCTTACTTCCTTACAGAACTTGAAGAGGCTCTGAAAGCATACGAAATACGAAAGGAGCATGGTGAGATACCCGATGAGATTCTTGTTCAGAAGAAACAATGCGAAACCGCACATAAGGAACTTCAAGAGGAAGATATGAAATTCAGTCTTGCTCAGATAGAATTTCTATGTGCCTACATAACCCACATGATGCAGCCGTATCTGGAAGTCGATGAGCTGCACAAGCTACACCACAATGCAAAGATCTGGACTGTTAATACCACTCCGCCATTCACGCCTGTAAATCTGCGCAGCAATCATCATACAAAAGAAGACTTAAAGCACCTTGGTTACAACGTAGGTAAATTCTTACGCTTGCAAGGTGGTGTTATCGCCCGCTTTGTTAAGAAAGTGTTTGAGAAACCATTTGAGAGCACCAATGTTCGCACTATCTAACAAATATTACGCGAAAGCAAATCAACAAAAGAGAGAATCCCGATCCACACAGTTGACCAAATGGATAAACTGCTTGCACACTTCCAGCGCTACGGTAACATCAACTCCGGAATTATAAACAAGAAATAATCCTATCAATAACATCATAGGCGGATTACACTGACATATCAATCAGAGTTATCCGCTATTTTCATTTCAACGTCTCGATGAACTCGTCAGACTCTTCTCTTGAATGAAAACGGATTATGGTTTTATCAAAGTTTTTCAGATGACGCTCAATTTCAGGAGCAACATCACGAGGGAAATCTATAATCCACTGTAAGAATTCGGGATCTAATTCATCGTCCACCCACGGCATATCGACACGATTCTTTCCAAGTCGTGATTTAGCACCCTCGATACATATATCCAACGGTAAATCAAAGAAAAACACTGTGTCACAGTGAGCGAGACGCATGGGAAGTGTTCGAGCGTAATTACCATCAATAATCCATTCATCTTCCGTTACGAGTTTGTCTAACTCCCTATCAAACTCTTCACGTCCAATAACCGTGCGGTCAGCCCGATGCCAAATCATGTCAAGATAATGCAACGGCAATCCCGTTTTCGCCGCAAGTTTGCGAGTAAATGTACTCTTACCTGCGCCGGGACAGCCGATTACAATAACCCTCTTCATCGCAGTTTATAACTCAATTTGATATAGCACGTGCGTTCGCAAAGGAGAATCGGACGATAAGTTGGGATGCTCAAACTCCGATTGAATCCTATTGTAGAATGATTCCGTTTGTTCTGCTGTCAGGATTGCAGGGAAATAACGCATAACACGAGCGTCTTTATTCATCTCAGTAAACAAATGCAAATCCCCGGCTTCCATGAGCGAAGAATCATTCGGTCTGTTTCAATCATAATGCAAAATTACAAATTTTTAGTTAAAGTTCAAAATGGAATTAGGGGTAACACAAAAGGCCTGCGAAGAATGTGTAAATCCTAAGCAGCCTTTCGGTATATTCCGCCTTCCCGGGCGGAAGAGTTCTGCACAATATTTTGAAAATATTGGCAATAATTTTGAAATGTAAAAAATATTATCTAAATTTGCACTATAAATTATTTTTATTACAATAATGGAGAAATCAGAGAAAAGACAGCGGTTTGAGAAGGTTGCCTCTGGACGCGTCCAGAAAATTGTTGATACCTTATCACTTCTTGCTAATTGTGCCAATCGTAGCAACTATGAGTATAATGAGCATGATGTTGAATTTATGTACAATGAAATTAGCAAAGCACTTAAGGAATCACGTGCCGCTTATATTAAGGAGTTTAACAAAGCTTCTAGACCTACGTTTGCTTTCAAATAATAATTATGGAGAAAAACTATAAATGGACTTTCGCTCCTAAAGGCGAATTAGATATGGGCCAAGGCAGTGAAGATGCGTCATTCCCTCAATTTGAGAAATATGCCCTTCGCAATCTAATAAGGGAATATACCCAAAACTCGTTGGACGCACATGATGAGAAATCTAGCGATCCTGTTAAGATTAAGGTTTCCACATTAAGCCTAAATATTGATAATTTTCCGAATCTCACTAAAGAATTGCTGCCTCATCTTGAAGCCGCCTCCAAAAGTTGCGAAAAAAATAATAATGGAAGGAACCCTTATCCTCCTAAGATCAACGCATTAAAAGATTGGATAAAAAGTGGAGAACTTCCGACCTTGGTTTTCTCCGATTTTAACACCACGGGTATGCCTTATATGGATGAATTTAAAACTGGAGTTAATAGTGGTTTTAATGCATGTGTTCGTCAAAGTTGTGCCAGCTATAAGCCAGAGAATTCATCCGGAGGCAGTCATGGGCTTGGCAAAACCGTGGGTTTTGTCAACTCAGCCATTAATGCTGTGATATATAGCACACTAACAATAAAAGGAGATGCTTTTTGCGAAGGTGTGGTCAAGTTATGTGACCACAATATAGAAAGCCAAAGATTTAAAGCTCATGGATTTTATGACTCGGAAAACGGGGTACACCCTGGAAAAGGAGAAGATATTCCCGAAGAATTACAGCGTTCTGATCCAGGAACAGACGCAATTGTGTTAGGTATTGCAATCAGCGAAGACGAAAAGATAGAAATGAAAAAAAACCTGCTACGTGGATTCTTTATGGCTATCTGGCAGGGTAAGCTTACTGCGGATCTTTTTGAGGAAGAATTTACTCAAAGCAATCTCCTTGATAAAATCTATCATTATTTTAATACAGAGGATGACGTCTTTGATTCTATTAGACAACGCGATGTTAGCGTACATTTCAGTCCAAGACCTTATTTAACAGAAGCCGTAGCAAAGGCCGGAGAAGATGATGATCATTTGAAATATAAGACATCCGATGTCACTCCTGAGAAGTGGGATAATTTTAGCGCTACATTTTATCTTTGGAAAAGCGACGAGCTGAAGTCAAAATCTCGCGATACGATTATCTACATGCGTGACAAGCTCATGACTATTGAGGTGAGTCGTAAAAGAGAGCATAGGGGATATAAATGTGTTGTTGTCGTAAACAAAGGTAGTTCTGAACTCCGTAAAATCGAAGATGTTACTCATGATCATTGGGATAATGCAGAATTGCGTCGTCTTTCAAAAGAAGACAAGGAGACTATCAAATCTGTACAGAATCAACTCAAAGATTTTGTGGAAACTTGTATTAATTTAGCTTTCCCTGATAATGAAAACGAGGAGCGTTCTCTTCAATCTCTATCATCATTTGACATTAATCTTGCCGGGGGTGCCAAACCTAAAAGTACTGAAGAGGATGCAGTGTGGCCAACTTCTAATGAATTGGATGAAATAAAATCTGTAAACAAAGGATCAAGAGGTGGCATGATGATTTTGGAAACAGGGAGAAGTAAGAAAAAGAAACGTAAAGGGCAAACGAGTAAGACCAAAAGAGGAAGAAGAGTTGTGACTACGGAATCCGATGATCCCGTAGATCCACCTACTCCGACACCTCCAACTCCTCCACGTCCAAAACCACCTATTGAAAAATTCTCAGGACGAATCGAAAAGGATGAATTCGAGTCTGAAAATGGTAATCATAATAGTGAAGTAGGAAACAATGAGGTTAAGCACCTTCGAGAGCTTAAATTATTACCAAGCGCTTTCAAACTAATACCATTATCTGATTCGGAGTTTACAAGTAAGCTGATTATTCGTTCTCCTAAGGATTGTGTAGGATGCTCTCTTGCATTGTACATTTCCACACTTGGTGGAGGGAACGTTCCTCTTGAACTTGAAAAGGTTGAAGCTGGATTATATATCTGTGGTGAAAATAATAATGAGATTCGTGGATTTAATCTGTACAAGGATCAGGCGAACATAATATATTTTACTCCAGTAAACAAGTCTATTAACTATTCTTTATCACCTAATGCATATGAAACTCGATAAGAACGCTGTATATCCACATCCAATATGGGGATGGACAGAGGATTTTATTGGTGACGAACCAAAGGCTAGTCTTGAGATTACTATTGATGACTGTGGTCAAGAAATAGTAATCCAGCTTTCTATGGAAAACTCGAACGAAGATATTGAGAAACTGATTTATGCTGGATATGCCAAATACCAGATTGTGGTAGAATGTTCAAAGACATATTTCTCTCAAAAAGAACAGTCGGACTCTCTTCCATTGAAACTATCATTCCCCGCCTCTGCAGTATATAATACTTTTACATGTACGGCTTCAATTGTTGCAGTAAATAAAATCAATGGATTTCCATTTCAGAACGTTAGTGATGATTATGAGGGTATAGTTGATTTTGAAAAAGGTGCAACGATTGCATTTTTAGATGAAAAACGAGTTTCACTACGCGCCGTGAATAACTTAATAAACTTGAGTGACTTTGTATCGTATGTTCGTAAAGATGGGATTGATAATTTTAACTTTAAATTTGATGGTGATAAAATCCAAATAGAATGTCCAGCCTCCATTTATCGTGATTTTGAGACCTGTGATGGAGGTTATCCATGGTTATCTAATGGACTTATCGTAAGGGAAGCCTTCTTGCAGGCTGTGCTAAAGATTAAAGATTGCACTTATGCAGAAAAGGATTGGTGTATATTTTTAAAAGAGTACATTCAATCTTTATCCGATATTGATATTGAGTTGGAGGATGATTCTATTACTGTTCTCTACGAACAGGCCTCCGAAATCGTGGACATATTGCTCCGTTGTCCTCGCGAGAATGCCATTAAACATATTTCTCATTATTTAAATCCAGAAGACCATGAGTAGACAACGCATTTTTACAAAAGACTTTGTTGATACCCTCTCAAATTCTGTGGAGGATAATATGATTCATTATAAGAATCCTGATTTCAATTGGCTTGAGTTTGCTGAAGAGCAGAAAGGTACGCATCACGTTCCAATTGAAATTCCAGAAGATTTATGTGATCGAATGTTAACGGCCGTTCCTCCTAATGATGCCAAGAACAAAGCCCGTTATGATTTTGAAGCAGCTAAAATTTTATTTGAAGCGTTTCCTAATCTAAGCCCTTTACAAGTAGCTCAACGTGAAATATGGGTTTTTCTGTCCCATTGCGTTTTGATGCCTTATGTACGTAAACGTTGGGAGAAAATCGATGAGGAAGAAATAGTAAATCCAAACTATATAAAGGAACATTGGCTTTACGGGCAAGGCGTTGTTCGTAATTGGCTTCATGGCCTTTACTGGTCTGTTTATGCGACAGTGGAAAGAGTTGGTAATAATGGTGCTGATTTTGATTATACTTTGACTGAGCGACTGTTCACTCATCAGAATATACGTTCCAGAGGAGTGGCGGCGGCTCCGTTTCTAATGAGTAATAGGGCACCGCTTCAAGGACTTATGAATTTTTTAGCTGTACACGAATCTGATATATTCAATAAATATATGGAATATCGTATAGATGCTTGCGTCCAATTGCTTAATAATGCCGGGGGTGTGGTAGACTTGACAGTCTGGGATAAAAACGACTTTTTTAGCTATCTTGAACGATGCAAAAATATCATACTTGCGGTTGAAGATAGAAAGAAGCAACGTAAAGCCTTAAGAGAACAACTTAATTGATATGGCAGAGAAAGAAGAATTTATAAAAGACAAACACGCATTCACATTTATAGACTTGTTCGCCGGTGCCGGAGGATTCAGTGAGGGTTTTTTACAAGCTTCGACTCCTAATAAATATTTTGAATTCCTTTTGGCTAGTGATATTAACAAGAATTGTGCGTTGACACATGAACTTCGCTATAACTACCAGCTTGGTATGAATACAAAGTTCATAACTAAAGACATCATGTCTCCGGATTTCATTGAACAGCTAAAAGCTCAGCTTAATGGTCGTGATGTTGATGTGGTCACAGGTGGACCGAGTTGTCAGTCTTTTAGCCTTTCGGGACGACGCCGTAAATATGACAGAAGAGATAATCTATTTATTCATTATCTGAAAGTAATTAGTGAGCTAAAACCTAAGTATTTCGTAATGGAGAATGTAAGAGGTATTCTTACTAAAGAACATGGTGCATTCAAAACTGCCATCTTAAACGAGATTCGTTCTATAATAGATAAAAATCAAGCAAAAGAATTTATCACTTTTGTTGAAGAGTCACTCGATTCTGAAGTTTCTGACTTTATGCATTCGATCCTTATTAATAAACTAAAATGGGAACTTATAGATGATACAGAAGCAAAAGAGGAATATCTAAAGGCGATAGAATCAAAATTTAAGGAATATACTAAAGAGTTGCCATATCAAATTAGTAAAAGTGATCCTTATATCAATACTATAAGACATGGAATTATTCTACTTAAAAATTCTGAAGCTCGACAACAAATAATTGATGAATTGATGCATCACAAGGCTGAGTTTTATATTGATAACGATAACTTTGCAGATAAAATTGATGCGTTTATTGAATCTTATAGCGATGAGTCTGTTTTATCGGAAATGCTAAACTCATTAAACATTAGCATTGATGATAATGACTATGAGGGTTATAATGAAATATCATCTGCATTGGAATTATATGCAAAGACCATTGAGGAAACAATTGGAGAAATACAAGAAGTTATTCAGGACGGATTAATAGATTCACTCAGAGATAAATTTGAATCAATCCATTTATATAATATTCAAGAGCCTATCGTTGTTAATAGTGTGGATTATGGAGTTCCTCAAAAAAGAGAGCGAGTTCTTTTCATAGGATGTAGAAAGGATCAGCCTTTGATTTCAGAAATTCCAGCAACTCATGCTTCATCTCCAAGCGTGAAAGATGCAATTGGAGATTTAGATTTCATAGGTAATGGTGAGTCTAAAGCCTACTATGAGCTACCACCCTTATCAAAATATGCAATTGAATCAAGAATCGGACGATTGAATCATCGTTTTGAGATTACAACTCCCACTGCTTATGCTAAATCAGATAAGGCGTATAGTGAAGGAAATTTGTTAAAACAAGAATTATTTAATCATCAAACGAGTTATCAAACGGATACAGTGAGACGTCGATTACAAATTATTGGGGAAGAAGGAGGATATACTGCAGAATGCAAAAAACGATTGAAAGAAGAAGGCCTTGCATCTGCCAAGCGAAATTACACCGTTCTGGACCCTGACGGACAATCGCCAACAGTCGTAACCATGCCTGATGACTTTATACATTATTCTTCTTTCAGATGCATGACGGTACGAGAGATGGCTCGTTTACAGTCTTTTGATGATTCTTTCGTCTTTCAGGGAAAACGTACCACTGGAGGTGATTGTCGAAAAAATGATATACCCCAGTATTCTCTTGTAGGTAATGCGGTGCCTCCATTAATGGCAAAGGCAATTGCAAATGAAATACTTAATCATATTCGATAAATATGGATGAAAAGGAAGACAGGGTAAGTAAAAATCTTACCATATTAAACAATATGGGGTGTATGTTCTCTATTATACTGATGAGCGAGAACATGCTATCTCATAGTATTGCTGATGCTAATAGTTTACTTAGGCAGATACTATCTGAGGCTAATATTCACGATTATTCCAAACAGAAATTTGGTCCTGATTATAAAATCGAAATTTCTACTGAATATCTTGCTTACAAACCATTTGAAAAGGGACTATCAACTCTTTATAGAGCCTCTTCGAGAGGAGATTGTCGTATTTGGTTTGGGCCATTTACTCGAAAATATGTTTCTCCGGATGATAAACTTGCTATCTTCGCTATAAATAATAAGCTTTATCTACTTAATTTGTCTCAATACAATATAAATCGGGCATTAACATCTGATTTTGAGAACCCTATAAAACAATTTTTAACTCATTATTTTGAATGAATATTTATACAATTACTAAAGTAATTTCTACATACCGGTTATTACATTAAAAAGAGGGAAAAGAAATCTGATTAGATATCGTCATTAGGTACAGCGAGTTGTATGCAGATAGCGATATAAATGACACATATTTTCGTGAGTCCGAACATTATGAGATAAATAGTACTGAATATAAAAAAGCTGCAGAACTCTAAACTATTATGAATATATTATATTTAATTGGAAACGGATTTGATATTAATATTGGGCTAAAGACTCGATATAAGGACTTCTATGACTATTATCTAAGTCTTGATCCCACCGCAGATAATGATCAAGTTAAAAAGTTGAAAAGCCATTTAAAGGCAAAACTTAGTTCCGAGGATAAATATTGGTCAGACTTGGAGGTCGCATTAGGAAACTATACTACTAATTTTTCCTCTCTCGAAGAGTTGGAATTGGCATATAACGATCTAAATGATAAGTTTAGAGATTTTATCTTAGCTGTCGATAATAACAAGTTGGATTTGTCAAACTTTAATATTGAAAAGCTAAGAAACAGTCTTGCTCATCCCGAGAATTGTTTTTGCCGAGATGAAAGAGACAGACTTCTAAAATTCTATGGGAATTGGGGTAGTTCCGATTGTGATGTTAAAGTTATATCCTTTAACTATACAAGTACCTTTGAGCAATTATTAAATTATCAGAATTCCTCAATCAGACTTGGCATAGGGGCTCACCATTCAAGTTGTGCAATAAACTTGTCTAAAATTATTCATATTCACGGAAAAAGTGACATCCCACTAATTGGTTTAAATGATAAGTCCCAGATAGCTAATGCTGATTTAAGGGAAGTGATCGAAGTTCAAGAGTATCTCTTAAAACCTCTACTTAATAAAATGCAAGGACATCGCATTGACTCTGATACATTACAGTACATAAAGAATGCCGATGTTATATGTGTATATGGACTTTCGCTAGGTAGGACTGATGGCATGTGGTGGGATGCAATAGCACAGACTCTTCTTTCTAAAGAAGCTAAATTGCTATACTATGCGTATGATGATGAAATTCCTCCGTATAGAGTACAATGGATTAACCGAATGAAACGCCGTTGGAAAGAAACATTCTTAAATTCAACCCAACTTACTGAAGAGGAGAAAAAGAGAATAACAAATAAGATCTTTGTCGTCAATCGTCCCACAGTATTTGACATTTGTGTAGATTAAGACTACACACTGAAACGATATAAATCATGAGCGAATTTGACGAGTATATAGTTCACGGTGAACAGAGACAGAAGGAGAAGGCTGATGCTTAGCAAGCGGTGATAGCTTGTAATCTGCTCTTTCTAATTGGTGTCCCGTTGGAATATAAGCAATAACTGTATTTAAGTTATAGGAATATATGGCACTTCTGATAAATGATAGAATTTTGATAAAGTAATGGATAAGGATCTTGACATACAGATTGCGGAGGCTCTGAAGGCTTATTTGACTTCGGGAGTGGAGGATCAGGTGGACTATCAGAAGTTCTACCTCTACTTTATCGTTACTCATTCTACGGCTATTGAGGGTTCTACTGTTACTGAGATTGAGAACCAACTTCTTTTCGATGAGGGTATTGCCGCAAAAGGGCGTTCACTGACAGAGCAGATGATGAATGTCGATCTAAAAGACGCTTATCTTTATGCTTTCAAAATAGCCTCCGAGAATCCAACATATACTCCCCATCTATTGCAACAGTTATCGGCACTCGTAATGCGTAGGACTGGTAGCGAATATTCCACCATTGCCGGACAATTTGATTCATCCAAGGGCGAGTTCCGTTTGTGCAACGTCAGCGCAGGTATCGGAGGTAGAAGCTATCTTGCCTATAACAAGGTTCCATCTGCCGTGGAGGACTTCTGCAAATGGCTAAACGAGGAAATTGCCAATATAGACAAGACCGATATAGCAGCTTGTTACCGTCTGAGTTTTGAGGCTCACTTCCAACTCGTAACTATTCACCCTTGGGTCGACGGTAATGGACGCACTACCCGATTAGTGATGAATATGATTCAACGGCAGTTGGGATTGGTTCCATCTATCGTAAGAAGAGAAGATAAAGGAGAATATATCCAGTCATTGGTTGACAGCCGAGAGAATGAAGATTCCACCATAGTCCAAGATATGATGCTTCGTCATCATATCGCCAACCTCAATCGTCGATCTTTACAGTATCAAGAAAATGACACTGTAAATCTGCAATCTGACACTGTAAATAACACTGTAAATTTGAAGAGTGACACTGTAAATGAATTGAAGGAAGGGCTGAAAAAGATCTATTTAACCATTCAAAACAATCCGGGAATTACCCATTCACAACTTATGGAGATCTTCAATATCTCCGAATCAACTGCCAAGCGAGCGACCAGAGATCTAAAAAAACTCGGCTATATCGAAAGAAAAGGTTCAGACAAAACCGGTCGATGGGTTATTCTTAAATAAACGTTATGAGCGAATTTGACGAGTATATAGTTCACGGTGAACCGGGACAGAAGGATTAACCATAAGACCCAAACGATATGAATCTTTCAAGAATCAAATGGCTTAACATATTGCTTAATGTGCTAATACTCGTTGTGCTACCGCTTATCGGAGGTATGTTGATATATTTCTACATTGAATATATTTTTGCGGCAATATTCATCATTCCGGGGCTGTTCGCCTTTTTTGGCGAGGCATTGAAGAACGGAGCAAATACTAAGTAACTTGACTTTCGCAAGTTCTAAAAAACTCACGCAGAGAGCGCAAAGGAGCAGAGATTTTTACAATGATCAATTAGCAGTATTACTCGGTTGTGGCGAGTATGCTAAGACAACGGGCTGCTTCGCATCGCCAGGGCTTCACAGAGAACAAGCACAGTGCCTGCGCTATGGGATGGCAATTCAATATGTAAGAACAAACGAAATTTGGATAAGTAACTAATCAATTACCATGACATACGAAGAAAAATATAACGAGCTTGTGGAGTTGTCGCATAGCGAAAACTCTGAAATAAAAGAGAAGGCTGATGCGTGGCTTATCGGCATTGGGCTTCAGGGAGCAGCGGAACTGAAGGTTTCAGCCTTTCTGCTTGATTTAGCAATCAGAAATGTAAAGGGCGAAATAACACTTGACGAAGTTAGCCAGTTGTTAGACACCAATTACGCCAATATTCCTAAGACTGAGACAAAGCGCAGTCACGGAATGGATGGAGATTATGAAGTCATACCTTCCGATTCTCCAAGAATAAAGGAAATCGAAGAATACAACCGAGAACTGCGCCCTGCTCTATACGCAGAACTTGATAAGAAGAGAAAAAGAGAGGAACTTTTTTCGGGAAAATCCTCTGACAAACTGATTTTTGTCAACATAAAGAACTCATACGAGGCTATGCAACGAAATGATAGAAAGCATCTGTTATACCGCAGTAGTCTTTATGATTGCACAAGAAAGTATTGGCCAATCAAGGAGGAAAATTTTGATGTCGCTACGCATATACTTGGTTGCTATAAGGGTAAAGTCATTGAGGTAATAGTCATCAAGAATCGCTATATTGAGCCCTCTGGAGTGTATGCCGGAAGAAAAGTATTTGAAGGAGTTGAACAACCTGAGTCACCATATATGGGAATGGATTTACATGAGATATTTGACACTTTAGCTAATTTCCGCGTAAAGTATTGGAATATAAGAAAATAAATTAATAGAGGATTTATAATGATTATCAAGGAAAGAACAATAATTAATAGATTGTTAAATCATTCAATCACAACAAATACTCTAATAAAATATTTAACGGGTGATAATCCTTTAAGTACCGAAGCTCTTATGGATTCTCTTGATGACTTAGAAAATTTAAGAGAGAGAAATCCTGAATGGGGATTACCCGAACTAATTATGCCCTCTTTTAGAGAAGTGATGCATAAAAGCTTGAAATCTTTCAGCACGATTGATTATCAACTGATACATGAATTTGGAGAAGCTGGGGTATGTGGGATTCTCATATTAGACCATTCAGATACTGTTATATACACATTTAAGAATGATAAGATTAAGTTTTGGTATTTTAATGAAAAAAATAATGTAAGTACGCTTTGTTTCTATTTCGAGATCGAAGCTTTTGATGATAACAGTCGCGAAATTGTTATTGCTGAATGTCTCCTTAATGACGACCATATTTTTGCTAACTGTAAAGAAGATCGACTTTCCATTTTACAGAATATTGCTACTGAAATTGTTCTTTACAATGCAGTTAAAAAATATGTAAAAGTAGAAATAGTTGAAATACCACAGGGTAAGTTTACAGCAGTTTATGGAACTCCTTTAGAATATGTTGAAAAGAAAAAGGTAATAAACCAAACAGGTCAAAAAGTACTTGTGTTGGATTCCAAATGGTTTCGCAAAATTATAAATAATAATGAAATATTTGTTAGGGGATTCTTTAGATTCCAAAATAAAAAGAATTCGTTAGGTGTTTGGTATAAGGAACTTATATTTGTAGAGTCATATGTGAGAAATGGATATCACCGTGATGCGACAGTTGAAAAAAACATTTAAAACGATATACTATTTATTTAGGAAAGTGGGCATGAATTCTTAAGCCTTTGCATTTTCTTATTGCAATACAAAACTGATTGAGAGAAGGTAAAAAATAATAATACTCCTTATCCGACAAGTTATTATATTCAAAATATAATATATCATACCTTAGTCTTTATAACGGGCTATATCAAGCAATTTCTGCTATAAAAGTATGCTTTATTATACTTTTATTTGGTTTCGTCGTATTTTCTTATTATCTTTGCACAAAAGTTTATTATGTCATACTATGGAGCTGAAAGATATAATGAAGCAACGCCGGGAAATACTATCCCTCACACAACAGGATCTCGCTGAAATGGCGCAGGTCGGAGTTGCCACAATCAAAGATATTGAGCGTGGTAAAGGGAATCCTGCGTTAAACACCGTAAAGAAGATTCTTGAGGTTCTCGGCATTGAGATTGATTACAAGGTACGACAGACTATATAATTCACATTGACAGATGAGAAAGTTGGCAGTATATTACAATGATATAGAAGCAGGGATACTTACTGAAAAACATCCTGGAGCAGGATACACATTCCAATACACTGAGGAATATCTTAATTCAAAGACGCCTCCGATTTCAGCGACTTTGCCTAAGCAAAGCAACGCTTATAATTCCGAGCATCTTTTCCCATTCTTCTCTAATATGCTTCCTGAAGGTGCCAATCGTAAGGTTATCTGCCGTACTCTGAGGATTGATGAGAATGATTTTTTCGGACTGCTTGAAGCAATGGCAGACAAGGACTTCATCGGAGCTGTAAATGTAAGGAGGATCACTAATGACTGAAATTAAAAACTGTCCCTCTACCCTTCTTGACGGATTTGATACATATAGTCCTAAAGCTACGAAAATGCTCTTTAACAGAGCAAAGGTAAATCCTATTCTCAATTTTGATATTGACGAATTTAGAAATGCCGGTGAGATTGCCGAGGCAATGCACCGAATATCCGTTTCAGGCGTACAAGAAAAATTTCCAGCGATTATTAAATCAGGAGAAATCAGAATTGCGGGTGATAATGAACGCTCAACGCATATCCTGAAACCTGCGCCTTGGGATAAAACGCTTCGTGACCGTAAACTGATCCCTGCCAATGAGCATCTGACTATGCAGATAGCCTCACAGGTCTATGGCATACAAACCGCAGCTAATGGATTGTGCTTCACATCCAAAGGGCAGCCGGTATATATCACACGTCGTTTCGATATTCTGCCCGACAGCTCAAAACTGCCGATGGAAGATTTCGCTTCGTTAGTCGGCAAAAACGAACAGAC
>JAIDQZ010000025.1 GCA_029062005.1 Muribaculaceae bacterium | reverse complement strand
GACTGATGAAAGAGGCAAAAGATGCCGAAAAGATGGCGGAAGATTAATAAAAAGAATCTTAGTTTTAACTCTTCTTGGTGATTTTTTGAATTCGTAAATAAGTTTAAACAACTTCAATATTTTCTTTTAAATATAGAAAAATGATTTATGCGGTGAGATCAGACAGCAATGTCTGGATTCTGCGTGCTGTCTCCATAGCGGATGATGTGAATGTAGCTGCAGACTCTTCCGGTTTGCCGGCTTCCTTTTCCCTTGCAATGTCTTTCTCATCGGTAAATAGTTGGCAATCGGCTACGAGTGTGAAACACTTTTCCAGAAGCTCCGGCCATTCGGTAAGGTCTACTCGGGTCTGAAGTGAGTCGAGGGCAAGCGCTATGTTGAATGCGGAGCGGGTTAGCTGGTTTTGCGATGCATTGTTCTCGCAGTGATATATGAATGTATCGAGGCGCTTCATGAGCAAAGGACGCATCTTCAGCAGTTTGTCTTTCTCGGCTGCGGAGTGTAGCTGACGCTGACGCTCTATCTCGGATGTGACGTCAATCTCTGACTTCATCGAGCCTACGGCATTCAGGAAGAATCCGAGGATTGTCAATCCGCACATCACTTCCACGGCAGTCACACATTGTGCCCATCCGTGAGCGGGTGTATAATCTCCAAAGCCAAGTGTCGTGATAGTGACGATGCTGTAATAAAGCCATGACCCGAAATCCGTGCCAGCCCCGTCAGGAATGCGGAATTGACCGTCGGGAAGCACCCAGTATATAACTGCGAATACAGGGACTAGCCCTATATAAGACAGGATCCATACGATTGGTCTGACATTGGAGACTACGTGAAAGAAATGACGGATACGATCAGATGTTTTCATAATACTAAACTTGGTAAACATTATTAACTTACCTTATAACAAATTTACATGTGAAATGGCTCAAAGAAATTTTGCTATATCTCTTTCCCGGTATCTCTTTCCCGGACATATCTGCTGAATTATTTTATGCCGAGTGTCACGCTATATCGTAAAAATTCATTATTTTTGCATTTTAAATCCGAAATTCAAGACAGGTTATTTAATGATATGAAGGAATTACTCTCGATAATAGCAATTCTGACAGCATTTTCACTTTCTGCTCAGACCTCCGGAAGGGTCTATCCCGAACGTAACGATGACCTCTCGTGGGAAAACGATCTTGTCGCGTTCCGTGTCTATGGCCCGCAGACTCAGAAAAACGGTGAGCGATCGTTCGGCTATGATCTGTTTCTCAAATATCCGGATAAGGGGCCTGTTCTCGAACTTCTTTATGGCAACCAATGTTCTCCCGCCAATTGGGCGAAGGTGGATTCGCTGCGCAGGATCGACCGCAGGCTTGCCAAGGATTTTGAAAACTCATTCACCTATCATCTCGATCATGGTTACGGCATGGACTGTTACGCCGTTGGACCTACTCTCGGATGCGGGGTGGCGGCTATAGCGCTGGGTGATTCAATAGTTTATCCGTGGTGCTATGAATCGGTCGAGATCATGGAGAATGGTCCCGACCGCTTTAAGGTCAGGCTTGTCTTTGCTCCTAAGAAGATCGGTGATGACGAATCGGTGGTGGAGAGCCGTGTGATAACACTCGACAAGGGATCTCATCTCAATCATTGTGAGGTGTCATATTCCGGACTGACAAAGCCGCAGAAGATCGTGGTGGGCTTTCCGATAAGAATGGACGGAACGCAGTATTGCAATGTCATGGATGGGATAATAGCTATTGCGGATCCTACGCAAGGTGCCGGCAATGGAAAGATCTTTCTTGGAGTGATATGTGACAATCCTTGTGAAAAGGCTCTGATTCTTGACAATCACTGGCTGCTTGCTTCCACGATTTCACCCGGCGAGACCTTTTCTTACGACTGGGGATTCGCCTGGGATCGCACCGACATTCCTGAATACAGCCGGTGGATTGAATACCTTAACAGCTACAAATAAATTCTATTACAGATAAATCAAAATTCCATGTTCAAACACAAAACGATTCTTACTGCGGCTGCAGTCTCACTGATTGCGTTACCCGCTTTCTCAAGGGAGTCCCGTCTGTTGGATAAAGACTGGACTTTCACCCTTGTCCCAGACTCCGGCTCAGTTGTTCAGCCGTTTACAAAGACAGTAGATCTTCCTCACGACTGGAGCATCGAGCTCCCGTTTGACAGCAAGGCTCCCGCACATAATGAAGGTGGTTTCGTCACCAGAGGGAAAGGGACTTATGAGAAGAAGATCACCCTCACGGCAAAGGATCTTGCCGATTCCAGGTATTCGTTGCTTTTCGAGGGCGTTTATGAGCGTTGGACTCTGAAGGTCAATGGTCATGAAGTGGGATTCCGTCCCTACGGTTATTCATCGGTCATATATGATGTCACTCCTTATCTTCATCCCGGTGTCAACACTTTAGAAGTTGATGTGGACAGTTCACATGGCAGAAGCGGTCGCTGGTACACAGGCGCGGGTATCTACCGTCATGTGCGTCTGATAAAGACTGGGGAGGTAGCAATCGCTCCATGGTCACTGTTCATTTCTACCAAGGAGATAACGCCATCGAAAGCGGGGATAAATTATTCTTATGATATCGAAGGAAGTGAGAATTTGCAGGATTTTGAAGTGGATATAAGGGTCATTGATCCGTCGGGAGCTGAGGTTGTGGCGACAGAGACACCAATGTCCGGATTTAAGATGTCGGTCAACGGAGCGATGGAGATTCAGGATCCCAAGCTCTGGAGTCCTGATTCCCCGTCGTTATACACAATGACGGTCACTCTCAAGAAAGACGGGAAGATTCTGGATAGTGTAAGTGAGAAATTCGGTATCCGCACCATTTCTTACTCCGCGGAAGAAGGCTTTATGCTCAATGGCAAGCCAATGCTCCTGAATGGAGCATGTGTACATCATGATAACGGCATGCTTGGGGCTGCCTCTTTCGATGCCGCTGAGGCGAGAAAGGTCCGTCTTATGAAAGAAGCCGGTTTCAATGCTATCCGCACAAGCCACAATCTTCCTTCCCCTGCATTCCTCGATGAGTGTGACCGTCAGGGAATTCTCGTCATTGACGAGGCTTTCGACGGGTGGCGCGATCAGAAGAATGCCGCAGACTATCATCTCTGGATCGACGAATGGGGTGTGAAGGATGTCGGCGATATGGTGCGCCGTGACCGCAATCATCCTTCGATAATAGCGTGGAGCATCGGAAACGAGGTGATAGAGCGTAAGCATATAGGGGTGATCACCACTGCCCGTAAGTTTGCCGATGAATGTCGTCGTCTTGATCCTACCCGCCCTGTCACCGAGGCTCTCTGTGCATGGGACAACGACTGGGAGATATATGATCCTCATGCCGAGGTGCTTGACATAGTTGGCTACAACTACATGATCCATAAGTCGGAGAGTGACCATGAGCGTTGTCCGGAGCGCGTGATGTGGCAGACGGAGTCTTATCCGCGCGATGCTGCCTCCAATTGGCACAAGGTGAAGGAGAATCCTTATATAATCGGCGATTTCGTATGGACCGGTCTTGACTATCTCGGGGAGTCCGGACTTGGTCGTTATTTCTACAAAGGGGAGACCGAAGGCGAGCAGTGGATGGCTTTCCAGTGGCCCTGGCACGGCTCTTACTGCGGCGACGTGGACATAACGGGTTGGCGTAAGCCTGTTTCTCATTATCGTGATATGCTGTATAATGATAATGGTGAGAAGCTCTATATGGCTGTACGTGAACCCGACGGATACTACGGAGAGGTAAGGACTACTATGTGGAGTGTGTGGCCTACTTGGGAATCATGGAACTGGAAAGGACACGAGGGAAAACCGATCGAGGTCGAGGTTCAGAGCCGTTATCCCAAAGTGCGTCTTTATCTCAATGACACTCTGATTGGCGAAAAGGAGGCAGGCGAAGCAAAAGATTGTATGGCTGTCTTTGAGGTGGCATATGCACCCGGAACATTGAAAGCTACAGGTGTAGATGCCTCCGGAAATGAAGTGGAAACTGTCACGTTGACTACAGCCGGCGACCCCGTTGCAATCCGTCTCACTCCCGATAAGACTACACTCTCTGCCGATAATCAAGATCTCGCATACGTCGTTGTTGAGGTAATTGACGCTGAGGGTAGGGTAGTGCCTGACGCTGAGTTCCCGGTAGAGTTTAATGTTTCGGGCAATGCAATCCTCAAGGCAGCCGGCAATGCACTGCTGAAGGATACTGACCCATATTTTGACTCAAAAGCTTCGACTTGGAAAGGCCGTGCCATGGCAATAGTGAAATCCACCGACCGCAAAGGCGCTTCCACTCTGAAAGCCACAGTCAAAGGTCTCAAACCGGCCTCCCTCAAACTGACCTCAAAATAAATTACTTGTAGCGGCGTAAAGTCGCGTTCAGACAAAAGGAAAATAGTTCAAAAAAACAATTCTAAATTCTAAATTCTCAATTCTAAATTAAACTAAGATGTCAAAGATTGGAAGTGTAATGACCCCCAAGGGTCGCAAGGCTATGCTCCTGGGAAGCGGAGAACTTGGTAAGGAAGTCGCTCTCGAACTCCAGCGTTTCGGTGTGGAAGTGATAGCGTGCGATAAATATGCCAACGCCCCTGCCATGCAGGTGGCTCATAAAAGCTATGTCTTCAATATGCTTGACGGTGCAGAATTGCGTCGTATCGTCGAGCTGGAGCGCCCTGATCATATAATTCCTGAGATCGAGGCTATCGCTACCCCGACCCTTGTAGAGCTGGAGAAAGAGGGTTTCAATGTCACTCCTACGGCGCGTGCAGCCTGGCTCACCATGAACCGTGAGGGTATACGCCGCCTGGCTCATGAGGAACTTGGGATCAAGACATCCCCCTATCGTTTCGCATCGACAAGAGAAGAATTCGATGAGGCAGTCAGGGAAATTGGTATACCTTGCGTAGTGAAGCCCATCATGAGCTCATCGGGTCATGGACAGAGCGTCATAAAGAATCCTGATCAGATCGACCATGCATGGAAAGAGGCCCAGGAAGGTGGACGCGCAGGTGCAGGCAGAGTGATAGTGGAAGGCTTTGTCGACTTTGATTATGAGATCACACTGCTTACAGTCCGCAACGTGTCGGGAACCGCTTTCTGCCAGCCGGTAGGTCATATTCAGATCGACGGTGACTACCGCTATTCATGGCAGCCGCAGCCGATGTCGGAGAAAGCTATTGAATCAGCACGTGAGATCGCCAAAAAAGTGACAGACGCGCTCGGTGGCTACGGCATCTTCGGCGTAGAACTCTTCATCAAGGGTGATGAAGTGATCTTCAGCGAGGTCTCACCACGTCCTCATGACACAGGAATGGTGACAATGATTTCGCAGGATATGTCGGAATTCGCACTTCATGTGCGTGCGCTTCTCGGACTTCCTGTCCCCGCCATTGACTTCTATGGACCATCCGCATCACGCGCCATAGTGCTTGAAGGGGATACGGATTGTGTGGAATTCGACAATCTTGAGCAGGTGCTTGCTGAGCCGGGAACACAGCTCCGCATTTTCGGCAAGCCTGAGGTCCATGGTCACCGTCGCATGGGTGTCATCCTCGCACGTGGTGCCTCAGTAGAGGAAGCCCGCGCCAAAGCGGCACGTGCATATGACGCCCTTAAAGTGACGGGCGCCGTCAAAGACATGAAGTGAATTTTTTTTTGGTTGTGGGGTTTTTAGGTTTTTAGGTTTTGGGGTTTTGGGGTTGTTGGGTTGTGAGGTTTTTCGGTTGTGAGGTTGAGTGGTTCTGAGGTTGAGTGGTTGAGTGGTTTTGTAGTTTAGACGGTTAATGTCATTACAAAAATCATATAATAGACCTCACATCCAAAAACCCACAACCCCACAACCCCCAAAACTAACAACCTCACAACCCAACAACTCCACAACTCCACACCTCCACAACCAAACAACCCCACAACTCCACAACCAAACAACCTCACAACCCAACAACCCCCCAAAATTTGCATATGTCGTGACAGTTTGTTATCTTTGCTCAATAATTTAAAGAGCATTTGATCATGGAGATCGGCAATAAGATAAAGGCGGTAATAGATTTTTATGTCGACGGATTCAGGAGCATGACCGTTGGCAAGAAACTGTGGGCAATCATATTCATAAAGGTTGCTATTCTCTTTCTTGTCTTCAAATTGTTCTTTTTCCCGGATATACTCAAGGAAAACTACGACAACGACGACGACCGCGCCCGGGCCGTAGCCGAGCAGCTGACCACCCGCTGATCCTCCCCCAACTCCAAAACCCAACAACCCCACAACCTCTCAACCAAAAAACTTAAAAACCCAATAAAAAAACCATGGAAGATTTGATTCAAGTAGTCGACTGGTCGCGACTTCAGTTCGCACTGACCGCAATAGTCCATTGGCTTTTCGTTCCGCTGACGATCGGAATAAGCCTTATCATAGCCGTCATGGAGACGATCTATTATCGTACAAAATCGGAGAAATGGCTCAAGACCGAGAAATTCTGGATGGTGCTCTTCGCCATCAATTTCGCCATCGGTGTTGCCACCGGTATCATTCTCGAATTTGAGTTCGGTACCAACTGGTCTAACTACAGCTGGTTTGTCGGTGATATCTTCGGTGCCCCGCTTGCTATAGAGGGTCTTCTCGCATTCTTCATGGAAGCTACATTCTTCGCCGTGATGTTCTTCGGTTGGAAAAAGGTATCACCGGGATTCCACCTGGCTTCTACCTGGCTTGTGGCTATAGGTGTGTCACTGTCCGCCCTATGGATCCTCGTCGCCAACGCATGGATGCAGTATCCGGTCGGCATGGAGTTTGATCCTGACCAGATGCGCAATGTGATGTCTGACTTCATAGCAGTCGCCACTTCTCCTGTGGCTATCAACAAATTCTTCCATGCCGTCACAAGCGGTTGGGTTCTTGCGTCGGTATTCGTGATCGGAGTCAGCTGTATCATAGCCGCTAAAGGCAAGAATCTTCAGATGGCTAAAGATTCAGTGAAAGTGGCAGGCTGGATTGGTCTTGTAGGCATAATCCTCACTATGTGGACCGGCGACGGTTCAGCCGTTGAGGTAGCCCGTGTTCAACCTATGAAGCTTGCCGCCATGGAAGGACTCTATCGTGGAGAGGTCGGTCAGGAACTGGTCGGTTTCGGTCTTGTGGATACGGATGCTAAAGACGTGAAATGCAAGATTGCTATTCCTAAAGGACTTTCCATTCTTGCCAATCATGACATGAACAGTTTCGTGCCGGGTATCGACGACCTTATCGACGGCATAGCGCTTACCCCGCAGGGCGACACTATCAATACAGTCAGCTATGCTGAAAGGATCGAGATAGGAAAAGCCGCACAGCAGGCGCTCCGCGACTACGAAGCAGCCCGCAAAGCCGGCGATGAGGCAGCTCTTGCCGATGCCCTTGCAAGGATCAAGGCAAACTATAAATATTTCGGCTACGGATATTTCAATTCTCCGCAGGATGCCGTTCCTCCCGTAGCGCTGACATTCTATTCATTCCGTGTCATGGTGATGGCAGGCGGTTATCTGCTTCTTCTCCTTATTGTGGCGCTTTTCGTGGTCTATAGGAAACCGGAATGGTTCGACACCCGACTTGCGCGTTTCATCGGTGTGCTGAGCATCCCAGTGGTATGGATATGCAGCGAGGCAGGTTGGATCGTGGCAGAGGTTGGTCGCCAACCCTGGACGATTCAGGATATACTTCCCGTGCAGGCAGCCGTCTCTGCTGTGACCGCTCAGTCTGTGCAACTCACCTTCTGGCTCTTCGCCATAGTCTTTGCAGCTCTCATCGTAGCTGAAATCTCAATTATGGTCAATGAAGTCAAGAAAGGCACAAACCGCGAAATCACTGAATAATCTATAACTCCACAACTTCACAACTCAAAAACTGAAAAACATGGAAATCCTACAAATATATTGGTGGCTTCTCATAGCTGTGCTTGGCGGAGTCCTTGTGTTTATGCTTTTCGTCCAGGGTGGTCAGAGCCTGCTGCTTGAGACCCGCGGTTCGATGGCGAAAAATCTTATTGTCAACTCCCTCGGATTGAAGTGGGAACTGACTTTCACAACTCTCGTTGTTTTCGGTGGGGCATTCTTCGCCTCTTTCCCTCTTTTCTATTCCACATCTTTCGGCGGTGCCTACTGGCTCTGGATGGCGATTCTGTTCAGCTTCGTGCTTCAGGCTGTAAGCTACGAATTCCGTAGAAAAAAAGGCAATCTGTATGGCACAGCTACCTATGACGCATTCCTGCTTATCAATGGAGTCGTAGGGTGTGTGCTGATCGGTGTAGCCGTTGGAATCCTCTTTTTCGGCGGAGAATTTACAGTGACCCGCGGTAATATACTCGACGGTTCTGCGCCGGTGATATCCGTATGGGCTCCTTCTCATGGACTCGAAGCCATAGCCTGCTGGAAAAATCTTCTCGTGGGCTTCACCCTATTCTTCCTTGCGCGTATGAACGCTGCTCTTTATCTGATGAATTCGATAGACGACGGTCAGAAATTCTTCAATGCCGTAAGGATGAAAGCCCTTCTCAACGGACTTATTTTCGTGGTTCTTTTCCTCGCTCTTCTTGGTGTGGTGCTTACTTCCGACGGCTATACCGTTGAGCCCGACGGCAAGGTTGTGGCAGTGCCTTATAAGTATGCCATCAACCTGATCGAGATGTGGTGGATACTGGCTGCTCTCGTCATAGGAGTGGTTCTTGTGCTGGTAGGCTATGCCCTGACAGCCTTCAGGAAGGAATATCGCGGTGGAATATGGTGGACCGGAGCAGGCACTATCATCACTATCGTCAGCCTGCTCTGTGATCTCGCCTACAACAATACTGCCTACATGCCCTCGCTCACTGATCCGCAGTCATCACTCACGATCGCCAACAGCAGCAGCACGCAGTTCACTTTGACAGTGATGTCATGGGTGTCGCTCCTCGTTCCGGTGGTGATCCTCTACATATGGTATGTATGGAGCAAGATGAACGCAACGCCAATTACCCCGGGTGAAATCGAAGAAGACCCCCACTCCTATTGATATTGAATGCTGCCTGTTGCAGGTATGCTGCAAAATACAGGAGGACGCGCGCCAACGTGCGTCCTCTTGCTATTTCAATCCCCCGGTAGGGACGCACGGCGCGTGGGTCAGCCCGTTCTTAAATTTGCTTGTAAAAGAAAAAATCACTAAATTTGCGCCCCAAACCAATACAATGGCATTATGGTATTGAATTCTCTGCAACTTGAAAAGCTTTCCGGAAAGATCGGGCAGGATGTCACCACTGCTGCCGGTGCATCTGTCCTGTGTCTCGACATTGAATTAAAGACAGGTGTGTCACTCGGTCTCAATACAGTGAAACGCCTTGTCGGTGTCATTCCCGACGACGTGTCTCCAAGAAAGACCACCCTGAATGTCATAGCTAACTATCTCGGTTATCCCGGTTGGGATGTACTTCAGGAAGATACAGCCATGGAAGGTTCCGGTTTCGGAAAGAAAGACATTTTCATGGAGATGTCTGATCTGGAGGAAGGTGTCAGGGTGGAAGTATGTTGGAAACCTGACCGCCGGATCCTTATCCGTCACCGGGGATTCGGTCAGTATCTGGTCCTTGAATCGGAAAACAGCAAGTTGCATCCCGGCGATCTTCTTACCCTCACGCAGCTTGCCATAGGATTCCCGTTTATAGCCGACAACGTACTCCGAAATGAAAAACCCCTCGGTTGCTATCGCGCTGCCGACGGCGCCGGCATAACCCGCTTTAAAATGATCGAAGATAAATAAGTCTATGGAAAGTGGATTCATCTCAGACCTTGATATGAGCTCTGTATCTGACTGGCAGCCGATTTCACATCGGGGATCAGGACATTTCGAATTCTTTAAGGTCCGGCATTTCGGAGCCCTTCTGTTTGCAAAACGTCCTGCAGCTGCTTTCCGCCACGATCTTGTCACTGTTGAATCTTTAAAGAAAGAATTTTACATCGGTTATAACCTCAACCATCCGTCGATAGTAAAATACCTGAAGATGGAGAATGGTACGGTTTTTGAGGAATATGTCGACGGTGTTTCTCTCCGGCAGATGATAGATAGCGGGGATATAAGGTTGAGGTCACCTCAGTTTCTGGAGCAGATCTGCCGCGACCTTATAGAGGCGGTCACATATCTGCATAGTCACGGAGTGATACACAACGATATCAAGCCTGAAAACGTCATGATATCGAGGATAGACAATAAGCTTAAACTTGTCGATCTCGGTGCGGCTACAAGCGACATGTGGGATGCTACCGGTGGATTTACCCCGGCATATCGCGCCCCGGAGCAAGGTGAAGCCTCCACTAACGTATATACAGACATATACCTCATCGGCAAACTGATGGAACAATTGGTTCCGATTGCCGGAGTCGGTCGATTATGGCGAAAGTTTATAAGAACTGCAACATGCCGATATATATATGGGCGTTTTTATTCAGACCGCGATGCGTTAGCTGCTATACCCAATTATAGACGGAGGCAACGTCTCAGGTTTGGTGTGGCAATAGCAGTTATAGTTGTAGTGAATGTATTTGCCTTTGTCTTTGCTGTCAGTTATGATTCTACGCGAGGGGAGAAGACCATCGATGATCAGGCAGCCGGCATGGTTGCACAGTCGGATATTTCAAAGAGTTCAGATCCCGTTTCTGAGGCCATTGAAGACGGAAAAGCTCTTTTTGAGCAGGCGACTGACTCTATATATTCCGACATGAATGTGAAGATCAGTAGGTTCGCAGCAAATAGATTTAAAAAACTAATATTCCCCAAATGCAGGATTTATGCGAAAATGCAGGAAGGACCCGATAAGGACAAGTATGGTGAAAACATAGATACCTTAATCAATTCCGTCATGCAGGACGTGTGTGAATTCGCAGTAAATTCTGCAAAACCGTATGATGATGAGGCACATTATTATTATGCCATCTCATGTTTCAAATC
>JAIDQZ010000024.1 GCA_029062005.1 Muribaculaceae bacterium | reverse complement strand
TAAAGTTTAAACCAAGAAAGATAATTAGAATATTATCAACTAATTAGAAGATATATTATAAGCGTCAAGTAAACGCTTTCATAAATATTTCAGCAGATACACCGGGGTGCATCCCTACATCCCGCCCGCATGATCCCCTGACCGGGGCTTCTGCAACGCGGTCTGCAATCGCAAAATTAATAATAGTTTTTTAATCAAACAACTATTCATCCCAAATTTTCAAAAATTATAGATGAATTTCAGAATTAATGAGTAAATTTGCGTATGGAATCAAAAGAAGGAAACGAGATAATCATATATCAGGGTGAGGATGGGCAGACGCATATTGATGTGAAGTTCACTGATAGAGCGAGCCTATCTCGATACGATCAAGTCTATCAATGCTAAGGAGAAAACCAAAGGTAAGGATTAAAATAATGAACAACCCTTTCGAATATACGCCGGATGCAGCTTGCAACGAAGCATTCCGCTTATTGACTGAGAGAATTGAGGCATTGAAGAATAACGACAATCCTCAGGATCTCAGTTTTTGCCGTGAACTGGAGGAAGGCAAAATGCTCGGTGTGCTTATAGCTGAAGACTCTGAGGGGAGGCGTCACACTCTCTATGCCTTTTCCGGTCAGTTGGGCGACAGAGGTTTTTATTTCCCCGGATTTGTAGATCCGGTATTCGATTATCTCCAGCCTGACGGTCATTTCAAGACAAATGAAGCCGATATTTCATTTCAAAATACAGAAATCGGTAAATTTGAAAAAGAAACATTGGCGAAGATCAAAACCGACTATGACGATGCCAAATCAAGGCTGGATGCCGAGGTCATGGAATTCAAGGAAAAATGCAGGCTATCCAAACTGGAAAGAGATACTAAAAGGAAGATGGGGATGACAGATGAGGCTGAAATGGCTGCTTTGATCCGTCAGAGTCAGTTTGAGAAAGCGGAACTTCACCGTCTTAAAAAGAGGATAAAAACGGAATTTGAGCCATACGAAACAAAACTAAGAGAAGCTCAGTCGCGTCTCGAAGCCATGAAGGAAAAACGTCGCGCTGATTCAGAAGCATTGCAGAAATGGCTGTTCGATAGTTTCCGTGTGCTCAATTCGCGCGGTGAAAGCCGGAGCCTCAGTGAGATTTTTACGGAAACTCCATTGAAAATTCCTCCCTCCGGTGCTGGCGAATGTTGTGCCCCCAAACTGCTGCAGTCTGCATATCTGAAAGGCTGGACACCTGTGTCAATCGCCGAATACTGGTATGGAAAGCCTAAAGGTGGCGACGTGCGTATCCATGGCAACCATTATCCCGCTTGCCGTGGAAAATGTCTTCCTGTGCTCACATGGATGCTTCAAGGGCTCGATATAGAGCCTCCCCTTGACAACGACTTCCGATGCATAGCGCATAAGGAACCCCGAATCATATTCGAAAACCGATGGTTTTGCATTGTCGATAAACCATCCGGTATGCTATCCGTGCCCGGCAAGGGCGCCGCTGTTTCAGTGCAGGAATGGCTTCAGGAGAAATATGGTGCGACCGGTGAGGTAAAGATGGTGCATCGTCTTGATCAGGATACATCAGGTCTGCTTATAGCCGCTTTCGGACCGCTTCCGTTCAAATTGCTTCAGACTATGTTTGCCACAAGGAAGGTAAAGAAGACATATATAGCTGAATTGGATGGGAATTATAAAGCGGGTGGCATCCCCCGAATAGGACGGATTGAGCTCCCGTTGTCTCCCGACTGGCTTGACCGTCCCCGTCAGCGAGTGGATATGAAAGAGGGTAAGGAAGCCGTGACGGAATACGAATTTTTAGATGTCTCTGATAGCCGCAGCCGTGTATTGTTCCACCCCCTTACCGGACGTACTCATCAATTGCGGGTGCATTCCGCCTCTGAAATGGGACTCGGTATGCCGATCGTCGGAGACCGGCTTTATTGGAAAAATAATGACCCGCAACGCAGGCTTCATCTTCATGCACATAAGATAGAATTCATCTTCCCGATAGATGGAAATCTGTATAACTTTGAGTCTCCCGTTCCGTTCTGATCTCCTGATAGTTTAATTTTATTTGAAATTTCTGATATTGTTTGGCGGTATGGTAAATAATGAGTAGTTTTGTGAATTCGATAAAAATAACTGACCTTATATCATGGAAAGCAACCAGATCATACAGTTTGTCTCCGACGGCTTCGACCGTGCAAAGGCAGGGAACGCCCTGGAAGTCTATGCCTCGGTCGTACAGTTTCATGACGACCGTGCCTTGCCGCTGACAAGCCATTATCCTTTCGGCTGGATCATATACTATGCTCTTCATCAGAGTCCGGCTCATGCCATCAGGGAGCGTAAGCAGATGCTGGCGCGCTATCTGCAATTAAGCGTGGCAAAACCGCACAAGCTGCATTCCATGATTCTGACAGAGGCTTTCCGTCTATACAAGGATGCTTCTGACGTGGCATTTACCGGTAGAAACAAAGCGGGTTTCGATCCGGTGACGGACTCGACAAGATTTTCCATAGTGAAATTTGCCGGACTGTGGAACCTCTCGAATCTACGTCCCGGCGACTGGACCCGGAAGGAGCATGATGGTAAGGAACTCCCGTCTACGGTAGAGAAACTGATCACACATTATGTAGATGAACTTTATACCGCCCGAATTCCTGCATCTGAGGATTTCATGGAGATAGTCAGGCGTGCGCTTGCCGAGTATCCCGGATCTGCAAATCTTTATGCCCAATGCGCACAGCTCCATGAGTTGGCGGGAGACAAGGGCTCAGCTATAGAGATGCTCCGCAACGCCATACTTGCATCGTCAGCCAAATTCTATCTTTGGAGCCGGCTTGCGGCACTAATTACAGACAGCTCCTCCCTTCGTCTCAAGGTAAGTCTGCTGCATAGGGCACTAAGCTGTCCGGGGCAAGATGATTTCAAGGGCAAGATACATCTGAGTCTTGCCGTCGCTCTTGCTGACGGAGGAGCTTTCCCTCAGGCAAGATGGGAACTTGGATATGTGAAGGAACTATATGTGAAAAATGACTGGAACCTTCCCCGCCTCTACAGGGAGACGGAGAAGAAGATCCCTTCCGGGACCGGGTCGGAAGATCCGTCATCCGTATATAGAAAGTTAGAGCATCTTGCCGATGATTTCATCTATGAGTCTTTGCCATGGATTCCGGTCAGAAAGACATATCATAAACCTGCTTCCGAGACCACTGACCGTTATGGCAACCGAAAGCCAGTTCAGACAGCGTGGCGGGTGACAGATGTGTCAGGCAATAACTACTGGTTTAATCCTTCTCGCCATGGCATACCTGACAATCTTCCTTCCGATACACCCTTGACGATAAAGGTCTTCGGAGGTAAGGTGGTGAAAGCCTGTCTTAACTCTTAACTAAGGTCCCATCTCAAAAAAATGAAATGGGACCTTACAATGATTGATTATGCTACATTCAGAATGAGCATAAGGATAGGAATAGTAACATTCTTTTACTTTATGATAATCTTGTGTACGGAGACAGGATTGCCGGAAACGGCAACCGTGACGATGTAGACACCCGGGTGTGATACCGGGACAGTGCCGGAATCAGTGACAGTCTCTTTTGAAAGGAGCGTCCCGTCAGGATTACAGATCGAGACCATAGCGTTGCCCTCTGTCGTTATTCCGATTTTTCCGTCGGCATCGTAGACACTTGTCTTATGAATGCTGACAGACCGGACACCGGCTCCTGCCTCATCGGCGGTAAGGAATCTGAATAGCACCGGACTCTTCTTGTCGGCGTAAATGTACGATCCTACTTGTCGGTTGTCGACACCGAAATAATCGGTGCTCCCTTTCCACAAGCCACGCATATTGAACCCTCCGTCTGCTTTCTCCACCTGCACTGACCTGGCTGTGGCGGGAGGATTGCTTCCAAGTCCGATACGCCAGTAATTATCGCCTTCTGTCATATATCCGTCGCCTGTACGGAAAGTGAAAAAAGACGTGAAGCGGTTGTGCAAGGTCGGAGTGAACTGATATGATGGATCAGAAGTCTCAAGTTTGCCTAAACGGAATTTACCGTCTGTTCCATTTGCATCACTGTGCAGGAATAATCCTGATTGAGCCTCCTGGATATAATAGACAGTAGATGGTTCGAATATCTTCGTGCCTGATGAATCTGATACCGGATTGACCTTCCTTAAAGCCCGTATGCCGATTTCTGCGGCAGACGACCATGCGTTGTTGTTCACTTCCGAGAGGGCTACCAATCTGAAGTATCTTGCATTGACCGGTGCGGAAAGTTCCACGACCTGTTCGCCGGCTACGTCCTTGAAAGTTCCGGTGGCAGCCGGAGCGCTCCAGATCTCGGGATTGTTTCCGAAATATACTTCATAATCTTTAATACGTCCGTTGCTCATGTCTGAACGTCCTTCATATACAAAGCCTGTCACTTCATATGTGTCGTGCATATCGATTATTATCTCATGCGGGCATGAAGTCTGGTCGCTTCCATAGCTTGTGTGCCAGATGGTGGAGGAATTATTGTCGATTGCCTTACGTGCATCTTCACCGCCACCCTGATTGCTGTCAACTCTATATACGCTCCATTTGCTTTTATCGATAAACATTTCCACGTCGGCCTCTGTGACGATGCTCCTTGCAAGTCCCGGCTTTTCGGCATACGCCATTACAAAACCACCGTCAGGAAGATTTATAGGACCGGAGTACTCAAGATAGGTTTCACCATTGTCAAGGCTATAACTTATGGCGGCTCCTTCTGTGGTCGTAGACATAGTCACCTTTCCTTTGTCTGCGGATATCACCACTGGCTGGCATTGCGGACTTGCCACGCGAGCCATCTCCACGAGTTGGATGTCTGTAAGATTTTTGCTGATTGGAAGAAGTATGAAGTCGAAAGTGGTAGGCTTGGCGCGGAGTTCATACTTGTCGAGCACATCCGGACCGCAGCTTGCATTGCCCAACGCACGCATAGCGGCATCGATACATACTACCGTTTTGTCAGCAAATTTCATCTGGTAGGGATGTTTTGCACGGCTTTGGGTTGTGATGTTATCTGCAGGGCGCCAGTGAGCTACTGTCGCTGACATCTGACCCGGAGCCACGATCATCAGACCATTGTCTGCACCGTCGGTCAGTACCGCGAAGCGTACTTCCTCTTTGTTACCGGTTTCCTGAGGGAGAATATACGGTGTCCATTGGTCGGTGACAGTGCTGTGGTAAAGCCCCGGAAAGCAGGATTCCTTACGGTCGCGGTAGTTTTCCCATGGTCCTCTGCCAAACCATGTGTATTGTTCATATTCCTTCGGCATATCGAATGTGAATCCCAGGCGTGGGATTATCACATTTTTCCTTGAAGGCATGATTATCGAACTTACCGCAATAGCGCCGTCCGGCATGACGGTGTATGACATCTGTGTTTTGAATGACATCGGGGAGCCTCCGGTGCCTGTGTATGTATTGCTGACTGAGAGGGTGACGGTGCCGTCATCATTGACCGCTGTTGTCCATTCTCCCGGAGCTGCTTTCAGATTGCGTAGTCCCATGCCGTCCCATGTGCCATTCTGGCGTCCGTCATTGTCTGTCGGCAAGCGGTAGGCATTCAGCTTCATTGGGGATTCGATTATTTCATTTCCCTTGAAAGAATAGGATTCAAGTTCTCCGGTTGCTTTCGAGAACACCGCCTTGAAGCCGGTTGTGCTTACAGTATAGTTGTCGGCATTGTCTTCAACATTGATTTTGTCGTCTGTAGCGGATGTGTATGGATTTTTTTGCAGAGCCCCACGCAGTCTGAACTGTTCGGATGCCACCTCATATCCTGCTTCAGCCCAAGGAGTGGTATCTCTGTTAGTCACAGAGAAACGTACGAAATATTCAGCTCCGTCATCAGTCGCGGCCGGAAGAAGATCCGCGAGCGTGAAGCGCTGTGTCTTTCCTCCCTTCACATCAATATTGTCTACTGAGCCATGACCGATCTCAATACCGTCTTCGAGCACGCTGTAGCTTATGTCATATCCTGAAAGATCACGGAATGCCATTTTGTTTTTGATCTCGAACTCATACTTTATGCTGTCTTTCATCACGAAGTCGGCAGGCTGATAGATTTTCTTCACATTCAGGGCTTTTGCGGAGAAAGAGCAGTCGGGGAAAACGACACCGTTGATGCAGAAATTGCCGTCGTTGGGATTATCGCCGAAGTCTCCGCCGTATGCCCAGTATGTCTCTTCCGGTTTGCCCGGCACCGGCATCTTCAGACCCTGGTCTTTCCAGTCCCATATGAACTCGCCCGCCAGTGCGGGATATTTTTCATACAGGTCATAAAACTCCCTCTGGTTGCCCATCGAGTTGCCCATCGAGTGGGTATTCTCGCATTGCAGATGGGGTTTCACCTTCTGTCCGCTGTTCGCCTGATTCTGGCGGTCACGTCCGATGCTTTCCATCCAGTCGATGCCGCCGTACATTGTGCTGGACACATCGGCATAGTCGCTGTTGCCCTCATAGTGGGTAAGGCGGGTCTTGTCGAGGTTCTTGATCGCTGTAGAGACCGCCTTGAAGTTCGGACCGTTGCCTGATTCGTTGCCGAACGACCATATGAGTATGCTCGGATGATTGCGCATCCAGAGCACGTGGTTCTCGTTGCGTTCCACCATCGCGTCCTTGAAAGCGTCCACGCTTGAGAGCTTTGTATTGGCATGGCATTCCACGTCTGCCTCTGCTATCATGTAGAGACCGTATTTATCGCAAAGGTCGTAGAAATAAGGATTGTTCGGATAGTGGCTTGTTCGCACAGCGTTTATGTTGAGACGCTTCATAGTCATCACGTCCTTCTCCATCTCCTCACGCGGCACCGTGCGGCCGTATTCACCGCTGAAATCGTGACGGTTGACACCGTGTATCAGCAACGGTTGCCCGTTGACCAGAATCTCGCCTTTCTTGCCTATCTCAATCTGCCGGAATCCTAATTTATTGCCGCGCACGTCGATGTCGGTGCCATTTGCATCTGTAAGGGTCAGAGAAAGATCATAGAGGTTCGGTTCTTCCGCGCTCCAGAGTTTAGGACCAGTCACGGGGATGGAAATTTCGTAGTTCCCGGTTTGGCTTATAGTGATAGCCTTTTCAGCCACGAGCACACCTCCGTCCATGATTCTTGCGGTGAGGGTGCCGTTGACGGGAGCCCCTTCTATGGAGGTCTCGATATTTACTGTCGAATTAGTATAGTTGTCGGTCAGGGTTGTTTTGGCGAAATAGTCGCGGATTTGAGTCTTTGGAGCTGACCAGAGGAAAACATCGCGGGTTATACCTGTCATTCGCCAATAGTCCTGACACTCCAGAAAAGAACCGCTCGTGAATCTATATACCTGCACAGCTATCGTATTGTCACCGTCTTGAAGAAGGTCTGTGATCTTGAATTCCGAAGGAAGATAAGAATCCTCGGCATATCCGGCAAACTTGCCGTTAACCCATACATAATATCCGTGTCCGGCTCCGTTGAATCTGACATATACATCCCTTCCGTCCCATTCACGGGGCACGGTAAACGAACGACGGTAATTACCAACCGGATTTTTCATGTTCTCGCCGTAGGTGAACCATCCGGGACGGTTTGCCATCACACTGTAGGTCTTTTCGTCGTAGCTGAATGGATATGCCACGTTGCAGTAAAGGGGTTTATCCCATTTTTTATTGTTTCTTACACCATATACCTGCCATGCTGAGGGCACGTCGATATCGTCCCATCCGTCGACAGAGTATTCGGGAGCCTCAAAGCCGGCAGGATTTTTTCCGGGGTCGGCAACCCATTTGAATTTCCATACACCGTTTAGCGATTTATAAAACGGAGAATTCTCGATACTGCTGTCGCTTACGGCGGCTGCGTCGGCAAGCGGAATACCCAGCGTATGGGCACGTTCGCGGTTAAGATGGGTTACGCTGACGTCGTCCCATTCCTTATAGGTCTGGGCAGTTGTTGTGGCAGATACGGCAGCGGCAACGATACCCGTCCACATAAGAAATCTTTTCATGGTATTGTCCTTTAAAGGAAAATTTCGTGTATAATCTTTTGCTGATGCAAATATAGTAATAATAATTTCATTTTGCAAGAAAAATCCCTAAAATTATAAAGTGCGAGGCAGAACCTTGGCTCTGCCTCGCACTTCTGGAGTATTACTTGTGACTCCGATGTCTTTACCGAAGAGACCATGGAGTGCAGCAGGCGGTTTGTATGGAAGATAAACCGGAATGTCGGAATTGTATAACTGAACTTCGGACTGCGTCCTCGTAACGGTGATGACGCGTGCCGAATTTTGTGATTATGGAAAAAATAGGTAATTTTGTGGTGACATTAATTTTTAGATATTTATTTTGAGATATGGAGAAGGAGTGTATGCCGGAGTGGATTTTCGGGATGAACTGTGCGGTGACTGTGGTGGATACGGAGTGCCGGATTGTCTATATGAATGAACGGTCGCGACAGACGTTTGCAAAGAGGGGCGGCGCCGAGCTTATAGGTCATAATATAATGGATTATCACAATGAGCGGTCGAGGGGTATAATAAGAAGACTGCTTGATGAAGGTGGATCTAATGCTTATACCATTTCAAAGGAAGGGGTAAGAAAGATGATCTATCAGACGGTGTGGCATAAGAAGGACGGCAGTCTTGGTGGACTGGTGGAGCTGTCTATGGTGATTCCAGAGGAAATGCCGCATTATGTCAGGCAATAATTGAAGATATGCAGAGCAAGATGTTTTGTTTTGCCTATTAACCGAATATACGGTTGTTAAAGCGGATTGGTTATGTCGAAGGCGCAGTTGAAAAAGTATATTGAGGGACTGGACAGGGAGCATCTGGAAGAGTTTGTGCTTGATATTTATTCCGATGTCAAGCCCGCTAAGGAATATCTGGATTTCTTTTTGAATCCGGATGTGAATAAGGTGACGGATAAGACCCGACGTGCTTTATATGCAAGGATTTTCCGGGCAAACGGTGCTCCTTTGCCAAGGTTGAGGTTTTCCAGGATAAACGGAATTGTCAAGGACTTTTCTGCAAAAGTACGCGATCCCTATATTGTGGCAGACCTGATGGAGTATCTTCTTATGCTTTTATGTGAATACGGATGTCGTAACCGCACTTCGGAATCATTTGTAAGATCGTTGGCGGCAAGTTTTGGAAGATTTTCAAAATGGTTGGTCAGCAGTGGGATAGAGATAGAGTATAAAGAGAAGATGCGCTCCCTTATAGAGAAAACCCATGGCATTGACAGGGATTGCACAGACAGGGTATATGATGCTGTAGATGAATGTTTTGAACCCGACTGAGGGTAACGATTTAAGACCCCTTTTTATGAAATGGGATCTGATACATAATGCCGATGGAGCTTGCTTTCAAATGTTGTGCTCCATCGGCATTCTAAATTATTCTTTTATTTCAGTATGATCTTTTGGGATGCGTCTCCCTGACGAAGTATGTAGATGCCTTTTGAAAGAGTCAAGGGTGAAGAGTCAAGGGTCAAGGAAGAGATTCCGGAGTTTATTGTTCCTGCAGGGAGGACACCGAGCCGCCGTCCGGCAGTGTCGAAGATGTCGCAAGGCGCAGACGTGTCGATTTCCGCAGATATGCGGTCTACGCCAAGAGGCTCCGAGCCGAATATCGGCTTTATCTCAACCGAGATCCCTGCCGGCATCGGGATTGACAGGGTCTCCGTATTGTAGGTTTCGGTGGCAGAGGATCCGTTTCTTGACGTGACTTTGACTTCCCAACCGTTGACGTAGAGTCCGTCGGTTTCGGAGACAGACGTTACTGTCAGATTACGGTCAGGGAAGAACTTTCCTATGTATTTGTCTGCCTTCAGGGGAATGCCGTTGACTATAAGAGTGCGGTTCTCTTCGGATGAGTTGTCGATAGTCAGGTCGAGCGGGGTCCTGAGCCCGAAGAAAGATGCCATATGGTTGTAGAAGTATGAGTGGCGTTGGCGTGTCCATGTCCGGGCATTCTCGATTTCCTGGCTGTGAACGGGCCACCAGGGGTTGAACTGGTCGCGGTGGTATTTATATTCAAACTTTATTGCGTCATATCTGGCATCGATGCGGCTGATTATTTCTTCCGGACGGAGGAAATCAGCGAGATAGACAGCGCAGCGGTCGATGAACATATCCTTGAATTCCGGCGTGTCAAGCAGCCGGCGGAAAAGGAGTGTGAATTCAGCCTTGTTAGCCCATTCATTTCTGTTATTGTCATAGCCGGGAGTCGTGACCCAATTGAGTGTGGGATAGTTATAGCGCTCACCGTAGAGCCCCATGCCGAAGTCGGTGTCTTTCGCCACCCAGCGCCATTTGCCACCTTCAGCCTGTGGTCGCCACATCACTATATTATTGCCCGGGAAGTCCTTGTTGTCGAAGAATGTGCCCATAATCATGAGGTTGCAGAATTCTTCGGTGTCCATAAGATCATTGAATTCGCCGAATGTGTGATCTTCCCCTTCGTAGAATTCTTTGAAGGCATTGAAGCTATCAATTGAACCCTCTTTCAGTTCCTCCCAGTTTTCGAGCATGTCGATATCTTCGAGGCCGTCGTAGTAGGAATAGACATAGTCTTCGTTGCTTCTTGGACGTATGTTTAGGATTCCTTTGTATTCTCCGTTGAGGTAGAATATTACCGGTCGCGACGGTTGCCAGTCAAGATCGCAGTTCATTCCCATGCTCTGCTGAATGATAGCGTCGCGCATATACATATAGTCGAAGTCATTGCCGCAGTTTCGCATTTCAAACGACTTGAATTCATCAATGCCCGGAGTCTGGTCGGGAAAGAACTCATAGTTGAATCTTTTCTCTCCAAAGCGTTTGTTGGCGTATACTGCCAGAGACTTGAGTGCATTGCCACGGGTGGCGCCACCTTTGACACGGGTCTCGCACAGCTGATTGAATGCGCTTGCGGCATCGGGAGACTCGAAATATTCGATGTTGACCGGTCGCCTCCAGTCGTATTCATAGTTAGGGGTCTGGCTGTTATAGTTGCCCTTGACATATATTCCAAGCTTGTTGTCATAGAAGTAATCCCTGTTTGTCACCATAGACACTACCGGAAGTGTCACTTCACGTGGATGCTTGATGTAAGAGTGAGTCGTGGCTCTCGGAGAGAGGTATCCTTCACGGAAGAGCTTGGCTCGTATTGCTTTGGTAGATTGTATTTTGATAGGGGAGGAATATTTAAGGCTTTTTTCTGTCGGTTCCTTGCCGTCGGTGGTATATCTGATTTCGGTGCCGTCAGGTGCGTCGTCGGGTATTGACAGCGTCAGTGAGAAGGCATTTGAAAAAAGTTTTCCGGGGATGTCGAATATTGGCTCGCCAAGGATATCCTTGCAAATCACTCCGCAGTTGGATGCATCCGGTGTCGGCACTGCCTGATACCCCCACTTCTCTGCGTTGTCAGTCTCCCGTCCGTAAGCGATATTCGGGGCAGGTTGCTTCTTGAGACCTTCAAGATGATCTACCGCTTCATCCCCTTTGAAAAGGTAGAGGGCACCGTCTTTTCCGGATTCGAGACGGAAGTCTGTATGCAGTCCCTGCTCCGCTTTGTCGCAGTATATCACTATATGCTTCCCCGGGGCTATTGAAGCGGCAGGTAGCTGATATGCCTTATTGACTTTATCCTTGGTTCCGATCTTGTAGTCTGAGAGGTTTTCAGCATCCGGTCCGGGATTATAGAGTTCCACCCATGAGTCCGGAAATTCGTTGAGGTCATCCATGATGCAGTCTATGTTTGACTGCATTATCTCGTTGATGACGAGGTGGGCTGACGCTGCCGGAATTCCGGCGCCGGCAGCCGCTGTTATGAGCAGCGTTCTGTAGAGTTTTTTCATGATAAGATTGGTTGATTTGCCTGAATATTTTGCTATGATGCAAATTTACACATAAATTCTCGGATTTACAAATATTTATGATATGCTGCATGAAAAATCCCGTCGCGGTGTGAGCGGCGGGATTTTTTCAATGTTTTCTGACCTTGTCCTCAATACGGTGTGGCTACGGTGTGGACGGGGTGCGTCTTCTTACTTGGACTGGAGTGGGGTCATGTGGTAGCCGAGGGCGTTGAGCTCCATTTCCATGCCTGCAAGGTAGAGCTGATGCAGGGCTCCGACGAAGCAGCCGAAAGCGGCTTCGGTGCCGTTCTCTATCTGTTCGTGGGTTAGGAGACTGTGGACGCGTGAGGCGCATTCAGCCACAAGCTCGATGATCTTGTCGGCGGCTTCCCCTTCATAGCCGAGGACTGTCTTGACTACGGTGTCGTCGAGGTTGTCATATCCGTCTTTGTCGCGTAGCGCCTCGTAGTAGTCGGTTCGTTCAGCGTTTGCCGTCCAGTCGGTGTCCCAGTAATATGCCATCGCCATTCCGACAAACATAATCCATCCGAGTGATACTACAGGATATTCCTGGAATTCTTTGGCCCCGTCGGGTAGGTAGGCTCTGCCGATCATAGCCCATTTCTCCTCTACATCGGGGCATTCCGGAACGTGCGGGTCGAGTGCTTTCTTATACTGAAGGAAGCTTGTGAGGTCTTCCCTTACCTTTTCTTCAAATTTCTTAGCTATTTCTTTACTGTTTTCCATTTATTAAGATTTTAATGATTATTCGTATAAGTTTAAAAAGTCTGATAAGTCTTATAGGGCTGATGAGCCTGATAGGGCTTATAGGAAAGATATTCTATTGAATAAACGTATGGGAGAAGGGATTGGTTGCTTTGGAAAACAATAAGGTCCCATTTTTGGAGATGGGACCTTACGATAAAATATTAACCGGACTGTTATTTGGAAGTGCGTTTTTTTGCTCCTGATATGATTGCCGCCCAATTGTAGTTGCGTATCAGCCCTACGATTGTGGCGTAAGCCATTATGAAGCAGCAAGTGAAGCAGAATACAAGCACGGCTCCTACGATAAGGGCGATTTTTGCAGCAGCAATCGCCGGACCCATGCCGTCGTCGGATGAGGTGGTTCTGCCGTCAGACCATTTTGTGATGATGGTGCGGAACTGGAGTGCGCCGGCTACTGCGACAAGACCCCCTGAAAGCCAGAGACCGATACGCTGAATCACATTAAGGGTCTTCGCCTCCAGTTCATATTTGTTCATAGTATATCCGTATGGACGGCAGGCTATGATGTAGAGCGGAATGCAGATGATAAGGAACCAGAACCAGAATTTCATGTTGCTTCTGGAAGACTTATGCGAATCGAGTTTCTTTGTGGCTTCCTGAAGAGCCAATTGCTGGATGTCGTTGAATTTCAGTTTTGACACCCTGTCATATTCAGCGAGAAGCTCCTTCTTTTTAGTGGGCCAGGTCTCCTTGGCTTCCTTTAGATTTTCCTTGCATTTCTCTCGCCATTCATCGGAGGCTGAGGGATTATTTATCTCTTTCTCATAATATTCCGGCAATCCTTCCGTAGAATAGTATTTTCTGCCGGCACGCTCAAGGAGGAGAGCCTTGTATTTTGTGGGAGACTCATAGCACACGGAGATAAACTTACTTGCAATGTCGTGTGTCTTGAAGCTTTCCATTTCTATAGTGGTGTCGTTTGGCTGCCATGCGTTGATATTCTCCACAATGGTCTCCTGCTGCTTGATATCCTCTTCCTTATTGCTGCTGCACCAGTTGAGGATGAAGACGGAGATGATAGCCCCGACGATTATCTGCCATTGGAATGTCCAGTGTCTTGAACCCGCGAAATCGATATCGCATACCAGATCGTTGATGCGGTTTCCGTCTAACGCATCAGGGTCGGATGCAGAGAGTTCTCGGGCTGAGGCCCATAGTTCTTCAGCTTCATCGAGTTTCTTGCGGGAGGTGATCGGGGGCAGGATATAACCGGAATTTTTCCAGTCATAGGCTTTCTTGAAATTATTATCCATAGGCGCTAAGTTATATATTGTTAGTCAATCTGCAAAGTTAGTTAGTAATCAATAATGCTGCAATTACGGAAATCCGTAAAATTTTTATCAGTTGTCCAACTGAAAGAATGAGAATTGGTCGTAAACATAATCCTCAAAATGTATCGATTTTTTGGATTATAATCCAAAAAATAGGATTAAATTTTGGATTAATGGTATTTTTATCTTAATTTTGCAGGAAAGTAGCTGATCAAACTAACCGATGAATTAATATATCCCTCTCAATAAATAGTCAAGACCGATGCTATGTATATAAAAAGAAAACTTGAGGAAACGGTGGCTAAACGTCTGTTCAGGCATAAGGCTATTATCATATCAGGTGCCCGACAAGTAGGCAAAAGCACGCTTATGGCTCGCGTGACGGAGCGGCTTGATCAGCCTGTGCTGAATTTAAATTGTGATGATCCGGATGTGAGAAATATACTGACGGATATAAATTCAGCCAATCTTCGTCTATTGCTTGGACTGAATAATGTAGTGGTGATAGATGAAGCTCAGCGTGTGGAAAATATCGGTCTTGTATTGAAAAGAATAGTAGATGAATATCCCAACGTGCAGGTTTTGGTAAGCGGGTCATCATCGCTGCGGCTTAAGTCTTCGATCAATGAACCTCTGACGGGTAGGAAATATGAATATGAGATGTATCCTGTGTCTACAGCAGAGCTATATGATACCCTCGGACTTCTGCCTACAAGGCAATTGCTGGAGTCACGTCTCGTGTATGGCTCCTATCCTGACGTGCTGACACATCAGGAGGAGGCAAAAGATCTTTTGAGGACTCTGGCAGACAGCTATCTATATAAGGATATTCTTGAACTTGACGAGGTGCGTAAACCCGTTGTGCTTCAGAAGATATTGGTTGCCTTAGCCCTGCAACTTGGTAGTGAGGTCGCCTTCAGCGAAGTGGCTCGTACTGTGGGCAGCGATCCGAAGACAGTGGAGAGATATATTGATCTTCTTGAAAAATGCTATGTGCTCTATTCATTGCCGGGATTGAGTAGAAATCTGCGCAATGAGTTGAAGAAGACACGCAAGATATTCTTCTATGATACAGGCATACGCAATGCGGTGCTTCAGAATTATTCCCCTGTATCATTGCGTGGCGATATGGGTGCGCTTTGGGAGAATTTCTTCATTATGGAGCGCATTAAATATAACGCCTATAAAGGTCGTCATGTAAACTATTATTTCTGGCGCACAACGAGCCAACAGGAAATAGACCTGATAGAAGAGAGTGATGGTGAATTTTCCATTTTCGAGATGAAATGGAATCCGATAAAGTCTTCTGTCAAATTTCCGAAATCGTTTATGGAGGCATACGCGCCGAAGCAGGCAGTGACGGTAACTCCTGAGAACTATTTGGAGTTTTTGATATGATACCGAATTCGATTGCCGGTCCGGCGGAGAGTGTCTTAGGCGGAGAGTGTCCGGAGCTGTTCAGGAGAGGGACACGGAATGTGCTGTGGCTGACGGTCAGGGAGGGACGGCGGTTCATACTGAAGGGACTGTCTGAAGAGCTGCGTCCGCATCCTGAGGAGAGGATCAGGCTGAGGAAGGAGTATTCGCTCGGCTTGCGTATCAGTCATCCGGGGGTGGCAGGAGTCTACGGATTTGAGGATCATCCTGTGGCTGGACCCGTGATAGTGATGGAGTATGTGGAAGGAATGACCCTTGATCAATTTCTCCGGAAAGGGAAGCTCCCTGATCTCAAGATTCGCATGGGTATTGCCCGGCAGATCGCCGATTCGCTTGCATTCATCCATTCACTGGGGCTGTCGCATCGCGACCTGAAGCCGGACAATGTCATGATCACGCGACGCAACGAGTCGAAGATAATAGATATAGGGCTCGGTGACAGTGAGGATTCGGTGATTTACAAGCAGTCGATGGGCACCGGGCAGTTCGGGGCTCCGGAGCAGAAGATGCCATGTGTGGGTGATTTCCGTGCTGATGTGTATTCATATGGGAAACTGCTGGAGTTGCTTTTGCCTGAATCACGGTTCCGGAAACTGCGTGCCCTGTGCCTTAAAGAGGATCCGGAGAAACGCATATCCATGCAGGACGCAGCCGAAATGATCGAATCTGAAATGAAGCCACGTAAGAAAGGCTTCTGGTGGTGGGTCATGGTCTTTTACGGGGTAATGCTGGCACTCGGGCTTGTATTCGGTATAATTGACGAGGTCATATTGAAAAAGGGAGTGGAAGATACCGTCGTGGAGCCGGATAGAATAGAGAATAATGATGTGAATCCCATAAATAAAGATAGAAAAGAAATGGGACCGGAGATCATTGGAGAAGATTCTCCTAAGAAGGAATCCGCAATGAGGAAAGATGAATCGAATGACTTGGTCGGACATGAAGAAAAGACGCCCGATCAGGAAAATATTTCAGAAGAAATGGCAGGCGAATCGAAATATGAAAAGATCTTTGCCAAACATATGACCGATCTCTATGCGGAATTCAACAGATTAGGGTGTGCATACGACGCTGAGAAGGGAATGTATATAGATTCGATAGTGTATGCACGTTCAGGGTGCGGTGCAGATATATCCAACCGAATGATAAGCGAGCTGATGAGAGAAGGATGCCAATATTATGAGACAATGCGGCTTGGGAATCTGATGATCGACAAAGCGAAGGAAGCTATTGAGAAGATAGACGGAAGAAAGCCGGAGTAGGCTTTCAAGATCCGGTTTTGTCATGATTGAGGATCCGGTAGGTGATTCCGGAGGCACTGCCGGCTATGGACGTGGAAGGATCTCTACCTTCGCTGAAGACGCGTGAGAAATAGGCGGGGGCATGCTGGGTGAAGCATCCGCATTCCACCAGGTCTCCTTCCCGCAATGTAGTGGAATTTTCCACACTGACCACCTTGAATAGAGTCGCCTTGACGTGGCGGAGTATGCAGACACGGTTTGGCTGCCATCGCAATTCTATTTCGATATCCTGCGGAAGCTTATGGCTTTCTACAAATTTACCTGAGAATTCGTGCGACTGGACCGGAAAGTCGGAGGCACAGAACTCTTCGATGTCCCGGAATCCTATCAGCCGGCAAAGAGCTGTCACGGTATATGCATTTGGGCGATAGTCCGATCCGGTGTCGGAGATATATCCCCAGATTCGTTTGAGGGTTGTGGCGCTGACTGTGCCGCAACCCTCGTCTTTAAGAAGGTCGGATAGACGGGAATAGTCATCGGGAGCCTTCAGTGGAAAATTGAGGCGGCGTTCGACTTGCTTTTTGAGTAGATCGAGCTGTTCGATATCTATGTGATTTCTTTTTTTCATGGGTCATTGATTTTCCGGATTCAAAATTAGTGAAAATAATTGGAATGGACTTAAAAGGATTCAAGGTGGACTTAAAAATGGACTAAAATGGAATTTTATTGTTGAGGGTTAAGCATTAACTTTGCAGGCGAAACAATTTCATAACTCTAAAAAACAGTATCATCATGAGAAAAGAAAGAATTGCAGGATTAGCGCCTGTCAGGAAAATCGGCGGAGCAGTGCTATCGCTCTTTATGCTCGTCGGCATGGCATCATGTGGCGAGAAGAGTGATCCCAATAACGCCAGACTTGAGATCAAACCGGAATTGGGTGAACTCAGTGAGTATCTTACGATCGAAAGCAAGGATGCGGTTATATCGTTGAGCGAATTCACCGATGATGGCGAGCCATATGTAAAGATCATGTCGACGCTTCAGGTGAAGGTGAATAAAGATGTGGCATCAAATTGGGATTTTGATCTTGATGCGGTGATCCTTGACAAGAATATGAATAAGATTACATCGTTTGGTCATTATGACATAGACGGCAACAGCGATTATGACAATGACTATCACTATTATCTAAAAGCCGGTGACTATCGTGCTGAGATGGAAACATCCGGACCGAAGTCTGACTGGGATGGCGAGGCAAGCGCAATCTGGGAGAAGATAATCAAGGACGGAGCATACGTCGCATTGAAGCCGAGGTGGGACAGTGCCAAATATGCACCGTATAAGGCAGGATCAGGAAACTCTGAGAGTGTAGATGAGAATGTGGTGGCTGAAGAAGTGGAGGTGGATACCGTAGCCGACTCCGGCGAGGACTGGGACCAGATCCTTGATGACTATGAGTCATATTGCAATAAGCTTGTGGCAGCCGCAAAAAAAGCCAAGGCAGGAGATGTCAGCGTGATGACTGAGTATGCGTCGCTGCTTGAGTCTGCGGAGTCTCTTCAGAAGAAGCTTGAGAATGCAAGTTCCAGCCTCTCAGTGGCACAGGCTACGAGGATGAACAAGATCGCCGCCAAGATGGCACAGGCCATGATGTAAATTTATTTGCAGGAACGAAATAATATTTGTAACTTTGTGACCGGGACGTCAGGGGATCCTGATGTCCCGGAATACATAAAGAGCGTTTACGAAGCGCTTGTCTCTTGACTGTTTGGAATTCTGGCAGATTTCAGTGGTCGTCAAGGACAAGGCAGCTGTAGATGTCCGCAGTGATGTAGAATCATGCTTTCGGTGGTGTTTCTCTGAGAAGAGGGAGACAGCCGGAGGCATAGTTCACATATACAGGCGTGGGCTTCTGCGTTGCCGTCCTAACGACCAGGGCAATGCCAGAAGCCTCAAGCAGTGGGACGGCGACGAGTACGGATCCCGCGCTTTTTTTATTGCTGACCTAACGCCATGGAGGGGAGACTGCGGCAGACTGTTTTTTAGCTCATGAACGGAGATTCAAAACCTTTATTTTCCAGAAAATGGTGGATAGCATTCTGCATATCTATCCTGGCGATAGCCTTCATCACAGTATCCCTGATTGACAGCAGAGACCTTCCTATCACTATCATCGGCGCGGTGCTTGGAGTGGTGATGACTGTATTCGCATCATTTATACTGCTCAAGGGTCAGTCGGAACAGCAGGCTGAATTAGCAAACAAGCAATCAAGATTGCAGGCGGATTTGACTGAGAAGCAAACGGAGCTTCAGTCAAAACTGCAGTTGGATCTTGCAAGAAGACAAAATGAGCTTCAGTCAGATCTACAGGAGAAACTGGTCAGACAACAGGGAGAACTGCAGTTGGATCTTGCAAGAAGACAAAATGAGATAGAGCAGGAAAGACAAAAGGAGACAGCAATATTTCAAGAAAAACTTAATTCCTATAATCTATTTCTCAATGCATTGTGCAAGTATGTGGAATCAAAGGACGAGGCTTCGAAGTCAATATTGAAATTCCGGACAGCCGCTCTTGCGATGCATTGCGATAATCGGCAGATGATTGAGACAAACCGTAATGTCGGGGATATAATTAAGATGTATCAGAGTGCCGACGAGAATGATGAGGAACTGCTGATGTCGCTTTTTAATATATCGGATTGTTTCCGTGAAGCACTGTATTCGAACGACGGGGACAAGGGGCGGACAGCGGAACAACGCACAGCTCTATATAAAGAATCGATAAAGGAACTGATGGAAAGGTTTGAAGACGGTAGGGATGCCAGTGATCCTCAGGATGAAAGAAACGATACACTCCATCAAGAGGAAACAATAGAGCAGGAGTCAAAGACTGTCGGAGGATGGCAGGATTATATTAAATCGCTAAAAAATCAAGGATGGACTTTTGATGTAGCCAATGATCAGATCAATCTAAGCAAAGATGATGCTCTTGCGTCCGTGCGTATTAGAAAACCCCGGAAGGGTACATTCTATGTGGTCGAGGTCATTTCCAAGAATGGAGATGCAGATTTTGCCAAAGGGCTGAAGGCTCAATTCAAGGGAGCGCGCAGCGGAGGATCATGGTGGCGGGAGCTGACGTCACTTCCAAACTACGGGGTGAAGAGCGGACAGCTGACAACTTCTCTTGAAGACAATGCGAAAGCGCGCACTGTGATAATCAAATGGATAGATAAATTGACGGAATATATAAAATAAATTATTCTTATGGGAATTTTTAAATCAATTGGAGATATTGCAAGTGCAATGTCTTCTGCCAATGATCTGGCATCTACTGCATCTGATCTTATTCAGACAGTAAAAGGGAAGAAAAATGAAAGAGATGAAAGAGAGCCTGATGATGTGACATCGGCAGTGCCAGAGATAAAATTTTCTAAAAAGATTGACAAACTTATTGATCTTGTCCTGACAGATGGAGAACTTAACGAAGAAGAAAAGGACATGCTTATAAGGGTTGCCGAAAAAGAAGGATTTGATCCCGATGAGGTTCTCTTCGTAGTAAAAAAGCAACTTAAACTTTCCCAAAAGGGAGTCGGAAAGGTACAAGTTGCTGACCCAAAGAAGGATTTGTCTCCGGCTAAAAAGTTAGCTTTTGAAGTATCTGAAATTGACAAGAAATTCGATGCTGCAGTAGAGGCGATATATAATGGAGATGACTCTGCCTTTGGCTCCGTGTTGGATACACTCACCGGAGGAGTATCAGGACTTGCTGTTGGGATAGGGAAGAAGCTTTTTATGAAGTCAGACGATGAAAAGGTAATGGAATTGGAAGAGCAGCGTGAGATTCAGATTTCACGTGTCGTGTCTTCGGTTACTGCTCCCAATGATTTCCATGAACTTATAGAGTTGCTCGAATATGTTAACAATCAGTCGAAAGAGCGAGATGAGGACGCATGGGATACTCTGCATTTAACCTTGTCTAAGCGAGGGCAACTAATGGTAGGTGATGATGAGGGTAAAAAGGAACATCTGAATATGTTTCTCCATAAGTCTCTACTACCAAAGAAAAAGAAAAAATTTGGGCTGTTCTAAAAAATAGTTAGGATATGAAAGTGACTATCAAGGGAGTGTATCAGATGAATGGGTCTAAGCCGTTCGTGAGGGAAATCAGTTGCTCGCCATCTGAGGGGGGGATTATTCGCAGCTTATGACCAATAATACCAATCAAGCACAGAATGGGACATATAGGATTATAATCATTAAGTTATTAAAATATGAACGCAACCGGATTCAGGGTATCGACAAACAGTCTGCCCCCTATTATGAATTTTACTCCTGCCTCCCCAATCAGGGAGATGGATATTGAGACCCCTATGTATGATTGTTTCCGTCAGATTACGGAATATGATATGCGGACGGTCAGCACCAAATGTATCAAGCGTGAGACTACAAGGAAAAAGAGTGGTTCTACCGGCTATGTTGCGGCAAGCGATACTAAGAACGCGGCTGATGACACTAAATCAGTAAAATGATTCTTATCGTCACAAATAAGGAGGATATCCATCCGACACCGGTAATCGAGCATCTTGAAAGAATGGATGTTCAGTTCTTTCGTCTCAATACTGAATCGCTGCTTTCAGACTATGATTTTGGATGGAGTTGCGATTCCGTCAAAGGTGATGATTTCTGGATAAGGAATATTAATACCGGACTTGAAGCTTATGGACATGACATCAATTCAGTGTGGGAACGGCGACCGCTGATCCCCTCTGAATTGAGGTATAACAATTGTGATGAGGTAAATGCCCATAACCTTAAGGAGGCACATGGATTTTTGTCGTTCCTTCTATATTATCTTGGCGATAGGTTTAGTCTTGGGCATCATCTTTATGACCGAAGCGCAGCTTCTAAGATGCTTCAATTGAAAATCGCAAGAAGTTTGGGAATGAAGACTCCAGACACATGCTTTTCCAATAATAAAGCATCTATTGAGGCATTTGCTAAAAAATATGATATTGTCTGTCTGAAATCAATAGATAATGATAATATCTGGTTTGAAAATGAGTTGAAAGAACATGTTTTATATACTCAGGCTGTTGAGTCAGAATCACTATTGAAATTGAAGGATGATGCTTTTGCTCAGACAGTCAGTTATATACAAAATTATATTGAAAAGGATTTCGAATTGCGTGTCACGGTAATTGAAACGAAAATCTTTGCCTGCAGGATTGATTCTCAAAAGATGAATCAAGATTCCGGTCAGATTGATTGGAGACAGGGGCTTGATCATGGACTCCTTCACTCTGAGTATGTTCTTCCACAATACGTTGCAGACTTCTGTGTGGCTTTTCTAAAGACACTTAATCTCAAATTCGGTTGTTTTGACTTTATAGTGACGCCACAAAAGGAATATGTTTTTCTGGAATGCAATTCGAACGGGCAATGGCTATGGATAGAGCATGAAACCGGTATGGAGATCTCCAAGTGCATAGCTGAGACACTGATACTCAATGATAGGAAAATCGAAACTTCAAATAATAATGCATAATAATTTAAAGGATTGGATAAATGGTAAATCAGGAGATTATACACCGTTTTAAAAAGGATGGGGCAAAGGTTTGGGCAAATGCTCTTGCTTTTCTTGATTGTCTGATTATTGATGCAACTAATAAAGATTATCGACTTAACGATAAGATTATTAATGAAGTCAAGGAGTACTTTACTGAGATTGAGGATGATGAGACAGTTTTATTTGTAAGAGATACCTCGTTCTTTAGCTTAAGAAATCAAGGTTGCGTAATTACAGACCAAAAGATCCATATAATTTATGATAACTCCGATAAAGAATCATATTTTTATATAAACTGGGCTGATGTTATCTCTGTAAAGATTTCTAAAGGTCAATTCCTGTTCTCTTTAGGTGACGATGAAGATGAGTGTATAAACATAGAGCCTAAGATGCTATTAAAGGGGTCGAATCTGTTTATTTGTCAAAAAAGAATTGCAGAGTTTCTTAATGAAATAGCAAGCATGGCAATTGATCCAATTATGGATGCTATTGCAAGAATAGATAATGAAAATACATCAGAAGAAGAAGGAATTGAGATTGCAACGGAAATGATAGGTCAATATCCGGAATATGATGGAATATTCGAATATTATATTGGATGCAGGGCTTATGATAATGGTGAAATTGATAAGGCATTTGAGTTGATGAAGAATGCCCTGAAATGTGACAATATAAGTGATGAAGCCCGGTCTTATGCTAATTTGGTTTTAGGTGAAATTGGAATTAAAACTAAATATGATAATATTTCCGAGACAAAGGCGTGGCTTTGGAATGCTCTATGTATGAATTGTTCGAAGGACACGACTATTGATGATAAAACAACTGTATTTGAGCAAGCGTTAGACTGTCTTAATAAGCTGGATGAGTATATTATATCAGACCTTTCTCGCCTGCCCTATTCTGTTAGGAAGATATTGGTGCCAATAAAGAATTATGAGGTGCTAAATAAGGAAAAAGAGCTATATTTATCCGTAATATCAGTAGAATCTCTTCGTGCATCCAGGATTTCATTTCCTGTAGGACATCCTATGGTAGGACAAGTCTATGTAGCGCATCCCGTCGCACCGGATAAATATATTCTTCTTGACGATCATGCACTTGCAATAACAGAAGAAAAGATTCGTGAATTCTGTTACTTTGTTCAATGTATGGGCGCAACAAAAATTTCTATAAAATTCTCGAATGCATCTGATAAATTGTCTGCTACTGTCAATACTTCTAATAAAGGTGGCGGTATTTCAGTCAACTCAATAGATGTTGATATAAAAGCTGAAGAAGCATCAGATAATAGAATGAGAGAAAGATTAAAACATTTGATGCTATTCAATCAAGAGTTTTATCCTGTTGCAAAACCGTACATTCCTGATGATTTATCGTGGTTTGATCAGGAACCATCTTGGAAACAACTTGCAAAGCAAAGAATGAATGGCTCCTTGATCAGACACTGTGAGCACATCGAAATTAAGAAATCCCAAGTAGTCCAATGTGATGAAATGGAGGAATTATCGGGGAGGTGCGCAATTTTATTTAAAGAGGCAAGAGGTTTTTTAGAGAAATACAAGCATATATTAAATGAATCAATTAATAATACATCAATTAATATAGAAGTCTCATTTAGACCTTTAGACAAGAATCGTGACTATCTATGATTAATTCTTGGATGTTTTGATAAATCGAAATGCTTGTATTTTTTAGTTAATCCTGGCAATTTAGAGTTCAATTACTTTATTAAATATTTAAATATGCTGAAAAATTGTATTTTGTTTTGTGGGCTAATGGTATTTCTATTGCCATCATGTTCAAAATCAGGCAATACCGAGCTTTATCAGGAGATAAAGTCGGTAGATAAGATGGTGTTTGCAAAAATGGCTATAACCAAGACTGTTTACAATAATCAAGATAATATTTTGGGGAAGCGTTTTACCGCATATTCATACGATACATATTCAAGAGCATACATAGACTTATCTTCGCTGCAGACAGAAGACTTAGTCTTTGATGATAAGGCAAAAACAGTAAAGGTTTTTCTTCCACCTGTTGTGGCTGAGTTGACAGGTCGCGATGTGGAAATGCGAGAAGTCTATAAAAATGTCACAGGGCTTAGAACTCAGCTTGATGAGAAAGAAATAACCAATTTGAAAGAGGAAGGTAACAAAAGCCTGAAAAAGGAGTGGGAAGAAAATCCCATGTTCAAGACCCATTTGATAGATGCTGCCAAAAGAAAGGTCCGTAAGTATTTTGAGAGTATCTTTGAAGCAAATGGATATATAGCAAGCATTGAATTTAAAAACTCAGATAAGGTAGAACATGAAAAGAATAATTAAACCGATCATATACCTGTCAATTATAGTATTAATAGTTATTGGTGTATATGTGTTTTTAATATATCCTCAGAATAGTGTGACAGTAGGCAAAGGTCAGATCAATAAAGTCAAGACGATGGTTGAATTGTGTACGATTGATTTTTACAATGAAGTCGCAGTTAAGGATACCATTGCAAATTGGGAGCTTTTTGGAAAACAGAAACAAAGAGGTAGTATATCTTTTGATATAGAAAACTTGCAAATTGATGCTGATGGAGATACGGTTTATATCGTTCTTCCATCGGAAATTATCGAGATAATGGAGGCTACGGATGATAACTCTTGGGAATCAGTTGATTCTAAGGATTTAAGATCGATGAGATGGGCTGATGCTCCGACTGAATTATGGAATCTGGCTAAGAAGAATGCTATGGAAAATTCCAAGAAGCTGCTTTATGATAACGGAACTGTAGAACGAGCTCGCTCAGAAGGGGCTCAAAGTCTTCAGATGTTGATGGAGAAGGTATATAGGAAGCCTGTAAAGGTGACGGATCCGACACCTAAGGGAGCACATTATGATGCATACAAGTAAAAAAGTTAATATAATCATTTATATCTGATCCTTACGTTGTTTGTACTGAAGACATACGGAGATGATCTTGAAATAATATTTTTATATAAAGATATGAAAGTGACTATTAAGGGTGTGTATCAGATGAACGGGCCTAAGCCGTTCGTCAGGGAGATCAATTGCTCGGCGTCGGAGGCTGGATATTATTCGCAGCTTATGACCAATAAGTCAAAGCAGGCACAGTGGATAAGTGCCAATTTCCCGGGTGCGGCTACTGAGAGAGGATTTTCCATGTCTGTGAATATCAAATAAGGATTCTTTCTTAGGTACCGACTGTTGTAGTTTCGGACTGCGTCCTCAACACATTGGAGGCTTGGGGCTTATTCGGGGAGCCGTGGATTGCGGAGGAGGGTCATGCGCTCTGTGGGATGGGAGGCTATCCAATGGGCTAAGGCATTTAGGGATAGGCAGTGGCTGCGACTTAGGGGATCGATGTGTGCGGATTGGCGGGGCGGCCCTATGTGCAGGCTTCTGCCTTGGGCACAGAGGTCGAATTCCTGTCCGGATGGTTTGTATTTTGGACCTATACCGTCAGGGACTATCCGGATTATGCTTGCACCTGATTCGATGCCTCTTCTCATCAATGTCTTTTCTTTCTCGCTTATAAATGGAGAGATGAGGACGCCTTGCGTCCTTATCGCCTCTTCCCATGCGAATTCATATCTCGTTCTTTCTTCTTCGGTATATCGGCTGCTGACTACGGCTGCCGCGATGATCGGATGCTTCAATAAAAGGAAATTGCCGTAGAAATCCATTTCTTTGTCAAGGATGCGGACCCGGTGGGCTCTGTTGAATAATTCAGGATTAGTCATGACTGTCAGCCTGCGTCGGGGATTGTCAGAGATGTAGGAGGAGAATCTTTCGGTCATTTGATCGGAGAAGGAGATCTTATCGTTGAATTTAGGGGTGAACAGGGAAATATCAGGATCAGTTCCGAGTCTTTCGTGCCAGAGTGCTGTGGATTGCGCCTTGAGATAGGCTACATAATGCCCTAAGTCTCTTGGAAGCCATTTCTTAACTCTCCATAACAGGTGGATGTGGTCGGGCATTATGACATAATTGGGAATTTCAAATTCCGGCATCCGGTCGATGTCTGCTATTTTCGAGTTTATAAGCTCCCCGATTTCCGTCAGTATTGCTGCCGGTGGATTTTCCGATGATCGGATGTCTCCGGCAAGATATGAGAAATCAGGGATGTTTTCACCTTTGTTGAAAGTTATCATGTAGTATCCCGGTGCTTTGTAGTTATGGAATCCGGCACGCCGGCAGTTATGGGGACGGTGAGGGCGGAAATAGGCAGGAGGGATATTTTTTGGTAGCATTGGAGGGATCGGGGGGCAATTTTAGTTTCGGACTGCGTCCTCAACATAGTGATGAGGATGAAGTCCGAATATTTATTATTTTGTGCAAAGATAAGGATTTATTCTGACAGTTGGGAGTGGAATACAAAAATTATTTCGGATTATGGTGCTTGTTTGGATTCAAAATGCTAATTTTGTATCCAAAATAATATCAAGATGAAGAATACCACCAAGGCAATACATACACCTTATCAGCGCAAGGATGCCTATGATGCGCTCCAGATGCCTGTGTATCATACATTAGCTTATGAATTCGACAATGCCGATGTCATGGCTGACGCATTCTGCGGGCGTACCGACGCGCCGGATTATTCCAGGGTGTTGAATCCGACAGTCACTCATTTCGAGCAGAGAATTGCCAGTCTCACCGGGGCGAAGGAGGTCAGTGCTTTCTCTTCGGGTATGGCTGCCATAAGCGCGATGCTGTTCAGCGCGGCATCTGCAGACAGCAACATAATATCCTCGCGACATCTTTTCGGAAACACCTATCTTCTGCTGACCCGGACGCTCGCCCGTTACGGTGTGGAAGCGCGACTGACTGACCTTACGGATACACATGCGGTCGAAGCACTTGTAGATGAGAACACATGCTGCATTTTCCTTGAGTCAGTGACAAATCCGCAGACTGAAGTGGCGGATGTGAGAGAGCTTGCCGAAATAGCACATAAGCACTGTGTCCCCTTGATTGCCGACACTACAATGATACCTTTCACCCAGTTTGACGGAAAGGAATTAGGACTTGACTTCCAGGTGGTGTCAACCACCAAATATGTGTCGGGAGGAGCCACAAGTCTCGGCGGTGTGATCATCGACTACGGCAACTTTCCTGAGATCTCGCAGTTTATAAAGAAAGATTGCGTGTTTAATTTCGGAGGATATATGACTCCCCATGCCGCCTATATGCAGACATTGGGGCTGGAGACGATGCAGGTGCGCTATGAGCGGCAGGCTGATTCCGCCCTGTGGCTTGCCGAGATGCTTGAGAAGACCCCAGGCGTTGTGAAAGTTGGCTATCCCGGGCTGGAGGGTCATCCTCAGCACCGGCTTTTTGTGGAGCAGTATGGCGACAAGGCAGGTGCCATGCTCACGTTTGATCTTGAAAGCGAAGATGCATGTAAACGCTTTATCAACGGACTGAGACTGATACACCGTGCCACAAATCTATTTGACAACCGCACTCTTGCGATTCATCCGTCGAGCACGATATTCGGACCGTTGACTCAGGAACAGCGTGACGCTATGGATGTCAAGAACACTACCATCAGGATTTCGGTGGGACTGGAGGATCCGGAAGACCTTTATGCAGACCTTTGCCAGGCAATTCATAATGTATAATACACAATTCACGATGTATAATTTTGACGAGATAATTGAGCGGCACGGAAGCGGGGCGATAAAGACTGATCTGCTTGAGGAGCGTTTCGGCCGTCCTGATCTGCTGGCTGCATGGGTGGCGGATATGGATTTCGCTACCCCTCCGTTTATAATGGAATCGCTCAGGAAGAGACTTGAGCATCCGATATTGGGTTATACGGCGGAGCCTGCAGATTACCGCCCTTCCATCATCGAATGGGAGCGTAAACTCCACGGCTGGGAGATCAAACCTGAGTGGATAAGCTATATTCCCGGAATAGTCAAGGGAATCGGCATGGTGATCAATGTCTTCACACGGCCCGGTGATGATGTGGTGATCATGCCTCCGGTGTATCATCCTTTCCGCATCACGGCTGAAGAAAACGGCAGGAATGTGATCAATATCCCCCTCGTAGAGGATAAGGAACACCGCTATCATATGGATTATGAATCGCTTGAAAATCTCGACACCAAAGGTGGAGTGCTCCTGCTGTCAAATCCGCATAACCCCGGTGGCAGGATGTGGAGCGCCGATGAGCTGCGCAGGCTTGCGGAGATATGCAAGAGCAAGAATCTGCTTGTGGTCTCCGACGAGATACATGCCGATATGGCTCTGTGGGGCAACCGGCATGTGCCGTTCGCGACGGTAAGCGATGACGCTGCTTCAAACAGTATCACCTTCTGCGCTCCATCGAAGACTTTCAATATTCCCGGTATTGTAAGCTCATTCTCGGTGGTCCCGGATGAAAAGATCCGGGAAAAATTCTATGGCTGGCTTACCGCTAATGAATTCGGAGACGCCCCTATTTTCTCGCATATCGCCGCTATTGCAGCATATCGGCATGGCGAGGAGTGGAGACGGGAAATGCTTGATTATGTGGAAGACAATATCCGCTTCGTAGAGGAATACTGTGGTGAGAAGATACCTGGAGTAAGGGCTTTGCGTCCGGATGCATCATACTTGGTATGGCTTGACTGCCGGGATCTCGGTCTGTCTCATGATGAGCTGGTGGATCTCTTTGTCAATAAAGCCCGGGTCGCACTTAATGACGGGGCTATGTTCGGCAAGGAAGGTTCAGGATTGATGAGGCTAAATGTCGGGACTCCGAGGGCTTCTCTGGAAAGAATCCTTGAGAGGATTTCTTCTGCAATTAAAAATCATAATGAATAAATAATAATCAAAATTCATAAATAATTTCGGACTTAGTCCTCAATACTGTGAGGAGGACTAAGTCCGAAATTTTTTATTATGAATGGGAATCAGAAGGGAGATCGTCAGATATTGGGAGTGTCCCAGACTTTGGTGCCGGTGCAGGTCGCCTTTATCTTCTGATTGCCGAGAGTGAACTCGAAATCCCCTTTTTCGATCGTCCATCTGCCGTCCTGACCTACGAATGCGAGATCGGATGCGGGAATCGTAAATTCCACGGTCTTGCTTTCACCGGGCTTCAGGGATATCTTGTCGAAGCCGCGGACTTTCAATACGTCGGGAGTGACTGATGCCACAAGGTCGCTGCTGTAGAAGATCACTGTCTCCTTCCCTTCCATGTTGCCTGTGTTCTTTACATTGACTGAGACTTTCAGCATGTCGGCAGGAGTGAACTCGGTCTTGTCTATGCTGATGCCGGAATATTCGAATGTGGTGTAGCTCATGCCGAAGCCGAATGGCCACTGCACGTCTATGTCCGCATTGTAGTTGTATGCGCCTTCCATTGTCTTGACTGTCTCGCACGGCTTATGATCATATGTGGCGAGTGCGTTGATCCATTTGGGATATGTGAAAGGAAGCTTCCCGCTGAAGTTGCGCTTGCCTGAGATCAGCTCTGCAAGTGCGTCACCGCCGTAGTTGCCCGGAAGCATCACGTCAATGATGGCGCATGCAAGTGGTTCGAGCTCGCGGATGATGCGGGGTCTGCCTTCGTTGAGGACGAGCACGACAGGTTTTCCGGTGGCTGCGAGAGCTTTCACAAGTGCCGTCTGATTGGCGGAAAGGTGGAGATCGTTTGTGTTGCCCGGAGTCTCGCAATAGGAGTTCTCACCGACACATGCTATTATGACATCTGCATTGCGGGCTGCAGCCACGGCTTCCGGTATCCTTACATTGACTTCAGCCTCCCATTTTTCAGTAGAGTAGTCCATGCCTTTCTCAAGCCTTACATTTGCATCGCCATAGATAAGGCGGAGCGCCTCGTAGATTGTGTTGTAGCTTTCGTGAAATTTAGGGTCATCGCTGCCCTGCCACGTATAGCTCCAGCCGCCGTTGAGCGGGCGCATCGAGTCGGCGTTGGGACCGGCTACGAGTATGCGTTTACCCTGGGCGATCGGGAGAATATCACCTTCGTTCTTGAGAAGGACTTCGCTCTCAGCCGCAAGTTCGAGCGCCTTGAGTGCATGCTGTTCGCTGCCGAAATCCGGATACTCCGCGGGATTCATGACGGGATTTTCGAAAAGTCCGAGACGGAGTTTCAGTCGTACGATGCGCGATGCGGCATCGTCGATACGCTCCTGCGACACTTTTCCTTCATCTACGAGTTCCTTCAGCAAAGTGCAGAATTCCATATCGTAAGGAGTCATGGACATATCGATGCCGGCGTTGACGGCAAGCATTATCGCCTCTTTATAGTCGGCAGCCACCTTATCGCGTTTCCATAGGTTGTGTATGTCTGCCCAGTCTGTGACGATCATGCCGTCCCAGTCAAGCTGCTCCTTCAGCCATACCGTCAGCAATTCATGGTTGGCATGGAAGGGAATGCCGTTTACGATTCCTGAATTTACCATAATCGAGAGTGCTCCTGCCCTGATCGCCATTTTATATGGCTGGAAGTATTTCTCGCGGAGATCTATAGGGCTGATCGAAGCCGGAGTACGGTCTTTGCCGGATGTCGGATTGCCGTAAGCCATGTAGTGCTTCAGGCATGCCGCCACGTTCTGAAGTCCGATATGGTTGGGATCATCGCCCTGATATCCCTTCACCATCTCTACAGCCATAGCACCGTTGACATACGGGTCTTCGCCGAAACTCTCCCACATGCGGCTCCATACGGGGTTGCGCCCGAGATCCATCACCGGGTTGTAGACCCATGGGATAGAAGCTGCGCGTGACTCATAGGCGCATATGGCTGCCCCTTCGCGCACGATGTCGCGGTTGAACGATGCCGCCATGTTGATTTCCTGCGGGAATATTGTTCCTCCGGTGGTGTATGTGGTGCCATGGTTCTGGTCAACGCCATAGATGTCAGGAATACCGATGTATTTCATCGAGGCATCCTGTATAGTGCCGATCACGTAGTGCCAGATGTCTACGCTCTGCGCCTCTCCAAGGGGGGTGTTGAGGACAGAGCCTACACGGTATTTTTCAAAAGCTTCACGCACTTTTGCAGTGTCGAGTGTGAATTTTCCTGCCTCGGCTGATGCATTGTAGTCGGTGAGCTGGCCGATTTCTATTTCGCACATCTGTCCGATCTTGTCTTCGAGCGACATGCTTCCTACTATTTCCTTCACCCGCTTTTCGATGTCGCTGTCTGAAGGAACGGCAGATTTCCCGTCTCCTGTGCCTCCGGTCTGTCCGCAGGCTGTCAGCAGTATTGCAGACAGCAATGTAAGTGTAAGTTTCTTCATGGAAGTGTATTTTGGGTTATGGTGCAAAGTTATAAAAAAAACGGGAGAATAGCGAGAAATAGAGAAAATTATAGTAAATTTGCATTTTAAAATCGACAATAGGATATGAGACTTGACGGAAGAAGAAGCAGCGGCAACATACGCGACCGTCGCGGTATGTCGGGAAAGACAATAGGAATAGGCGGAGGAATAATCGGAGTTATAATAGCGGCTGTCGTTACGCTGATGTCCGGCGGCGGTGTCGGCGATGTGGCGCAGTCTGTCTTCAACGCCATGCAGCAGGGGGAGGGGGTTCAGACGCAGCAGGCGGTGCAGCTTGATGCCGAGGATCAGCGGCTCTACGACCTCTCTTCCAAAGTGCTCGCAGGCACGGAGGATGTATGGACCAGGATATTCCGCGAGCAGGGGTGGGGAGAGTATAAGGCTCCTGAGATGGTGATATACAGCGGTTCGATACAGACAGGTTGCGGTCAGGGCACTGCACAGACAGGACCCTTCTATTGTTCTGCCGATGAGACGGTCTACATTGACCTCGATTTCTTCAAGACAATGCAGAGCCAGATCGGGGCATCGGGCGATTTCTGCTATGCTTATGTGATCGCTCATGAAGTGGGACATCATGTGCAGAATCTGCTCGGCACGCTTGGCGAGGCGCATTCCGCCATGTCGAGGCTTCCGGAGAGAGAGGCTAACAAGATAAGTGTATGTCTTGAGCTTCAGGCTGATTATTATGCAGGAGTATGGGGACACACGGACAATGAGATGTTCGGGTCGATTGAGCCCGGCGACATAGAGAATGCTATCAACGCGGCATCGAAGATTGGCGACGATTATCTGCAGAAGAAGGCATACGGCTATGAGATGCCTGAATCTTTCAATCACGGGCGCAGCGAATGGCGTGTGCGCTGGCTTTCCAAAGGACTCAAGACCGGCGATGCTTCGATGTCAGCCGCCGATACGTTCTCGGGTGGGTATCCTCCGATGTAATTGGGAATAATTTAGAATTGAGAATTATGAATTTTAAATTTATCATTCATAATTCATCATTAAGTGTCTTGGTAGGGACGCACGGTTCGTGCGTCCGTTTTTGCATCGGCATTATACACAGGATTTCCCATGCTTCGGATGTCGGACGCACGAGGCGTGCGTCCCTATCCGGCTATTGAAATAATCCTCAAATGGTTTAGCGTGCGATTTTTGCTCCGGATGCATCATGGACAATGGATTTTCGGAGGGGGAAGAACCGGAGGTAGGTGAGGCAGCGCCAGATCCATTCAAGGGGTCCGAAGCGGAAGAAACGGAGCCAGAGTGCGCTGAAGCATATCTGGAAGATGAATACGCATATTACGGTGAATTCTACATAGATGAGTCCCGTGTTGGCTCCGAATCCAAATCCTGTTCCGTAATAGATGAGCATTCCGATCAGTGACTGACCGATATAGTTGGTGAGCGCCATCCTGCCCGGATAAGCGAGCATCTTCCAGCAGCGTGAATCACGGCAACGTATATAGAGAAGGCATATGGCTCCGATATATCCGAACGCCGTCAGATATACACTTGCAAAATAGATCAGGCTGTGTGCGCCTGTGCCGAAAGGATATCCTGCCATTGAGTCGCAGGCATACAGGCATGAGAGGGGGAGCCCGAGACATAGTCCCCATGCCGCCGCCTTGCGGAGCAAGTCTTTCCTTTTTTCAATGTCTGCATACAGGCGGTGCCGCCCTATATATAGTCCAATCATGAAGAGTCCCAACACCTTAAACCATCGGTGTCCGTCGATGAATTCCTGCAGTCTTACCACGGCACCCTGGATCAAGAAGTCAAATACCTTCCTGTAGCTGTCCGCATCGCGCAGCCAGTATGCGAAATTGTCTTCAGTTATGCCGACTTTAGCGCATTCCCTCCATTGCCAGTCTACGACCGGTGCAGACAGTGAGACCCCTGCCGCCTCAAAAGCGAAATCAAGAGCTACTGGCAGAAAAAGCAGTATGGCGGCACTCCAAAGCAGGACCCTGTCGGAGACTTTGATGAAGAGTGGAAGGATCATGCCCATAAGTGCATATAGCATCAGTATATCTCCACTCCATATGAACATAAGATGCAGAAAGCCGATTATAAGCAGAATGAACATCCTTCGATAGAAGACAGCGAAGGCATTGCCCCCTCTCTTCGTAACGTTTGAGATAATGATTGAGAATCCTATTCCGAAGAGAAGAGAGAATATGGTGTAGAACTTTCCGTCGACGAATATGCTGAGAAGGTATCTTGTGACTCTGTCACATGCCGATGTAGGCATTGAGGCGGCTGCTTCCGCCGGGAGGAATGAATAGAGGGAAAATTCCGGAAAATTCGCCATGCATATGCCCAGAAGGGCAAAGCCCCGGAGCGCGTCAAGGATGATATGCCGCTTCGAGGCGTCGATGGGGAGTGCGGTGGGCATTGTTTTTTTGTTTTGGAGTTGTCAGGTTGTTGGGTTGCCAGGTTTTATAGGGTGCCGGATTTGTCCTTGCTTTTTTTGGTGAAATTCAGGAATCGGTGAAGTCCGTCGGCAAGTACCGGTCGTGGACAGGCTATGTTCCAGCGCATGTAGCCTTCGCCGTCGACAGTGCCATACATGGTGCCCGCATTAAGCCATAGATCGACGTCTTTTATAAGTTTTTCTTCCAGCTCTTCTGATTTCAGTCCGAGTTTTGTGCAGTCCATCCATACCAGATAGGTAGCCTCAAGCCTGGCGATAGGAAATTCCGGAAGGTTACTGATACAGAATTCCTTCATGTATTCGTAATTCCCCTTGATATATTCAAGAAGTTGCGACAGCCATTCCTCACCTTCGTTGTAGGCGGCTATAGTGGCGATCACTCCAAACGGATTCACGTCGCATACTTCGTTGACGTTTATAGCCTTGTCGATGAGTGCGCGGGTGCTTTCATCGGGAGCTACGATATTAGCGATCTGCAGGCCTGCGATATTGAATGCCTTGCTTGGCGACACGCAGACCACGGTCTTGCATCCCGCTTCTTCCGACACAGTTGCGAAAGGGGTGTAGCGGTAGCCGTCGAATACAAATTCACAGTGTATCTCGTCGGAAATGACTGTCACACCATGCCTGCCGCAGATGTCGGCTATCTTCCTCAGTTCATCGCTGCTCCATACCCTGCCGGCTGGATTGTGCGGATTGCACAGCAGCATCAATGTAGTCTCCGGGTCGGATGCATCCTTTTCCAGCCGGTCGAAGTCTATGGCGTATGTGTCGCCGGTTTTTCGGAGAGGGCTTTCAAGTATGACGCATCCATTGTTTCGGATAGATGAGAAGAAGCAGTTGTAGACAGGAGTCTGGACTATCACCTTTTCACCCGGTTTTGCAAGAGCCTTGATGATGGCGGAGATAGCCGGCACTACGCCTGATGTGTAGATCATCATTTCGCGGTCGATCTTCCAGCCGTGTCTTCTGCCGAACCATGCGACGACCGCTTCGTAATATTCATCGGGCACACTTGTATAGCCGAAGATGCCGTTGTCTACCCGTCGGCGTAAAGCATCGATAATGGCGGGAGCAGTCTTGAAGTCCATGTCCGCCACCCACATCGGGAGCACCCCTTCCGGAGCGCTGTCCCATTTATAGGAAAGGGTGCCCCGGCGGGGAATTATGCTGTCAAAATCGTAAGTCATTTTGGGGTTGTCTGGTTGTTTGGTTTTGGGGTTGTTTAGTTTTGGGGTTTTGGGGTTGGGGATTCCTGGAGCAGGATTTAATCGTAGGTTATTTTTCCGCCGTTTCGGAGGCTGATTTTGCAATCTGCGGGAGCCTTAATGTTCTTGTCAATTGTCACTGTACCAATCTCATCCGCAATTATCTCACCCGATCTGGGATTCTTGATATTGGTGATTTTCCCGGAAATTAACGCCTTGAGATTCGAATATTCGAAGGCACGGTCGCAGTCTTGCCCGAATGTACAGTTCTCAAGCACCAGATCTTCAGCGTAGCAAAGCGGTTGCTCGCCGGTGATGTGACAGTTTACGAGCCGGAGGTTCTTCGAGTGCCAGCCCAGATATTCCCCGTTAAGCTCTGAGTCGTAGATAGTGACGTTCTCCACTTCCCAGAATGCGTCTTTGGTGGTGATCTTCGCATTACGGATCACGACGTTCTTCACATACTGGAAAACGTATTTGCTGTCTGACTCCAGACCGTCGACCTCTATGTTCTCGCTAAACATAAACGGATAGGTACCGTCATGAAGCTTCAGGTTCTTTATCCGGATATCCCTGCAACGCCAGAATACTTCATCAGCATCGTTCATGACAACGTTTTCAATATCGAGGTCATGCATCTCGCGAAACATCTTCGGCGCATCGATGACAGTGTCTTTCATCTTGAGGTGGTCGCTATACCACAGGGCGGAACGTCCGCCCACAGCAAAATAGCAATGGTCTATCAGGAAGCGGTGGACGTGCCAGAAAGGATAGTTACCCTCAAAAGTACAGTCTATCGCCTCTATGTCGCTGCATTCCTTGATCGCTGACTCTCCTGCACGGATCACTACATTTTCCAGGCGCAGATTGTGAGACTCAAATAGCGGGCGTTCACCCCCGAATTCCTTATCTTTGATTATTTCCATATATCTGAGGTATAAGAGGTTTGATGAGTTATGAGGTTAGGGACGTAAGTATCCTTGCGACCCTTGGTGTCCATTTGTGTAGCAAGAGGCGCCCCTCATTATGGGTCGCCTCTTTATTAACAATAAATTTAAATCAGATGTTTTGAATCCGAAAATTTGGTAGTCTTTTGATCAGTACTGGTAAATCAATTGTTGACCATTATCTTCTTTCCGTTTCGGATCACTATGCCCTTGGCATTTTCGTCGACTTCCACACCTTGTAGATTGAATGTGCGTCCGTCAGCTGCAGTGCCGGTTGAGATTTCCTCAACGCCCGAGCCGTATTCCTGCTTGCCGGCGAGGAGGACACCACCTTCATTTCCACCTTCCACGATGTGGGCTACAAGCCCGTTTAGGTAGTTTTCGAGGTTGGTGTATCCGTTTTCTGCGGTAGCCGGACCATCTTCCGGATCGTTAGGATTCAGTCCGTTGGCGGTTTCCCATTCGTCAGGCATGCCGTCGCCGTCGGTGTCTGCCGGTGCTTCAAGAGATTTGAGCTTCGGGAATCCGGTGGAGCCATCGGCATATTTCACTTCGTCCTGGCTGTTGATGAAGCCCTTGCCGATGCCGCTCACGACGCAGCTTGCTGTTCCTTCGCGTGTGTCTGACACCATCATCTGGTCATATTCATCGCGGCTAAGCGAGGCGCCTGCATATTTAAGCACGCGGTCGTAGGCATCGTCGGCAGAATGGGTGGTGACTGCTGCAAATTCCATAGGCACGAAAGCATGCAGTTCCTCTTCTTTCGCATTGTGGTAGTCCACCTTTGCATCCTTGTCTATCTGGCTGAATAGACCGATCTTCCAGTTGTCGGCAGAGACATCGGCATATTTGGAGTTTACATTGCCCTCCATAAAGTAGCTGCCCCACTTGTGAAGTGTCTTTCCCCAGTCGTTGGTGGAGACTTTCACTTGCTGTCCGTCTACCGTAATGCAGAGTTTTTCGATGTCGATTTCATACTTGTTGTCATCGCCGTCGAATGTCAGATATCCCTTGTCTGCCTTGTCTACTGTGAGCTTGCAGGTGGTAAGGTTGGTGCCTTTCACTTTATTGTAGTTCTTGGCAGTGGTCTTGAGGTTGTCTGCCTTTATGCAGTAGTCAAACGTGCGGATACCCGGTTTTGCCATGCGTTTCTGCTTCGCTGCGCTGAGTGAGGCGGTTGCCGGCCCCGGCTTGTAATAGTTGTTGACCAGATTCACCGTCATCGCTTCTCCTCCGTAGCATCCTTCGCCTGCGTAGTTGTAGATCACGTTGTTGCGTAGGTCCATGCGCTCGTCAAGCTGGGTGCTCGGACGCGGGCCGAGACGTGGAGTGCGCGATCCGTGGTGCGCTATGAGATTGTGGTGGTATGAAGCTCCGGCGCCCCCCCAGTTGCCTCCGTAGCCGTGTGCTCCCTTGCTGTGTCCGGAGTTGACGAGGCTCTGGGTCGCCATACACCATTGCACGGTAATGTTCCTGGATCCGTATACAGAAAGGCATTCGTCGATACTCCAGCTTACGGAGCAGTGGTCGACCATTATCTTTGATCCGTCCATGCCTCCGAGTCCGTCGCCCTCATGCGCGGTGCTGTTGGTTTTCAGGGCTTCGTTTCCGAGTCGGAAGCGCATGAAGCGGATTATGATGTTTGGCGCGCTGATCACGAAGGGGTAGTCGGCTACGCATATGCCGTCGCCGGGAGCGGTCTGTCCCGCTATTGTCACGTTGCCGTTTCTGATCCTGAGCTCGGATTTGAGGTGTATTGTACCGCTGACATCGAACACAATGGTTCTGGTCCCGCTTTGCGAGCATGCCCAGCGGAATGATCCTTCCCCGCTGTCATCGAGGTTGGTGACATGATACACCTTGCCTCCGCGTCCTCCGGTTGTGATCGCACCGAAGCCTTCGGCACCCGGGAAGGAGGGGAGCACGGCATCTGTCTGTGCGGATGCCGGCAGGATGACGGCTGCCGCCATCGCCACAGCCGTCAGGAATTTTGTTATTCTCATTTCTTGATTACTTTGTCGGTTTCAGAAGTTCCGTTGGCAAACACTATGCGGCGGATGCTTATGCCCTTGGCGGGTTCGGCAAGGCGCACGCCGTTGAGGTCGTAGTATTCCACAGCCACGACATTACCTTTGGAAGCCTCGACTGTTTCCACTCCGCTCATTCTCACGCACTCGGGATAGTATTCATCCACTGCGGTTAAGGCATCGGCGTTGCCTGCCTTCATGATGTCTTCCACAAGCTGGTTGAGGTAGACTTCCAAGTTGGTGTAAAATCCCTTGCTGTCTACAGTATATGTGTTTGCGTCATCCGGAGAATTAGGATCGAGACCGTTTGAAATCTCCCATGCATCCGGCATGCCGTCCTGGTCGGTGTCGAAACCTGCGGGACGGCTTTTGCTCGTGAGTTCCGGGAAGCTTGCGGTGTTTGGGTTCTCGGTTCCGGCAGGGTCGTTGATGAAGTCGAGTATGCCTTCAGTATTTGAGATAGGGTAGGTCTTTCCGTTTTTATCTACATATGCTTCCTTGCCGTGATAGGTCACTGTGCCGGTGCGTGCCTCTTCCATATAACGTGCATCTACGGCATCGCGGTAGAGTGACGCTCCGCAATATTCGAGCACTTTCTCATATGCGGTTTTTGCTGACTGGGTGGTGACAATACCGGCATCGATAGGCTCGTTGAGCTTTACGCTCAGGTGGTCGGTATCATTGATTTTTACGTAATCTGCATTTGACCCGAATTTATGGTCCGGATCCGGCATATACCTCACTCCGTCCTTGCTGACAAGGCCACTGTCGTATTTCACTCCGCTCCAGTCGTAGTTTTCCGGCTTCGAGGCTGCTGCCATATAGTTGCCGTCGATATAATAGCGTGAGCAAAGTCCGTAGATATTGGGATGTTTGTCTGCGTTTCCTGAGTTTGCTACCGAGACTTGTGTGACTGTAGTCTTGTTCTTGGTGCCGGGTCCCGCCTGATAGTAATTGTTCACCATGTTGATATATCCACCGCCGGGACCGCCGTAGCAGGCGCTGCCGGTGCCCCAGTTATACATGACGTTGTTGCGGAAATCCACACGTTCAGCATCCAATGTGTTTTCAAATCGGGTCTTGTCGTATCCGGTCCATTCGTAGCGTGCCCCGTTGAATCGCGGCATGCGGTTCTGTACATGGGTAAGGTAGTTGTGGTGGAAAGAAGCTTCCTTTCCGCCCCATATTCCTCCGTAGCTGTGAGCGCCTTTAGAGTGTCCGGGATTGGCAAGGCCCTCTCCGAGCGTGCACCACTGCATAGTGAACTTGCAGTTGTCGTAGAAAGACGCTACTTCATCGATGCTCCATGAGAATGAGCAATGGTCGATGATTATGTTCTTATGGTTGCGTCCCCAGGTTGCATCGGCTCCGTCATTTACGTCCTTTACCTGTGAGCGTCGGCAACGTATGAAGCGAACTATCACGTTGTCGCACGACCCGAAGTAGAGGGTATAATACCGCAGCGTGATGCCTCCCTCGGGAGCGGTCTGTCCTGCGATTGTGGTGTTGGAGGTCATGTTGAGCTGGCTCTTGAGGTCGATGTAGCCGCTCACGTCGAAGACAATGGTCTTGGGTCCCGACTGGGAGATTGCCCAGCGTAGCGATCCCTCGCCGCTGTCGTTGAGATTGGTGACATGTATGATCTTGCCGCCGCGTCCTCCGGTCACGAAGCGTCCGTGACCCTCAGCGCCGGGGAATGCCGGAGCCGCTTCGTCGGCGAAGATCGGGGTGCAGAGCGCGAGCGCGCCTGCCAATAGTAAAGATTTCTTCATGATGTGTAATTATTTAGGTTTAATTTATTGGTTTACTGTAAGCACCGACAGATAGTAGTCGTCATCCGGCTCGTAGCCTGCCTCAAGCAGACGCTTCACATCGTCAGCGGTAAAGTCTACGTCTGAAGCTATAACGATATAACCGCGTTTGTTATTATCCGGAAGATAAGTGTATTCCGAGGCGACTGTCTCCGATTTCGGTGCGGCGATGGGATTCTGCGGGAAATAAAGGATTATGTCGTCTCCTTCCCGTTGCTCCATTATGTTGAAATAAAGGGGCTGCCGCATCGAGTTATGCACCGCGAAGTTGAATGCTCCGTCCTCGTTGTCTTCTCCGTCATCCACGGGCTGCATGCTGAGTGATACGTAGCTCTGGTGGTCGGAGTCGGGGTCGGCGGCATTTGCAAGCAGATATGAGAGATAGCTTGTGCCTTCAGGCAGGGAGACATGGGGATATGCTATGGCGTCCGTCTCATGTATCGCCATTCCTATCACATCGTAGCCGGTGCGCTTCTGCGCTCCGTTTTCCGCCACTGCTGCCACCACTTTACGGTTGATATTGCGTGTGATGTCGGCGGCGTGCGCCTCCGCTTTTTCGATAAGTGTCTTCACCGACATGCTTCCGGCAGAGAGGGATGAGTAGATCCTGTGCGTTTCGGAATTGAGGATGTCGACACCTCCTCCGGCAGGAACATTCAGAATGTCGGAAGGCTGCACGTCAGCCCTTCGCTGAGCCTTGACAGTCTTTTTAGCCTTGTTCTTTATAGTGACATCACCCTTCACCTTATATATTTTAAGGGCAGCCGATGCATCACATACCGCGGCGAGGAAAACGAGCGCCGCTGTCAATGCCGGAATCAGTTTAATTGTCGGTTTCTTCATATTCTGTCATGGTTTGATTTTCTGAATAGTATTCCTATCCGGTCGCAGAGTCCGTTTTTCTGGAAGGTCCCTATATATATGTCGCAAGCAGCTACTCCTAAGGATGTGGTCAGGATCGCGAATGCAAAGTTCATGTCGATGTCATAGTATACGTAAGCCATTGTGCCCCCCATGATCATTGCATATAGCATGGCTGCCTGAACTATCCTTACTGCGAGAGGTCCCATCGGACTGTCCCAGAGACGCAGATTCAGCCATACCAGCAGGAAGCATGTGATAGCTGCTATCGCATAAGACTCGAACGGGGTCAGTTCCCTTATGTATTTGCCCGACAGCATGGTCGCTGCCGTGTGGGCGTGTATGAGAAGTCCCGGTGTGAAGTTGTCGAGGGGCGTGACGTGCATGTCGCCTATATTGTTCAACTTTCCTACCATCACTATCTTTCCTTCAATAAGGTCGGGATTGCCGATGATCTCTTCCGGGTCGACGATGTCGAATCTCTTGGAGGCAAAGCGTATATTCTCCTCGTGGTCGGCTTCCTTGTTGAGTCCGGATGCAAGGTCGGGACGCGCCACTTCTATCAGTGCGGATGCGAATGATGGGACGACCCCCTCTTCGGTGGTGAAATATCCTGTGAACTGCCTTACGGTCGAACGCTTCTCCATGTCACCCTGTATGTTGACCGCAGCAAAGCCGCCTTTGGGTTTCACGATGGAATCGTAGTAGGATACGTGGGAGGCATGCAGCCCGTCATCGCTTGCAGTCACGCGCACAGGCATCACGAGGTTTTCGCATTCCGCAAGTGCCTCGGCAAGAGGATCGTTGTCGGGATTGGAAGGAGGAGCGAATGCTATATCAAGTCCTACGGCGGCGGGATTGCAGAAGTTTATGTCGTTGAGCACCTGAGCCATTCCTTTGCGTGTGTAGCCGTCGACAGGCACTATCACAACGTCTTCGTCAAGGCTTGCGACCGCCCTGTCGTCGGCTACAATGGTGTAGAAGTCACTGAACTGGAAATCGGAGGCTTTCTCCATAGGGGAGAAGAACGAGACTGACATCAGGTCGTAGACCACGACGTGAGAGCACAGCAGGGTCATGACGGTGATCACCACCGATTTCAGCGGCAGCGGCATTGACGACATGATTACCTGAAGACTTTTCATAATTTGATTGTCAATGAAGTCGTTTAATGTAACTTCAATCAGTAAAGTTAATAAAAATAATTGTATTTTACATATTCGTAGTGATTATTTTAACATCTTATAACAAAATAGGTCGCTTTGCCCCGCCTCTGTGTCCCTACCGGAACGGAACTATCCCGAAGCGCGGTATCGCGCATCTCTTTGCGATCTCCGGGCGAAGCGAAGCAGTCCGACATCTCCGCGTCCTTATCGGGACATTGAAGCAACCCAATCAAAAAACTTTGCGTCTTAGCGTGAGGTAGGGACTCTCGGCGCGTGCGTCCGCCATCCGAAGCATGTAAATGCTGTGTATAATGCTAATGCCAAAAGGGATCCACGAGCCGTGCGTCCCTGTCAAGATGCTTAATTATGAATTATGAATGATAAATTTAAAATTCTCAATTCTCAATTCTCAATTAGTTACAGGTCTTTGGTTAAAAAAATCGAAAAAAATCAAATTTTATTTGGAAATATTAAGAAAGTTCCCTAATTTTGTGTGCTAAACCTATCGTAATACAAAAAATTATATAACAAACCTAAAGGAAAATTGACTGAAATCAATCTTGACGCGGTGTGTAACCGTTTGATGGATAAGACAATGATAAACAATCATCATAACGTGTATTATGACCAAAATTAAACTAACATCGAAACGTGAAAAGGCAGGTCCCCTCTCTATGTTGAGAAAAGCGTTCCTGGCCTTAGTCGCCCTCATGATGGCGACTCCCGCGTTCGCACAGAACATCGACGTGTCCGGTACAGTACTCGATGATCAAGGCGAACCCCTTATCGGCGTTACAGTCATGGTTCAGGGAACATCCAATGGTACTGCCACTGACTTTGACGGCAATTATTCAATTAAGAACGTGCCCTCCAAGGGTAAGCTCGTCTACTCTTACATCGGCTATGCACAGCAGGTCATTGATGTCAAGGGTCGCTCACGCATTGACGTGAAGATGAGCGAAGACTCTCAGGCTCTTGACGAGCTTGTTGTAGTCGGCTACGGTCAGATCAAGAAGTCTGACCTGACAGGCTCGGTATCGGTCGTAGATGCAGGTCAGATTACGTCTAAAGGTTCTGCATCTGTTCTTGAGGCGCTTCAAGGTACAGTCCCCGGTGTCAATATTTCAAAGTCTACCGGTCGTACAAATGGCAGTATCGATATTGAAATTCGTGGTAAATCATCGATTAATTCGAGTGTGACACCATTATATATAGTGGATGGTGTGCAGACTGGTGACATTGCTTTCCTTAATCCTCAGGACATAGAGCGTGTTGATATTCTTAAGGATGCTTCGTCAACGGCTATCTATGGTTCGCGTGCAACCGCCGGTGTTGTAATGATCACTACAAAGAGTGGTTCGAATGTAGCTAAAGGTACGAAGGCCAAAATCTCGTACGACGGTTATTATGGTATAAGCCATGCTACCCGCATGCCTCAGTTTATGAATGGGGAACAGTTTTATCAGTACCGTCTTATGAAATTCATGTTCCCGGCTAATGCAAACCAGGAGTTTGATGGACCGCAACCGATTTACGGTTCTTTCCCGGCAGGTGGCGGTGGTATCGGTCAGGCTCTCTTGCAGAAGGAAATCAATGACTGGCAGTCTCCATACGTATTGAAGGAGATGATTGCCAATAATGCGACTTATGATTGGCCCAGTCTTGTGACTCAGGACGGTCACCAACAGAACCACTATGTATCTGTTTCAGGTGCAAGTGAATCTGTAAATTATCATTTTGGACTCGGATATGAAAATGTAAAGGGTCTTTACAACGGAGATAGTAAGGGTACCTATTCATTTAAGGGCAGTGTTGATGCGAAGATCAGCAAAGTGATCAGTGCAGGTTTCAACTTCAATCTGGCGCAGATTAACAACACTTATGCTGACAGTGATGCTATTTCATATGCCTTCCGTGTGAATCCATTTATGATACCTTATGATGAGGATGGCAATACGATCCATACTCCCGGTATGAAGGGTGTCTTGGGAACCGACGATCATCAGTTCAGTTCATTCATCAATCCGTTGGACCGTATGAAGAACTCCACAGAGAAGCGTAAGACTTACAGAATGCTTGGAAATATTTATGCTCAGTTTAATATCATTCCGGGTCTTTCTTTCAAGACGACGATTTCTCCGACATATACTTCTTATCGTAACGGTAAATATGTGGGATATACAAATCCAGGTTCTGCGGATGGCATGACTTGGGTTGACAATAACGATAGATCTGCAAACGTAGAAAACAAGACCAGCTATGGCTGGACATGGGACAACGTATTGAGCTATGTTCGTAGTTTCGGAGATCATTCGGTTAATGCCATGGCTCTCTATTCTGCAGAAAAGAGCAATACAGAAGATTATAAGCAGGAAGCTATCGACCCACTTGAGTCTACCGCTTGGTGGAATCTCGGTACTGGTACGCCGGGTAAGGCTACTGTCAATTCTTCATTCTCGGAGTCGTCGATGGAGTCAATTGCATTGCGCGCGAACTATTCATGGAAAAGCCGCTATATGGTGACAGCGACAGTAAGATGGGATGGATCGTCAAGATTCGCACCCGGCAACAAATGGGGTTGTTTCCCCTCTGTGGCACTTGGTTGGAATATTGCAGAGGAAAGTTTCCTTCAGAAATGGTGGCTTAATAACCTGAAACTTCGTGTCAGCTATGGTGTGACGGGTAATAACCGAGGTATCACGGATTACGGTACGGTTGTCGGTGTATCAAGTTCTAGCGTTTATCCCTTCGGCGGAGATTATGTTCAAGGCTTCTATCCCTCCAAGATTGTGGATAGAGATATAAAGTGGGAAACTTCTCATGAATATAATATCGGTCTGGATTACGGATTCCTTAATAATAGAATAGTCGGATCGTTGGAATGGTATCATAAGACATCGAAGGGTCTGCTTTATGAAGTGCCCCTTCCTCTTGAGTCAGGTGGCGTAAATATGACTACCAATGTCGGATCTGTTAGGAATACCGGTGTTGAATTCTCCGTGACTACCACAAATATCGATACTCGCGACTGGACTTGGACAACATCTCTCAATATCGCTCATAATGATAATAAAGTATTGCAGATCAATGGAGTTTCTGACCAGTTGATTAAAAATACATCTAACTCCCTCTTCGTAGGTTATCCCGTCAACAATGTGTATGCATATGCGTGGGACGGAATAATCAGTGACCGTAATATGGTTGTCCCAGATCATAATATAGCAAAAGAAAAAGGCTATACTCCCGGTGAGACAGTAAGGCAATGTGACTATTATTGGAATTGCTATGGTCAGTCAGAAGGACAGCCGATTATCCGTGACGTCAACGGTGATGGTAAGTGGAACGATGAAGATCGCGTCATTTTTAACGGCAATCCTAAATTTACTGGTTCTATTACTTCCAATCTTACTTACCGACTTCCTAAGAAGGGTGGATCACTTGATTTCGGATTCTCTATTTATGCTAAGCAGGGCTACACTGTAGCTTCTCCTTTCATAGGTGGCGATTTGTTTGACCTGCATGATCGCGGTCGTGGTAAAGTGATGATGGATAGCTATATCCCGGCAGGCATGCTGATTAATGTAGATGGTATCAGGGATGATGGCTCTTTGATCAATCCTGTATATCAGACGCAGACCCACTATGGCACATGGCCGGCTGTGAACTCAGGAACAGGAAATGGTCTGGGACCGGTTGATACTCCTTTCAACAGCAGTAATTTCGGTGCAAGACAAGTTACTGACGCTTCATTCTGGAAGGTGCAGTATATTGCGTTGGGATATGAGTTCTCGCGACAGCTCCTATCGAAGATTGGATGTGAGAGACTCCGTCTATATGTAAATATTTCCAATCCTTTCGTGTGGTCAAAATACAGAGGATTCGATCCTGAATGGGCAACTGCCTCTATGAAGAATGACGGCCCGAGCACGATCACATATGAGTTCGGCGCAAATATTACTTTCTGACATCAAAATATAAGCGCATAATGAAACAACTAAAATATTCATTTATAGGTCTTGCATCAATACTTATGATGACAGGATGCTCGGATTTCCTTGATCCGAGAAACCTTTCCAATCCTGACAATTCGGACGAATATTTTTCCGAACATCCGGAGCAGATACGTCCGGTGGCTTACGATGCAATCAGGTTTATAGCTGAGCACATCGATATGCTTGATCAGGCAAGCGACCTCTACATAAATCCCCGAGGCGCGAATGATGGAGTGTTTTCAATGTTCATACAAACCCCTGATGATGGTACGGTAGAATCGTACTATAAGAATATATATTCAGGTATCAATAAGGCTAACTGTATGATTCACTATGCAGGTGATAATGCAGAGTTGATAGCTGAAGGAAAATTCTTAAGAGCTCTCGGGTACTATTATCTGACTCAGCAGTTCGGAGCGGTCCCGTATGTCGACTTTTACATTCAAAATGCACGTAGGGATTTCCCGAGAACCCCTTTAAACGAGATCTATGAAAATGTGCTTGCCGATTGTGAGGACATCTATAACAATTCTCCCCTTCCTGCTCGTGACCACACAGGAAAAGCAAGCAAACAATCCGTGGCAGCCTTAGCTGCGAAGGTTGCATTAGCTGCTGCATGGGATCTTGATACTGAATTGATTGATGCTGAGGCTGGCACTTATAGTGTGAAGGATACAAAGCGGTTTAAAGAAGCAGCTGCCTGGGCTGAAAAAGCTATCGATGGTATAGAACTTACTATGCCGTTTGCCGAAAAATGGGCATGGAACAATGAAGGAAATGTTGAAGAAATTTTTTCTGCTCAGTATGACCGAAATGGCTATCCAGGCAATACTGAGACAGGGGGTCATTCTTTGATGTATAATTATACCGCGTTCACAACAAAAGTTACTGATACCGGAATAAAAGGAAATGGTTCAGGCGGCACAAACCTTATGTCGGCAAAATCTGCAAGCCTCTTTGAACATGGTGATCAGCGTTTTGATGGTACATTCATGACAAAGATCTACAATGCTCCCAGAAAAGTTAGTCTTACGACTGGTCTTCCTGCCGAAGCTGAATGGGATAAAGGATATATGGCTTGGTATAACATGTCAGTAGAAGAACAGGAAAGTCTGCCTGTCGGTGTTAGATTCTATTCACCCGGTACCACTATAGAAGAGGCTGAAGCTGATATCCGTGAAATGATTCGTCTGGGACAAGCGAAGAAATTCGCCAATAATACCTACGGAGTGAATATCCCGTTTGCTGCGATTATCAGCGGAACAGATGTTATCAAATGGGAATTCAATACTAATGGTACAATGCCCACGAGCCAAAAAATCAGTTTTATGGATTTTTGTGGAGCCGGAGACAACAATGGCGTAACTGTCACCAAATATGACGACCCGGCTTCGGGACCTGTAACTGCTAAACAATGCTATCGTGACATACCTTTGTTCCATGTAAGCGAGATGTATCTCACCGCTGCGGAGGCATATCTTCTTGCCGGTGATGAAGGAGCATCCCTGACTAAAATAAACGCGGTTCGAAAGAGAGCTGGTCTCGGCAACTTGACGTCATATAGTGCTTATGAAGCTCCTTATGTTACGAATGTGAAATTTGTCTTTACACCGCTCGACCTTGTGCTCGATGAGCGTGCTCGCGAATGCTATGCGGAAAGAACCAGATACTTTGATCTTCGACGCACGAAGCAGCTTGTAAGATACAATCTTGAGTTCAGCCGTTTCATAAAGAGTGTCAACAACATGAGTAATGCACAGGGCGAGATTAAATGGTATCGTCCTATTCCTCAGGCAGAGATTGATAGTAATACTGCTATGACCAATGCGGATCAGAACCCCGGCTACTAATCTTCAATAAAAAGTAAGCTATGAAAGCTATATATAAAAACTTATTTTTTTGTTTGGCACTGATACTCGGAGTCACTGCCTGTGATAATAATGTTGATCTTCCTCCAACGGGTGCCCCCGATGGAGCAGAAACACTTGCTGCCGGGAAATATGTAGGAGAATGGACGAGAGTAAATCTTTCGACGGAAAAGGTTGAAGTCAATTCCGGAAGTCTTACATTTACTGTGGATTTCGAAGAACATAATAATAATGTTCTCGTAATGAAAGCAGAATGCGCAGATATGCCCTTGGGTGTAAATGGCGATACTTCTGTATGCAATGTAGCACGTTTGAGTTCCGGGGAGTTCGTGTACTGGAATATGGTGCAAAGTAATCCATTCGGTATGATTTTCAATGGTCGTATATCTCCTGAGGGGGTTGCCACAATGAAGTATACGAAGATAATCAGAGAAGGACGAAGGGAGACTGAATACTCCTACTCTTTCGAAGGTACAAAAGAATAATTGAGTTTTAATAAAGGCTGCGGCATACTATTGCCGCAGCCACAAAAAATATTTTTAATTAACCAATAATACATTACACAATGAAGAAAACATTACTTCTTTCTGCTTTTGCAGTGTTTGCTACTGTAGCAAGCGCTCAAACTGTAATCGGTCTCACTACCTTGGAAGACATGGATGCTGTCGGACTTGCCAGTTCAAAGGCTGATATGCCAGCAATGACTATTCTGGATAATGAGGCAGGTACATTTGGTCTCGCATATGCTGATAGCTGGGGCACTACCAACGTGGGTAAGACTTACAAGACTGTCAAAGTAGGTGACAGTGAAGAAATCAACCTTTCTGATTATAAAGCTGCTGTCGGTAATACGAATCCCGCTTTCCAGAGCTATGAGGCTGGCGTTATGTCAGCTGGTGCCGTATTCAAGATTGACGCAAAGAAAGATGGTTGGATGACTGTTTTCACAAACATCAACCCCAACAAGCAGTACCTCGTTATGGAGAATAAGACCGGCGCTCTTCCTTATACTCTTGGTGTGGCTGGTGCTGACTATAAAATCAACTATACTCTTCCTGTTCAGACATCAGGAGACGACGAAGGATACATTGACTTCAATGCTCCGAATGCTTCCAAGTATTTCATCATGGCAACCAAGCAGGCTACAAATGAACAGGGTGTTAAGCTTTGGACAGATGCTGAGGGCAATATAGTTGCCCAGGATACTAAACCTGAAGGTGGTGCAGCTGTTATGGAAGATCTTCCCGGACAGAATAAACCTCAGTTCCCTTTCAAAGTCGCAGGTATGGAAACAGCTCCAAGTGAAGGCACTGGATTTATGACCTTTAATGTACTTGCAGGCAACTCTTACTATTTCTCTGCTCTCGGTTCGAAATGTGGCGGTGTTGGTTTCGTATATACCGATAGCCTTGAAGAACCTGCTGTAACTTTCTGTGCACAGGATGATCTCCCCGAAATAGTATTTGGTACTTCTGCTGCTGTTAAGTCTATCTCTGCTGTTAATGACGAAAATGCTCCTATCTACAATTTGATGGGTGTTCGCGTAAATGCTGACGCTAAGGGTATTCTTATCCAGAACGGCAAGAAGTTCATCCGCAAGTAAGAATCTAATGATTAATGATGAATTATCAATGATCAATTGATATTTGTCAGATCAATCTACAAAATGGGCGGCTCCAATCTTTGGAGCCGTCTTTCTTTGCTTTTGCTTATTGCGGACGCACGAGCCGTGCGTCCCTACCATACTGTTATAATGTAATTGGGAATTGAGAAGAGAGATCGGTCCGGTAGGGACGTACGAACCGTACGTCCGCATCAATGCGTCATCAAGAGCCATATTTCATTTTCCAAATAATGACATAAAATGTGTATGCCGAGCAAATTTGACGAAATAAATATGTACACGGTGCAAAATTGCTGCTTCAAATTTGTGTAAACCGTACATTATTATTAAATTTGCCATGTCAAACTTATAATCAAATATCTTATGAAGAAAACTTTACTTCTTTCAGCTTTCGCATGTCTCGTATGCGTGGCAAACGCCCAGACTGTTGTGGGTCTGGCTACAACAGCACAGCTTGAGGCTGCCGGACTCGCTGAAACCGCTAAAAATGTTGCAGGCGGTACTGAAATTCTCAGCAATGAGGCAGGAACTTTCAATCTGGCATATGATGATGATTGGAAATATGCCCCGATGTGGAGCAACTATCAGACTGTAGCTGTCAACGACAGTGGAGATATCGTGCTGGATAACGGCGCAGTCGGAAGCACTAATCCGGGTTTTACAGGATATGAATCAGGCGTGATGTATGACGGTGCAGTGTTTTATATCGAAGCCAAAAAAGACGGCTGGATGACTGTCTTCACCAAGATCAATCCCAACAAGCAGTATGTAGTGTTTGAGAATGACAATAATGGTCTGGCATATACGCTCGGCGTTGCAGGTGCGGACTATAAGATTTACTATACTCTTCCCGGTGAGGACGGCATTGTGAATCTCAATGCATCCGATGCAGATAAGTATTTCCTGCATAAGAGCGGTGACATGCGTCCCACCAATCCATATGTTGCAGCCGGAATGGATACACCCCCGGCTGAAAGCACCGGTTTCCTCGCATTCCCGGTCAAGTCAGGAAACAAGTATTATGTGTCGGCACTCGGTTCAAAGGCTTCGATGGGCGGCTTTGTATATACAGAGAATGAACCGGTGGTTACGTTCCGTGCTACAGCTGAGCTTCCCGAAGTAGTGTTTGGTGGAGGAGCGGCTGTAAATGCTGTTGAGGCTGCAAGCGAAAACGCAGCTATCTACAATATGATGGGTGTTCGCGTAAACGCTGACGCAAAGGGTATTCTTATCCAGAACGGCAAGAAGTTCATCCGCAAGTAATAATTTAATGATCAATGATCAATGATCAATTGATATTTGTCATCATCCAATAAAGGCGGCTTCTCAATGGAAGCCGCTTTTTTGCTTTATATGGATTTTTTGATTAATTTTGTATGTTGATATATGGTTGTGTTGTCATATAATATTATGAATAATGCGGATAAATGAGATTTTTAAGGCGATCCTTGCAGGTATCGCTATCGGAATAGCCGGGTTTGTGAATCTTAATGTGGGTTGCGGCATATTGGGAGCGGTGCTGTTTGCTTTCGGACTGCTTGCAGTAGTGTCGCAGGGCTTCTGGCTTTTCACAGGTATGGCGCATAAAGTGTGGCGCGACGGGCATAACCGTCTTCTCACAGTCCTTTTTTTCAATTTTATCGGTTGCATGATCGTGGCGGCGGCTGTATCGGGCGCGACGATTACGGAATGTGCCGAGGGCATCATATCCGCGAGGATAGCCAAGGGGTCGCTCCGCTGCGGAATTCTCGCTATAGGATGCGGTTTCATCATGACAACTGCTGTGAGAGGTGCCTACAACGGCAATTGGTGGCCTCTTCTTTTCGGAGTGCCTGTCTTTATAATGTGCGGGTTCCCCCACTGTGTGGCAGATGCTTTCTATATAAGCAGCTGCTCAAAAGATTTCCTGATGGAAAACTGGCTGGAAGTGCTGCTTTTCTATGTGGCAATCGTGCCCGGCAACTATATCGGGTGCAACCTTTATCGTTTCGGTAGCGATCAATGTTGATTGGTTTAGGAGGTTTAGGAGGTTTAAGGCATCCCCCTCTAAACTATCTAAACCACCTGAACGTCAGTTTGAACTTGTGATGTTGAGTAAGAAATTTTTTATGAAATATAGGATAGGATTATTTATACTATTACTTGGCTGTATTCTTGATGGCTTTGCGGTCGAGAAGCCATGGTCGCACGGCGATCTGCGTGTCTCGGACAATGGACTCTTTCTGCAGCATGAAGACGGCACCCCCTTTTTCTGGCTTGGAGATACGGGTTGGCTGCTTCCGCAGCGTCTTGACCGTGATGAAGCGCAGCATTATCTTGAGAATACAGCCGGGGAGGGATTTAATGTGGTGCAGATACAGGTGCTGAACGGCGTGCCCTCTTTCAACCGCTACGGACAGATGTCGCATCCGGATGGTTGGAATCTTGAGCCGGTTTCAAAACAGGGTGAATACGGCTATTGGGATCATATGGACTATATTGTGGACACGGCGGAACGCAATGGCATATACGTCGGCATGGTGTGCATATGGGGCGGTCTGGTGAAGAGCGGGTTGATGAATGAGGAGCAGGCAAAGACGTATGGCGAATTCTTAGCCAAGCGTTATGGCGACCGCCCTAACGTCATCTGGATCATAGGGGGAGACATACGGGGAGACGTGAAGACAGATATATGGGATGCTCTTGCGCGGAGTATCAAGGCAAATGATAAGCGTCATCTCATGACGTTCCATCCGCGGGGGCGCACTACTTCGGCACACTGGTTTAGCGACAGGGACTGGCTTGATCTCCATATGTTTCAGAGCGGGCACCGGCGCTATGACCAAAGGATGGGAGATAAGGACTATCCGATTCCCGACGGTACGGAGGAAGACTGCTGGATGTATGTGGACTCGGTAAGGAAGCATACCCCGGTAAAACCGGTCATAGACGGAGAACCGAGCTATGAAAACATTCCACAGGGTCTGCACGGCGCCGACGAACCCCTGTGGACAGACAAGGACGTAAGGCGCTATGCCTATTGGTCAGTGTTAGGGGGAGCCTGCGGACATACATACGGGCACAACAACATAATGCAGTTTGTGCGTCCGGGACTGCCCGGAGCGTATTTTGCCGACGGTATCTCGAAACCATGGTATGTAGCCATCGGAGATGCAGGAAGGAAACAGATGAAGCATCTTAAAAACCTGATGCTCGCTTTGCCATATTTCGATCGTGAGGCAGATCCTTCCATTATCATCGACAACGGAACGAGGTATGACCGAATCGTTGCAAGCCGTGGCAAAGACTATATTCTGGCATACAATCATACCGGGCGGCACATGAAAATTGACTTGAGCAAGATTTCCGGCAAGGAGAAGAAGATATGGACTATGGATCCGGAAGACGGCAGCATACGATATATAGGTAAGACCACCGACAGCATATATTCGTATCAGCCGGAACCGGGAAAGGACGTGGTGCTGATAGCTACCGGGATAATTGAGAATTGGGAATTTTGATTGATATTGTCTTGGTAGGGACGCACGGTCCGTGCGTCCGCTTCCGAAGGATGGAAAATTGGGTATAATGCCGATAACAAAACGGACGCACGAGCCGTGCGTCCCTACCGGTCAACAACCCCACAACTTAACAACTAACCAACCTCAAAACTCCACAACCAACAACTCCACAACCCCGTAACCCCACAACCAACAACCTCACAACAATATGAGAATACTGATACTTGGAGCCGGAAAGATGGGCTCGTTTTTCTGCGATTTGCTTAGCTTTGATCATGAAGTGGCTATATATGACCCCGATCCGGAACATCTGAAGTTTACTTTCAATGTCAGGCGTTTCATGAAGCCCGAAGAGGCAGAGCCGTTTAAGCCTGACATGGTGATAAATGCCGCGACAGTGAAATACACTATAGAGGCGTTTGAGAAAATATTGCCGTTTATTCCTGAGAGTACAATCCTCAGTGATATAGCAAGCGTGAAGACCGGACTGCCTGAGTTCTATGCCCGCAAGGATTTCCGCTTTGTGTCAACCCATCCGATGTTCGGCCCTACTTTCGCCTCACTGAGCAACCTCGCCAATGAGAATGCCATAATCATAAAGGAAGGGGATGCCGAAGGACGCGAATTCTTCCGCAATCTCTATAAGAAACTGCGTCTGCATATAGAAGACTATACTTTTGCAGAGCATGACGAGACGATAGCCTATTCACTTTCGATTCCATTCACCTCCACGCTTGTGTTCGGAAGCGTGATGAAGCATCAGGATGCTCCCGGCACTACCTTCAAACGCCATATGGCGATAGCCCACGGACTTATGAACGAGGACGATTTCCTGCTGACTGAAATACTGTTTAATCCGCATACATCGTCGCAGCTCGACCGCATACAGGAAAATCTTACGGAGCTTAAGGCGATAATAGACCGTCGCGATTCGGCTGCGATGAAAAAATTTCTCGACGGGGTACGTGAAAACCTGAAGTGACAGCTATGATGATCGGAATATGCGGGGGGATAGGCAGCGGCAAGTCGGTGGTGAGCCGTATCCTGCGGCTAAGAGGAGAGTCCGTCTATGACTGTGATCTTGAAGCAAAGCGGATCATGGACAGTTCGGAAGAGGTGCTTTCGGCGCTCCATGAGCGCTATGGTGATGATGTATGTCCGGCAGGGGGGCCTATATGCCGTCAGGAACTTGCACGGCGTGTTTTCGGCAGTGACAGTGAACGGCTGTGGCTCAACACTCTCGTTCACGGGTTGGTGCGCCGGGATGTGGCGCAATGGAGTGAGGCAAGGCTTGCTGAAGGCAGAAGCCGATGCTTCGTGGAGTCGGCGATACTTGCCGCTTCCGGACTCGCCGCCATGTGCGTTGAGATATGGATGGTCATGGCTCCCGATGAGATCAGGATAGAGCGTGTGAAGATGCGCGATGATATTCCCGAGGAAGCGATAAGAAGCCGGATCCGGAGTCAGGAGGAAGAAGAGCGGGCATTGATGGCATCAGGTATTCCCGTACGGGTAATCGACAACAGTGGAAGGGTTCCGGTTCTTGAGCAATTAAACAATTTTTAATTACGGGCGTTATATTGTCATAACCAAAAACACACAATACCATGTTTGAAGACATCACCAGCAAGGCTGCGGGCCTTATGAACGACAAGAATGTAAAGGAAGTCGTAGAGAAAGTACAGGAATTTGCCAAAACAGAGAAAGGCAAGGAAGTTATAGAAACCATAAAGGAGAAAGCTACAGAATTTCTCCACAAGAAATGAAACAACGCAGTCCCATCGGGACTGCGTTGTTTCATTAAGAGTCAAGAACCAAGAACCAAGAACCAAGAGTCAAGAGTCAAGAACCAAGAGTCAAGAGTCAAGAACCAAGAGTCAAGAACCAAGAATATGGATAATTCTTAATAAAAAAATTGATATTGTCTTGGTAGGGACGCACGGCTCGTGCGTCCGCCTCCGAAACGTGTATAACGCTGGATATAAAGGCAATAGCAAAGCGGACGCACGAGCCGTGCGTCCCTACCAAGCTATTGAAATAATTATCAATTGGTTTCGCCCGAGCTAAAGCATGTCTCAATTCTCAATGATTCCGGGTTTTCTGTTGTTTAAAACTTGAAGTGTAGTTTTTCGGGGGAGGGTTGCGTCTTATTATCGAAGTCGGTGAGACCACTTCATCTGAAATGAAATGACAAGACAATGAAAAATAATCAGACATTGGACTTCGAACGTCTTGTGATGGAGCATAAGAGCACCATCTATTCGGTATGCTATATGTTTACCGAAACGAAGATAGAGGCAGATGATCTATTTCAGGAAGTGCTGATCAGTCTATGGCAGGGAAAGGACTCATTCAGGGGCGATTCAAGCCTGCGCTCCTGGGTCTACCGTGTGAGCATGAACACATGCATTTCCTACAAGAGAAAGAAACGTGTCAAGACAGTGCCACTGGAATTTTCATCCGATTCCATCGGGCCTGATTCTTCCGGCAACAGGCAGGCACGGATGTTGCATGACCGCATATCGCGTCTTGAGCCGTTTGACCGCGCCATAGTGCTTCTGTGGCTTGAAGACATGTCTTATGATGAAATTGCCGCAATCGTGGGCATATCGGCAAAGGCAGTCGGTGTGCGACTCGTGAGAATAAAGGAAAAACTGAAATCCCTCTAATCTGAAAAAATGGACGAACTCAATATACTTAAAGAAGAAATGACTGCGCTGAAGCGCAGTCTTGACAAGGAGCAGATTGTAAATGCTAAGCTCATGCGCACTGTGATGCGGCAGCGGGTGTCGTGGATGAACACTTTCGTCAAGTTTGAATTCATAGCGCTTCCGTTCACCTACCTTATTTTCGCGGTGGCATGTGCCTTTTTCGGAATTTCCCAATGGTATGCCGTAACATTCCTGATACTGGGTGTGCTTGATGCCGCCCTCGACCTGAGGACTTTCAGGATTTCCCCAAAGATCTTCAGCACGTGCAGCATGATGGAAGTGAGATCTCTGCTCATAAGGCAGAAGAAAGAAAGGACTATCCATATGTGCATCTCCGCGCCATTGGCAGTGATATGGCTGATGCTGTTTTCAATGGCTATCCTTAATGATAACCACAGTACGGAAGGATACGCAGGAATAATAGGGGGTCTCATAGGCGGCGTGATAGGCGCCGTAGTGGTGATCATCATTTACCGCAAGGCGCAGAAGACCAACGACCTTATTATTGATGAAATTACAGAATAAGGTTTTTTGGGTTTTTAGGTTGTTTAGTTTTTAGGTTGTTAGGTTGTTGAGTTTTTGAGTTTTTGGTTGTAGGTTTTTAGGTTTTTAGGTCCTTAGGTTTTTAGGTTGTTAGGTTTTGACAACCTCACAACTCCACAACTCTCACAACTCCACAACCCTCACAACTCCACAACCTCACAACCCTTTTTTCAGCCATGCGCCGGAGATGAGCCGCCAGAGGAAAATGATGCCGCGGAAGCAAAGCTCGATGCACATGGCGAGCCATACGCCGGCGAGTCCCATAGAGGGGGCGAGCCATGCCGCGAGCGGCACCCTCACGAGCCAGATGCTGCTGAAGTTCATAATGGCGGGCAACACTGTATCGCCGACTCCTATCATCACACCGTATGCCACAATTGAAGCGGCAAACATGGGTTCTGCAAACGCTTCTATGCGTAGCGCCTCTGCCCCCAGGTCGATTATATCCTTTACCGGACTCATCAGAGCCATTACGTCGGCTGCCAGCACATACATGATGATTCCCATAATACTCATGGTGAGCATTCCCATGCCCGTGGTGATATATCCGAACCGCTTGGCGAGATCCTTGCGTTTTGCGCCGTAGCTCTGTCCTACAAGAGTGGTCGCGGCTTCCGATATGCCGTAGCCGGGCATATAGCATAGGCTTTCGGCTGTCACTGCAAATGCATTTGCGGCAATAGCCATCACTCCGAGCGGCGCCACAATGACGGTCACCGCTATCTGGGCTCCACATATCACTACGTGCTCAAGCGTCATGGGCGCAGATACTTTCAGAGCTTTCCTTAATATTTCCCGGGTGGGTCTGAAGCTTCCTTTTTCCTTATGTATCGACAGTCCATCCTGTCTGACACAGAGAAACCACATCATGAGTCCGGCAGTAATGATCTCGGCGGCGGCCGTTCCGAGCGCCGCCCCGAGCACTCCGAGTCCTGCGCCCGGCAGTGTGAGATGCATACCGGCGATGTCGACTGTGCGAGACGGGAAGATAAGCAGGAAATTGAACACCACATCGAGCAGGCACATCAGGACGTTGAGCGCTCCTGGCACCTTCATGTTGCCGCTGCACCGGAGCATGCCGCCTGCGAGATAGTTCATCGTGAACAGAGGCAGGGCAAGCACGAACACAAGGAAATAGATCGATGCATCCGGACATACAGTTTCAGTGCCACCAAGCCAGTGAGGAAGCGGGAATGCTATGGCGGCTCCTACGGCTGCCACTGCAAGGCTGAAGAGAAAACATGCCGTGATGCTCTGCCGGAGTATGCGGCGACCTCTGGCATGGTCGGAAGCCCCGATGCTGTGTGCGACCTGCACCGAAAATCCCATAGTCACAGCCGAGCAGATGCCCCAGAAGAGCCAGAGGGATGTAGAGACCAGACCTACGGATGCTGACGCATCGGCACCGAGATGTCCCACCATGGATGCATCAATATACTGCATCATCATGCTTGACAGCTGTGCCATCATGGCGGGCCATGACAGCTGTGCGGTCAGCTTTAGCTGCTGCCCGAAACTAAGATGGCCGCCTGATCGAATCTTGTCTATTAACATGCCCTGAAAAAAAGACCCGCTTTCGGTGGATCCGGCGGGTGCTAACAGTGCAAAATTAATAAAAAAATCAGTCACGGCAAAATTTTTGCCTTTCCGCAGTTCCGTATAGCCGAGAGTCCCGAAAGAGCAATCCCGTCATTCTCTGACGGGTCTTACTCCGAGCGCCCGTCCGCGGAAGTCATCGTCGCCCGTGGATATGGCTCCGCAGTTGCCGTGGTTGAACGACAGGCATACGGCATCCTGCATATCGGGAGTTGCCTGCGACGACCAGTATTCACCCTTAGTTCCGCTTTCCTGATCCAATCCTGTCAGGCGATGGCGATAGCCGAGAGCCGTGAAGAAAAGCTCTCCGTCAACGCATGGACCCGACACGAAGAATCCGGGTGTGGTGCCCGACGTGCCCCAGCTCAGCGAGCTTGTCTTGAGCAACTGCCGGATCAGCTCTCCTTCAGGCACCTTTGCCCCCACGGGCGAGGGATCATAGACAGTCTTGACGCTTGCCTTCCCCGGGGCTCCTGAGTTCCAGAGGTTGAGATATCTGTATCTGTATCCGGGCACAATCTTCCAGAATTTGCCGGGAGATCCTATCATGCATTCCACGAGAGTCTTTCCCTCCGGCACATTGCGTGCAACACTCTTCATCGAGAGTTCGTTGAGCTCGTTATGGCTTGAATCAAACCATCTCTTTTTGTCTGCTATAATAGGGTCTTTCCGCCCCCACTGATAATATGTGTTGTAGTCTACCGTCGTGTTAAGCAGTCCATCCTGATGAATCTTGATTGTAACGGTCCTCGGTGTCATTCCGGAAGGAGTGTTGACCTGGCAGAACCTTACATATGCCTCCTCTTCCGGGAAAGAAAGTTCATCACCTCCCCTCACGGCACCTATGCTCTTGGCATACATACGGCGTGTGCCGGAATCAGTCGTCACATTCACGTATGATTCGTCGGGATTATAATCCGTGACCCATATCTGCCAGCTCCACAATATGTTGCCTCCTTTGTCGCGTATCGCAAGGAGTGCGTTTCCCTGCCTGATAAATTCTTCCGGTACCTCAAACGTAATGCTTCTCCGGTCGAAGGAAAGCTGCACGTCGCGTATTATTCCGATGCGGTCTTCCCATTCAAGAGAAGCCATATCAGGCACACAGCCCTGATTGTTGTAGATATAAGGGTCTGTTATAGGTTGACCGAGGTGGTTGATGAAATGCCGGAGAGTGCGTCCGTCGCCCGCTTGGGCGGTATATGCGGCGGTATTAGGCATGGAATTCTTTATGGCATTCCCGTACACAAGCGGCAGGCTGTAGCGTCCGGGAGCATTCACTATGTAGCAGTTGGCTGTATTCTCCACTCCTGTCGATCCGGTCGAGCTGGAGAGGTTGTAGGGATCGTGGCCGCTGCTTTCGTTAATGTCGCGGGCATTCCTGAGAGCCTTTGACTGAGGGCTCAATGCCTTGAATTCCGGTATCAGCACCCCGGTGGTATAAAAGCAGTCTGCGGAAGCCTCGCCCATGGCGCTGAAATCCTTTATCCAATCAGGACGGTCAATCACATTGCCGGATGCGTCGATAAATTCCGCCTTCCACTCCACGGGGGTTGATGTCCCGTTGCTTTCATATGCGCTCGTGACCTTGAAGCTGACAGTGCCACCGGTAAAAGGAGTGTTGAAATCGCCTTCTACCGCAAATTTCAGACCCTCCTGCTCAGGATTGGTGGTGAGCTTATACGTCACCGTCTTCCCTTCGCGCCAGACACTACCACCTGCTGGAGCCTCAAGATCGATAGTCTCTCCATCCTTCTCTATAGTGATACAGAGGCGCGTGTCGGCACTCAGTACCTGCGGCAGCATGAAGAACTCATCTGCGTCATCATCGTCGTCCGTAATGAGTGACGTGCCGGGAGCCACATATTCCGCCCCCTTCTCCGCTTCAAGCGACAAATCCGGTTCCACGGAAAAGGCTGTCAGTCCTTCCGGGTCTGACCAGACTCCGCTCTTTATGTCAATTTTCCCTTTTGAATAAACGTTTTTCACTTCTATCTTGCTGACTGTGCACGGGGGAAGGTCGTCGCCCGCCACAAAGCGTACTCTTGTCAGAGCATGGCGGAAAGTGAGATTACAAGGAGAGGAATGCGCATCCGTGGGTTCGGCCCACAGAAGGTCGGTCTGGTCGGCGATGTCGGCGGCTACTGTAAAGTCGAAGGTAAGTGAATCAGTGCTTATCCCCGCAGGCATTGACGTAATGCCCACAGGTCCGGCAGATTCGCAAAAGGGGGAATATGCGTAGACGTGCAGCGAGCCGTCGGCAGGCCATTTATAGGTGCCGCCCGGAATCCAGTTGCCGTCATATTCGATCTTCACATTCTGCATCATGGTCTGCGAGGAGGGGAGATCTCCTATTGAGTATACTCCTGCGGTTGTGATATCTTCCACATCAGTGCTCTCGCTTTCATCTGCCACGAAATACATACCAGTTCCTCCTCCGACGAGAGGAAAGACCGCAGTCGCAGGATTGGAACAGCGCCGGGTAGCGGTGCACACGGGATCATCGGTGGAAGAGCACGCGATCTGGAAACGCATGGAGCCGGCATCATGCGCCGTCATCTCGATGCTCTCCTCAGTGCATCCGGCAAGGATCGCCGGTACTGCAGCGGTTAAGGCTGCGGCAAGCGTGCTGAATCCTATGTGTGTCTTTCCTTTCATTGTGATTTCCTGTTTAGACCCGGTCCTTCCCCGATGCCCTTATAATCCATATCGGAGTCCCAGTTTCCTTCGGAATGGCATGTGTGTATTTCATAATAAGGACGATTCCCGATATCGGGGATATCCGACCGGTATCCGCTGTTTATCTCGGGTCTCATTATTACAACACATCAGTTTTCCTTTGGTTGCCCGTTTTCGGCTGTTTTGTCTCACTCGAATTTTTTTTATAATTTTGCAACGGATATCGGTCTTTTACGACCACAGTGCCATTAACTCCAAAACAGAACAACCACAAAACTCAAAACCCCACAACATGTCAAATAAACTGAACGCAGGCACCATTTGCGTGCAAGGTGGCTGGAAGCCGGAAAACGGTCAGCCCAGAGTGCTCCCGATCATACAGAGCACCACTTTCAAATATTCCACTTCAGAACAGATGGCACGGCTCTTCGACCTTGAGGAGAACGGCTATTTCTATACGCGCCTCGCAAATCCCACAAATGATGCGGTGGCCGCAAAGATAGCCGAGCTCGAAGGGGGTGTGGCAGCTATACTGACTTCGTCGGGACAGGCTGCCAATTTCTATGCAGTATTCAATTTGTGTTCGGCAGGCGACCACTTCATATGCTCATCTGCCATATATGGGGGCACATTCAATCTTTTTGCCGTGACCATGAAGAAAATGGGCATCGATTGTACATTTGTCTCGCCCGACGCCTCGGAAGCGGAGATAGCTGCCGCTTTCCTGCCTAACACCAAGCTTATTTTTGGAGAGACGATATCAAATCCGAGCAACGACATACTTGATATCGAAAAATTTGCAAAAGTGGCACATGAAAACGGTGTCCCTCTCATCGTAGACAATACTTTTGCTACCCCGATCAACTGCCGTCCGTTTGAGTGGGGTGCCGACATAGTGACTCATTCCACTACAAAATATATGGATGGTCACGCCACAAGCGTCGGGGGTGTGATAGTGGACAGCGGAAATTTCGACTGGGAGGCTCATGCCGACAAGTTCCCAGGACTGACCACTCCCGATGATTCATATCATGGACTGACATATACAAAGGCTTTCGGAAAGAATGCCTTCATCACAAAAGCCACCGCACAGCTGATGAGAGATCTCGGCTCCATACCCTCTCCCCACAATTCTTTCCTTCTCAATCTCGGACTTGAGACCCTCCATCTGCGTATGCCGCGCCACTGCGAGAATGCACTGAAAGTGGCGCAATGGCTCGAAAGCCATCCGAAGGTGGGATGGGTGAATTATGCCGGTCTGGAAGGTAACAAATACTATGAGCTGGCAAAGAAACAAATGCCGAACGGGACTTGTGGGGTAATCTCTTTCGGACTGAAGGGCAGCAGGGAGGATGCTATTGAATTCATGGATAAACTGAAATTTATAGCTATTGTCACGCATGTGGCTGATGCGCGCACGTGTGTGCTTCATCCTGCGAGTCATACCCATCGTCAGCTCACCGACGAACAGCTTCGTGATGCCGGGGTTCCTGCTGATCTCGTGCGGCTCTCAGTTGGCATCGAAGATGTCGGCGATATTATCGCCGATCTTGAGCAGGCGCTGAAGTGAAAGAGGCAGAACAGTGATATTCTTAATTTAAAAGTTAACAAAAGTTAAAATTTAATGTTTTTGTGAATTTTTATTGAAAAAAATATCACATTTGTTAAAAAATGTATTAATTTTGGTCTTGGCAAAGGTCCGAATTTTTGGTTTTCGATATAAATATTCAGATATTTATTTGTTAATCATCCGGATTTTCCGCTAAAAGCGATTGACCCCTTCTCCAAAAAAATTTGGGAGCCCAGGGGCTCCCAAATTTTTTTGGAGAAGGGGTCAGGCATTTTAC
>JAIDQZ010000023.1 GCA_029062005.1 Muribaculaceae bacterium | reverse complement strand
TCAAGCAATTGTCATTTCTTTTTCGTCTTGATTTCTTGCAATCCATTTGGGAACTCTTCACTGTAGAGTCAACTGGCAAGTGCAAAATTTGTAAATATCAGTAGAATTGAGTAAATTTGCAAAAATATGTGAGACGCATGGGAATATTTAAACGCTTACTCTCCATTGGATTGCTGTCTGCCTTTGCTTTAAGTGCAGTAGCAGAGGTGCCTTTTAATGGGTTGATTCTTGACAGGGAAATGAAGCCGAAAAAGGGCGTAAAGGTATATGTCAAAGACCCTAAGCGCTATGCGACTACAGACAAGAAAGGACGTTTCGGTCTTACCGATGTATTGCCGGATGATACACTGCATCTGGTGATATCAAAGAAAGAAACCATCACAGTTCCTGTTGAAGGCAGAAAAGCCATGAGGATAGTTCTTGCCGGTGAGAAGGGATTCAAAGCAGAAGATGATGAGGGAATGGCAAATACCGGTTATGGGTTTGTAAAACGTCGCGAATTTACCGGTGTGAGTTCAGGTATAAGTGGAGAAAAGCTGAAGGCTACCGGCCAAAAAGATATCATGAGTGCCCTACAGGGTTTGGTGCCAGGTCTCAACATAACAAATCGTAGAGGAGAGCAATCCGTGAATATACGGGGTGTAAAATCATTCATGCTTTCCAGCGAACCTCTTTATATAGTAGACGGAGTTACGGTTCCTTCGCTTGATTTCATAAGCATATATGATGTAGATCATGTCGAAGTTATTAAGGATGGCTCGATCTACGGCTCAAGAGGAGCCAATGGTGCCATCGTGGTAACCACAAAGAAAGCCCAACCCCGCAAATAAGGAAGGATTTAGGCCCCGACTCATAAAAAATGGAATCCTTAGAAGGGATAGCCGATGGAGAAGTGGAAGGAGGAATCCCGATGCCAATTGGGTGAAATGAGAGGCCAGGGCTTCTCTCCCATAGCCGGGTTGTGGGCTTTCATGCCAAGGTCGAATCGCAGGAGGAAGTAGTTGAAATCCATGCGTAGTCCAAGCCCATATGCAGCAGCAAACTGCTTATAAAACTCATCGAACTTAAACACGCCGCCCTGCTGGAATGGGTATTCACGGATAGTCCAGATATTGCCAATATCAATAAATGCGCCCAACTCCAGCACCCAGAAAAGTTTTGCACGATACTCAGCACTCGTGATCAGACGTATGTCTCCACACTGATTGATAAAATCACTCACTGAGTTTCGCCCCGGATAAGCACCAGGACCAAGAGTACGCACAGCCCATCCGCGCACTCCATTAGCCCCCCCGCCATAGAAACGCTTTTCGAAAGGAAGCATCTCTGAATTTCCATATGGCACGCCTATTCCTCCCCCGACACGGAAGGCGACTGAATTTCGCTCGTCAAAACGATGAAGAAGGGCATAATCCGCCTCTACCTTGAAATATTGGGAATAGTGGATTCCGAATATCTCATAAGGGTCATCATGAAAGTTGCGACGATGATCGAATATGTTAGACAAGGCAAAAAGCAGATTACCGGCGATCTCCGCATTTACACGTACATTATAAATGTCTCTCTGCATCGATTTCTGCCATGGAGTGACATCTCTCTTATTTGAATGATACCATCTCCATCCCATCCTCATTATAAAGTGATCTTCATAGCTATATCTAAGCAAAGGATTGTCCGGGGCTATCAGATCGATGAAATCATTGGTCGATGCCGGCAAATATACGTAGTTGATATCTATCGGTGTGAAGGTGTGCCGGTTTTGTTTGCGTGCATCCACCCACTTATAGCTCCATCCTGCCGTGGAAATCACACGTGTGTATTCCGGGCGCTCCTGATAATTCATGGAAAAATTCACTTCGGTAGATGCCTGAATATGACGTCTGACCTTTCTGGAAATCGGAGCCTTAAACGCAGGCATAGAAAGTCCCAGATCTACGGAATATTCCATATACCGATTGTTGAGCAATCCCTTCAGGTCTCCTGAAATCGACTCGTAGCTGCCACGCAGTTTACCGGTGAATGTCTCCGATCCTTTGCCTATATTTCTATGATTGTAAGTCAGTCCCACTGCCACTCCGAGATCACCTTCAGAGTTCGTGCCCTCTATCTCCACGCTTGCTGTCTGCGACTTTCCGGGCGTCAGCATAATATATACGTCGAGAAGTCCGTCATCGCCTATATGCCCTGCCGGCACGAAAGACACATTTATAAATTTAAGGATTCCGAGACGAGAAAAAGCCCTGTATGTCCTGTCTACGTTCTTTTGCGAGAATACTTCTCCGGGCACCAGATAACAATTGTCGGTGATCACGGATGGGCGAAGATACCTGGAATCGGCATAAAGGATCTCAATTCCACTATATCTGACTGAATCCCTCCCGACGGCAGTGACAGGGTTTTCTGCATTTATAGCTTCAGCATCCGCTATCACTGTAACTTTCCTTATAAGGAACCTTGAATAAAGATCAGCATTTTGCCTCGACAATCCTGTTGAGGGATAGCTGACTCTCATCAGCAGTTCGGCATCTGCCGACCCCGCCGTTGTGTCGGCAATAAAGGAGACACATTCCTTGCCAAAATTATAATAGCCGTTATTACGAAGATTATCTGCCACCATTGTGCGCTGCGCCTCAAGAAGATCCCTTGCAAGGGGGCGCCCCGGAAACGTGAGAAACCTGGATGAATCAGACATAACTATCTGTCTTACGGCTGAGTCAGGAAACTCATAGTCAACTTTAGATATAATCTTCTGCGGACCGGGAGTGAGATGATAGATGAGCTCTATTTTTTTCTTCTTCTCATTTTTAATAGAATCGACAGACACACCGGCATTGAAATATCCTTTACTCGCAAGATAATTGAGCAACTGGTCAGCACTGGCATCTGAAAGTGCCGGATCATAGATCACAGGAGGCTCACCGAGCTTACGCATCCAACGGTTCCACCAATTGGACGAATCCTTTCCGCTCAGATTATAGAAACCAAGTCTGAACTTAATGCTCCAAAGTATCTTATGATTGGGGGTCTGACGCAGATATGCCTGCATTTCCGAAACATCAAGATGTTCACCGCTGCCGGTGGAATCAACCCTTATGTTCACCTTGTCAAGAAGATAGCTTCCATCAGGCACATGCTTGCCAGATGAACAACCAAACAGCCAGAAACAAGCAAATACCAGCATCAACAATGACACCGGCTTACCGCTCATCAATATCCGCCGCCCAATAGCAACCATAATGCAAAATTACATATAATTTCCGAATTACAGACCCTGCAGAACCTATAAAACTCACAAATATTGTAATTCACCGATGTTTTTTACTTGACTCTCGCGATTTTTCACTAAATTTGCAATATGGAACCGTTCAACCGAAAGGATGCCTCAACAGCATTGACACTATCGCAATTCTCCCGTTTCGTCGCAGCTGCGATGAGCCGTGAGCCGGTGCTCATGGGCGCATGGGTGACGGCTGAGATCAGCGACATGTCATCGAGCGGCGGACACTGCTATATGACGCTCATCGAGAAAGATGCCTCCGGCACTACAGTAGCGCGTATGAGAGCTACCATATGGGCAAATAGATTCTCTTTAATAAGGAGGAAATTTTTCGAAGCGACAAAAAGGGATCTCTCCAATGGCATGAAGGTTATGTTCTTCGGAGGCACCAACTATCACAGCAGTTACGGATTGTCGTTCAATATAGTCGATATAGATCCCTCTTACACAATGGGCGATCTTGAACGCCTGCGCCGTGAAATACTTGCCGCTCTTCAGCGTGAAGGAGTGATCGACTGCAACCGTAATATGAAAATTACGGAGCCCCCTTTGAAAATTGCTGTAATTTCATCAGAAAAAGCAGCCGGATACGGAGACTTCATCAACCAGCTGAACAATAATCCGTCAGGTGTAGAATTCCACACTTTGCTATTTCCAGCCGTCATGCAGGGCGACAAGACTGCAGCGAGTGTCATAGATGCTCTTGACCGTATAGAACAGACCGACTGCATAGCGCATTGGGACTGCGTAGTGATAGTACGCGGAGGAGGTGCCACTACCGACATGAACGGCTTTGACAATCTTCAGCTTGCCCGACGGGTGGCGACCTTTCCGATACCCATAATAGTCGGTATAGGACACGAACGCGACAGATGTGTGCTCGATGAAATAGCATGTGTAAGGTGCAAGACTCCCACCGCGGTGGCGGCATGGCTTTCCGACTTTGTCGGAATGGCGTGGCAACGGGCATGCGACCTCACCTCCCTCATAGCATCATTCGCTTCCGAACGACTGAAAGGAGAACATATACGGTTACAAAGCATCGAGACCATGATTCCGGCATTGGCTGACTCCGGGATAAAGAACGCCAGGCTAAGACTTCAAGGTATATCCGCTCTCCTGCCCGTTGTTGCAGGAGAAGCCACATCAAAAGCACGCATAAGGCTCGAAGCCCTTACCACCGCCCTGCGCATTGCCTCGCATTCCAGAATAGAGAAGGAATATCCGATGCTTCAGGGTATGGCATCAGCACTAAGGATGGGAGCAGTATCTATTCTTGAAAAAGAAAAATCACGTCTTGACGGTCTTCAAAGACTCACGGAGGCTCTAAACCCGATATCGACATTGAAACGCGGATACTCTATCACGAGAGCCGGAGGAAAGGCGATAACCTCACTCAACGACATAAAGCCGGGCGATGCACTTGAGACGCAGATCGCCGACGGAATAATCGTGTCGACTGCTGACAAAATCCTCGATATCCATACAAAGTCAACCTCACAATCTCACAACCCAGCAACAGAATGAAGAAACTTGTCATATTTGACCTTGACGGAACACTACTCGACACAATAGCAGATCTCGGCACCGCTTGCAACCATGCACTTGAGACCAAAGGATACCATAAGCATCCTCTTGCCGCATATCCATATATGGTCGGCAACGGAGTAAGAAAACTCATGGAGAGAGCCCAACCTGATGCATCTCCGGAAGAAATCGATGAATTGCTGGCCATTTTCAGGCAATATTATGACGAGCATTGTACAGATCTCACAAAGCCTTATCCCGGGATCCCCGAGTTGCTCCAGCAGCTCACTGACAATAAGATAGCACTTGCGGTAGCCACCAATAAATATGAGTCTGCAGCCAAAAAGATCATCGACTATTTCTTCCCTGACATACCTTTCGTGGCTGTTATGGGACAGACTGAAGACCGTCCTGTAAAGCCTGATCCAAGCATTGACTTCGCCGTTCTTCTCGCCCATCCGACAGCTAAAGGCGATACCATGCATGTGGGGGACTCTGCCGTAGATATAGAGACAGCCAGAAGAGCATGTATCGATTCCGTAGGTGTGACATGGGGATTCCGCCCGATAACGGAACTCAGGAAAGCCTATGCCGACTATATAGTGTGCTCACCTTCCGACATTCTTAAACTCGTATTCAAAGATGACTGATCTTGAACCCAATAACGATCACGACAGGCTGACCTTGAGGAAAAGCGCCAAACTGCGTCACAGGACACTGGTGCAGGAACTTTTCAAAAAAGGGAAATCCGTATATTCAGGGCCGCTCCGCGTTACGTTTCGAGTTCTTTCCAATGAAGAGCTTGAAAAGTCATTCCGTGTCTGCATTCCAGATAAGATGGGACCTGTACAATTCATGATTACAGTTCCCAAAAAGAAACGACGCCATGCGGTAGACAGAGTCCTTATGCGAAGGCGCATAAGGGAAGCATTCCGACACCAATGGAAGTCACTACGGCTGACCGTACAGGAAGACCCTGCAATCCGCACGCTTTCCCTTGCCATAGTGTATATGGATACAGAAAACTCCGACATGCAGATCATATCATATGCCATGGCATCGGCACTGTCAAAGATAAGTAAAAAGCTTTATCCTCAACCAAAGCCATGTGAGGATTGTTAACAGAATTGAACATGAATATTGCGCAGACTCTACTGACCTCAGTCATACGCTTTTACCAATATGCGATTTCCCCACATACTCCACCAAGCTGCCGATTCGTGCCGACATGCAGCCAATATGGCATTGAGGCGATAAAGAAACATGGCGCGATAAAAGGGGGATGGCTGACAATCAAACGTATCTGCCGATGTCATCCCTGGGGAGGATCTGGCTACGATCCTGTACCATGAATCTCAAAGCAACTGACATTCATTATGGATTTCACATCTATAGCAAGACTTATTTTCGCTTCGCGAGCAAAACGCACCGAGAAATGGCGCGGTAATGTCGAGAGCATACAGACTTCGCAGCTTCTTTGGCTTCTTAAGAAAGCTGCCGGTACGGAAATAGGAAGAAAATACGGTTTTGAGGATATACTTAACGCCAAGGATCCCGTTGCCGCATACCAAATGACCGTTCCCACAGTGGAATATGATGACATAAGAGCATACGCCATGAGGATGGTAGACGGCGAGAAAGACGTGCTTTGGCGAGGTAAGTGCACAAGATTCGCCCAGAGCAGCGGAACAAGCGGAGGAAAGTCAAAATTCGTGCCAATCACCGATGACAGCCTACGGCTCAACCATTATCCCGGCACATCGGATGTGGTGGCCCACTACCTGAAAATAAACCCGGCAAGCCGCATCTTTTCAGGTAAAAGCCTGATACTCGGAGGGAGCTTCGCCAATGAGCTAAATCTAAAAAGCGGCGTCAAGGTCGGCGACCTTAGCGCCACACTGATCGACCGCATGCCGAAGCTCGCCGACATGGTGAGAGTACCGGAAAAGCGAATAGCCTTAATGGAAGACTGGAGTGAAAAGCTTCCTGCCCTTGCGAAAGCCGCATCCAGATCAAACATTACAAACATATCGGGAGTTCCCTCATGGTTCCTTACCGTGATAAAGGAAGTCTGCAAGTTAAGGAATGTCGATAGGATATCCGATGTATGGCCCGATCTGGAAGTGTTCTTCCACGGTGGTATTGACTTCCGTCCGTATAGGAAAGAATATGAGTCGCTGACCGATCCTGACAAGATGCATTTTATGGAGACTTACAATGCAAGTGAGGGATTCTTTGCATTCCAGAATGATTTGGCGGATCATTCAATGCTTCTGATTCTTGACGGAAGCGTATTCTATGAATTCAATCCTATCGGAGATGGCGAACCGGTGCCTGCATGGGAGACAGAAGCCGGAAAGACATATGAATTATTGATTTCAAGCAGCAATGGACTGTGGAGATATCATTTAGGCGACACTGTGACCGTAACAGCCACAGATCCGGTCAAGATAAGGATTGCAGGGCGCACAAGAAGCTTCATCAATGCTTTCGGCGAAGAGGTGATGGAAGACAATGCCAACCGCGCCATTGAAGCAGCGTGCGCCGCCACCGGAGCCGGCATTGCCAACTATACAGCAGGTCCGTATTATACTCACGACAATCGGCGGGGCAGACATCAATGGCTTATCGAATGGAATGTAAAGCCCGATTCCATGGAGAAATTCCGGGATGTCCTTGACAGGACACTTCAGGACGTGAACTCCGATTATCAGGCAAAACGCGCCCATACTATTTTCCTTGATCCTCCGGAAATAATCTCGGCATCAAAAGGACTGTTTGACAAATGGCTTGCAAATGAGGGGAACCATAAACTCGGAGGGCAGAGAAAAGTGCCACGTCTGAGCAACAACCGCAAGCTTCTCGATGAACTCCTCCGATTAAATGCATAAAAAAAGCATAATTCATAATCAATACAGACTATGACTTATGCATTTTTATTATTTCTCAGATTCAATCATGCATTGCGCATAATGAATTATGCATCAAGCATTGACATCTGAAGCAGCGAACTCCATCAGATAGGCTTTGATGAATTCGTCGATCTCTCCGTCCATCACAGAGTTCACGTCAGATGTCTGATAGTTGGTGCGGTGATCTTTGACCCGTCGGTCGTCAAATACATAGCTTCGTATCTGCGATCCCCATTCGATCTTCTTTTTTCCAGCCTCAACCTTCGCCTGCTCTTCAAGACGATGGTTCATTTCCTTCTCATATAGTATGGAGCGCAAGTGACGGAGTGCATTTTCCTTGTTCTTCGGCTGGTCGCGTGTCTCGGTGTTTTCAATGAGGATCTCCTCTTCCTCTCCCGTATAAGGATCCTTATATTGATAGCGCAGACGCACACCTGATTCCACCTTGTTCACATTCTGACCTCCGGCACCACCTGAACGGAACGTATCCCATGATATACGTGCCTGCTCTACATTGATCTCAATAGTGTCGTCAACAAGAGGAGTGACGAAAACTGACGCAAACGAAGTCATACGTTTGCCTTGAGCATTATAAGGACTTACGCGAACAAGACGATGAACTCCATTCTCGCTTTTCAGATATCCGTACGCATAATCGCCTTCAATATTTATCGTCACCGACTTTATGCCGGCATCATCACCTTCAAGCAGCTGGGCAATCGATGTCTTATATCCGTGTCGCTCTGCATAACGCAAATAAAGGCGCATCAGCATCTGTGCCCAGTCCTGACTTTCTGTACCACCGGCACCGGAATTAATCTTTAACACAACACCAAGTTTGTCTTCCTCCCGCCGCAGCATATTCCGGAGTTCCAGACTCTCTATATCCTTGGCTACGACAGCATACTGATCATCGACCTCTTCTTCTGTGACAAGCCCTTCTTTCACGAAGTCGACTGCAAGACGAAGTTCCTCAACCTGCTTTTCGAGCGATTCATATGCATCAATCCAGAAATGCAGATCCTTGATCTTCTTCATCTGAGTCTCTGCTTTTGCACGGTCTTCCCAGAAATCCGCTACGTGTGTGCGCAACTCCTCTTCCTCCACTTCAATTTTTTTGGAGTCAATATCAAGGTATCTTTTCAGTGCGGCTGTACGCTCTTCAGCCTCTTTCAATTGCTCTTGCGTTATCATCTCTATTACTTCTTCTTTGTTCTTACAGACGGACGCTTTTTCGGGGTTGCATCCTGTTGCTCAATCAGTTTCATCACCTCTTCATACGTCAGCAATACCGGATCAGCACCTTTGGGAATCTTATAGTTTATCTTCTTCTTGGCACCGGCCGGAAGATATGTAAAATATGGTCCGAACCTGCCATTGAGGATTTCAATCTCGGGATGATCAGGGAATGACTTGATAAACTTATTGGCATCATCCGCTCTTTTTTTCTCAATCAGTGCTATCGCATCTTGCTCGGTAATCGAAAGCGGAGACATGTCTTTGGGTATGGAGACAAACATGGAGTCATGGCGTATATAGGGTCCGAAACGACCTACAGCGGCAAGAATCTTCTTACCCTCATACATACCTACATCGCGGGGAAGTTCAAATAGTTTCAAGGCTTCTTCAAGGGTAATGGTCTGAACGCTCTGGTCAGGCTGCAGGGAGGCAAAGAGGGGTTTGTCTTCATCCGTAGCCTCCCCTATCTGAGCTATGGGCCCGAAACGACCGATTTTCACATAAACGTTACGTCCGGTCTTGGGGTCAGACCCGAGACACCGCTCTCCGACCTTATGCTCCATTTTGAGCGTGTTTATCCTCTCTATCTCCGGATGGAAACCTCCATAAAACTCGGACATCTCATTCTGCCACGGGAGCTTTCCTTCCGCTATGTCATCAAATTTTTCCTCTATTCTGGCGGTGAAATTATAATCAAGTATGTCAGGGAAATATTCCGTAAGAAAGTCATTGACCACCATACCGGTATCAGTAGGGACAAGTTTACCTTTTTCTGATCCTACCGAAACCGTCTTATTCTTCATCGATACCTTTCCCTTTTTAAGGACGATTTCCTTATACGACCTTGGGACTCCTTCCTTTTCGCCCCGTTTCACATATTCACGTTGCTGAATAGTAGAGATCGTGGGAGCATAAGTCGACGGACGCCCGATTCCGAGTTCCTCCATCTTCTTGACAAGTGAGGCTTCGGAATATCTCGGAGGAGCTTGCGTGAAGTCTTCGGTGGCAGTGATCTCTTTGGCATTCAAGTCCATTCCGACGGACAAAGGCGGCAGAGAGGTGTCTTTTCCGACACCCTGCTGGTATACCGCAAGGAATCCGGGGAATACCACGATTTCACCTTCTGCCTTGAATACTCCGTGAGAAGTATCTTCAGCAGTCCTGACATCCGACCCGGGGACTATCGCTATATCGACAACAGTCTTCTCAACCTCGGCATCAGCCATCTGCGAGGCAACAGCCCTGCGCCATATGAGGTCGTAAAGTTTCTGTTCCTTTGCATCCCCCTCAATTGTGCGGTTGCTCACATATGTCGGACGAATCGCCTCGTGAGCTTCCTGTGCCCCTTTCGAATGAGTATGGTAATGACGCACTTTAAGATACTGCTCTCCCATTTCGTTGCGAATAGTGTCCGATATGTCGCGCAGGGCGAGTTCGGAAAGGTTGGTCGAATCAGTACGCATATATGTGATCTTACCATCTTCATAAAGCTTTTGGGCGATCACCATGGTCTGATTTACTGAAAAGCCGAGTCTCCGTGAAGCCTCCTGCTGTAAAGTTGAAGTTGTAAACGGCGGATATGGCTGGCGTCTGCCCGGTCTGACATTGACTTCATCGATCCTGAATTTTGCATCTTGGCATTCGTCAAGGACAGACATAGCGTCATTCTCATCAGAACACCTGCGTGAAAGATCAGCCTTCAGACCGACATCACTGCCGGGAATTTCAAACTGACCTGAAACACGGAAATATGATTCCGGGACAAACGCTCCGATCTCTTTTTCACGCTCGCAAATGAGACGGACAGCGACACTCTGCACCCTGCCGGCTGAAAGCGACGGCTTGATCTTCTTCCAAAGCACGGGGCTAAGTTCAAAGCCCACAATCCTGTCAAGTACCCGGCGCGCCTGCTGGGCGTTAACCCTATCTATATCTATATCACGCGGATTTGCAATTGCATTAAGTATGGCAGGCTTGGTGATCTCATGAAACACAATTCGCTTGGTATTTCCGGGATTCAGTCCAAGCACTTCATATAGATGCCACGCTATAGCCTCTCCCTCGCGGTCCTCATCGGAAGCAAGCCATACCATATCTGCCTTCCCGGCAGCCTCTTTAAGTTTGCGGACTGTATCTTTTTTATCAGCCGGAATCTCATATTCCGGCTGGAAATCATTTTCAAAATCTATCGATATTCCTTTCTTCTTCAGATCCCGTATATGACCGTAGGAAGAAAGCACGGTATAACCCTTACCAAGGAACTTTTCAATGGTTTTAGCTTTTGCCGGTGACTCTACAATTACAAGATTATTCATAATATCCTTATAATCAGGCTTTCAAATCAATCAAACTGCGCTTTCCACGCATTCGTGTTCATTTTGTGCCGCAAAATTAATACTTTTATTTCACAAACACAATATTAAGGTGTAATGTTTTGGAAAAAATATATTCTTAATCGTTATATATGTGTAGGGGTGTAGAAAGGACGCAACTTTTCGCATGAAAACGCTGCCACTTTAACCCATACATGAAATCATTAATTTGCATTATGAATCATGCTCCAGACATGATTCCATCTGCATTGTGAATTGAAAAAAGATGGCAAATAAACTTGTAGAAATGATTCGCCGTCAGGCGGAAAAATACGGAGACAGAGAAGCCTACCGATATTGCTGGCGTAAGGCAGGAGAATGGCTTCCCACCAGCTGGGAGGAATTTCGGGTTCAGATAGACGTGGCTGCCCGGGCGCTCGTAAGGCTCGGGCTAAAGGAAAAGGACACTATAGCCATCTGCTCAAACAACACACCCCAGATTCTGATAACAGAATACGCAGGATTCCGCAACAGGGCGGCTACAATCCCATTGTATTCAAGCAGTAGCCAGTCGCAATACGACTTCATTGTCAATAACGGTCAGCCGAGAATTCTTTTCGTGGGGGAAAAGCACCAATATCCGCTTGCATACAACTATTGGAAAAGCCATCCTGAACAGATCGACAAGATTGTTATTTTCAAGAAGGAAGGTTTCGACATCAACGCCGACGATACCGTTTCGATCGTATGGGAAGACTTTATGAGGATAGGTGTTGAAGCGGATGAAGACGTGCGTATCGAAGTGGAACAAAGATCGGAACGCGGGCTGCCCGATGACATTGCCACATTGATATATACATCAGGCACCACCGGAGAGCCCAAGGGAGTGTGCCTGAGTCATTCCAATTACGATGCGGCAATGGACGCGCACCTGAAATTTCTTATCAACGTCACAGACAAGGATCTCTCTATGGCATTCCTGCCGATGAGCCATATACTTGAAAAAGCATGGTGCTTCTTCTGCCTCACCAAAGGAATCAGGATAGCGATCAATGAAGACCCGCGTATTATCCAGGATACCCTGCCTCAGGTGAAACCGAACATCATGACTTGCGTGCCAAGGTTCTGGGAAAAGGTGTATGCCGGAGTGAAGGAGAAAATCTCCAAGATGAGCAAGATGCAGCAAATGATGGTGGGGCGCGCCATCCGTGTAGGCTATCGCCGCAATCTCGGATTCCGCAGGGAAGGCAAGCCGGTACCCTCCTGGCTTGAAAAGGAATACCGGTTCTGGGACAAGAACGTTTTCTCAAAAGTGAAAGCCACCATCGGCATCCCGGATCCAAAGATGTTCCCTACCGCAGGGGCACCGCTCAGCCCGAGAATCACAGAATTCATGCAGTCTATAGGCATCAATGTAATAATCGGTTACGGTCTCAGCGAGACTACGGCTACCGTTTCGGCATTTCCATTGGTCGACTTTGAAATAGGGACTGTCGGGAAACCACTTCCGATGGTTAAGGTTAAGATTGACAAAGAAGGCGAGATACTTGTTAAGGGTCCTACCGTAACAGCCGGATATTACAACAATCCTGATGCAAACGCAAAGGCATTCACCGACGACGGATGGTTCCGCACGGGAGATGCCGGATATTTCACCGATACAGGTGCCCTGGTCCTTACCGAGCGGGTGAAAGACCTCTTCAAGACATCAAACGGCAAATACATTGCTCCACAGCTACTTGAAAGCCGGCTTGCAGAAAACAAATATATCGATGAAGTGGCAGTGATTGGAGACGAGCGTAAATATGTGACAGCTCTGGTAGTGCCTAACCTTTCCCAGCTGCTTGCGTGGGCGGCATCAAAGAAGCTGGACACTGAAAACATCGATATCCTGCTTAAAAACCCCGAAGTGATCGAAATGATCATGGAAGAAATCAACGAGCTCCAGAAAGATCTCGCATCCTATGAGCAGATAAAGAAAATCACATTGCTTCCGAATCATTTCTCAATCACCCACGGAGAAGTCACCAACACGATGAAGGTGCGCCGACCGGTTGTCGCCAAGCGTTATGCAAAGGAGATCGAAGCGATGTACGACGGTCCGAAAGAGGGAGAGACTCCGTTAATTCCGGAAGATATTGAAACCAAAGTCGAATAGGGTTGTTTCTCTATCAGGACATTATGCGCTGTGCATAATGAATTATGAATTAATATAACGATGGCTGAATCAAATTTCATAGATTACGTAAAGATACTTTGCAGGTCGGGCAAGGGTGGAGCCGGAAGCCGGCATTACCATCGCGCCAAATATATTCCGAAGGGGGGACCTGACGGAGGAGACGGAGGTCGCGGCGGACACATCATCCTCCGGGGCAACCGCCATAAATGGACACTCCTCGATCTGAGGTATCAGAGACATATTTTTGCGACAGACGGACAGAGCGGCGGAGAAAACCGCTCTACAGGCAAGGACGGCGAAGACCGCATAATAGAAGTGCCGGTCGGCACTACTGTATTTGATGCTGACACGGGCGAATATCTGTGTGAGATAACCCGCGACGGAGAAGAGATAAAGCTTCTGCGAGGAGGCAAGGGCGGACGCGGCAACGTGCATTTCGCCACATCCACCAACCGCGCTCCAAGATACGCACAACCTGGACAGCCGGCTATTGAAAAGGCTGTGGTGCTCGAACTGAAATTACTTGGCGATGTAGGACTTGTGGGATTCCCTAATGCCGGAAAATCCACTCTTCTTTCAGCCATATCTGCTGCAAAACCGAAGATAGCCGACTATCCCTTCACTACCATGGAGCCGAGTCTCGGTATCGTAAGCTATCGAAACGGTCAAAGTTTCGTAATGGCAGACATCCCCGGCATTATTGAAGGAGCAAGCGAAGGCAAGGGTCTCGGACTCCGTTTTCTGCGTCATATAGAGCGCAATGCAGTGTTGCTATTTATGATTCCCGCTGACTCATCCGACATAAAAAAGGATTATGAGATCCTGCTTAATGAACTCAAGCAGTTCAATCCGGAGCTTATGGACAAGAGCCGCGTGCTCGCCATATCCAAGAGCGATATGCTTGACGAGGAGATGATGGAGGAAATGAAAAAGGAACTTCCTGAAGGTGTTCCGACAGTCTTCATATCCGCAGTTACAGGATTCGGACTGACCGAACTCAAAGACCTTCTATGGCGTGAGATAAATTCAGAAGACAATCTGGCACAATCCACCATAACGCATCGCAACCTCGACCGCCACCACCGTGTGGAAGAAGAGGATGAATTTATCTTCCATCAGGATGACGACGAGGAAGAAGACTGGATGCCAACGACAGATGAGGAATGGGCTGACGAATTCTGGGATGAAGAGCAGTCTGTCAACGATGAAGACGCATCCTGGCGAGGGGCAAAAAAAGGTACCGGCAAATAATAATATGGCAGAAAGACAGCTTTTACAGTTAGATATTGAAGGGATTCTCAAGAAGAGAATCCCTTTGCGCAAACAGAAGTTCATACCTCGCTTCCTGTTTACCGCTTTATCTCGGCTCATCCACCAGAATGAGCTAAACGAAATATTAAGGATCAGCTATCCGTCGCAAGGCAGCGAGTTTTCAAGGAAAGTCCTTGAATATCTTGACATAGAAGTGGATGTGGAAGGCGAAGAGAATCTCCCCTCTCCTGACCGGCACGTAGTGTTCGCGTCGAATCATCCTCTCGGGGGACTTGACGGTATCGCCCTTATCGCCGTGTTAGGAAGGCGCTACGGTGATGAAAACATACGGTTTCTGGTCAATGACCTGTTGATGAATGTGGAGCCGCTGAGCAATGTATTCCTGCCTATCAATAAATACGGAAGTCAGGCACGCGCTGCAGCAGAAGCGATCAACGCGGAATATGCCTCAGCCCACCAGATTGTAATTTTCCCGGCAGGACTTGTCTCAAGGCTTCATCCGGGAGGAGAAGTACACGACTTGAAATGGCAGAAGGCATTCGTGCATAAAGCTATCGAGAACAACCGCGACATAGTGCCGGTAAGATTCGTTGCGCTCAACCGCAAGCGCTTCTATAGACTTGCCAAATGGAGGAAAAAACTCGGTATCAAGGTCAATATCGAACAGGCGACATTACCTGCCGAGCTGTGTGCTTCAAGAGGCAAACGATTCCGCATCATCATCGGAAAGCCAATAAGTATCGACGAGATAAAGGGTTTATCAGGGACATTTCCGCAAATAGCAGAAGAGATCCGCAACAATGTTTATTCCCTTCATCCCGCCGAAAAGATATAACAGATTATCTGATCACAAGCTTCTTTCCATTGCGAATATAGATGCCCGGTGCCGGATTCTTCACAATTCTGCCCGCGAGGTCGTAGATCATTCCGTCTTCACATCCTTTTATTTCTGATCCAATCTCCTCGACTCCGCTCGTATACCCTCCGGATGCCCATATCTCTTCATCATTCTTGTAGTCTGAACCGAGATAATAGCCTGTATGAGTAGGCTGATTATAACCAATGTTTTGGTTCAACGCGCTCATCTCATACACATGGTCGGTCATAAGCCAGGGTACGCGGTGAGTGGTAGGAATCCATGTGCTGAAAATCCTTAACTCCTGTGTTTTGTCATATGTGGGATAGATCAGCTCCTCCCGCCAGTCACCGAGTATATCGCCATAAAAGCTGGGATTCTCCTTCGTGCCGTTGACATGAGTCACGTCGTAGCGGTAAACAGTAAAGACACGTCCGTTGATTCGGCTGTCGATCTTTGTGCCGCTGAAGGGCTGACGACTGAGAGAACCGTCAAACCATATGGCGAAATTGCATGTACCGGGATAATCGGCATGACCACCAGGAAGTTCATTGCCATCGATGTCATGAACAGCGCTCTGGTACCACCATAGCTCACAACCCGGTGATGAAGGATCTATGTCAGCGATCATCGCACGTCCCATGTCACCGTCTGTAGCACTTTTATGGTCATAAATAATTGATCCGTCAGCGGCATCCCTTAGAGCGACCTCGGTCTTTCCGCTCTCGAAGCAGGAGTAGATCTGAAGACCCGGACGGGAAGGATCAAACTTGCCGAGATGAAGCGCATCACCATGTCCGAGACATGAAGAATAAAGTCCTACTCCGTCATGATCCACTGTCATGGCACCATAAACAATTTCATCGAAGCCGTCGCCATCCACATCTCCCACACTCAAAGAATGATTGCCTTGACCTGCATATTTGCTGTATGCAAGACCATCCTTTCCGACGAGTTTCGCATCAGTATTGAAATTCCAACGACGTGTCAGTTCACCGTCACGGTAGTCCCACACTTCGATCACTGATTTTGCATACACGCCTCTGCCAAGGATCACGGAAGGAAGTTTACCGTCAAAATTACCTACCCCTACACGAAAACTGCTGGCACGCTTGAAATAGTTGTCGCCCCAGTCCTCACTTTTGCCACGCTTGATAAAATCTGCACGGGCGAGTTCCTTTCCGGTCACTCCGTCTACGATAGAGAAGAATTCAGGTCCGGCACCGATGTAGTTACCACCTCCACGGTAGTCGGTCTTGCCATCGCCGTCCGTATCCCCGATCTCCATGCCGTCGCCAAATACAGTACCCTCACCGGTCTTGATAGCCATTTCCGCCTTTCCGTCGCCGTCAAAATCCGCAACTGCGAAAGAGCTGCTGTTGCCCAGAAGTATGTTGGGTCCTGAACATACACGCCAAAGCATAGTGCCGTCAAGTTTATATGCTTCATAAAGAAGCGAGTGGCGCACTTCAGCAGGAGACTGTCCGCCTCCGGTGCCGTCACTGTCGCCATGCGCAAGAAGTCTCTTCACTATCAGCTCCATCTGTCCGTCACCGTCAAGGTCGCCTACGCTGACATCATTAGCCTGGTACTCCATACCCTCTATGTCACATACATCCGAAGTCGAAGTAAGAGGAATTGATATATACGGAAGCTTACTTATCCTCTGCTTGTTAGGAAGGACATATAAGCCGATTGTCTCATCGCTCCCTGCATAAGTGAGCCGATAAGTGGCATCTCCACCGCCTCGACCACTGAACGAGAGAGTGAGATCCTGGAAATTAGTGCCATAGATAGGCTCTTTATTGAGTTTCTCTTCCTTACCCCCTGTCATTTTACGATAAAGATCGAAAGCTGTGTCAGACGAGTCTCCGGGCAACATTCGCCAAGAGACGAGCATCTTGCCGACCGTTTCGTTATAATATGTGGCATTCGACGCCCCGCACACAGCGCCCCAGAGAGCTCTGTCATTGATATTTACATCCTGCGCCATCAACAAAGATACCGCAAAAGCAGGGGCAGCAAGACTGAGTACAAATTTCTTCATTTGATTGATGTTATAGGTTAGATTTTACAAAGTTAAAAACAATTAATCTAATTTACAAATTTTTGATGTGTTTTTGATGACACAATTTTTTATATAACCCGATTTTATGTAACTTTGCAATCAAAAGGATACAGTCTTTTAAATGTGTCATTTAATTTAATTATTTAAGCCGTTTCGCAAGCTCAACTTGCGAAACTTAAATACTTCATTACATGAAAAAAAATGGATCGTCAACAATTAAGTTGCTATTATTCATCATGGGTTCAGTAGCCTTGGAATTATCTGCAAGTCAAACCGACAGCAATATCCTAAGCACGAATTATCATACGACCTGGATGGTGTTGGATGCTATGGACCACGGGAAAACAACGATCAAGGATGAAGATTTAAGCAAATACCACATCGTAAGGATTCAAAACCAAAATGATTTTGACGATCTGAGTTCTACTATAAAACGCGATATTGATGAAGGCCATAAAAATATTTTAGTTGATTTCAAGCGTGCCAAGTATGAGTATTCAGAAAATCATATTAATTTGTCGATATCCAATCCTGATGTAAATCTAATTATTGAAGGTAATGGCAGTGAATTGACCGGTAAGACATATCAAAACAATGACCGAAAAAATCCTGCTTATGCATATTCTCAAAATGGGAAGCCCGTAGATTTATGGTCTGAAACGATCGAATTAGAGGAAGCCGTATCTCCGACTGACAAACCGGATGTCTATAAGATAAAAAAGCCAGATATTCAAGTGAATGTCGGGGATTTCATAAAAATTTCTCAATGGTTTCTCAGTTCAGTATATGAGATAACAGATATAAAAGATGGTTATATATATTTTTCAGCCGATTATCCGTACGCAGTAAATGTAAAAGGCAGGGATGTCAATTCTGATTTGGATTATGGCAAAGTTTTGCCTCGTTGCAGAATTTTCCACAGCATATCAGACAATTCAATTTTAGAACACCGTCCCATATGCTTTTTGAAGATGAGCAATTCCAAGATCAATTCACTGAATTTATCCGGTTTTTCTTTTTCCTGCTCTTCTTTAAGCAAATTCGGCATCATCTTTTTCAACAATCTGGATACCAGAAACACGACCATTAAAGATTGTCGGTTTTCAGATTGCAAAAGTCTGTGCATTCAATTGAACAATACAAAGAATGTAACTATTGAAGAATGCAGCTTCCTGGACAATTTCAATGAATGCATAAAGACAGATGATAGATGCTATAGAACATCAATTATAAACAATTATTTCAAAAACAACGGCAGAGAGTGGAATAATTATTTCGATATTACTGTTTCGGGAGAAAAGTTTTTGATCTCTCACAACGTGATTGTCAATTTTTCATACGGAGGTATCAGAGTTGGGAATTGGTGGGGAAGCACCAAAAGAGGAAGAGTGGAAGGATATGTGGAATACAATGAATTGTATTATACTCCGGACTACTATGCATCTTACAAGCAACACACATTAATGGATTCAGGAGCTATCTATGTAGCCACAGTAAATGATAATGTCCATGTAAGGTATAATAGGATTTATGACATAGCCGGAACGAAAGACTATAGAGGAATCTTTTGTGACGACGGCACATGCAATACGAAGATCTACGGCAATATCATCACTGGAGTCAAAAACAGTTACAGCATTGATCTGAGACATACTCCAGACGTGGAGAAAAGCGAGAAATATCAATTTGGGAAAGTCAACGTCGGAGATGTCATGATGTATAACATTGTGGACGGGGATATTCGATTTGAAGGGAGAGACAAAGAAAATGATTGTATAAAAGGCATGAACTATCTGCTACATAAAGATGGACATCCGACCCCTAAAGAACACATTAAAAACATTGACGATCAGGAGAAAGATGTGATTCTCAATCAGACAAAAGAGAAAAACGGACGAATCATCCTATCGAAAAGCGATAAAAACAAATTGAAAAAAAATCCAATTTATGAAAAAATCAAAAATTGGATAAAATGATATAGCTTCCCTGTCTTATATTTGTGTCTTATATTCAACTTTTTCATCTAATTCTTATCCAGAACTCGCGTTTTAAAGTAATATTGTGCTTGGATTGTCGTTATTAATGTGGAATATGCAAACTAATTTGACTAATAGATGAAACAAAATCTTCGTTTTATCATACTACTGATTGTGGTCATGATTTCTGGATTGACAAATATTGCTGTTGCATTTACTTCTCTATCTGATCCATTGTTATATGAAACTTTAGTTAATATGAAAATTCCTCTGGTAGTAATTAATACAGTAGATGGAGAAGAACCAACTTGCGAAGTGGTCACACCTCCGCCCGGAGCATGGGGATCCGGCATTCAGAATGCTACCAAGGTGCCGGCATCCATGAAGATAATAGTTAATGGATCGACATTATATGACAGTGGTGAATATGTAAAAAAAGAAAGCGGACTCACTATCAAGATTCGTGGCAACACGAGTGGCAAAAAGGCAAAGAAGCCATACAAGCTAAAGCTTCAAAAGAAAGCTGATCTACTTTTGCGCAATGATAAGAAATTCGAGGATAAAGATTGGGTGCTTCTCCGCACCGGAAGATCCCTCATAAATCCTATAGGTTTTTGGGTTAGCGAGCTGATAGGACAAGAATGGACTCCATCACATCAGTTTGTGAATGTGTATATGAATGGAACTTATAGAGGTCTTTACGTGCTTTGCGAACATATTTCGGTAAATCGCAAATGCAGAATAAACGTAGATGAAGAGGATGGATACGTAGTAGAGGCTGATCCATATTGGTGGAATGAGGATTTATGTTTCTCATCTTCATTGACAACTCCTGAGTTGAAGTTTACTTACAAGTATCCTGATACGGAAGATTTGACTGATGAATGGCATCAAGCTATTTCAGAAGATGTATTAGCTCATGAAACAAAAATTTCCGATGATACTTATGATGAGGCTTATGACTGTGAGTCGTTCGCTAAATGGTTGCTTGCATGGGATTTGCTTTGCAATGACGATACTGCTGGTGGAAATATGTATTTGGTGAAGAAAGATACCAATTCAAAGATATGTATGGGACCTATATGGGATTTTGATTATGCTCTTCATTGGTCGGATGATTGGGTTGGTCTACATTATAAATATTTTTATTTCCATCTTATGTTTGACTCTACCAATGATCGTTTCCGAAAGACGTTCTACTCTCTTTGGCAAGATCATGGTTGGGAAGTGGTAAATGGAGTGATTGATAAAATTAATACTTTTGCAGATTCTCCTGAGGCTATTGATTATCAAAGATCGATTAATCTTGAAAACGAGTTGGGATTTCCGTATGATTGGTGGCAACCATATTTAGGAGACTTAGATTTCATGCGTCAATATTCCGTTGATTTCTTGACTAAACGTGCAAAGTGGATTGATTCTAAGATGGATGAAGAATATTTTTTATCCAACGTAGAAATGGATTTTTATGACAATAAAAAAGAAGAAGCTTTTGATATGTTGGGTAGAAGTGTTCATAAAGATACTCCGGGTCTACAGATTAGGGGTGGAAAGAAAATATTTGTAAAACCATGATTTTTTAAGTATGGTTTGTAGCGAGGTGAAAAAGATTCCTTCTCAAACACGGCTCTTTCATTTAAGATAAAAATTAGGATATAATCTCCCTTACCCGGTTCATATCGAATCGGGTATTTTGTTGATGCTGTATTTCAGATAATTATCTTTTGTTAAAATCTATTTTTTCATTTTTGACATAAGAAGCGCACCAGTCTGGTGAGGCTCATCGAAACGTGCCTCATAAGCTCAGCCATTCCCTTTCTCTTGTCAGAGCGCTTTTTGCGGAGTCCCTTCCATATCGAGAACACCGAGAATACGGTCCTCTGAATCGTGTCCAGGTTACGCGCGGCATTCAATGTCTTGCGTTTGACCTTGTCCTGCATAAGATTGAAGTCCAGTTCCCAATGCATGCTTTCCACCGACCAGTGATTGCGGACGATCGCTCCGAGCAACGGTGTATCCGTCGGCAGACTGCTTACATACAATCGCCTTTCATGTGTCTGTGTCCCCGTCGACTTCCTGACAGTATCAGCCTCGCATTCTATAATTGTCATTCTCCCTCCCCATTTGTCCTTGTCAGCAATTATATCCAGCCCGTCATGGATACGATATGTCCTGGTCTCTATCCTTCCATGTCCAAGCTCGGGCCCTTCGGTGTATGAATACAGAGGAACGTGCAATTTGAGCCTGTCCTCAATTCCGTATCTTAACGAGGGCTGGTTGGCCTTGAGCTCAATCAGGAAATCTACTCCCTTTGTCCTGATCCTGTCTATTATGTCTTTCTGCATGGACATGGCATCAGCGGTAGCGACCTTACCCGATATGTCGATCTTGTCTATAAGCAGCGGGATGGCCTTTATCTCGTTGCTTTTTTGCTGACAGGAGTCTTTTGCAGTGCAGTTGGACGCATATGCGCCAATCAGATTTTCTTGGTCAAGTGGATTCATTATTTTATGTAACTGTTTGATTTTCACCTTTAAAGTTACAAGAAAATCCGCCACTTGACCAAACTTTTTCACTGTTTATTTTTCTGAAAATCAAAGAAATGCATACAATGCAGGACCTCTGCGCAAAGACTATTTATCGCTATAAAATATAAGGAATTCTGAAAGTACATGGATTTTTTAAATGAAAGAGCTGTGGCTGGGAAATAAGATATCTTTAAGTCTTCTAAAAGGAATAGCGTGTTGGATACAATATCATTAGAGAAAAATACGTTTACAAAAAATAAGAGTGTTTAATTCTGACAATATGAAGGACAATTAAAACTGTATTTACTCACACGTTTTTAAAATGCAAAATTTCCTATTGTAAGTATTTTTTACTAATTTTGCAGTCCAAACATAAAAATCAACTGTACCCATATAAAAATGAATATATATGGGAAGAAGAAATGCATGTATCCAATAAATGTATTTTCACCCTTAATAAAAACACAACCAATTAATTAACAACACAATCACATTAGGCATACCTAACTAAATGTCGAAATTAGCCTTTTTTCGACCTAATATTGCCATGTCCTTGATTGTACAGATATTTGTCAGACTGCAAACGGTTCGACTATTGTAATGGCTTCAGAACTTAGGACTAAAGAAAACACCCCATTTAACAATAGCACTCGTATAGCAAGGAATACACTATTCCTGTATATTCGTATGCTTTTGTCCATAATTATCAATCTCGTTACTGTGCGTATCCTTTGGCTCGCACTTGGCGTGGAGGATTATGGAGTGTTTACATTAGTAGGCGGATTCGTAACATTGTTTTCATTTATAAGCAGTTCGATGACTGGAGCTATACAAAGATACATGTCATATGGCATGGGTAAAGACGATAAAGAATACATCCAAAAGATTTTCTCCATATCTTTGAGAGTCCAGATCCTACTTATGGTCATTGTATTATTGTTAGGAGAAACCATTGGTTTATGGGCTGTAAACCATTGGCTAAAGATCCCAATAGGTAAGGAATTCGCTACCAATTGTGTCTATCAAAGCTGTTTATTTTCATTCCTTATTACAATTATCAGTGTTCCATATAATGCATCCATTGTAGCTCACGAACACATGCATATTTATGGATATTACGGCATACTTGAAGTCATTCTCAAATTAGGTATTGTATTATTGATATCTATTCTTCCTTCATACAGACTGGTGGCATATTCCATTTTGCTTGTATTAATAAGCTTATTGATGAGGATTCTCTATCAAGTTTATTGCTACCGGCACTTCCCGGAAACCCACTATAAAAAATATTCAGATCCATCTTTGATCAAAGGAATGCTGAATTTCCAGAAATGGACATTTGTTGGGCTCTTAGGGTTTTCCGCGAGAGATAGTGGAATTACAATAGTCCTAAATCGATTCTTTTCAATGGATGTAATAGCAGCCAAAGGAATTTCCGGCCAAGTAGGCAACGTCATAACTGGATTTGCATCCAATTTTACAATGGCTCTAAATCCGCAAATCATAAAACTATATGCGTCAAACAATATAGAAGCAATGATTAAGCTTACATTCAATGGATGTAAGTATGCTTTTATACTCATGTCTCTCCCCACAATTCCTTTGATAATAGCCTCATCTCCCGTGCTTTCATTATGGTTGAAAGATCCAGCGACTTACACTTCAGGATTTATGAAATTAACTCTATTGTTAGGACTTATGGAGAGTGTAGTGAGTCCAATAACAACAGCCATACAAGCCACTGGTAAAATCAAATGGTTTCAGATTTTAATATCTATATTGATGCTATCAATAATTCCTGTAAGCTGGATCATGATGGAATTTATAAAGAATCCATACATCATCTTCTATGTTATGCTTGTAGTCTCTGGAGGAGCCATAATACTACGTTTAATCATAATGCATAATCTTATTAAATTTTCTTATAAGTATTGTTTTAAGACCATATATCTTCGTACGCTCCCCGCAATGGCACTCTCTTTTGCAATAATCAATCTAATTTACACTTTATTTCCCTCAAACTTATTGGGACTTATAGGATTCATTATATCATCGTGCACTATTCTTTTGATTATTAACTATATTATCTCTCTCAACACGTCAGAAAAACGATTTGTCATAAATAAGATCCATATACTAACTAACAAAATTTCGAATAGCAATCGTTGACATTATGACTTCTTTGAGGAAAAATCTAAGACATTTAAGAACTCTACTTGAATTTTATGATCCACTTGGATTCAAAAAAGGGAAATCAATTGCCGTAGTTAGATTTGATCCAATACAGACAGCATATGGACTTACCGACAGGCTTCGACACATATTATCAGTGTTTTTAGTTTGTCAAGAGCTTAATATCCCTTTTCGAATTGACCACCAATCTCCATTTGCATTAAACGACATTCTTATACCATCTACATACGATTGGCGGCTTAAACCCGGAGAAATAAGCAAGTCTCTACTAATGACAAAAAGGCTTGAGCTTTATAGTTACTTTAAGTCATCAGACATTACTGAGGAAGAGGAATCATTCAATCAATATAGAATCCTTCAGAGGGGATTAATTGGCAAACAGCAAATTCATGTATATGGGAACTCCCACATAATGAAAGAACGATGGGCTGACACCTTTAAATTTCTTTTTAGACCTTCCCCTGCACTTCAGGCTGCTCTTGACAACCTTTCACTGCCATCATCTTATACCGCTATCACATTACGATTCCAAAATCTTTTGGGTGATTTTGAAGAAAGATATTTCAACCCCACATCAGAATCCAGAAAAGAATATCTCATTCAAAAATGCATAGATAAAATAAAGACTTTGATATCCGAATCCGGGTTAGACAATTCTCCAGTATTGTTGACCTCAGATAGTCGTAGATTTCTATATGAAGCAAAAAAACATATTCATAACATTATAACTATTCCTGGTGAAATGGCTCATTTCTCTCAATCAGGGAAAGGACTTGATGTTTATATGAAAAGCTTCATCGACCTCTTCGCACTTGCAAAAGCTGAAAAAATCACCCTTCTCCGAACTGAAGATATGTATAATAGCGGATTCCCTGAATTTGCTGCGCTAATTGGAAAAAAAGATTTTTCTATTATTGAATTTTAGAAACTGGATCTTCTCTTAGGTTAAGATTAAGATAAAGATATATGAATTTTTACCTGCCAACATTCTTAGTATAACAACTAAAGCGATATGAATACGGTTCAGTTATTTCATTCCCGAGTTAATTATAGAATTCGGCAATTCATATTTGTCTAAATAAATACAACTATATAAGACACCTACTTGATAACGTTTGACAATGTGGACAATATTTAAGATTGTAAATCTCTGGTGGCTTCTTACCTCAACCTATGCATGGCCAATGTTGGTGTTGCCGTTGATGCCCTTGCTAGTATTAGCAAACGCCGGCATGCTGATATCAATGAGTTTTCTGCCTATCAGATTCAATATTGATGCCAAGTCAGGATGGGTGCTTCTCGCCATTCTCGGATTGACATTATGGTCAATGTGGCTCGATGGGTGGTCAGCCGGTTTTATGACGGCGATGCAATACTTTCCGGTATTATACCTGATGCAACTTCCTTATGAATATTTGAAAGACTTGCTGAAATTCACCACCAAATGGTATGCGATCCTTCTTATTCCAGCCCTTATTCTGTATTGGTTACTATTGTTTACCACATTACCGTCTGTCGGAACATTTAACCACTCTGATTACCCGCCATATACCAATTATATCTTCTATATCAAGACCACTGAAAACCGAGGACTGTTCGAACGCTTCAATGCATTTTTCCTTGAACCGGGACATCAAGCCCTTGTAGATACATTCCTGATGGTAGCCAATCGGTTTAACTTCAAGAAATGTAAATGGCTGTATGTGTTGGCTCTCGGAGTGATCTTTTCATTTTCTCTTGCAGGTTATCTACTAAGTGCCATCGGATTCATATTACTTAAGGTCAACAGTCTGATGAAATTCTTGGCTGTCGCTGCATCAATAACAGCCATTTCTGCAGGCGCATATCTATGGAGCGGTGGAGACAATGCTCTCAATGATTTGATTATCAGTCGCCTGGAACGCGATGAAAGCGATGGAATCAAGGGTAATAACCGTTTTTTCAACAATACCGATTATGAATATGACAAATCACTCGGCACTAAATACTTTTGGATTGGAGTCAAGACAAAAGCGAATATGGCTCTTATCGGAGGTGCCGGCTACAAGATATATATCCTGTATTATGGAATGATCGGTACGATATTAGCATTTCTTTTGTATCTGAGTCTGATCCCATCCCGTCCTGATTACCGCTACACAATCAGTTTCTTTATACTGATAGCCCTCTGCTTTTTGCAACGCTCATATCCGTTCTGGTATTCATGGCTATTCACGTTCGTAGCAGGAATATACATCGCAAAAGATGAGAAAGATCGGGAATCCACAACCGGAACCGAATCAAATCAGAAGTATATCGCTCAAAGATGAAAGAAACGATTATAGCACTGTATCTTCCCCAATTTCACGCATTCAAGGAAAATGATGAATGGTGGGGAAAAGGATTCACGGAGTGGACTAACGTAGGTAAAGCCAAAGCCTATTTCAAAGGACATGACCAGCCTCGTGTACCTACAGAACTCGGCTACTACAATTTAAAGGACTCCGAAGTGAGGGAAGCACAGGCAGAGATGGCGAAGGAGGCGGGAGTGACAGGATTCATGTACTGGCACTATTGGTTTGGCAACGGTCGCCGTCTCATGGGTGAGATTTTCGACGAAGTGCTTGACAGCGGCAAGCCGGACTTTCCCTTCTGCCTCGGATGGGCAAACCACAGCTGGTACTCAAAAACATGGAACAGCGACGGCTCCTCTACCAACAAACTTCTGATGGAACAGACCTATCCAGGAGAAGAGGATATCCGGCAGCATTTCGAATATCTGCTGAAGGCATTCCATGATAAGAGATATATAAAGGTCGGTAATAAGCCTCTCCTTGTCATATTCGATCCTATTAGCCTTCCGAAGGAATACCTCGAAAGGTTTCAGCAGCTTGCAAAGGAAGCAGGATTCGACGGAATCTTCACAGTAGGGTATCTTGGTCGACCTGAAATGGACAAAAACGAATTTATCACCAAAGGTTTCGATATGGTGATGTATCAGAGACTCGACAAAGAGTTAAGTCCGATGCTTAAAAAGTTGGGTATACTGGGCAAGATAATAAAACATGCCAAGAAATACATTCATGGCATTACCCACAGAGTGCCGCCTTATGCAATGGATTATAAAGAGGTATACCATAACTTCATCACCGACAAGGAGCGCGACAATGACGTGGCTCCTATGATCATACCACAGTGGGATCACTCCCCACGATCGGGACGCAACGGCATGATACTCTACAATTCAAAGCCCGAATACTTCTACAGACATGCTCTGGATGCCATCAATGCAGTTAAGGATAAACCGGCAGACCGACAAATAATTTTCCTGAAATCCTGGAATGAATGGGGTGAGGGGAATTATATGGAGCCGGACCTCTCTCATGGCAGAGGTTATATCGATGCACTCAGAAAAGCGGTTGACGAATCAGACGATTGATCGAAAGCGCCATATTCCTGTATAATCAGGATTTACAAATGATCAGTGCAAACAGGAGATCTGCTTATTTATTGACATCATTACAAAATAAACGCTCCCTGAGAAACGTTTATTAATTATTCAATATGAATTCAACCTTAAACGCTGAAGATGGAACGCTACTTTAATATCCGTTATGAATTCGACAAATCTGCGATTCATAAGGCTATCTCGTCGCGCCTGGAAAAGCCAGGTAGCGATTATATCTGCGTTTCCGACGGAAATATCCTCAACAACACATATAGAAACAAGGAATATCTGGATGTCATCAACGGCGGAATGTTTTCCATCTGCGACAGCAGCTACGTGCCCGTATATCTGAAATGGATCTATGGCATCAAGCGTGGTCAATATGCAGGTAGCGACATATTCTACGATATAGTCAAAGGCAATAAATACCGAATGATTTTTTTGGGAACTCAGCAAAGTACACTCGACAGTCTGAAGAAAGAACTCAAGAAAATCAATCCTTCGGTAGAGAATATGACTTTCAAGGAGCTCCCCTTTCTTCCTGTCGAGGATTTCGACTACGAGGGTATAGCCAAGATGATCGATGACGACAAAGCCGAAATAATATGGATTGCTCTCGGAGCGCCAAAGCAGGAACGCTTCATGGCACTCTTGAAACCGCATCTTCACCATGGGATCATGATAGCCATTGGGGCCACGTTTAATTTCTTCAGCGGTCTCAACATCAAGAGAGCTCCGGCTTGGATGGTAAGAAACCATCTTGAATTCATATATCGAATATATTCAGAGCCCCGGAAACAGATAAAGAGGTGCTGGGGAATCCTGTCAACACTTCCGTCGCTTCTCTCGATGGAATTCAAAAACAAGAGTCACCGCAAGGACTCTCCAAAGAAAGAATTATGAATCCTCGTACATCTACAACGTAAGAGGATAAAAACAAATTTGTATGCAAGCTATAATACTGGCAGCCGGGATGGGACGGAGGCTCGGCGAGTTTACAGCTGACAACACAAAATGCATGCTTGAGGTCAACGGCGTACGTTTGATCGATCGTATGCTGACTCAGCTTTCCGCACTCGATTTAGAAAGAATCATAATAGTGACCGGATACGAAGGTTCCAAACTTCGACAATATATCTCATCCCGCTTTCAGGACCTTGACATTGTCTTCATAGACAACCCCGTATATGACCGAACCAACAACATATACTCACTTTGGATGACACGTGACTATATGGAAGAGGATGACACACTCCTTCTCGAAAGCGATCTGATCCTTGACGATTCCATACTGCATGAAGCCATCAACGCTGGATATCCTAACGTAGCTCTTGTAGCTAAATACCAGAACTGGATGGACGGAACAATGGTTAGGATTGATGATGAACAGAACATCATCAACTTCATTCCGAAAAAGTCATTCCGATATGAGGATGTACCTTATTATTACAAGACGGTAAATGTCTACCGGCTGACAAAGGAATTCTGTCGCGATCATTATCTCCCTTTTCTTGAGGCGTATATCAAAGTGCTTGGAGAGAACGAATATTACGAACAGGTATTGAGGGTGATTACACTGATCGACACCGCCAATATAAAGGCAATCCCCATTGACTCCAGATGGTATGAAATCGACGATGTGCAGGATCTGCGAATAGCCGAGACCATGTTTGCAACTCCGGAAGAGAAACTCCGCAAGCTTCAGCATAGTTTCGGTGGCTACTGGAGATATCCCGGACTACTGGATTTCTGCTATCTCGTCAATCCATATTTCCCTCGGAAGAGGATGATCGACGAGATGAAAGCCAACTTCGAATCCCTACTCCGCGATTATCCATCCGGAATGGGAATCAACTCACTTCTCGCCGGCAAATATTTCGGAATACGCCAAAGATATGTCGTAGCAGGAAACGGGGCTGCCGAATTGATAAAATGTCTAATGGAGAATCTGGAGGGAAAGCTCGGAGTGATCTATCCGACATTCGAAGAGTATCCTAACCGACGGGATTCAGAATCACTCGTCATATTCCGGCCAGACAATGATGATTTCGCCTATACAGCCGATGATCTTATGGCGTTTTTCTCCAAAAACGAAATTAATTCCCTGCTGCTTGTCAACCCGGACAATCCTTCAGGCAACTTCATACCTTTCGCTGATTTGATCCGGCTCATAACATGGGCTGAAGGAAAAGGGATCCGGCTTATTGTCGATGAGTCTTTTGTCGACTTCTCTGACAAGGGATTCGAGAATACCTTGCTGAAAAATGAACTGCTTGAGTCGCATCCCTCAGTATGTGTGATGAAAAGCATCTCTAAGTCCTACGGGGTGCCCGGGCTCCGTCTCGGGGTGCTTGCATCCGGAGATGAAAATATGATATCACGCATGAAGAATAACGTGGCAATATGGAACATCAATTCATTTGCTGAATTCTACATGCAGATATTCGGGAAATATGAGACTGATTATGCTCATTCATGCGCTCTCTTCCGCAAAGAGAGAAAAGAATTCCATCAGGAACTGACGAAAATTCCAGGATTGAGAGCTATCCCTTCCCAGGCAAATTATTTCCTCTGCGAGCTGACCGGAGGTATCACGTCTCATGAACTCGCGCTACGCCTTATCACCGACTACGATATTCTCATCAAAGACTGCTCGGCAAAGAAAGGTTTTCATGACGGCAAACAATATATACGCATAGCAATCCGCAACAGGGAAGACAATCACGCTCTTTGCAAAGCCTTTATGGATATACTCGGATAACATTCCATAGAGTTGCAATTGAATCAAGAGACAACAATATGAATATCCGGAATATTGTCATAGTCGGAGGAGGATCTTTAGGACATGTCATTACAGGCTGGCTTTCTGCTCAAGGATACAATGTCTCGGTCCTGAGCCGCAGACCCGCGAAATGGAGCAAGTGTCTGGTTATAAATACTCCAAATGGAAAACTGACAGGAGAAATCAAGCACATAACCGACCGCCCATCGGATATAATTCCGGATGCGGATATCATACTGCTTACCGTTCCAGGATATGCAAATTTATCTGAACTGCAGGCTATTGCTCCTTATCTTAAAGAGAGAAGCTATCTGGGAGCTGTGTTCTCGTCTTCCGGCTTCTTCTTTGAAGCGTTGAAGATAATCCCTGATAATATCCGACTCTGGGGATTCCAGCGAGTCCCCTTTATTTCAAGGGTAAAAGAATATGGACATGAAGCAAACCTGCTTTCTTCAAAGGCGGAACTCAATATTGCAGTCGAAAGAGCTTCTGAAAAAGAAAAAGAGGAATTCAGACAGTGGACAGAAACGGCGTTCAAGACCCCTACCGTATTGAGGAACAATTACCTGGAAGTTAGTATCAGCAACAGCAATCCTATACTGCATACCGCCCGTCTATTTACAATGTTTAAAGACTGGACAGATGATACCAGGTCTGACCACAACATACTCTTCTATGAGGAGTGGACCGAAGAAGCGGCAGAACTTATGATTCAGATGGATGCCGAATTGTTCGATATACTCAAGCATCTGCCGGTAGACATCAAATGTCTTGTTCCTCTACTGGAATATTATGAAAGCCATGATGCCGCATCGTTAAAAGAGAAACTATCTTCCATTGAAGGATTCAAAGGGATAACATCGCCCATGAAGGAAGACGATCGCGGATGGTATCCGGACTTCGGCAGCAGGTATTTCACAGAGGATTTCGGATACAGCCTGAAATATATCTGGGAATTAGGAAAAAAATATAATGTGAGTACCCCAAAAATTGATCAGGTATATACGTGGGGGAAAGCAAAGATTCAGTAAGCATTCATGGCAAACTTGTTTTTCCGTACCAACGTAGCCCCCTATAGGGTTGACACTTATAATGCACTGAATGAAAAGCTCGACTGCAGGATGTATTTTATGTCGCGCACAGACTCATCCCAAAACTACGATATCGGTAAAATCGAACGTCGCTGCAAGTTCAAACCGGAGATTCTTGAAAAGGGGGAATTTTTAGGAATCCCCTATCATAAGAACATATGGAAGATTATCCGTGAAAATAATCCTGATATTGTCATTGTGCCTGAATTCAAGCTCATCACACTGCAGGCACTGGCATATAAATTTCTGTTTAGAAAGAAAATGAAGGTAATATCCATGTGCGACGACAGTTATGATATGGTAGCACATGGCAAAGACTTCACCCGCACACACAAATTGGCAAGAAAGTTGGTCACTCCGTTCTTGGACGACCTGCTGCTCGTAGATGATAAAGTATGCCGATGGTTCAGGGATAAATATGGGAAAGGACAATGGTTGCCCATCATGAGAGATGAAAAGGTAGAGATTCCGCTTTATAGAAAAGCTGAAGAAATATCAGAGGCATTCAAGACCAGATATGATCTGGCTGATAAGAAGATTCTTCTCTATGTGGGGAGGCTGGCAGAGGTAAAGAATATTTCCACCTTAATCAGGGCTGTTAAACAAACTCATACTGATTTCACGACTGTAATCATAGGAGACGGTCCATTGAAGGAGCAGCTTAAAAAAGAAGCCTCCGAAACAAACCGGGATATTCGCTTTTTGGGAAGGTTCGAGGATGCTGAAATCAGAGCATGGTATAACATCGCTGATATTTTCGTACTACCCAGTTCTCAGGAGCCATTCGGAGCCGTCACTAATGAAGCGCTGCTCGGCGGTTGTTTCACTTTGCTTTCGGAAGCATGCGGTTCCACATGTCTCATAGATGAAAGCAATGGAAAGATCTTTGATCCGGCCTCTTCCGAACAACTTGCAGCTCTTATAGACGAATCTTTCATCAAATTAGCCGAATCTGACAGTAAGTCGGAAAGCCGCATGAATCTTACTTTCGACGAATCTGTGGTGAAGGTCATAGAAAATCTCAAAAAATCTTAGTTTTGGCAAAAAAACGTACGTCGACAGGCTCTTTCAGATATAAAAGGAAATTTCTATATTTAGGAATAAAGAAAATTGATAAGGAAATATCCTTAGCCAATCTCAGAGATTTCTTATCTGTAATGAATGATGGCGGTGTGAAGACAGGTCCTGCCTTCGGATCACTTTTAGGTATCATCAGAGACAATGACTTTATTTCGTGGGATGAAGATATCGATCTGTATCTGCTAAAGGAGCAGGAAGACGCGTTTGACGCTCTCCTGCCAATATTGAAAGATAAAGGCTTCGAACTTATCAGATATGAGCGGCGCGGACTTTACTCATTTATGCGAAACGGAGAATATATGGATGTATACGTATTGGAGGATGTGGGCGGAGGAATCCGGCATACCGGAGCGACATTCCTTTTTGACGAGGATTTCACAGATACTGTCAACCATGTTTTCAAAGGCATAAATATAAATATTCCACAAAACACAGACCGACACCTCACGCTGCTTTACGGCGATTGGAAGACTCCCGTGCAATATGCGGATTTTGAGCTTGGGACACTTGCCAAACTGATTCTTAGACTGAAAGTGTCAATCAAGAATGCCATGCCGGATTTCATCTATTATCCTATGCTACGACATCATCATCGCAAAGATCTGGAGAAATTCCTGAAAAAGTGTGAGCTACTCGGGATTAAAGTAGACAGAAACAAAATAAAGTATTAGCGAACCATGAAAGGCATCGTTCTCGCCGGAGGATCCGGCACAAGATTATATCCCATCACGAAAGGAGTCAGCAAGCAGCTTCTCCCTATCTTCGACAAGCCGATGGTCTATTACCCCATCTCTACACTGATGCTTGCCGGAATAAGGGATATACTTATTATTTCCACCCCTCAAGACCTCCCGGGGTTCAAGCGCCTGCTCGGTGACGGTTCTGATTATGGTGTGAATTTTTCTTATGCCGAACAGCCATCGCCAGACGGACTTGCACAGGCTTTCATAATCGGAAAGGAATTCATTGGAAATGATTCCGTATGCCTTGTACTTGGTGACAACATTTTTCACGGTGCTAATTTCTCACAAATTCTTAAAGATGCAGTAGCAACTGTAGAAGCTCAAAAAAAGGCTACAGTATTCGGATATTGGGTGAATGATCCTGAAAGATACGGCGTGGCCGAGTTTGACAATAATGGAAATTGTCTTTCCATTGAAGAGAAGCCTGAACATCCCAAGTCGAACTACGCAGTCGTAGGACTATATTTTTATCCCAACAAGGTTGTGGATATAGCATCAAGCATCAGACCATCTGCGCGTGGAGAACTTGAGATCACTACAGTAAATCAGGAATTTCTAAAGGATGGAGCTCTGAAGGTAAGCACTCTCCCGCGTGGATTCGCATGGCTCGACACCGGCACCCACGATTCTCTGGCAGAAGCATCCATATATGTAGAAGTGCTTGAGAAAAGACAGGGTCTTAAGATAGCCTGCCTCGAAGGTATCGCTTTCCGCCATGGATGGATCTCGAAAGAAAAACTTATCGAAATCGCCAGGCCGATGCTTAAAAACCAATATGGACAATATCTAATAAAATTAGCAACGGATGAAAATAATAGACACTGAAATAGAAGGACTAAAGATACTTGAACCAAAAGTATTCACTGATGCAAGAGGCTATTTCTTTGAGTCTTATTCCAAAAGATGGTTTGACGAAAATGTAGCTGACACTGAATTCGTTCAGGACAATGAATCTTGTTCCAGCTTCGGAGTGATCAGAGGTCTACATTTTCAACGTCCACCTTTTTGCCAGGCAAAATTGGTAAGATGTGTCAAAGGGGCTGTTCTTGATGTAGCTGTAGATATAAGAAAAGGATCTCCTACTTATGGGAAACATGTCGCCGTGGAACTCTCAGAAGCAAACCACAGGCAGTTTTTCATCCCACACGGATTTGCCCACGGATTCGCAGTGCTCAGTGACACAGCCATTTTCCAATATAAATGTGACAACTACTATCATCCGGAGGCAGACGGTGGCATATCCATCCTTGATCCGACTCTTGGCATAGACTGGCACATCGATCCGGCAAATGCAATCCTTTCTGAAAAGGATACAAAGCATCCTAACCTCAAGGATTTCCTAACTCCATTTGAAATATGAATATACTTGTAACAGGTGCCAACGGACAACTTGGCAACTGCATGCGGAACGCCGTTGAAAACGCCTCGAAAAACTCACAGCATGACACGCACGACACATACATCTTCACAGATGTAGCCGAACTGGACATTACAGATGCAGATGCTGTCAAGAAAATGGTATCGGACAAGGCTATAAAGCTTATCATAAACTGCGCGGCATACACTAATGTAGAAAAGGCGGAAACAGACCGGGAATTCGCGGAAACGCTTAATGCAAAAGCGGTAAGGAACTTAGCTGATGCCTTGAAAGATAACGAAGGTACGCTGATACATATCTCAACCGACTATGTATTCGGAGGAGCTGAAGGAAACACACCACGCACAGAAGAAGAGCCTGTAAATCCGACAGGGATCTATGGACTTACAAAACTGCATGGCGAGCAGCAGATTGTAGAATCCGGAGTGAAGGCATTGATCTTCCGTACGGCATGGCTTTACTCAGAATACGGTAAAAACTTCGTGAAGACCATGATGGAACTGACTTCTTCAAGACCTCAGTTGAATGTCGTATTCGATCAGGTAGGCACACCTACATATGCTCAGGATCTTGCCGACGCTATATTCCATATAGTTGAACATCGACTGACGGACGAAAACGAAGGCTTTTATCACTACTCTAACGAAGGAGTTTGCTCATGGTATGACTTCACAAAAGCGATAGCATCAATCACGGGTAACAAAGACTGCGACATCCAGCCATGCCATAGTGATGAGTTCCCTTCTCCGGTCACGCGCCCTTCATATTCAGTGCTTGACAAGACCAAGTTCAAGAATACATTTGGCATGAAAGTGCCATATTGGACAGATTCACTCAAAAAATGTATTTCCAATCTCTCGAAATAATTCATCATTAATCATTTATAATTATAATTAAGATGAAGAACATTCTCATCACAGGCGGCGCAGGCTTCATAGGGAGCCATGTGGTACGCCTCTTCGTCAATAAATATCCGGAATATCATATTGTCAATCTTGACAAACTGACTTACGCAGGCAATCTCGCCAACCTTAAGGACGTGGAGGTCAAACCAAACTATACTTTCGTAAGGGCAGACATCGCTGATCTTGATGAAATGCGCAGGATTGTGAGGGAATATGAGATAGACGGCATAATACATCTTGCTGCCGAGAGTCACGTGGACCGCTCAATCAGGGATCCGTTCACGTTTGCCCGGACTAACGTGATGGGAACTCTTGCACTGCTTCAGGCCGCAAAAGAATATTGGGAAGCACTTCCTAATAAATATGAAGGCAAACGCTTCTACCATATCTCTACCGATGAAGTGTATGGCGCTCTTGAGCTGACTCATCCGGAAGGTGTCCCCGCACCCTTCACCACCAAGGCTTCGAGCGAGGATGACATGGCTTACGGCACGGAATTCTTTCTTGAAACTACAAAATACAATCCCCATTCTCCCTACTCAGCCTCAAAGGCGAGCAGCGATCATTTTGTGCGAGCATATCACGACACATACGGCATGCCGACCATCGTGACCAACTGCTCTAACAATTACGGACCATATCAATTCCCCGAGAAACTGATACCTTTGTTTATCAACAACATCCGCCATGGTAAGACTCTGCCTGTGTATGGCAAGGGTGAGAACGTACGCGACTGGCTTTTTGTGGAGGATCACGCACGCGCCATAGACCTGATCTTCCATAAGGGGAAAATCGCCGACACTTATAATATCGGCGGTTTCAACGAGTGGAAGAATATCGACCTCATAAAAGTTATTATCAGGACTGTCGACAGACTTCTCGGCAATCCGGAAGGAGAGTCTGAGAAACTCATAACATTCGTCACAGACCGTCTCGGTCACGATATGCGCTATGCCATCGACAGCCGCAAGCTTCAGTCTGAACTCGGGTGGGAGCCAAGCCTGCAGTTTGAAGAAGGCATTGAGAAGACAGTCCGCTGGTATCTTGACAATCAGGAGTGGATGGACAATATCACATCGGGCGAATACGAACGCTATTACGACGATATGTACAAAAACCGATGACACCGGTCGTCTTCTCACCGCAAGTGGACTGATCGACGTCTCTAAATTTCGAATCTGCATGAAAACTAAGTTATTATATGTAATTGTCAGTGATGAGAAAGACATATACTTAGAACAGGGTTATGTGTCGATGTTTTCTGCAAAAATGCAGATGCCGGAATGTCATATCACTATTCTGACAGATGAAAAGACATATGAATCCTTTAAAGACGTAAGGAAAGAGGAGACAAAATATGCAGATGAAATAATATCCATACCGTTGGATCCGGAATTGCCGGGACAGAAAAGATCAAGACTATTAAAGACAAATGCAAGAAATTATGTTGATGGGGATTTCTTGTTTATTGATTGCGACACCATCGTGGTAAAGGATCTTTCGAATATCGACAATGAATCTTCCTCGCTATGCGCATGCTGGGATTCTCATTCAGATTTTGCACATAATCCATACAGATATATATGCATCCGGGATACAAGAAAGCTTGGAGTGGATATATCAAAAGAGACCGTATATTTCAATAGCGGTGTCATATTGGTAAAGGATAACGATTTCACCCGGGATTTCTATAAAAGATGGAACGAAAATTACCTTAAAGGTTATCAAAAAGGTGTAAAGATGGATCAGCCTTCTCTGGAGGTTACCAATATTGAATCGGGTTATCCTATACATAAACTTGAACATGAGTGGAATTGCGAATTGAAGCATGGTATAAGGTATTTAAAAGATGCCTACATCGTTCATTACCTATGTACAAATCCGAGCAGGAGCAATGACAAACAATTATTTTTACTTAATGAAAAAGAGATCTTCCTGGATATAAAAAAAACAGGAAAAATTCCGACTGAAATAATTGAAGTGATCAGAGATCCTTTTAAGGGACTTGCCGAAGTAACACATTGCTTTGCGGGTAAAGAAATTAATTTTTTTCATACACTTACCTACTCATTCTTTATCAAACAATTCTTTAAGAAAGATCGAGATATGGCAATGGAACGTTTTTTTTCATTTTATTCCAAGGTAAAAAGCAAATTGCATCACTGATAAAGTCATTTTAAAACACATTTTTATCTATGCAATACGACTACCTGATAGTTGGAGCCGGACTATTCGGTGCGACCTTCGCTCACCTCGCCCATAAGCAGGGCAAACGATGCCTTGTGATCGATAAACGACCACATGCAGGAGGGAATATCTATTGTGAAGAAGTCGAGGGCATTAACGTGCATAAGTATGGACCCCATATATTCCACACATCTGACAAGGATGTATGGGATTTTGTCAACTCGATTGTACCTTTCAACCGATATACAAACTGTCCGGTGGCTCAGGCACCCGACGGCAAGCTTTACAACCTCCCTTTCAATATGAACACTTTTTATCAGATGTGGGGAGTCAAGACACCTGAAGAGGCACAGAAGAAGCTGGATGAACAGCGAAAGGAGGCTGTTGACAAGATGCGGTCTGCAGGCGTGACAGAGCCGCGTAATCTTGAAGAGCAGGCGCTTACCCTCATCGGAAAAAATATATATGAGCAATTGATCAAAGGATATACGGAAAAGCAATGGGGGCGTAAGTGCATTGACCTTCCAGGCTTTATCATAAGACGCCTTCCGGTGCGTCTGACCTTTGACAACAACTATTTCAATGACGATTACCAAGGGATACCAATCGGTGGATACAACAGGCTCATAGACGGACTTCTCGACGGTATAGACGTCAAACTGGATACAGACTTTTTCAATTCCCGCGAGTATTGGGAGTCCATTTCTGATAAGATTGTTTTCACAGGCAAGATTGATGAGTTCTATGATTACCGATTCGGGAAACTCGAATATAGGACAGTATATTTTGACACAAAAGTTCTCGATGAAGCCAATCATCAGGGGAATGCAGTAGTAAATTATACGTCGGCAGATGTCCCATACACAAGAGTCATCGAGCATAAGCATTTCGAGATGTTCGGGAATGCAGTCTACGATAATCCCAAGACAGTCATTTCTGAAGAATACTCTACTGAATGGCACGATGGCATGGAGCCATTTTATCCCGTCAATGACGATCGCAATCAGAAAGTGTACGAACAATATAAAGAATTGGCAAATAAGGAACAAAATGTGATATTCGGAGGGAGACTGGCAGAATATAAGTATTATGACATGGCCCCCATTATAGCGAAGGTTCAAAATTTTTTCAAAACAAATGGAAAATAAGAAACCAGAAGAAAACGATTTGTCGATTATAGTATGTTGCCATAAACAAGACTATTATCACAAAGGAGCCGGATTCCTCCCCCTACAAGTAGGCAAAGCTAACGCAAAAGTTGACTTGGGAATTCAAGGAGACGATACCGGAGACTCAATATCCACCAAAAATCCAAACTTCTGTGAGCTTACCGGTCACTACTGGCTTTGGAAAAACGGACCACATAGTAAATATATTGGTCTAAATCACTACAGGAGATATTTTGATTTTTCTCATAAACTTCCCTACGGGACCAATATTTTTGATACCACTTCGCAAGATATCGAAAAGAATTTTCCGAAACTTCCTGATTTAGACAAGATATTTTCAAAATATGATGTCATAGTGGCAAAACCTCATATACATTCATTTTGTGGGGCAATGCACTATAGGCAATATCGTATTCCGAATGATTTGGACATTTTGGAAGGGGTAATCAAAGAAAAGTATCCGGAATATTGGCAGAGCTATTATAAAATCATGTATCAGAATAATAAGTTTTCCAGCTGTAACATGTTTATAATGAAATATGACACCTTTCAGGATTATTCAAAATGGCTATTTGATCTGCTTTTTGAAGTCGAACGTAGGGTACATATATCCCAATATTCAGACCAAGCGAGGATTTTCGGCTATATGTCAGAATATCTATTGAATGTATATATTTACCATAATAGATTGAAAGCAATGAAAGTGCCAATCGCAATGGTCAAAGACAGATTAGACAATGAGAATAACATTCGCACTTATATCAAAAATTTTCTTATTGCCATAAGATATAATTTAGTCCATAGATTATTGTTCCCCCGAAAGAGTCATTATAATTCTAATATTTAGTTCCTGACATGCTCAAATACTAAGCAAAGGCCGTTGACTTTCAAAAAAGTCAACGGCTTTTGCTTATTATCTACCCGTATACATTGGGCTACATCAAAATACCAACGAAGATATTATCTACCACCGGATATTATTGAAGCAAACGATGGCATCAATTTTTTCAAAATCCAATAGACAGCCAATGCTACAAGCACTACTACTAAAACTACGGCAAAATACAGTATAGTCACTGTAATGTCTGAATGCGGATTGAATACAGAAAACATAACTTTCCTTAACACCCATAATATCCATGGATCGTGGACTGCAAATATAAAAAATGATGCCGATGAAAGAAATGGTACCGGCTTTAAATCAAATTTCTCAATTAATAATGCCACCAAAAGGAAACAACCAATTATGCCAACAACAATACCAAACTGATGTATGTATCTATTATAAACTTCTGGTTTTGTCAGAAGATCAATTATCATAATGACCGGATAAGATAAAGCAACCCATTTAAGGTTCTTAAGCAAAGCAATCATATTATTCTTATGATAGCTGAGCCATGATCCAAAAGTGAAAAAGAACAGCGCCACCATACTTATGACCTTACCTCCTATAAAAGGAATAGAATAACCCAGAAACCAGCCCAAACCTAAGAGAATCACCCCAAAATATCTCAGTTTCGTGATAACAAAATATATTAACGGAGAAATAATCACACATACTATTAAATCACGGATAAACCATAATTGATACACCAAGGGGTATGTAGCTGCTCCTGCAGAATTTAGTTTTCCGACAAATGCCTCAAAAATGTTATAATCATATTCACTGACAAATGGCGCTGTCTTTGGGTGTAAACTTGCCAACGATATGACTACATACAATAATAAATTCCAGAAAATATATGGCACTAAAAGAGTCCTAAAACGTTTCTTCAGTTTATACAAATAAGTGGTACTTGAAAACGAATTGACCTTATAGAAGAATAAGTAACCAGATATAAAAAAAAACAATGGGACTGCAATACTTGCCAATGTATTGGAAAATAAATTACTCACATAATAATAAATAGGCAAATTGGTCGAAGTGAAACTCTCCACTCCCTCCATATTATCTGCCATTCTATAATTATGTATGAAAATAACTCCTACAATCAACGGAAATCGCATATAATCTATCACCTTCGAAAATAAGACCTCGTCATGCGAGGTTCCTAATTGTTTAGGATTATCCATAACTGTTTCATTCATAACAATAGAATAGACTTCTTAAAGACGTAGTAAAATAGATTTATTTACAATTCAGCTGAGAGCTTTTGTGATATATATAAACTGCTCTACGGAAAGGCGTTCGGGACGCTCCTTCAGGATCGGGTCTTCAAGGAGCGGGCTACCCGGGGGGATCATGCCTGATAGAGAATTGCGGAGGGTCTTACGACGCTGTCCGAAGGCGGTCTTCACCACAGTCTTGAACTTCTTCTCATCCACCCCAAGATCCTTACGAGAATTGCGGGTAAGACGCAATACACCGCTCCTGACCTTCGGAGGAGGGGAAAACACACCAGGTTCAACTGTAAAAAGATACTCACAGTCATACCAAGCCTGAAGAAGCACTGATAAAATACCATACACCTTCGAACCGGGAGCGGAGCATATGCGCTCCGCCACCTCTTTCTGGAGCATTCCCGCAATCACGGGAATTTTTTCCTTATATTCAAGGGCACGGAAAAAGATCTGGGATGATATATTGTAGGGATAATTCCCTATAAGCGCTATTTCTCCCGGAACGACCTCGTTAAGGTCAAGACGGAGGAAATCACCTTCAATCACCCTGATATCCTTTTTATATTTTCCGAGATACTCAACACTTTCATGATCAATCTCGATCGCTGTCACATCTCTGCCGGCAGCTACAAGAAAATCTGTCAAAACTCCCATTCCCGGACCGATCTCCACAACGGGGAGCATACCCCATTCAGAAGCATTCTTCTCCCCGCATGATCCTATGAGCTGACTCTCGGATATAGTGTCAGCTATCCGGCGGGCAGTAGGCAGATCAGTAAGGAAATGCTGCCCCAATGCTTTCTTTGCCTTGACCTCCATACCTTACTTCAAGCCGACTTTCTTAGCGATATCCTTTGGTACTCCTGACTTGTTGACCATAATATCAATGGTCTTCTCAAGGAAGTATGGTTCCGAGACGTAGAGATAGCCACCATACAGCTGGTTCGTATCCCATGAGTTCTTCACCTTATAGTATCGGTTGCCTTCCTGATCAGTGGCATAACCGACTATCACCATGCCATGATCATCAGTTGTCTCACGGTTTTCAAACGTGCGCTGACGATCCTCCTGAGTGATGGTGCGTTCCTTTACAGGTCCCTTTATGTCATATTGCATTGCATCACGGTCAGAATCAGAAAGCTGTGTCCAGCGTGCGACTTCTGCATTGTCCATATCTTCCATTGCTTTCTTCTCAGGAAGAAGTGCATATCCCTTGCGCCATTTGAATCCCTTCTCACTCACATCTGCCGCCCATCCTATAGTGTAGCCATTGTCAAGAGCCTCGTCGACGATCCTCTTCATCTCTTCCATCGGGACATTAATACTCTCCGACCATAGCCAATTGTCGGATATCTCAAGGGCAAATGGCTTGTAGAAGGGGTGATGAGTGTAACTTGTGAATGAGACATACTCATCGGGCACGATATTCATAGCCTTGGCAAAAGACTCGGGAGTATACGTTTTCCCATTGTATGTGAAACTTTCCACTGCCGGACCCATATATGCGTCAAGAATGGCTACAAAACCCGGCAACCATGCCGTAGAAAGTCTCTTATTGGGATTTCTGTTTATAGCATTCAGATAAGCCTCCAAGGCTTCAGCCATCTCATAATGGGAGTGCTTGTCCTCTCCGTAATTGAGTCCGGCATATACTTCTTCCGGCACAGCTCCATAGTTATCCATAGCATATGTGACATCGGCAAAAGATCCGCCCTGGGCGAAGTTGATCTTTCCTCCGGTACTGATGAATTTCTTAGCCTTGTCTATATAGCAATTGCGTACGGTCCACATCTCAGAAAGGTCAAGTTCCGGTCCTCCTTTTCTCATCACGTCATCTTCTATCATGGATGTTCCGGAGAAAGCCCAGCAAGTTCCCGACTTGTTCTGATCCTTGACAGATGTGGTCTTATTGACTTTTACATCAGTAAACTTGAACCCCGTTGAATCAGGCACTTCAATTTCAGGATCAGCCTGAGCAGCCTGATACTTATCCATATAGGTAGCTCCGCAATTCAATGCCATCGTTGAAAGGGCTACCAACGTAAGAATATATTTCATTGTATTTCAGTTTGTTTATTATATTGTGTAATATACCGTATCGACGGCATCGCTATCCAGCATGCGGCAAAAGTGGTGATGCAGCATATCATCACGAACCAGAAATAGATCTCAAATACATTGCCGTCACTAAATCCTGCGAAACCAAATTCTGCCATCCGCTCGAATATCCAACCGGCAGCCATGCCTGGCAGCATTATTCCCGCCATAGAGAATGCTATGCAAAAGGCATAATGCGATGTCTCGGATTCTCCGCGCGCAAAGTAAATCATATACATCATAAGTGCCGTCAATCCGAATCCATAGCCGAACTGCTCGAATCCGATCGCAACGCATATGAAGGGAAAACCGGAATGCCGCCATATCGCCAGCAGACAATACACCACACAAGGCAATGCCAATGCCGCAGCCATAGGCCATATCCAGCGGCGCAGCCCCCCGTGTCCGATCGCGATTCCACCGAGCACACCGCCGGCAAGCAGAGCAATAACTCCAACCGTACCGTTGGCAAATCCTATTTCGGTAAGCGAAAGCCCAAGTCCGCCCTCGGCAAGAGGAGTTTTCATAAAGATCGCCACCATCTTAGCGCACATGGATTCAGGAAGACGGAACAGCAACATAAATGCCAGTGCAGCTCCGATATGTCTTTTCCTGAAAAAAGAGACAAAGGTCATGCCGAAATTTCTGACAATATCTGAAACTGTTTTTCCTCCGGCAGGACGGTCATCTGCAAGTCTGGGAAGTGCTCGGGTATGCCACAGCCATATCCCGAAGAAAAGAGCCGACAGGCAATAGAAGACTATCGACCATGCACCGGCAGGATGCATACCGCGCCTCTCAAGATATCCTGCAAGTAAGGTGAGCCCTCCCTGACCCAGCACGGTGGCAACCTTATAGAAAGTGGAACGAATTCCGACGAAATCCGCCTGCTGTCTTTCCGTCAATGCAAGCATATAGAATCCGTCAGCAGCAATATCGTGCGTTGCAGAGAAAAATGCCATGCAGGCAAAAACACTTAGCGTGGAAGCAAAAAAGAATGATGCAGGAAGGCACAGTGCCACAGCCAGCATACAGACAGTCATCAGCATCTGCATCGCCAGTGTCCATTTCCTCTTGGTGGAGAAGATATCTACAAAAGGACTCCAGAATGGTCTGATCATCCATGGCAACGACAGCAGCCCGGTCCATGCAGTGATTTCCGGAATTGAAATTCCCAGCTCACAGTAGAAGAGCACAGGAAGGGTATTGACAGCACAATAAGGGATTCCCTCGGCTATATATAGCGAGGGAATCCATTTCCATAGAGAATTATGCTGTCTTTCTGTCATATAGACGTCGTGTCAGCGATCAGGCAAGAGGACAACGAGGCTTGATCTGCTTGAAGAAATCATTACCCTTATTGTCTACAAGGATAAATGCCGGGAAGTTCTCGACCTCAATCTTCCAGATAGCCTCCATTCCGAGTTCAGGATACTCAAGAAGCTCAACACTCTTGATGGAATCTTTAGCAAGAATTGCAGCGGGACCACCAATAGATCCGAGATAGAAGCCGCCATGTTTCTTACATGCATCCGTAACCTGCTGCGAACGGTTGCCCTTGGCAATCATAATCATGGATCCGCCAGCTGCCTGGAACTGATCTACATATGGGTCCATACGCCCTGCAGTGGTAGGTCCGAATGATCCGGAAGGCATACCCTCGGGCTTCTTAGCAGGACCTGCATAATAGATAGGATGTTCCTTCAGATAGTCAGGCATCGGCTCGCCGGCATCCAGGCGTTCCTTTATCTTGGCATGGGCTATATCCCTGCCTACAATGATAGTGCCTTTGAGCGAGAGACGTGTAGACACCGGATACTTGTCAAGTTCGGCGAGCACTTCCTCCATCGGACGGTTGAGGTCGATCTCGATCACCTCCCCTTCTCCTGCCTTACGAAGTTCTACCGGAATGAGTTCTCCGGGATTCTCATCAAGCTTCTCTACCCAGAGTCCGTCTTTATTTATCTTGGCTTTCACGTTGCGGTCTGCAGAACAGCTTACTCCCATACCTACAGGGCAGGATGCTCCATGACGTGGAAGACGAATCACCCTTACGTCGTGCGCGAAATATTTGCCGCCGAACTGAGCACCAAGGCCTATGTTGTGAGCGGCTTCAAGAAGTTCTTTCTCAAGCTCCACGTCACGGAACGCACGCCCGTACTCATTGCCTGTAGTGGGAAGATTGTCGAAATATTTCACCGAAGCTTTCTTCACGACTTCAAGGTTTTTTTCAGCACTTGTGCCTCCGATCACAAATGCGATATGATAAGGAGGACATGCGGCGGTGCCAAGCGTCTTCATCTTCTCGATAAGAAAAGGCACAAGGGTCTTCTTATTCAGGATCGCCTTGGTCTCCTGATAGAGATAAGTCTTGTTGGCAGAACCTCCGCCCTTGGCTACGAAAAGAAATTTATATTCACTTCCTTCAGTGGCATGTATGTCAATCTGCGCGGGAAGGTTGCATCCGGTATTGACCTCATCATACATGGTAAGAGGCGCATTCTGGGAATAGCGGAGATTGTTCTCGGTATATGTCTTATATACACCGAGAGATATCTTCTCTTCATCGTCGCATCCGGTCCATACATTCTGACCCTTATAGGCGGCACATATTGACGTGCCTGTATCCTGACAGAAAGGCAGAACTCCCTTGGATGCAATCTCTGCATTTCTCAGCATGGTCAGAGCCACAAATTTGTCGTTTTCGGAAGCCTCCGGGTCATGAAGGATCTTTGCCACCATCTCATTATGTTCTCTGCGAAGCATGAAGGAGCAATCATGAGATGCCACATTGGCAATGATGGTGAGGGCTTCAGGATCAACCACGAGCATCTCGTGACCGTTCCAGTCTTCTGTCTTTACATAGTCTTTTGTGATGAGCTTGTATTCCGTAGTGTCAGGACCAAGCTCGAAAGGCTTTTGATAATGAAAGGGTTTAGTAGCCATTGTTCTATTGTAAATATTATGTTTAAATTCTTATCAGTCAACACCCGATATATCATATTTCGGAGAAATCTATTTCGCACCAATAGATCCTATCTCCACGAGAGCTCCTGTCACAGGATCAAACACTGCATAAGAGGGTTCTTTCTTGTCGGTGAAAAGCAACGGATCAAGTCCGAAAGTCATACCGAACTGTGACATCTGGATCTCCTTTTCGAATAGTTTCTTTCCTACAGATGTAACAGTCACTTGCGCGCTGCCGGGGATATTATAGATCACTGCATTTTTAGGAAGTTTCTTAGGCTCCCCTTTGGCATCGACAGGAAGAGATGCCTCATTGATCGTCTCCACCTTCAGATATACCGGATCACCGGAAAGATCATCGGCATCTACGAATCCTGCAAAATCCGACATACGGAAAAGGATCTCCTCCGTATCTCCTTCAGGAACAAATGTATATTTCCGGCTTACATATTCTGTGCTGACCGTACCGGTAAAGGCCGCAGTAAGTGCCGCTTCCTGCTGACCGAGAGACGCAAGCATAAGTTCCATCTGTTTGCCGTCAGCTGGCATGGCATCGGCAGTGCCGCGTGTGAGCGACAGTTTTGACTCCCTCACTTCCATGAGGGATTCGGCAAGGAGCTGAGCCTGTTTGGCGGAGCTTTTGGACGCAACAAAATCTTCATCTACAAAGTCAAGATATTCGTTACCTGTAGGCCACTTGACTTTTTCCGTAGTCTTATTTGACTTAACGTCATTCCTTGACGGAGCAGACACCTCCCTGTTTATCGCTAAAAGCATACCATCGGAATCGACTGTTATTGAGGTAAGGGCACCGGGGCGAAGCTGCATAAGGTATTGGGTACCTGAATCCGGGACTCCATACGGACGTACGCTGATTTCTGTGATTGTCCACTTTTCATTATCTTCACTCACTGCCTTGTCCGTCCCTATCATTTTTTTTGCGTAAAGATAGAAAGGACCTTTCTTTGCCACCTGATGACTTGCCGTCACTTCAATCTCCAAGGCAGTGACAGGCAGTGAATACACCAATCCGTATTCATTGCTTTTTTCAGCCGTAAGAACCTTGGTGGACTGTCCGGAACAAACTAAGGAAGCCAGAACACCAGCAATAGTTAAAAATGTCTTTTTCATTTTCTATAATTCTATACCGTTCTGTCGATCACAGCCTTGATAGCCCTGCCAAGACGATCTGAAATATCAGAGGCGACCACACCATATTCTCCGAGTTCCTCCGATGCTATGTCGCCGGCAAGCCCATGAATATATACACCGAGGGTAGCGGCATTCTCAGGCTGTATTCCCTGCGCCATAAATCCTGCTATCACTCCCGTCAGTACATCCCCGGCGCCAGCAGTCGCCATTCCGGCGTTGCCGGTCGAATTAAAGTAAACACTACCGGCAGGTTTGGGACGCACTATCATGGTGAAATGACTCTTCAATACAATTATAATATTATACAGCTGCGCCACTTCTATAGCCCTTTTCAATCGCTGCTCCGATGATGGCTGCTCACCAAAAAGCCTGTCAAATTCCCCTATATGTGGCGTGATGACCGTACGGGGAGGAATCATTGAGAGCAACGACGGGCGCTTCACTATACAGTTCAAGGCATCGGCATCAAGCACGAGAGGGGACTTACAAGTCTTAAGCAAAGATTCAAGAGCATTTATTGTAAGGTCATTAGTACCGATTCCGGGTCCTACCGCCACTGCCTGGTGTGTATGATGCAGACTCATATCGCTGATGACCCTTTCATTACGGTCAGGCTCAAACATCGCTTCGGGAACAGCTGTCTGCAGTATCGTAACTCCTGTGCGGGGGGTATGCACAGTAGCAAGTCCGGCACCGCATTTCAACGAAGCCTTTGCTGCCAGAACCGCTGCGCCCATCATGCCCATACTTCCGGCAAACAACATCACCGAGCCATAATCGCGTTTGGCTGTGAACGGGTCGCGCTGGCGAAGCAGCGACCTGATGGTCCGGCTTTCAATAAGAAGCCAGCTCGACTTCTTATTCCGTAGTGCTTTCCTATCAAGACCAATGTCAAGCACGACACGTTCCCCTAAGATATCCGCATGTTCCGGGAAGAAAAACGATAATTTGGGGAACTGAAAAGTAAGAGTCAGCTTTGCATGCACAATATCATGAAAGCGCGAATTGGAGTTCCATTCTCCGGCAAGTCCGGAAGGGATATCGATACTCACCACATAAGCTCCCGACTCATTGATAAGGCGTGCGACCGCTGCAAAGCCACCGGATAAAGGCTCATGCAATCCGACACCGAACAAACCGTCGATTATTATATCATCCACGCTTAGATGCGGCGGTGAGAATGTGGTCGTGATTTCGGTAAACTTTACTTTCGCATCAGATTCAAGCAGTCTCTGCTTCTGCGCCTCGCACTCATCAGAAAGCTTTCCCCTTACATTGAAAAGGTACACCTCCACATTACCGTAGCCATGCTCCGCAAGAATACGCGACACGGCAAGGGCATCGGCACCGTTGTTGCCGGGACCGGCAACAACTACAATCCGGAAACTTGGCAGAAATCTTGACGATATCTCTTTCACCACAGCATTGGCTGCACGCTCGATAAGCGTAAGAGAGTCGATACCTTGAGCCTCACAAGTGGCTGCATCAAGGTCTTTTATATCTTTGGAACTGAAAATGTACATATCTTTTCTTCAGGCCATTAATTATCTTTAATCATGAAATTGCTTTTCCGACTACAAATTTAGCCAAAAAAGCCGATTTTTCCAAAAAGGATAGTGCAAGATTCAAAAATATTAATTAAATTTGCATACTATTTTTAGATAACCCCGCATCGGATCTCATGTCATATCTTCCCCGATGCGATAAATGTTTTAGGTAAAATGGTAGATTATAAAAAACTTGGTCTTGTAAACACACGCGAGATGTTCGCAAAGGCCGTACACGGAGGCTACGCAATTCCCGCCTTCAACTTCAACAACATGGAGCAGCTTCAGGCCATCATCAAGGCTGCCGCTGAAACCAAGAGCCCGGTTATACTACAGGTATCTAAGGGAGCACGCAACTATGCAAACCCCACTCTTCTCCGCTACATGGCACAGGGTGCTGTGGAATATGCCAAGAGCCTAGGATGGGAAAAGCCCCAGATTGTGCTCCACCTCGATCACGGTGATACTTTCGAGACTTGCAAGGACTGCATTGACAACGGTTTCTCCTCAGTCATGATCGACGGCAGCCACCTCAGCTTCGAGGAAAACTGCGAACTCACCAAGAAGGTAGTTGACTATGCCCACCAGTTTGACGTGACTGTAGAAGGCGAGCTCGGTGTGCTTGCAGGCGTTGAAGACGAAGTAAGCTCAGACCACCACACATACACAGATCCTGAAGAAGTGATCGAATTCGTGGCACGCACCCAGTGTGACAGCCTCGCTATTTCAATCGGCACTTCACACGGAGCATATAAATTCACACCCGCACAGTGCACCCGCGATGAGAAGACCGGTCGACTTGTTCCTCCTCCATTGGCATTCAACGTGCTTGAGGCAGTCGAGGCAAAGCTTCCCGACTTCCCGATCGTACTCCACGGTTCAAGCTCTGTTCCCCAGGAATATGTAGACCAGATAAACGAATACGGCGGTAAGCTTCCCGATGCAATTGGCATTCCGGAAGAAGAACTCCGCAAGGCTTCCAAGATGGATGTCTGCAAGATCAACATTGACTCCGACAGCCGTCTTGCAATGACAGCCGCCGTACGCAAGGTACTCGCAGAGAAACCGGGTGAATTCGATCCGCGCAAATACCTCGGTCCTGCCCGCGACGAAATGGAGAAGCTTTACAAGCACAAGATCATCAATGTGCTTGGTTCTGACGGAAAAGCTGAATAATCCAGCAATTTATAGAATCGCACTTAAGAACATAATAATAAATGAGTCCGGCACCTCATGGCGTCCGGACTCATTTATTGTAAAGACAAAAGTAATCATCATATATTATCTACAATGTCCTTTATTATCATTCCCGCTATAGTCATGCCGAAAATAGCTGTTATGTGACAAAGGCTTCCATTTACACTCGCTTTATAACGGTCGGGAACTTCCCCGGACTCACCTTTATTGGCGAGCAATTCATCAGAATACACACACCTGAATTTTCTTGCCGGAAATCTCCTTTCTTTTTTAAATCTCTGACGGAGTGCCCTTGCAAGTGGACACCCTTTGACATCCCAGAATTCAGCTGTACGCACTTTTCCGGGGTCAATCTTCAGTGCGGCTCCCATACTGCTGAAAAACTTCTTTCCGCTGGCGGTGGCGTTTAAAATCAACAGCGCTTTGTCTTTGAGAGAGTCAATCGCGTCAACTATATAATCATATTGAGTGAGGTCTATATCCCGGGCAGTATTCTCATCATAAAATAATGGAATGCTCTTTATATCGGCGTCCGGATTAATTTCCAGCAATCTTTTTCTTGCAGCTTCTGTCTTTATTTCCCCTATAGTGAAAGATGTCGCCGGCATCTGGCGGTTGACGTTAGTAGCCGAAACTCTGTCGGAATCCACAATTGTAAGATCCCTCACTCCGGTCCTGACAAGGCATTCCGCTGTCCAGCTGCCCACTCCACCGACGCCAAATATTATTATCCTGGCACGGGAGATCCTCTCCATCGCCTGCCCACCGACAAGCAATGCAGTTCGTCCGAAAATATCAAATTCCATGCTGAGATATATAATGCCGGTGATTACGATTATATGACATTCTTCTCCTTGACAACAGAGAGAATCATGTCAAGATGATCCTTTTTCGAAGGCTTCTTTGAAATAAGCCCTTGATTGCTTGCCAGCCTATGAACATCACTGCCTAAAACGTCAATAAATCCATTTTTCAACAGCCATATGCTTTTTTTCATGGCAGTCTCACCATAGCCACCGACAAGGGAAACATAATTGAGCTGCATCTTCACGTCACGCTCCTTCAGCTCCTTATATTTCTTTTCATCCATATAGGTATATCTTTCCGGATGTGCGAGCAGAGGGAAATATCCTGCAGACTTTATAGAATCTATAATATCGTCAAATTCCATCGGCGCAGAGAAATATGAAGTCTCCACGAGCAGATGATCGGCATTGTTTCCGATAGGAAGGACATCTCCGGCAGCCAGCCGCTCTTCAAAAAGGGAATCAAGCATGTATTCCGAAGCAAGCCGGAGCTTCACATTTCCATTCCATGCATCTTTAAGTTCTTCAAATCTGCTTTTCAGCTTTTCCGTCGTGTTGGGATAGTCTTCCATGATGTGAGGGGTCAGCCATAACGTATCCACCCCCAACGCATCAAAATGACGCAGCACATCAAGGGATTCTTCCAAAGTCTTTATTCCGTCATCGACACCCGGAAGCACATGGGAATGCCAGTCGGTGATGCCTGTAAGCATTCCACTTTCTTCGATAGTGGGAACCTTATCCTTAAAAAGCCACATGATCCAGATTCTTATTTCTTAAAGAGAACTGCAGCTGTAGTAATCAATGATGCTACGGAAAGCCAGAAACTTGCATTCATCACATTATTGGCATTCGCCACAGTCTGACGTTTTCTAATGCTATTGGGTTCCACATATATCACATCGCCCTGCCTCAGATAATAAGCAGGCGATTGCAACAAGTTCTTCGTATCGCTGATATCAACCAGATATGTTATGGTCTTATCTCCATCCTGACGAATGACCTTTATATTTTCTCTCTGTCCCTGAATAGTCAAATCTCCCGCAAGCGACAACGCCTCTACGATAGTGAGGACATCCTTGTTCAGGTCATATCTTCCGGGCCTTTGCACCTCTCCGAGCACAGAGAAGCCGGTGTTGAGAAATTCGACAGTCACGACCGGATCCTTAATCTGTCCACGTCCGATTATCTCTCCTTTTATGAATGCGGCGACCTCACCACGGGTCATTCCTTCCACTTTCAGGACTCCAAGAATCGGGAAATCAATTGTTCCGTCAGCAGATACCGTATATGCACTCATACCGTCATTATATGCTATGGTATAGTCACGGAAATCACTGCCTGTACCACTTTGAGGCATCCTTTGTGAAGCGCCGTTGGTGACTACATTCAGATTGAAGAGTTTCGACAATGCAGCATCTTTTGATTGAACGATTATAGAAAGTTTGTCAAATGGCTGAACCTTTATAAGATTTTCTGTCGGGACGACATACTCAAGAACCTCAGCATTTTCAACACCTTGGAAATATGCCACATTCTTGGGAGTAGAGCAACCGGAGACAATGAAAGCAAGCGAGACTGCCCACAATATTTTCTTAAAAGAAATCTTTATGATATTCATTTACTTAAATTTTTATTCGTACAATGTAGTGTGAATTCTTGCTTCTTTCTTTCGTATGGCACGAGTGATCAGCAGATTGCCGCACAACCAGATCGCGACATCTCCAACAAGAAGCCAAGTTGCAGATATATAGGGAGACAACGATACGTTGACAAGCATGAATATAACAGCCGAAAGAAGAATCGTACACAGGGACGCCCTCTGGTTAAGCCCAAGAGCGAGTAATTTATGATGTATATGGCATTTGTCAGGCAGGAAAGGATTTCTATGCTGGCGGATACGATGGAAATAGACCCTCACTACGTCAAACGCAGGTATAATCAGGGGAGAGAACGCTAGAACAAGCATATTGTAATCTTTCGTCACTTCCGGAGCATCGATATCGGTCACACTCAGAGCTATAAAAGAAAGCATTATTCCTACAGTGAGCGAACCGGTGTCGCCCATGAATATTTTCTTGCGTTTCTGAGGGTTGCCAAACACATTGAAATAGAAGAACGGCACAAGTGTTCCGAGCTGTGCCCATGCCAACAAAGCAAGCATCCACTCCTGTGCAAGTGTAAGGAGAATACCGAAGTATATCAAAGCTATGCCACTTAATCCTGATGCAAGACCGTCGATACCATCTATCAGATTGACAGCGTTGACAATATACACCACCACGAATACTGACAAGCACCATCCCAACCAGGAAGGAAGATCTTCCAACCATAACATTCCACCCATGTCATGGATATATGATCCGGATGCACATATGAAAATTGCACATAGTATCTGGCAAACGAATTTCGCCTTATACCGCACTCCGATCAGGTCATCGGCTATTCCTACAAGAAACATGAGCATCTCGGCACACAACAGATACAAGATCGACCGGCTGCAATCTGAAAACACATATACAGAACCTGTGATTCCAAGACTCATGTTTATGGCAAGCACCAGACATATGGAAAAAATTATGGCAGGCAAGAAGGCAATTCCTCCAAGCCTCGGGACCACCCCCTTATGAATCTTACGCTCATCAACTTCATCAAAAAGCTTTTTGCTGAAGGCTATGAGAAGTATCTGGGGGATAATGATTCCGGTAAGCAATAATGCTACACAGAAAACCATCATGTCAGTATATATCCAATATGATGATGCCATAAACAACATTTACTGTTTTATTCCTTCAGAGCGCGATAGCCTCATGACTTCTTTTAGAGCGACTCTGCCGTGTTGCAAAGTTAGTTAAAAATTTTAACAAAAACAACTATTGCCCACATCATTTTAGCCAATCAGCATTACACTATTAGCAATCACTCATTTACGGATATATTCAAAATAATAGTCAAGAACATCCTTAGCAGCCGTGAAGGAAGACTGTTCATTATTCAGAACGCGCAGTTCTTTCTGTTCAAGAAGTTCCTTCAGTCCTGGTGTATGATAAAATCTGCTCCGGAGCTGCTCCTCGATAGTCTCTGTCATCCAATAACGAGCCTGTTCATTACGCTTGCGCTCGAAATAGCCAGTCTCCTCGACATACTTAAAGTATCTGTCGATCATATCCCAGACCTTGTCGATATCCAGCTCATAATATCCGCTGTAGGTCACCACTTCCGGCACCCACTTGCTCGGAGTCGGAGGAAATAGCATCAATGCCGTGCGAAACTGCTGGGCAGCAAGTTTGCATCTATCTACATTGTCACCATCACACTTGTTTATAGCGATTCCATCAGCCATCTCCATGATTCCCCTCTTTATACCCTGAAGTTCATCTCCTGTGCCTGCAAGCTGGATAAGCAGGAAGAAATCCACCATTGAGTGCACCGCCGTCTCGCTCTGCCCTACTCCGACTGTCTCCACAAAAATACGGTCATATCCGGCAGCCTCGCAAAGCACAATCGTCTCCCTCGTCTTGCGAGCCACACCTCCAAGAGATCCTCCGGAGGGAGAGGGACGTATAAACGCATCTTTTTCAAGCGACAGTTTCTCCATTCTCGTCTTATCGCCAAGAATACTTCCCCTTGTACGCTCGCTGCTGGGATCGATAGCCAGAACAGCCAGCTTATGACCCTGACGTATCACATGGGTACCGAACACATCTATCGATGTCGACTTTCCGGCTCCCGGCACGCCTGTGATGCCAATTCTGCGTGAATTGCCACTATAAGGCAGGCATTTCTCTATGACCTCCTGTGCAATTGACTGATGATCTTCAGCAGTGCTCTCAATAAGCGTCACCGCCCTACCAAGAAGACTTACGTCACCTTTCAGAATACCTTCCACATATTCGCCAGCAGTAAGTATCCTTTTTTTCTTTACGACCTTTCTATATGGATTCACTGTCGGATTTGACTTTACGCCCGCATTCACACGGAGTCCGACATATTTCGCATCGTTTTCAGGATGTTCCATTATGTAATATTTAGGTTATATGTTGGATTTGATTGTGCCTCCTACCGGAATGCATACTACAGTATCACCGGTCAAGGCATCCTTGATAAATGTCTTATACAAAAAATCCGTCTCGTCTCCTTTAAAAAGCCTTCCTTTAAGCATCATAGTCAAGGTGGAGACTCCAAAAGGCTCTATAATATCAGGAGTCAACGTTACCTCAAGAGCCGTATCCCGGGTATCTGCGACAAGAGTTACAGGATGTTCACTGTCATTATATATGCCTACGAAAAGCGGGCGCGCCTCTTTTCTCGATACCTCACCGGCATTGACAAGCAATGCAGAAAGACGCAGTCTCCCTGCTTGAAAGGGATATGCCTCATCAATATTCTCCCTGCTCGGGATGACGATGCCGCTAAGTTTCACAGAATTGCTTATCCTATCTTCTCCGGTGAAGAACTTGACTGTCTTAAGGAATTTGCCAGGACGGTTATTAGGATCATATGTAACTGTCACATAAGCAGTATCACCGGGAGCAATCATATCCTGACTATACTCCACTTCTGAACATCCGCAGCTTGTCCTCGCTGAAATAATATATGTGGAATCAGAAGAAATGTTGACAGCCTTAACTTCTCTGCTTACTTTTCCATCTTCTTCCCGAATTATTCCGAAGTCTACCACTCCCGGAATAAATTCAAGAGACTTCTCAATCTGGCAGTATGCTGACAGGGCAATTCCCAGAACAATTGTAATGAGAATCACTGTACAAGGCATCGATCTCCCTTTGGGGAGCAGGTTATTTTTCATTTCACTACCTCGCCTTTGATGAGAAGCCTCGCCTTTCGGGGGACTCCATTTGTAGTAATGGTGATTTTCTTCGAAAAATGTCCCTGTGCAGCCGGAGCAAACGTCACCTTGACCTTACCCGATTTCCCTGGAGCGACGGGGGCGTCACTATATTCAGGCCGTGTACATCCACAATCTGCACGTGCATTTGTAATGACCAGATTTTTATCTCCGGCATTTGTAAACGCAAATTCATGCGACACCTTTCCGTCCTTGACAGATATCTCACCGAAATCGTAAACAGTTTCTTTAAAGTTAATTTTCGCGTCCCCCTTAGCATAGGAAGGAAGAGCTGTCATGATCATCATCACAACAGCCACTATTGCAAAAACCGATATAAGCTTCATCTTTCTCATACTCTTTTAACGATTCATAAACGAAAATGTATATAAGAGAAGAGAAAAAAATAAAGAATTTCTTGCAAGATCCAATAAAAACAATTAACTTTGCACAGTCGATGAAAAAATCACGGCAATCGGGGCGTAGCGCAGTCCGGTAGCGCACCTGGTTTGGGACCAGGTGGTCGCAGGTTCGAATCCTGTCACCCCGACAGAAAGGATGCAATCACATGATTGCATCTTTTTTTTGTGGCTAAACAATATTGACACCGGTCACGACATCACGTGATCACTTTTCAAATGCAAATTCAAGGACTTTCCTTGCCACTTCGGGTGCGCTGAATTTCTTTTCCACCGACATTCTCATTGCTTTCAGCAAGTCGATATTCCCGCAGTTTCTGTATGCCCACACGATGCCATCAGCAACATTTGCTGCCCGAACGGAGGGAGAATCACTCCATGATGCCAGCCAGCCTGTCTTCTGATGATCTATTATATCACCTTGACCTCCATGATGGACTGCTACCGGAATGCATCCATATGCCTGTCCCTCCACAAGAGTGCCGGGAAGCGTCTCATAATCAGATGTTGACACTACTATATCGCAACTTTCATAAGCCTTCTTGATCTCATCCGCTCCCTTAATCACTCCGAGATGACGATGAGGAATCGTAAAAGCGTTCAGACTGCCGACCTCCCTTACCGATCCGAAAGTCACTAATTCAAGGTCTGATGCAATCTCTGGATATGAGCTCCCTATCACATCCAAAGCCTCTTTCAATACCGGGAGACCTTTAATAGGGTCGTCCAGTCTTGCCGCCCCGAATATAATCCTAACCTTTCCTGTCCTTTTACCTAACCTTTCATTCATATCCGAATCACCGCCAATATTAAACGGATTAGGAATCACCTTTACATCCATGTCACACAGCAGGCTACTCTCGGCCGCCTTTTGTGCAAGCCATGAGCTGACGGCAATAAACCTTATCTTACGGTCTTCATAAAGAAGTTTCTTGGACTCCCACGTCTTACGCGACATGTCGTTTTGCTTACTTCCTTCTCCTAATAGCGGACAACATCCACATTTATCATGAAAACCGTCACAAGCTCCGGCATGATGACATATCCCCGTCATGTTCCACATATCATGCATTATCCATATCACAGGTTTTCCAAGCCCCGCTATCTTATGTAATCCATGCAGACTCAACATCCCCTGATTCACCCATCCAAGAAATACGGCATCCGCATTACGGACCCAAGGATGATTCCACAAAGGCAGACCTTCACAGGCAGGATCAACCTTAAATAAATTACTTCGGTTGAACCCATTGTTGAAAAACACTTTAAGACGTTCCTTAAAAAAAGAATACTTTATTCGCCATGCCGAAGCACATACCTGCACAAAATCAGAATCGCTCATTTTCTCACACACGAGCATCCTTGCATCGACTCCGGCGACACGCAGTGCCTCAACTAAACGATATGTGACTATAGCCGCTCCGCCACGAATGTCGCTGCGACTTATGAAGGTCAGTTTTTTATCCATAATTCAAAGCTGCACTCCCAATTTCAGCATCTCATACGCTGACTGTCCCTTTTATGGCAGGCCAAGGATCATAGTTTTCCAATGTGAAATCCTGATAATCAAATTCAAAAATATCCTTGATGTCCGGATTTATACGCATATCAGGAAGCGGACGTGGCTCCCTTGTCAACTGAAGCCTCACCTGGTCAAGATGATTTACATATATGTGAGCATCACCAAGGGTATGGATGAACTCTCCCGGTTTCAGTCCACACACCTGAGCAAGCATCATGGTAAGAAGCGCATAAGAGGCAATATTAAACGGAACGCCGAGGAAGCAGTCAGCACTTCGCTGATACAACTGCAAAGATAGCTTCCCATCGCTGACATACATCTGGAAGAAAGCATGACATGGCGGAAGGTTCATATTGTCAAGATCCGCCACGTTCCAGGCACTCACGATGATCCTACGTGAATCAGGATTATTCTTAAGAGTCTCTACAGCCTGCTTTATCTGGTCGATACAACCTCCGTCATAGTCGGGCCACGAGCGCCATTGATAACCGTAAATATGCCCGAGATCACCGTCAGGATCTGCCCATTCATTCCATATCCTCACACCGTGATCCTGAAGGTACTTTACATTGGTATCTCCTTTTAAAAACCACAGAAGCTCATAAATTATGCTTTTCAGATGAGTTTTCTTAGTAGTGACAAGAGGAAATCCTTCCGACAGATCAAAACGCATCTGATATCCGAAGGTAGAAATTGTACCGGTACCGGTACGGTCATCCTTACGCTGACCATGCTCAAGTATGTGTCGGAGCAGATCATGATATTGCTTCATATGTTAGAGTTTAGAATTTAGAATTTGTCCCTGCAAGGCCGTCAAAAGTTACTTGTTTCAAGACTCCGGATTATATTAATTTTCAATCAACATGGGAGTATTCCTATTGCGGCCCTTGTTGATCTGGAAACGTATTGCGTCATTAGGGCACACATCGGTACATTCGAAACAGCGGACACAACGTGAATTGTCGACATACCTCTGGACTACCTTTATACATTTAGCCGCGCATACATCCTCACATTTCATACAGCTGATACATTTGTCGGGATCAATAGCTATATGCATCAGTGTCTGCGAATGCATGCATCCAAGGGCTGTTCCTATCGGACAGACTGTAGTGCAAAAAGCTTTGCCAGACCGCCATGCCCATAATAAAATGACAGAAAGCGTCACGATGCCTGTCGCCATTCCTACTGCTACGGAAATGCCGATTGCACCCCACGTCATGGAAGTGTCGGCATGACGCACTACAGAGGCGGCGTTGCGCATGATATTCCAGGGTTCTATCACATAGCAGACGGCGAAAATCCCCAAAATCAAGGAAACAATATACGCCGCCAACACCACAAATCTGATTTTTCTGCCATCTTCATAGTGGAATTTGTGATCAACATCAAGTTTCCGTCTACCCCAGATCACAAGATCCTGCATAGTACCGACTGGACACGCTGTTGCACAATAGACCCTTCCAAGCAGCATAGTCGCCACAATCCAGACTATGGTTGCGCCTAAAGTGGACTGAATTGCAGAAGGGATAATCTGAGCCTGCTCGGAAATGATTGCATAGACCGGAGCTGCAGTGCCTAACAACAGCCAAAGAAGTGATACAAAAAGCATCACTAAAGCCAGCATTATCCGGAAGCTACGCATGATTCATTCAACGCTTACGGGCACCTCCGTTCTTTTGCTGTTCGCGCATCATACGCTGCTGCTCCTTCTGCATCTCTTCCAGACGTGCCATCCAACCTGACTTTTTCTGAGGCTTCTTGGCGTTCTCCTTCATAGCGCGACGCACATCCTCCTCCTTAACAAACCACTTGCGTATTGCATAGGTCTGAATAATTGTGATGAGAAGCGACAGGAAGTAATAATAGCTAAGACCTGCGGCATAGTTATTGAAGAACACGAGGAACATGAGCGGCATGAGATACATCATCCACTTCATTCCCGGCATTCCGTTGCTCTGGCCCTGCATTGTAGAGCGCGTGTAGATGATGTTTGTCGCAGTCATCAACAGACAGAAAAGGGAGATATGGTTGCCGAAATATTCCGTGACAAGAGGGATGTTGCCGCTCCATGAAATTATGGCATCAGGAGCTGCCAGGTCATGTGCCCATAGGAATGACTGCCCGCGCAGTTCAATACAGTTCGGGAAGAAAGTGAACATAGCGAAGAGAATAGGCATCTGGAGCAACATCGGCAGACAGCCCGACATCGGGTTGGCACCAGCCTTGTTGTAGAGTGCCATGGTCTTCTGCTGGCGTGTCATAGCATTCTCATTACCGGGATACTTTTCGTTGATCTCCTTGATATCCGGAGCAAGAATGCGCATCTTTGCCTGACTCACATAGCTCTTGTAAGTGAGAGGGAAGAGTACAAGCTTGAGAAGGATAGTAAGCACAAGGATCACGATGCCGTAGTTCCAGCCGAAGCTTCCGAGGAAGTTGAATACCGGAATTACTATGAGCGTATTAATCCAGCGGAAGATTGGCCACCCGAGTGGAATAAGCTTTGTAAGCTTAAGATTTTCATCCTCATATGTACTCTTGTCAATCTTATTGAGAAGGGGATAGAGATTGGGGCCGATATAATAATTAAAGCCTGCCGGATTTTCCGCATTCCAGTCATAGTCATTCACTTCTGCGTCTGCAGTGAGCGACTTCAGATATACACTTCCTTTAAGCACCTCACTATTGAAGTCTGCGGAGTTGAAGTTTTTGTCGGCTATAAGTACAGAGGAGAAGAATTGATTTTTAAAAGCAATCCATTTAAGTTTTTGCTGACGCTCCTTGGTTACATTCTTACTCTCGCTCAATTCCTCTACAGATCCACCGAGGAATTTATAAGCAAGACGGGAGTTGCGTTCCTCAAACATCCTGCCTTTTTCCTGACGGTGAATTTCCTGATACCAGTTCACTCCGAGCTTACGGACATTGCTCTGGACTATTGGAGCCATATTCTTTTGAACTACCTCCATCTTTATCATGTAACTATCTCCTTTCGGGAGAGTGTACCTGATACCCCAGAAAGCGTCTGATGAAAGGTTTAGCGCCATAAGGACAGTAGAGTCTGTCATTTCTTGTGGAGCAAAGTAAAGGTCAGAGGTCGATATTTCCTGAGGAAGAGGAAGGATGAAGCTCATCCTGTTTGATTCCGCATCAAACATAACGACTTTATTCTTCACTTTTTTCGTCTCGTCAGGATCGTATTCCGTATCGTACTTCTTCAGTTCAGCACGCGTTACAATACCACCCTTTGAAGAAAGGTCGATCTTCAGCACGTCGTTCTCAAGTGTAAGAGTTTTACTTTCTCCTGTGAGGAATGAAGCGAAGCGACCATATCTTCCTATTGAATTGGAAAGCGCACGCACCTTATCAAGCGCTGCTGTATGCTCGGCTGCGGTCATTACAGTGAGATCATTGTTCACGACAGAATTCCATTCAAGCATCTTTCCATTTACTGATACAGTTCCAAAGACAGAGTCGCCAACGAGAGTCAGACGAACGTCTCCGCTGTTGAGGGCCACTGCAGGACTTCCATTTTCGGCTGTCACAGGCGTGCCGTTAGAGAGTATGTTTTTTGCAAGCCATTCGCGCTCGGTGTCGCTGAAAATTGCGGCTGCCGCGGGCTGGTTATTCTCAGCAACAACCTGTTCATTCTGAGCCAACTCCTCCACGGCTGCCGGATCAGGAGTTGTAAAATACATGAAACCGAAGAAGACGAGGGCCATAAGAATAAGGCCATAGGCTGTGTTCTTGTCCATTATGGGGCGGTATAAGTTTAATATTGTTATTGTAGATTTATAATGAACATTCCGTTATGGGGAATAAAAACATCGCGCACGGATATTCAAGATGCAAAATTAATCTTTTTTTTCAAAATCCGCAAGAAAAATATATTTACTTTTTTTTACAGTTCCATGAATCTCTCTAACAATAAATGAGGGTGTGTCAAAATGGCGCACTCTCATTTTTTTGTGTCAAGAACTTTGGATATTGTCAGGCGACTGTTCTTTCGG
>JAIDQZ010000022.1 GCA_029062005.1 Muribaculaceae bacterium | reverse complement strand
AAAAATGGTCAACTTATTTTGCCCGGAAGGGTCAATCCCGGATGCCCGAAAGGGTCAAATCCCTGTGGCTTTTCCACAACTGAAAGTATGGAGACAACAGTCAAAGTAGGGGAAGAGTCGAAAGACCTGATCGCTATCTTGAAAACATTGGATGAAACCTATAATGCGTTTGACAAGTATATTGATAAATACTTTGGTAAAGACAACGAATCAATCCGTTCTACAGAAGATGATTTCTATAGCAAATGGTGCGGTGTGAAGGGAGTGGTAGAGGATTGTCTCTCTCAGGCGATGATACAAAATCTCAGAGATACTAATTTCGGATCTATATAAAAACTAAGAATATGAATACAGAGCAGACACCCCCGGCAACAGAGCCGGGAAAGATCTTTATTGAGGTTGAACCTCTGACGGCAAAAGGATTTGAAGCATTGCGCAAGCTGGAGGAAGCATCGGATCTGATAAGAAAATGGATAGAGGAAGCATGGATGCATGATAGGGAGATGGCATTCCAGTTTGGGGAAAAATACAGAAACCTTTATGAATGGTTCAGCGATGTGGTGTTTTATCAGGCAAAAGATATATTCGATATATCGGGAGGAGAGAGGATCTAAGACACTCCATTTATAAATCTGTCGGGCAAATGTCGGGCAAATCAAGAAATAACAAAAGCGTAATCAATCGAATAATCGGTTAATTACGCTTTTGTTTTAGTGATCCGCGTGGGGCTCGAACCCACGACCCCAACATTAAAAGTGTTGTGCTCTACCTGCTGAGCTAGCGAATCTCCGGTCAAAATAAAAAGCCCGTTGGGCTCTCTACTTTGCGCTTCAAGATGGGCTTGAACCAACGACCCCCTGATTAACAGTCAGGTGCTCTAACCAACTGAGCTATTGAAGCATTATTTACAACTTTAAGACGTTTTATCTCTCAATTGCGATGCAAAATTACTGCTTTTTTTTGGACTATGCAAATTTTTTTTGAATTATTTTTTGAAAAAATATAAAATTGATGATGTCTCCGGTCTAATTGTCTGTGTGTTAGTATATATAAGTTATATTTATGTGATTCCCTTCAACGGATTTATTTCGCAGTGGGTTTGGTATTTCAGGTGGTATGGCAATGGGTGTAAATAAAAAATCCCGAATCTCATGGATTCGGGATAATATTAAGTGGTAGAATCGTGATTCTTAGTTTGCTACGTGAGGCTGCACGTTGATAAATTTGCGTCCTTCTTTGCCTGTTGAGAAGACAACGATGCCGTCAATGAGTGCGAAGAGTGTGTGATCCTTGCCCATGCCTACGTTAAGACCGGGGTGGTGGGCGGTGCCACGCTGGCGCTTAAGGATATTGCCAGCCTTGCAGGAAGATCCACCGAAAATTTTCACGCCAAGTCGTTTGCTATGTGATTCGCGGCCGTTCTTAGAACTACCGACACCTTTTTTATGTGCCATATCTTATTAGGATTATTTTTCGATATTCTTAACTAATACTTTTGAGAACTGCTGGCGGTGACCGTTGAGTCTGCGATAACCTTTGCGACGTTTTTTCTTGAAAACGAGCACTTTGTCGCCCTTTACAAGAGGAAGAAGAACTTCACATGTTACCTTAGCTCCTTCTACGGCAGGAACACCGACTGTTACGTCGCCGTCGGCGTCAAGAAGAAGGACTTTGTCGAAGACAACTGTCTCGCCTTCCTTTACTTCATCGCCGAGATGGTGCACATACAGATACTTGCCTTCTTCGGCTTTGAACTGCTGACCTTTGATTTCTACGATTGCGTACATTTTAATTGATTGTATTATTGGTTGTTGCGTTGGGCGTGGGCATTATGTGTCACCCATCTTCAAGAGCCTTGGCGCGAAATGCGATGCAAAATTACAAAAAAAATCCCATTCGGCAAAGTTTTTTGATAAAAAATCCGTATTTTAACGTGGTGTCAGAATGCTGTTTAGTTTCTCATGCTCCACCAGGAATCCGTCATGTCCGAATTCCGACTGTATCTCAAAATATTCGGCATTGTGCAGCATTCCTGTCAGCTCCCGCATTTCATCAGGTGTGAAAATTATGTCGGTGGTAATACCGATCACTATCACCGGTGCCTTGATTCTTGATAATGCTTTCATCACGCCACCCCTGCCTCTGCCAACATCATGTGTATCGAAAGCATCAAGTATTGTCATATAGGAATAAGCGTTGAATCTTCGGCAAAGTTTCTCTCCTTGATATTGCTGATAGGAGCATGCACGGTGAGTTTCGGGTATTTCGTCAGAAGGCGGATCCTGCTGGGTCGCATTATATCCCCATGGTCCACGATAGGAGAGCAGTCCGATAGCTCTTGCTGCTGCAAGTCCGTCTCTTCCGGCATCAGCTCTTTTTTCTCCATATGTCTTGTCGCTGAGAATTGCCATGCGCTGGGTCTCGTCGATGGCTATGCTCCATGGTGATGCCTTTGGTGAGGTGGCAAGGAATATTAGCCTGTCAAAACGATCCGGTTCCATTACAGCCCACTCGATAGCCTGAAATCCGCCTACTGAACATCCGACAAGGGTATGAATGCGATTTATCCCGAGTGCTGACGCAAGTATAAGGTGGGCATTCACCATGTCCCTTATTGTAAGTTTTGGAAAATCATCATAGTAAGGTTGTCCCGTAGCCGGATTTATTGATGTTGGGCCGGTGGAGCCATAGCAGGAGCCTAAGATGTTGGCACACACTACAAACCATTTGCCGGGATCAAGAAAGCACCCGCTTTCTACAGTGTGGGGCCACCAGTCGTCTACATCGCTGTTGGCGGTCAGTGCATGGCACACCCATACCACATTGTCTCTTTTCTCATTCAATGTTCCATATGTATGGTATGCGATGTCGATTTCCGGAAGAATCTCGCCGGATTCAAGCAGAAATGGATCTTTGCAGTGATAGGTATTCATTTGCGGTATTATTTGAGACTGCAAAGTTAATTCTAATTTTTCAAAAATGGATCCAGTCGCATCAAAAATATAATGCAGCACTTGCATATTTGCCAATTCGGTTGTAAATTTGCGGTATGAACCGGATTGGAAAACTATATTTTCGATATGGCACCATGGGGTCGGCAAAGACAGCCATGTTGCTTACAACCGCTTATAATTTCGAGGAGCGCGGAATGGCATATATGTGCCTGAAGCCGGTCGTCGATACGAGGGAGAAGAAGAATGTAATACGTTCCCGCATCGGCATAGAGAGGGAATGCCTGTGGATATATCCGGAGACTGACCTTTATGATATGGTGAAGGACACGTTTGAACAGACACTAAGTGTCCCCGACTGGCTGCTGGTGGATGAAGCGCAGTTCCTTTCTGAGGAGCAGGTGGATCAGCTTGCAAGAGTGGTCGATGATTATGGATGCAATATCATATGCTATGGTCTCCGCACCGACTTCAAGACACGCCTTTTTGAAGGATCGCGGCGTCTTTTTGAGATAGCCGATTCAATAGAGGAAGTTAAGTCTACGTGCAATTGCGGGCGCAAGACTATCGTGAATGCCCGCATAGACGGCAACGGCGAGATAATCACAGAAGGAGAGCAGGTGGAGATTGGAGGCAACGACCGGTATATTGCCGTGTGCAGGAAATGTTGGCGCAACAAAAGGATTGAAATGGCTCACCGTGACATTCTGCCCTTTGAAGACACAATCTGAATAACTACTACATCATTGTTTCGATAATGGATAAATCACTCCGTCAGCAGATCATAAAGTTGATAAAACGCGAGGTAGTGCCGGCTGTAGGCTGCACAGAGCCGGTAGCCGTCGCCTTATGTGTGGCAAAGGCTACAGAAATCCTCGGTTGTGTTCCTGAAAAGCTGGAGCTTCGTTTGAGCGGCAACATCATAAAGAACGCAATGGGTGTCGGTATTCCAGGCACCGGCATGATCGGACTTCCTATTGCGGTGGCACTTGGCGCCATAGTCGGTAAGTCGGATTATGGACTGGAAGTCTTGCGCGATGTTACGCCCCAGGCCGTTGAGTCAGGGCGCAGATTCATTTCCGAAGATAGAATCAGGATTTCTCTTGATCCCGAGGCGCCTTCGAATCTCCATATAGATGTGCTTGCCGTGGGTGAAGGGCATCAGGTACGTACAGTCATATCTGGAGCCCATACCAATTTCATACTTGTCGAGAAAGATGGAAAGATAATATTAGAGCGTTCTCATCAGGAGCAGGGAGCAGCCGTTGAAGGATGTAAAGATCCGGAGCTTGACATGAGGATGGTATATGATTTTGCCGTCACTGCACCCATCGACGAAATATCATTTATTCTTGAGGCTAAGGATCTTAATCTGGCGGCGGCGAGGTATGCACTGAACGGTAAGTATGGACATTGTCTTGGATCGACTGTGCTCCATTTTGGCGAGAAGTTTTTCGGAGACACCCCTGTGGCTCACGCAATAACATTGACCTCCGCTGCATGCGACGCACGTATGGGAGGAGCCCTTGTGCCCGTAATGAGCAACAGCGGATCCGGTAATCAAGGCATCACTGCCACAATGCCGGTAGTCTCCTATGCCATGGATATAGATGCATCTGATGAGACTACTGTCCGGGCATTGATCCTTAGCCATCTCACTTCCATATATATCAAGCAGTCGCTCGGTCGCCTTTCCGCATTGTGCGGATGTGTGGTGGCGTCTACGGGAGCGTCCAGCGCTCTTGTCTATCTTATGGGCGGCGGGTATGATCAGGTGTGCGCTGCAGTCAAGAACATGGTGGCTAACCTTACTGGTATGATATGCGACGGTGCTAAACCTTCATGCTCCATGAAGATTTCGAGTGGTGTGAGCACCGCCATGATGTCGGCTATGCTTGCTATGCAGGGTTTTGCCGTCACTTCAGCAGAAGGAATAATTTCCGATGACGTTGACGAGACCATCCGTAATCTCACCAGCATCGGCAGGGATTCCATGCAGGCCACCGATAAACTTGTGCTAAAGATAATGACTTGTAAATGATTATCTGCGATCAATCACTAAGGTTGATTGAGATAAGATCTATCTTGACATCGAAAGGAGTCGCCTGGCGTTTGGGCTTTGCCGACCGGTGAAAATAAAATGATTTCTGTATGTCCCAGCTCTTTATGTCGGTGCGAATAGTTTCACCTGCAGCTGCTTTGCAATCTATGCGGGTAGTTCGTCTGTGAAGCTGGCGACCTTTCATGTCGAAATAAGTGATACTTATCTCCATTCCTTCTATCGTTGAGTCAAGACCGTTTGTTATAAAGAAACTTTCAAAGCTGCTGCCGATTGTCTTGTCAAAACCATAAAATCTTACAGCCGGTCTGATAATCATGTCGAAGTCAACAGAGTCGGCTGTAAGCGTCACTCGGCATCTTCCCTTTTGCAATTTCTCTGAATCGTTTCCCGCTACTTTGGCAATGGTGTGTCGGGTCTTTATCTTTCTTGCCTCCAGTGAAGAAACTGGATAAAGAATAAATACCGCGAAAATAGTAAGTATCAATCGTCTGAATATGTTCGATACTGTCATAGCACTCTTGTTTTACGTTTGAGCGATCCATTGTGGTCATAGCCGGGGTATACCTTCACAAGTCCCGCCGGAAGGTCATCGACCGGATTGTTATAGGAAACCCTTACGATTCGCCAGAACTTCGGAAGAAGCGTGTTTAGATTGATCTTGAATTTAAGTTTAGGCGACTTCACCCGCAGTGTCTCTCCATCCGATGATAGAATAGCCTGGCATTCCTCTGATTTGGATAGCGACAGCTTATCTTTATGGGTCCATTGCTCAAGGCGGAACTGCCTGGCATCTACTGTCGGATAAATCCTGCCTATCACGTCGCCATATTCGAGTCTGCAGTCCGGCGTGCTGATTACTGTCATTACGAAGGTTCCCGGATTTGTCTGATCTGCCTGAATCAATACTTGTGCTCCATCATCCGGATATTCCCAGATTCCTTCTATCGGCGACAATATGGCTGTATCGCACCAGTCGAATATATCCTTGCTTGTCGGGAAGAAAGCAAACGCCGGCACTGATATTGACAATATCAGTACCGACGCAAATATTCTCTTTAGTGCTGAAAGATTCATTGCCCGTTATTTGGTAGAGAACGTGTAGGAGAGTCCGAAACTCAGGATTTCCTTTAGCATCCAGTGATGCCATTTGCTCAGGTTGAAATCCGAACTTGAGTCATATCGGAGGTTGGCATAGATCTGGGTGCTGAGAAATTTATTGATTGCAAAGTCCCAGGTCGTCTCCACATTGCCCTGGAAGTAAGAATAGTCGGTGAAGGCGAACACCCTTGTACGCATTGAAATATTTGAAGTTGCCTGCCAGGTCATGTTTGCCTCGCCGCTCGAACCGAATTCGCTGTGCGATTTCTTGCCCGGCTCTATGTTAAACTGCCCGTGGTCTATCTCAGGATCGATGCAGACTTTCATGTTGTATGAAAGCGGTGCGATCGAAGCGCTTATGTTGAATGTTTTCTTCGGATTTGCATAACTGTACGTCATACCGATACCGATGTTCAGGTCAGCGGGAGACAGGAACGATGCGGAGCGTATGTTGGTGTTTGTCTTGTAGTTGTTGAAGAACTGCGTTTTGAACTGTCCGGTCACTGTGTAGAACCATTTCTTGAAAGCCTTGAAACCGTACTTCACGTTATACTGGAAGTTATCCTCTGAAAGAGAATAGTTGCGACCTACTGCATTTTGCTCTATAGAGTTTACGCCAAGCTTATAGTTTACAGTGCTTTGAAATATCTGATTGGGATGGTAGGTCGGATTTAGCTGTACGTCCCAGTAGAAATTATAGAGAAGTGCGAGATAGTTGTTGCCGCCTTGATACCAGTTCTTTGATACATAAGCTTGCGAGAACTGCAGTCCGGTGTTGAACTTATGAAGCCAGTGTTTTTTCTTTTGTTCGAATTCGGGAAGCAGGGCGTTATCGATGGTCACTTCCGGCAGGTTGAGATTTTTAATGTATGATCTGAGGGTCACATCGTCTTCCGGCAGACGCGGCGGAACCGGAAGATCCCAGTAAGTGTATTGGATCGTATGCGGACTATATATCATCGTATAATACATATAGTCCTGGCTTATGCGTGCTTGTGTGAGAGCATCGTGAAGCCATTTCGGGCGATATGGGTGCTGTTCCCATTGGGGAGTCGTGAATCTTGAGATCCCGGTGTCTGAATTTTCCGTAAGATCGTTGAATGAACGTTGTTTAATTGTCCTGTATCCGGAGAATACCCACGGTCCGACTATTGGATTGTAGGGGAGTTCAGGCATAGTGTCGGGTAGAGAAAGGAGTATTTCCTTAAGATCTCTTACCACCACCGGCTCGAACACTACTGAATCAGTAGCCAATGAGTCTGCCATGGCAATATTTTCATCAAGCATTGTCATGGCAGTTTGAGCTGATGTATCCATTTCTGCGGTGGCAGTTGGAAGAGGCATGGTTTCTGTGATCTGGGCAAGGGCAATTGAGCTTAACCCTGCCAGAAGTGTAAAGGTCAGATGTCTCATATTTTGGGTTGTTATGTTGTCGTGCTTGTCGGGTTGTTGATTCTGTTTATTTTGGAGACTGGAGGATTTTTGAATACTCGCCAGATTTAATCACCTCCAGAGCCTTTTTAAACATCGGATCCCGTTCGTTATACACTTTGAAATATGTGGCTGATTCATATATATCCCTGCCGATAAGCCCCTTGAGCACCATGGAGAATAATGGTTTGCTGACATTTGCTTCTTCGGCATTGAACTCGATTCCTTCAGCTGTGGCGATGTCATATAGTTCCTGAAGCTGTGAGTCAGATATTGAGTAGCCTTTTACGAAATCACTGTCTGTGGGGTATTTGGCAAGAATTTCCTTCCTGTCTTTGTCTACAGTCTTTATTGCATAGCGGTTGATGAGTCCCTTTGCCATCACCTGCCTGTAATATTTTGTATTTTCTGTGGTGTCTATGCCCACAAAGATATCCGGAGATATTCCGCCCCCGCCATAGATCGGTCGTTTCAGCCTCAGTGTGTTCACCTTCAGTGAATCGATATATTTTATCGAGTCGGCATGCATCAGTTCGCCGCTGTTGAAGCGGTCTATGATGTCATGGGCATAGGCATCGGCATTTCCTTTGACGTAGGGTTTCTGAATGTCTCTGCCGGTCGGCGTGTAATAATGAGCTACTGTCAGTCTCATCATTGAGCCGTCAGGGAAAGGCACCGGACGCTGCACGAGTCCCTTGCCGAAACTTCTTCTGCCTACCACCACTCCGCGGTCCCAGTCCTGGATCGCTCCTGCCGTGATTTCAGAAGCGGAAGCGGAAAACTGATTCATCATCACCACAATCTTACCGTCTGCTAAAAGCGGATTTTTGTCCGACGGGAATGCGAAATAATCATATTTTGGACTGTTGGTGCCTTCCGTGAATACCGCCACGCTTCCCGATGGTAGAAGTTCGCCGAGTATGTCTACAGATGCTTTTAGGTAGCCGCCTCCGTTATCGCTGAGGTCAAGTATCAGGTCTTTCATCCCTTCCTTCTTCAGTTTCTTGACAGCTTCGGCAAACTCCTTGTGTGTCTCGCCTCCGAATTTGTTTAGGCGTATATAGCCCACTTTCGGATCCACCAGATATGCAGCATCCACGCTGAAGATTGGAATGTCGTCTCTCGTGATGCGGAAATCTATGGTATCCGGTTTCCCTGATTCATATCTGAGCACAGTTACGTCTACATCTGTTCCCTTCGGTCCCCGCAGTCGTCTCATTATGTCTGAATTGAGCATTTTTACTCCGGCGATTACCGTGTCGTTGACCTTGATGATTCTGTCACCGGGAAGGATTCCTACTCTTTCCGAAGGACCTCCGCCTATCGTCTCGATTATATACAAAGTATCGGTCGACATGTTGAAAGATATACCGATACCGCTGAACGATCCTTCCAGTGGTTCGTTGAGATCTTTTGTCTCCTTTGCATTTGAATACGACGAATGGGGATCAAGGCTTTTCAGCATGCCCTTGATTGCTTCCTCCACCAGTTTGTCTTGATCTACTGAATCCACGTATAGTTTGGAGATTGCCTGCTCTGCATACTGGAGCTTATGGGCAGGAAGAAACTGCTGTGCCGATGCTGCGGCAGCCAGAAGTGCGATTATGACGTAGAATATCTTCTTCATTTATTATGTCTGTGTTCTTTTGAAACTTATCTATAATGATATGACGATCAGGAAAGCCCAAAGTTTAATCTTGATGTCTGGCGGGCAGGAATTCCGACGGGTCATATCCGTTGGCTTCAAGCTCTCTGATCATGCTGCTCGACACAAATCCATATTGCGGGCGCGCTGTCAGAAACACTGTTTCGATATCGGAGATGGCTGCATTCGTGTCGGCAAGATTTCTCTCATATTCAAAATCTTTCACCTCCCTGATGCCTCTGACGATAAATCCTGCACCTTGGCTTTTGGCAAAATCCACCGTAAGTCCCGAATAAGCCGTCACCGTCACTCTCGGTTCCTCCGCATATACCGCTGTGATTGCCTTTATCCTCTCTTCAACAGTGTCTTTACTGGGTTTGTTGATATTGTAACCTATCCCGATTATCAGTCTGTCGAAAATGCCGAGGGCGCGGTCGGCTATATCTTTGTGTCCGATTGTGAAAGGATCGAAACTTCCCGGAAAAACTGCAGTCCTCATGCTCCTTCTTCTTCTATTATCAGATTGTCTATGATGAAGTTCTGCCGGTCCATGGTGTTTTTCCCCATATAGAATTCAAGCAGCTGGTCGTAGCAGTCTTCTTTCTTCACCACCACCGGGTCAAGACGCATGTCCGGACCAATGAATTCAGCAAATTCATCAGCATTTATCTCTCCGAGACCCTTGAATCTGGTGATCTCCGCATTCTTTCCAAACCGGGCGATAGCCGCCTCCCTCTCTTCGTCTGTATAGCAGTAATAGGTGTCTTTCCCTTCTTCCCCCTGTTCCTTTTTCTTTTTTCCCTTTTTTCTTTGTACAGCCATCTTGTTACGTACTCTGAAAAGCGGGGTCTGGAGTATGTACACATGTCCCTTTTTCACGAGATCCGGGAAAAACATCAGGAAAAATGTGATGCATAGAAGTCGGATATGCATTCCGTCCACATCGGCATCTGTCGCGATTATGACTTTGTTGTATCGCAGTCCCTCGATGCCGTCCTCTATGTTGAGGGCTGCCTGCAGAAGGTTGAACTCGTCGTTTTTGTACACTATCTCCTGAGTGAGTCCGTAGCTGTTGAGAGGCTTGCCACGCAGTGAGAACACTGCTTGTGTCTCTGCATTACGTACTTTGGTGATGGTTCCGCTTGCCGAGTCTCCCTCGGTGATGAAAATCGCCGATTCCTCGCGTCTGTCCTCTTTTGCATTCTGGCGGATGGTGTCGTTGTAGTGAATACGGCAGTCACGCAGTTTCTTATTGTGGAGACTCACTTTCTTAGCTTTTTCCCTTGCGAGTTTCGCCACTCCCGCCATTGATTTGCGTTCCTTCTCGTTGGTAGCGATTTTTTTCAGCATTATGTTGGCAGTCTCCGTGTTTTTATGCAGATAGTCATCAAGCTCCTTCTTCAGGAAATCTCCGATAAACTTATTGACCGTGACCTGGCTGTCCGGTGCTATCTCCTTGCTGCCAAGCCTTGTCTTTGTCTGGGACTCGAACACCGGTTCCTGAATCCTTACGCTGACTGCTGCCACGATACCGTTTCTGATATCGGCATATTCATAGTTCTTCCCGGAAAATGCCTTTATTGTTTTGCCAATGTGCTCTTTGAATGCTGCAAGGTGTGTGCCTCCTTGTGTAGTGTGCTGACCGTTGACGAATGAGTAGTATTCCTCTCCGTTCTGATCGGTATGAGTGATTACCGCCTCGATGTCCTCACCCTTCAGGTGAATGATGGGATAGAGTGGTTCTGCCGTGATGTTTTCCTTTAGAAGGTCAAGAAGTCCATGGCGTGAGAGATATCTTTTCCCGTTGAAGTATATGTGCAGACCCACATTGAGATACGTATAGTTTGTCACCATCGTCTCAATGGTCTCAAGGTCGAATCTGTATTCCTTGAATAGACTTTCGTCAGGACGGAAGCATACCAGCGTGCCGTTTTCTTCCTTTGTTGGCATTTTGTCTGTATGCTCTATCAGTCGCCCTCTGTCAAAAGAAACCCTCACGCTCTCGCCGTCACGGTAACTGGTCACCTCGCAGTGGGTCGACAGGGCGTTGACCGCCTTCAGTCCGACACCGTTCAGTCCGACGGATTTCTTGAAGTTCTTATCGTCAAACTTTCCGCCTGTATTGATGTCAGAAGCCACTTCCTTCACCTTGCCAAGAGGTATGCCGCGTCCGTAATCGCGTATCTTCACTTCGCCTGTGTCGGCATCTATCGTGATGTCGATTCTTTTGCCGGCTCCCATGTTGAACTCATCGATAGAGTTGTCCACCACTTCCTTGATCAGGACATATATGCCGTCTTCTGCATGCGAGCCGTCGCCGAGTTTGCCGATATACATACCCGGACGTCTGCGGATATGCTCGTTCCATTCGAGTGTCTGTATAGCGTCATCACCATAGCCGGAGTCCTCTACCCTGGCGGGAGTGTCGATTTCAGCCTCGAATTCCTCATCTGCCGGCGTCTCTTCCGGTTCGGATACCATAGGGTCAAGATCGAAAATATTGTCGTCTAATTCGTTGTATTCAGCCATTTCAAATTTCTAAATCAGGAGGTCGTTCCGAAGATCCGGCGACCTGAACTTTCACTTGCGTAAGTTGAATTATTTGATTTCTACGTTAAGCCACTTCTCAAGTTCTCCCGTCCATTGGCGTTTGTACGGAAATTTGTCTCTGAATCCCCACCCGTGTCCTCCTGAGGGATACGCATGAAGTGATGCTTTTACTTTGTTTCCTGTCAGCGCGTTATAGTAATCGATACTGTTGGCGGGGGGCACGGCGCTGTCGTCAGAAGAGAACATTATGAACGTTTTCGGGGTGTCAGGTGTCACCTGAAATTCATTGGAGTATTTCTTGACGAGTTCCTCCTCTGGATTCTCGCCAATGAGGTTCTTCCTCGAACCCATATGGGTCTTGGCTGCGTCCATGCTGATCACCGGATAGAACAGTATCTGGAAATCGGGTCTTGTCTCCGCCGACGAGTAATGAGTGGCGAGTGTCGATGCAAGATGTCCCCCGGCAGAAGCGCCGGCAATCCCTACTTTTGTCGGATCAACACCGAGCTCCTTTGAATATTTGCGCAGCAGTCGCATGGCTTGCTCTGCGTCCGCGAGCGGTATGGTATTGTCACCGTAGGGGAGTCTGTATTTCAATACGGCATAAGTTATTCCCTGCGAATTGTACCAATCTGCCATGTCATGACCTTCATGTGCTGAAGCCTGATGAGAGTATCCGCCTCCGGGACACATCAATACTGTCTTTCCCGTTGGATTCTTGGGAGTGTAGACTGTTATGGCGGGATCCTTCTTATAGTCCTGGGCCTTCACCCTTTCTGATTTGGCTTCTGTCTGTTCAAGAGGATTTTCGTCCCATAGCAATATTTCGGTTTTTTTCTGTGCGACGGCATTAAGGCCTGTGGCTACAAGGCATATTGCAAGGATTTTTATAAGTTTCATATCGTAAAAAGCGTAAAAAGAGTAATAAAACACAAAATTAGTAAAAATAATTGAGAATCGGGGATTGGGGATTGAGAATTTTTAATAATTATGATCACGATGTTTTTTAAACCTATCCCGGCATTGAATCGTTTTAAGTAAAGATATTAATATGGGATCTGGAAGTTTAAATGGATTAGGAAGTTGGGAAAGTTCGGGAAGTTTAATAGGTTTAAGTAGTTTGGAAAGCTCAGTTTGTCTGATATATAGACCGTTGAACCCTCTCCCTCCTAACCCCTGCAACCCTGTTGACTCCCAATAACCTTATAATCCCATTAACCCTTATAAATAAAAAATATGGCAACAGTTAAATTTCAAGGAGCCCCCGTGAAGACGGTAGGCGAGCTCCCCGTAGCCGGGACGGTAGCTCCCGCATTTAGTTTGGCAGCACAGGATCTTTCTGACTTCGATCTGGAGTCGCTGAAAGGAAAACGTGTTGTTCTCAATATTTTCCCAAGCATTGACACTGATGTGTGTGCAGCTTCTGTAAGAAAATTCAATGTTGTGGTGTCAAGCCTTCCTGAGACCGTTGTGGTCTGTGTGTCGGCAGATCTTCCGTTTGCCGCTAATCGCTTCTGCGCAGCCAACGGCATATCGAATGTAGTCACCGGAAGCACTTTCCGTTCAGATTTCGGCAAGGCATATGGTGTTGAGTTTGCTGAAGGTCCGCTTCGCGGATTGATGGCACGTTCCGTAGTCGTGATCGACAGGGACGGCAAAGTATTGGGAAGCAAGATGGTTGAGGAGCAGACCGACGAGCCTGACTACTCATATGTGCAGTCTCTTCTCGCCTGATATTCTTGATCTATAGACATTATTGAAAAATCCGTCCGGAGGGCGGATTTTTTTATCGCTTTAATTCTATAAAGTATGAAGCACGGTTGGAATCAGCTGGCGGACTTTTTCTCCAAACCTCACTTTGTATGATTTGGAGATTGCATCATAGCTTTCTATGATTCCTTCTCCAAAAACTTTGTGTGTCACCTTGGTTCCCGCAGTCCATACGCTGCTGTCGCCTCCTCCCAGCTCATCGTCGAGAGTTCGCACCATGTTTTTCGTTCCCTCAAGAAGCGCCTTGTCAGGATTTCCTTCGATGCGTATCAGTCCGTCCGCTATTTCTGAAATGAACCTGGATGGGTATTTAAGTGCTCCGTTTTCGTTCAGATATCCCTCCGAGTCAGTAAGGTAAAGCATGTCTTTGGCTCGTGTCGCTGCCACATACATTAGGCGTCGTTCCTCCTCCTCTCCGTCGATTCTGCGCTCGCGTATGGATCGGTGGTTGGGGAAGACACCTTCCGTAAGCCCCATTATGAATACGTTTGGATATTCGAGCCCTTTCGCCTGATGTATTGTCATAAGTCTAACCTTGTCCTTGTCTTCCTGATGGTCGGTGTTGGTATATAGGGCTATCTCGTTGAGATAATGGTATAGATCTGACTCTCCGTCCTCAAATCTCGTGGATTCGAATTCTATCATCGAGCTTATAAGCTCGGCTACGTTTTCAAGACGTTCCTCCTCCTCGTCAGTCCGGTACATGGTGTCCAGTCCGCTTGTCTGCATCAGACGTTCCGTCAGATCCGAAACCTTCAGGCCTTCGGCTATGGAACGCGCATTTTCTATTAGCGTTACAAAGTCGCGTATCGGTTTTTTCCCGAAGGCAGTCTCTCCGATATGCCGGCGAAGGGTGGGGTATAGGTAGTCTCCTTCCGACTCGGCGAGGTTTCTCAGTTTCCCGAGGGTGACGCTGCCGAACTTCCTTGCCGGCACATTGACGATTCTTGTAAACGCCATGTCGTCGTTTTCATTTGCCGTGAGCCGAAGGTAACTGATTATGTCCTTTATTTCCTTCCGTTCGAAAAATCTGACACCTCCCCACACCGTATATGGGATTTTCCGTTTAAGAAGTGCCTGCTCTATCCTGCGCGAGAGAAACGAGCTTCTGTATAGCACCGCGAAGTCGGCGAAGCGGTATCCCTCCAGTGCGCCGTTTTCTATGTTTCCTGCTATCCACTCAGCCTCCTCGCTCTCGCTCTTGCAGTGATTCCACACGGGGATCCTTTCGTTGAGCCTCACTGCAGTCAGTTCTTTCCTTATCCTGTTCTTATTGTTTGCTATGATGCTGTTTGCCACAGCAAGGATATCGGGTGTGCTCCTGTAGTTGATGTCAAGTATTATATCTGTGTCAGCCTTGAAGTTGACAAAAGTCTTCGGCGAGGCTCCGCGCCACTCGTAGATGGCTTGGTCCGGATCTCCCACCACAAAAAGGTTGCCGTGGTGGGAGGCGAGTATCTCTATCAGTTTCCAGTCATCCCCGCTGCAGTCCTGTACTTCGTCCACCATTACATAGTTCAGCTTCTCGCACCAGTATTTTCTCGCATCGGCAAAATGCGTGAGTATATACGTAGCCATGTATATGATGTCGTCATAGTCAAGGGCAAACTGCTTCCTCTGGAGCTGGATATATCTCACTTTTACGTCAGGAGCTCCTGTTGCAGCTCCCGGCATCAGGTATTTGGCTATGTATCCGTCCGGATCATATCCTTTCAGTGCCGCCACGTCTTTGAGAAGTCGCTCTGCGGTGTTCTTCTTCCTGTCTATGCCGAATTCTTGCATAGCTTCCTTGGCGAGATCCTTGGCGTCGGTTTCGTCAATGATAGTGAAGTTCTTGGGATATCCGAGTTTATAGATTTCGCGTCGGAGCAGCTTCACGCAGAAACTGTGGATTGTGCATATGAGATCGTTGACATTGCCGCGGTCCACCATGCCTGCAATGCGGTGCTTCATCTCCTGCGCTGCCTTGTTGGTGAAGGTAAGGCACAATACGTTGCCTGGCGAAACCCCAAGCTCGTTCACGAGAAAAGCGAAGCGGTGGGCGAGTACCCGGGTTTTTCCGGAGCCGGCTCCGGCTACTACCCGTACGCGTCCTTCTGTCGCCTCCACGGCGATGTTTTGCTTTTCGTTGAGGGGCATGTGGTGGTAAGTTGCCGGAGTATTTTCCGGCTGGTTTAAGTTATGTCAGGGATTGCATTTGGTAAGCAGGCACACTGCCATTGAGGCTATGCCTTCGCGGCGGCCTGTAAAACCGAGTTTTTCCGTAGTGGTGGCCTTCACCGACACCTGGTCTGCGCTTACCCCCATCACGTCGGCGAGGGTTTCACGCATCCTGTCGATATAAGGACGGAATTTTGGTGCCTCGGCACATATTGTTATGTCGCAGTTGCCAAGCCGGTAGCCTTTGTCATTCACCAGCTTCATCACATGGCTCAGCAATATCTTGCTGTCGATTCCTTTGTAACGGGGATCGGTGTCGGGAAAATGCTTGCCGATGTCACCCAGCGCCAGGGCCCCGAGAATTGCGTCGCACAGGGCATGAATGGCTACATCCGCGTCGCTGTGGCCTGACAGCCCGTGTGTGTGGGGTATTTTGATACCGCAGATCCAGAGGTCGCGGTCTTCTACGAGTTGATGCACGTCGTAGCCTTGTCCTATTCTGATCATGACAGATGATGTTGTGTGGGATTAAGCGATGATCAGCGGCGGCGCTTGCCCAGAAGGTCGCGAATGCCGTCCATGTCGAAACTCAGGGTGAAGCGCATCGTCTGGTCGAGGGGTGAGCTTTGCGCCGTGGCAAGCATATAGGAGGCATCCAGTCTTACTACATTGAGCGAGAAGCCGGCGCCGAATCCGAAGTAGCTTCGTCCGCCTTTCATGGCGTTCTCATAATTGTAGCCCATGCGCACGAAAAATTGGTCGTTGTATGAGTATTCTCCACCTATCGAGACATTTATTTCCTTCAGCTCCTCGGCGAATCCTCCCGGTGCATCCGAGAAGCTCTTGAAGATACCTGTGATGGGCGACATTGTCTCCCATTTCTGAAGCGCCTCGTCATATGCTGCCGAATTCTCTGCCTCGTTTTTGTTCGGGTCGTAGTATGCGCCTCCCGAGTTGATATAGTCGCTTTCTCTCGGCTTTGTAGGCACGAGCAGTTTGTTCAGGTCTAAGCCGATGGAGAGCAGGTTGTAGTCGGCGAGCGGGAACGTGAAGTTTGTTCCGAGTCTCAGGTTGGTGGGCAGATAGTAGTAGTTTGTGCCGTGGTCGTAGCTCACTTTGGAGCCGATGTTGCTGATGTTGAATCCCCAGCTCCACTGGCATTCGCTTCTGCCTATCATCGGGAAGGTCGTGTAGTATCCGCTCAGGTCTACGGAAAATGCCGATCCGGCAGTATTGGTATCACCCGAATAAGAGTCTTCATAAGATAGGTCTGAGAGTATGTAGCGCAATACTACGCCCATCGAGAATTTCTCGCTCAGCTTTCTTGAATACCCGAAGTCAATGGCGAATTCATAAGGGTTGATTGTGTTGGTTGCAAGGTCGTTGACGATCACTTCTCCGAGCGAGAAGTATCTGAGCGAGGCGCTGAGCGCCTGGTTGTCGCCGCTTCCTATCTTTAGGTAGCCGCTCAGGTCAGCAAGGAAAATGTCGTTGACGATCTTGCGGAGCCACGGCGTGTAGCTTATGCCTACTCCTCCTGCCGAATATGCGAAGGCATATTTCGACGGGTTCCAGAACTGGGCATTGATGTCGGCATCGGTGGCGGCTCCTAAGTTGCCCATGGCGCTTCCTCTGGCATCCGGAGTGATGCTCAGGGTGGTGACACCGGTTTGTACCGGGTTGAATTCATTGTCTTTTATGTCATTTCCGCTTTGTGCAAAGGCATATGAAGCCATTGCTGCGGCGCCCATTGCGCAAAGTATTCTTGAAGTTGTCATGCAATATTAACGATTGTAGTGGCACATTTATTATAGCAAGTCCGGTGTAAGGGGCTCGTGCCTATCTTATATTGAATCTTGACGGCTCGCCGTCATTCAGGCTCAGGCTCGCTTTCATTCCGGGCGCTACGCATGCGCCTTTTCCGGCAATGCCGATCAGTATGATGTCGCCTGTCTTCAAAGTGTTGTCAGTGCTTATGGCACTCAGTGCTTCTTCCGTTGTCGGTCCATGCAACTCACTTTCCCATATTGTGTCGCCCGGCGTTTCCTTATCTTCGAGGTTTAGTGTCACGCGGCATCCCGCTGTCTCCGTAAAGGGAATTTTTATGAATCTCCCTATTGCGAGGCATTTGTCGTAACTGATAGCCCGCGTCCATGGCAACCCCTGTTGCCTCAGGGTATGCAGCAGGTCTGTCGCCGCAAAAAGAACGCATGGAGCCACCGAGTCCACATATCTGTATGCAAACCGTGGAGCAATCCCTTTGCCCAGCTTGCCTATCTTTACTGCAAGGGCAGGAAGTGCCTCGAAGCGCGACGCGAAGTCAGGCACGAAAAAGGGATTTCCGCCCTGGAGTATCGATGCGCCTGATATGATGGTCCATATGGCAGGGGAGCCCTCCTTGGAGTGGCTCCCGCTGATAAGGTTGTTGACTATGGCGTAGATTGTCATTTTGCTGGAATTGCTATTTTTTTACTTTCCGATGATGCAAGTCCGTCTTCCGACTCCACCACGGCGCGCAGCATGTATATGCCTCTCGGCATGCGGTTGCCGTTGATGTCCTTTAGATCCCACGCATAGCTGAAAGTGCTGTCGCTGCCGGAATACACCTTGCGTTCGGTCTGCCATTTGAGTTGTCCTCCCAGATCGAAGCATTCAAGCCTGCATGTCAGTGTGCACAGTGGTCTGTCAGTGCTTACTGTCATCGTTAGGCGGTCATTGTTCCGGTCGTAATATGTTGATATTTCCGTCACGTCCGGACGCAGGTTCAATCCTACATTGAAGTTGATTGTGGCGTAGCTTGAATTGTTGGCGTTGTCCCACACCGTGAAAGTCAGCTCATGATTTCCCGGTTCGAGGTTGAGCAGGGGATAGGCGATGCTTCCTTTCCTGTTGTCGTCGGGATCGGGCGTGAAGTAATTGCTTACGTCTTCGTAGAGCTTTTCTTTATCGAGGAGTAGGCTCATCTTATGTCCGATTGCCGCGTCCGAGATGTTGATTCCGCTCTCGTCGCTGAATACCGCCATGGCTACAGGATTCGAATGTACCGTCTGTCCACCCTTGTCGCTCAGTGAGTTTACTCCGAACAATTCTATCTCCGGACCTTTGTCATCTTCTTCAGCGTCGTCGCTGTAGCCGTACACAAACAGTCTGTCGGTCGATCCTGTGGCTTCTGCCTGCATGGTCTTGTCGTACGCGTACACCGAGATCAGCGCCGGAGAATAGTTGTTGGCGATTTCTGAAGGCATCAGGATGGTCGTTTCCCATTTGCCGTCCTTCGCCATGCACCCTCCGGTAGCCAGTTTGTTCTGGCGTTCCTGATACACTGAAGGTTTCTCGCCTCCCCATCCATGGGTGGTCACGCTTTTCTCGGCATCGAAAAGGGTGAACTGAAGCGGTCCGTTGAAGGCTACGGTCTCTCCTGAGTAGTCGGTTACCCTTCCTGAAATCTTGAATGATGACCGTGCCTTTACAGAAGGTGCGTCGGCTATTTCGGCTGCAACCGGCATTCCTGCTATGGAGTCGATTGTGATGTTGAAGTTCGACACGGGCATCCTCAGCGCAGGATCGCCGAAGAGGTGATAGCGCAGCATGTTGTCGCTTGGCGGAGAACATTGGTTTTTCCCTATCCTTACTATGTCTCCGAGCCGCTGTCCTCTTCCGAGGGAGTCCCTGCGGAAGAATTCTTCCGACATGCTGTTGGTGATATATTCATTGCTTGAGATAAACACAGTCCGGCTTGGTGTGATCGCAGCTATGACTCCGCCGGCAGGATTGCTGAGCATCACTTCGGCGCCGCTGATTTCCTCTGCGTCCCATTTGCCGAAACTGCAGGTTGCTGCATAAAGTACGGGCAGATATTGGTTAGACATGTTGGAGATGTCGGTCCATGTGAGCATCTTTTCATGCCCCCAGCTCTTGGGATTGGCGTGTCCGATATAGTTGATGAATGCCACTCCTTCCTTCTGCCATTTCATGAGCATACGCTCTTTTGCGTCAGGGAAAGTAAGACCCGATCCGGTTTCTTTGCGTTCGAAAGAGTCAAGGTATATCTTGTCGTATGCGAAGTGCGGGCCTGCTCCATTCTTCATCATTCTGTCGATCGACGATTCCGCCTGGTTCAGGTGTGCGGCTTCATCGCCGTCGTCGGCGATCACCATTACGTTGTTGCGCCATCCCCCGTATAATGGATTTGACATGTATGTCTCCAGTTTGTCCACAAGCAGGTTTGCCTCATATGCCGATGTCACCGGATATCTGCCTACTCCTACAAGCTGTTTCTTCCTGTAGATGGCGGCAGACGAGGTCTCGTCTTCGAGCATGGCGATGAAATCGTCGGTGCAGTATGAGGATGCTTCGGTCAGTCCTGTCGGCGACTGCCAGATCAGGAGGGTCGGATAGCTTGTTTTCTGCAACTCTGGATTCTTTCGCTTCTGATCATATGTAGGACGCCCCATCAGCAGGCAGTAGCCGAATTGTGTCCCCTCCGGATCTGCCTTGCTGCGGTCATACCACATCTTCAATAGTTTTCTGAATGCCGACAGGTCGGCATTGCCGCTTGAGAATTCGTTGTATATTTTTTCAGGAGTGAGCACATGCACGGTCATTCCGTCGTGGTTACGGTGCAGATCGGCTATCCTTTCGGCAGCTGCAGAGAATTCCTCCGGTGATATGATCACCATGTCGGGAGTCGGGAGTCCGTGTATGTCCTGGTTGGCGGTCATCAGCCTCCCTGTAATGGTGGTTCCCTTGACTTTGGCAGGTTCGAAAGCGATAAAGTCACGGAAGCCCTTGTCCTGCAGGGCTATCGTCAGGCTCTTGGTGGCGCTGTCATAGTTTCCTTTGACTTCCTTTATGTTCCAGGGTTCTGTCACATCCCATATTATGGTGCTCTCCGAGGCGCCGCTGATTGTGTACGCGGTCGGTTCGGTAGGATTCACCTGGAAGTGGATCTCGTCGTTGCGCATGACGATCTCTCTCTCATATTCCACTTCTATCCAGTCAAGTCTGGCGATCGACACTACTCCTGCCGGCTGATAGTTTATTCCCACCTTCAGATTGTTGCCTACCTTTTCGGCTTTCTTTATTGTGGTGGCGATATTGTAATATTGGTCGCTTGCCGTCACTCCCGATATCACATCGTTTCTGCTCGCGGCGAGTCGTTGTCCGTTGGCGCTCACGGTGATGCTGCTCGAAGTCTGTGATGCGGTGTTGGTCGCGAAGCGAATTCTTATGGATGCGTCCCCTGTCACGTTGTCGGGAAGGTCGAATTCGAACTCCTGCGATTTGTTTGACTTGAAGTCTTCGCCGAAATACTCTCTGCCTGAAGTGGCGCAATGTATCAGATCGCGTTCATGTACTTTCTGGCATATGAATGTGTTGGCGGTCTGCAGCCCCGTGGTTTCTGACAGGTCGATTGTCGCGGCTCCGCTTTCCGGGGCCACGTCACTGAGGAAATAATATGAAGTCTCGCAGTATGGGTTGATCACATGATCGAATGCCATTCCCGAGGTGGTGGCGGCTTTCTGATTGCTGAAGCCTGTTGCGTAGAACATCAGGCTCCCGTCGTCTTTGACGATGAAAGGCACCGCCGGAAGATCGTCAGGATGATCGGTGGTGAGCACTTCAGAGATCATTTGACCTCCGTATCCGTACACATACACGCCCTTCGGATTGCTGAATCCGAAGTTCTTCAGTGTCTGCGGTGTCAGTGTCTGCAGTCCGGGAACGGTGACATCTATCTTCACCCATTTGCCTTTGGCAAGCATGGATGAGGCGGCATATTTCTCGGGCGGAGCCGCATTGAGGCTCATCGCCGACAATATTGTCGCGATCATGATGACGGCGCTCTTCAGTCCACGTCTCTGCCATAAGTGCATATTGTTGGTATTTTTATATCGTTTCACTTCTAATTAACGTAATTATTACCTTGATATTGTTGTTGGTTGATAAACTGTTGCCAGTCGTCTTCCGTGCCGCTGAATACGTTCAGGTCCACATTCCCCTTTATCCCTTTGGCTGTCCCCTTGTGGCTGTATTGCCAGAATGTCCAGTCAGCTGAGATAGGGTCGTCAGAGAAAGAGCATATCCAGAGTGAGTTTCCCGGAAAGGAGTCGGCGAGATATTGGTAATAGTCCTTCTTGTTGCAGTAGAGGGTCGGCGCTATGCCGCGAAGGTTAAGGTAGTCCACCATTGCCGATATCCGCTCCTTGATTGTGTCAGTGTCTATTTCAGTCGGATTTCCTGACGATTCCACATCTATCGCCACTCCGAGTTCAAGCCGGCGTTCTCCTATTGTTTCGAGAAGGTTTATTGCCTGCTCCACTCCGTCCTTGTCAAATCGGAAGAAGTGGTAGGCTCCTCTCGCGAGCCCGGCTTCCCCGGCCTCCCTGTGGTTGGCGGCGAAATTCTTGTCTTGGAATGTCACCCCCTCGGTGGCCTTCATCCACACGAAGTCAATGCCACTGTCAGCTGCTTTATGCAGGTCTGCTTTTCCGTTGTGCGCTGATATGTCGATACCCGAGATAGGATATTTTTCCTTGTCTATGTGGGGTGTGGATGTGCGGAAATTGGTCCATGCCGCATAGGCTGCCCATATTAGAAGCGCCCCTGCAAGTAAGAAGCAGAGAAAACTCGCTATGTCGTTTTTTCGGGTATTGATGTCGGCAAGTATCTTCATTCATCTACAAAATTAATAATATTTGGTTTTCTCACCAAATCAGGAGGAATAAAAAATCCTTAAATTCCAAAATTTTTATTAATTTTGTATTCTGAAGTTTTATGATCATGCTTTGTAATTGGTCAGACAGATATCTTTGTTCTGCTGTCGTCCTGTTGTCGTGCGGATCGTTCTTCAGTTTAATCGACTTCGGGTTATGGGAGAGGCAATATATCATATTCTGGTCATAGCGGTTGCGCTTGTCGGGCTCTTCCGGGGCTTCAGCGCGGGGTTCCTGCGTCAGATCCCCGAGGTGCTCGGATTTGTGTTCGGTATAGTGGCGGCGCGGGCTTTGGGTCCCGGTTTCGTGTCATGGCTTGCAGGATGGTTCCCGCCGCTCTATCATCCGGTGGCAAAGACGTTCTTTCTGTCAGTCCTGGCTTACTCCGTCATATGGAGCATCTGCCTGCTCTTGTTTTCTATCTTCACGCGTATCCTCAACCGCGTACTGGGGTTCTTTCCGGTCGGGATAGTGAACTCTCTTGCCGGCGCAGTGTTCTCATTAGTGAAATATATAATGTTTCTGTCGATCCTTTTCGACCTCGGCTTATGCCGTCCTTTTGAGTCTCCCCTCATGCACTGTGCCCGTCATGACGACGGCAATCTGGTCGACTGTGTCATACGCCTTGCTCCGGAGGTCCTCGGCACCATGTCGGCAGATGAATATATCCTCAAGGTGCAGCTCTGGGAAGCCAGGACGATAAGCT
>JAIDQZ010000021.1 GCA_029062005.1 Muribaculaceae bacterium | reverse complement strand
AAATTGTTTCTAATTTTGGTGACGCTGATGATGTGCAGCTGGAGCCTCTACGCCCAGAATGTGACATATCACGGCACAGTGCTCGATGCGGCTAACAATGAACCGCTTATCGGAGCTACAGTTTCTCCAATCGGTGGCGGACAGGGTGCCGCAGCTGATTTCGACGGTAATTTTACGGTATCAGTGCCGCAGAATGTCACTAAAGCCAAGGTTTCATATGTTGGCTATGAAGATCAGATTGTCGATCTTGTAAATGACATGACAGTTCGCCTGCATACCAAAAGCACTGCTCTCAACGATGTAGTTGTCGTAGCATACGGTACTGCCAATAAGGAATCCCTTACAGGTTCGGTGGCTGTGGTAGGAAGCAAGGATATAGAGGACCGTCCTGTCACTTCAGTCACTGCTGCCCTCGAAGGCAACGCTCCCGGTGTCCAGGTAAATAACTCGGTAGGCTATCCGGGTTCATCACCTTCGATCCTTATCCGTGGATACAACACTGTCAATGGTGTTAGTTCTCCGCTTTATGTTGTCGACGGTGTGGTATATGAGGGTTCTATCGCCGACCTGAATCCCGCCGATATCGAATCAATGTCAGTGCTCAAGGATGCCGCATCGTCTGCGCTTTACGGTAACCGTGGTGCCAATGGTGTCATCCTTATCACTACTAAAAGAGCCAAGACTGCCGGTAAGGTTGATGTGACTCTGCAGATGCGTCAGGGTATGTACAACCGCGGACTTCCTTTCTATGACCGTCAGGATGCCAACGGCTTCATGCAGACTTTCTTCACCGGTCTTGTCAACAGCCGCCTCACTGAAGGCACTTCTCCCGACCTGACTCAGGCTATCGAAGATGTCAGAAACAATTTCTTCACCTTTGCATTCGAGAACGTATATGGCAAGCCTGCCAACGAACTTTTTGACGCGCAGGGAAATTTCTCCGGAAATCCACTTCCGGGTTACACTGACCTCGACTGGTGGGATGCAGTGTCAAGAAACGGTTACCGTCAGGAATACAACGTCAATGCTACCGGAGCAACAGATAAATTCAATGTCTTCGCATCGGTAGGCTATCTGAAAGAGAACGGATACATGCTCTCTACTGATTTCGAACGTTTCAACGGCAGATTAAACACTACTTTCCAGCCCGTGAAATATTTCAAGATGGGTGTGAATCTGGCTGCTATGTACACAAAGCAGAACCGTGGCATCACATCAAAGGATGATGAAGGATATGTCAACAACCCGTTCCTCGTGCAGGACAAGGCTCCGATATTCCCATATTATGCCCATGATCCCGTGACAGGAGAAATCCTCAAGGATGGAGAAGGCAACAATATGTGGAATACCAGCGCATATCTCGGTAACCAGGGCACTAACGTCGCATGGACCACCCGCCTTGATAAGAAAGAAAGCACATCTGCTGTGATCGACGGATCGGCTTTCGCCACATTTATCATCCCCTACGGCTTCGAACTCACCGTGAGAGGCAATATCCACAGGGACAAGACCAACTACTGGCGCTACATGACAAACGAGAACGGCTCGGGTGTCACTCCCAACGGTCGCCTCTACCAGTATGACTATGCTTACGACAGCCATACATTCATGCAGACCCTCACATGGGATCATGACTATGGCATGAACCATGTCGATGTACTTCTCGACCATGAGAACTATCAGTACACTACTTCATCCCATTCCGTAAACGTACAGAACCAGCTTCTGCCGGGTATTTACTCCCTTTCAAATTTCTCTACAACAAACCCTGCATCTCAGTCTACAACCCAGATCCGTTCGGAATCATATCTCGGCAGAGTAAGATATAATTATGCCCAGAAATATTTTGCTGAGGCTTCTATCCGTCGCGACGGCTCATCTTACTTCGAAAAGGACAAGAGATGGGGTACTTTCTGGAGCGCCGGCGCAAGCTGGATGATCAGCAGGGAAAACTTCATGAATGACGTGGATTGGGTCAACTACCTTAAGCTTCGTGCCGCCTACGGTTCGGTAGGTAATGACGCTTCTGCCGGGGCTTACTCATACTACAACCTCTATCAGATCATCAAGTATAACGATGTCAACTCTCTCGTTCCGATACAGCTGGCTTCACAGAATCTGAAATGGGAGGCAACCCGTACATTTGATGTCGCACTTGAAGGATCTCTCTTCAACGACCGATTCAACTTCAGTATAGGCTACTTCAACAAGCGTAACACCGACCTCATCTTCAACGTAACCAAACCTCTTTCCGGAGGTACAATGTCTGACGAGGGTGCCAATCCGCACGCTATGATGAACATAGGCACTATGCAGAATATCGGTTGGGAACTTCAGTTCGGTGTGGATATCATACGCAATAAAGACCTTAAATGGGACTTCAGTGTTGACGCTACTTTCAACAAAAACAAGATCATCAAGCTTCCCGAAGGTCATGACATGCCGGGCAACGGATGGTTCCTCGGAAAGAGCCTCGGCTCCATCTATACACGCACATGGAACGGTGTGGACCGCGTGACCGGTCAGTCACTATATGAGATTGATCCGAATGCGCCGTCTCTCACTTACTGGGACGAGGACGGAACCGCTCACCAGAATGAGTCTCAGTTCCTCACATATGTTAATAATGCTGCCAGTCAGGGTTCTCTTGTTGCTGTGCCAGACGGTGACGGATATAAACTCTATACCAATACACCAGCATATGCGACAGGAAAGGTTCAGGCGGATGCATTCCCTGTAGTATACGGATCTTTCGGCACAAATCTTTCATGGAAGGGTATCAACCTCGGTCTGCTCTTCACTTATAGCCTCGGAGGAAAGGTTATGGACTATAACTATCAGGATCTCATGAATATGTCGAGCGAACCGCGCGCCATACATAAGGATCTTGTCAATTCCTGGACCCAGAAGCCTGAAGGCGTTGCAGATCATGAATATAAGCAGATCAACGTCAATGGTGTAGATTTCAATGCCTACATCGCTAGTGCAGATGATATCGACGATACTCTTATTCCTCAGTTGAATACATCCAATTCCGCTAAGAATAACGGTGCTTCTTCCCGCTGGCTCACTAATGCATCATATCTGGTGCTGAAGAACCTTAATGTATCTTACGACCTGCCTTCTAAATGGGCATCCGCTCTTCAGATGCAGAATATCAATATTGGAATGTCGATCGATAATGTATTCACCGCAACCGCACGTAAAGGTATGAATCCCCAGTATGGCTTCATGGGAGGTCAGGGTAAGTACTACGTTCCGGCAAGAGTGTTCGCGTTCCAGTTAAATGTCAAGTTCTAATATAATTAATCAGGTAATAGATATGAAAAAAATATATAAAGGTATTCTTGCATCGGCTTTAACGCTCGGTATGGTAGCCTGCGACAGCAACTATCTTGAGCAGCCTCCTATCGACCTCGTGAGCGATGCAGCCATCGGTGAGAGTGTTGAGGCAGCACGAGCTGCTCTCTATGGACTTTGCGAGGCTATGTATATCGGATACGGTGACACTGATGAAGATTATGCTATCCGTTACGCCAACGGAGAGGCATATATTCAAACTTACTACGGTGACTCCCCGAGTCCTGACTTTGCCGACACGTGGCTTTATGGCTTTCAGAAAGAGACACAGGCATGGATCTATATGACCCGTGATACAGGTGATGGTGACCGTTATCCATGGATGTATGCCTACAACCTCATCAATCAGGCTAACGTGATCCTTTCAAAGATAGATGAAGTGCCGGGTGACCCTGCCGATATAAAGCAGATCAAGGCTTCTGCCCTTACTATCCGTGCTCATGCGTATATTCGCCTCATGCAGGTCTATGGCACACGTTTTGAAGACAGCAAGAATGGCGAGGCGCTCTGTGTGGTATTGCGTACTGAACCCGGGGCTGATCAGTCTCCGCTCGTATCCTATAAGAAGGTGATGGAACAGATCTATGAGGATCTTGACGACGCTATCAAGCTATATACTGAATCAGGCAAGGCACGCGCAAAAGGTTTTGAACCAAACATCGACGTAGCCAAGGGTCTTTATTCTCGTGCAGCGCTCATCAACCATGACTGGGAAAAGGCGCAGCAGATGGCAAAAGAGGCCCGTCAAAAGTACCCTATCATGTCGGCTGCTGAATATCTTGCAGGTTTTGGAGAGGCGAACGGAGAATGGCTTTGGTATAATGATTTCAACCACGTCTACAACGGTTGGAACTCCTGGGGTGCTTCTTTCAGCTGTAACGGTGGTTATGCCACCAATCAGGACTGGACCGGAGGCGGAGGTGTCATCAGCTACCGTCTCTACAAGCAGATATATGATAAAAACAACACTGATGTAAGGTGTCTCCAGTTCTGGACTCCTGACAAAGCCAACATGTATGTAGATTTAGGAATAAAGGAAGAAGATTTCTGGAAATCTTCCTGTGTAAATACCGATAGAATGACAATGTGGGGCGTAGATCCTGTCATTACTACATCGATCACATTATGGAATATGTACACGACTCCGGAAGGTTATTCCGATGGATTGTTCTATGCCTATGGAGCTTCAAGCTTTGGAGAGGCTCTTGGTCTGACAGATGAAGATGCAATCGATCCTGAGGCACAGGCTTACATTTATCAATTTGCTAAAAACAGCACCCGAGTACAATTTGGAGCACAGATTAAATTCTGGAGCGATCTGGAGAATCTTGGGGACGCGCAACATCCGTTCCTCCGCGCCGCCGAGCTGCTTCTCAACGAGGCTGAAGCGGCTATCGAGAACGGCGATGAGAAGACTGCACGTGATTGTCTTGAAGAACTCAACAGCAACCGCATGGATGAATACACATGCACTCTGTCAGGCGATGCCCTTAAGGAAGAAGTCAGGCTTTATCGTCGTATAGAACTTTGGGGTGAAGGTGACACCTGGTTCTCCTTCAAACGTTGGAATATTCCCGCTGTTCGTGAAAGTTGGAAAGCCGGAGATCCCACATCCAATAACTTCCTTCCATACTACGAAGGTACCTATACTCCTGACTATTCAAATGGCTGGAGATATGAGATTCCTAAATCTGAGAAGGATTACAATACCATCATCAATAATCAGCTCAACAACTAATCAGCCTATCCCGATCCAAAATATAAAGAGGCGGTTCCCTGATCCGGAACCGCTTCTTTTTTATCTGTCCACCGAATGACAAATTGCCAGAAAACATTGGCTGTAACAAGGTATCGAAACTATATCTGTATCGGCGGTGTTATTAAGATAGGTACCAATTTATCAATCAATTTATGCGGCATATACTCCTTACGCTATCTATAGCTGCGATGGTGTCCGGCGCTACAGCGCAGGACGCTGACTTTGAATATGCCACAGCCGAACTTCCGGTGATCCAGCTTTGCGCCGTAGAGGAAAAGACTCAGGATCCAGTTCCCTTCGCCACCATCACTATAGAGTATGCCGACACTATAATAGGAAATATCACCGACGGTATGGGACTGCTTGACTTCACACCGAGATCTTTTCCTCTTACTCTTACTGCCATCCGAGAAGGAATGACAGAAACTACATATGGAATCACCGATCCCCCGGAAGGACCGCTAACAATAGTCATGATACGCAATGAAGAACCCTTACTTTCCGGTGAGGAGGGACTTGAGGTCGTGGAGGAGGGTGAGTGACTGAAGGGGAGTAAGGTTATCTATATCGAGTGTCAGGATGCGGTCGCGTATCTGACCTAAAAGAGGATCGTCGAGCTGGAAGAAACTGAGCTGATATCCGTCGCGCTGACCGGCTATCTCGCCTAATTTCCCTTTCGCCACACTGTCAACCCCCTTGTTGTCGGCATTCCGGGCAGCCGATTCCAAGCGTTCGAGCACCTGGTCGGCACGCCTCACGATCGAGGGAGGCATACCTGCCAGTTTCGCCACATGGATACCGAAAGAATGCTCCGATCCACCTCTTACAAGCTTACGGAGAAACACCACTTTTCCCTTTATTTCCTTGACCGACACACTCCAGTTGTGAATGCGCCTGAACGACTTCTCCATCTCATTAAGCTCGTGATAATGGGTGGCGAACAATGTCTTGGGAGCGCATCTGCCGTTCTCATGTATATGCTCCACAATAGACCATGCTATGGAAATGCCGTCGTAGGTGGAAGTGCCGCGTCCCAGCTCATCGAAGAGTATAAGGGAACGCCCGCTCATATTATTCAGTATCGAGGCAGCCTCGCTCATCTCCACCATAAAGGTAGATTCACCGGAAGATATGTTGTCGCTTGCACCTACACGGGTGAATATTTTGTCGACTATGCCTATGCGCGCCGACTCGGCAGGAACAAATGACCCCATCTGTGCCATTATCACTATAAGCGCGGTCTGACGCAGCAATGCCGACTTGCCGCTCATATTGGGTCCGGTGATCATCAATATCTGATTATTGTCGCAGTCAAGGCGCACTGTATTGGATATGTAAGGTTCGCCGGGTGGAAGACGTCTTTCTATCACAGGATGTCTCCCTTCGATAATCTCAAGCGATGTGGAACCATCCACCACCGGACGCACATATCGGTTGGCAGCAGCCACATCCGCCATACTGAGAATAAAATCTATCTCCGCAGCCGCATTGGCACTCTTCTGCATTGGGGCGCATGCCACTGAAAGATGATCGAGAAGCTTGTTGTATATCGCGCTTTCCAACTGGCTTATCCTGTCGGATGCAGTAAGTATCTTCTGCTCGAAATCTTTCAGTTCCTCCGTGATGTATCGCTCCGCATTGACAAGAGTCTGCTTCCTTATCCATTCTGAGGGCACCTTGTCCTTATGAGTGTTGCGGACTTCTATATAATATCCGAATACATTGTTGTAGCTTATCTTGAGAGAGGATATGCCGGTCTTTTCTATCTCACGGGCACAGATGGCGTCGAGTGCGGCTCGGGCATTATCGTGCAGGCTGCGGTATTCATCAAGTTCCTGCGACACGCCCTGTGCAATCGCACCCCCCTTGCTGAAGACAGCAGGCGCGTCAGGAGCAACTGTGGTCCTTATCAAACCTATATACTGCTCAAGAGGCTGCATCTCTCCGGCGATCCTCGCTATCTCGGGGGAATCGGCATCCGCGAGCGATCTTTTCAGGTGCATGCATCCTTCCATAGAGGTGGCGAGCGATAGCAGATCGCGGGGCTGCGCCCTTCTGTTGGAGGTCTTTCCTATCATGCGCTGCATATCTCCTATAGAGTGCAGGCAATTGCGCATATATTCCCGGCGATCGGTGTCGCGGAAGAAGAAATCCACCATTGCATGCCTTTCATTGATCTTCTCCACATCCAGTAGAGGAAAACTGAGGTTTGATGCAAGAAGACGTGCGCCCATCGGCGTCACCGTATGATTTAGAACCTCAAACAATGTCAGACCTTTCATCCCTCCCGCTGAAAAGGTAAGTTCGAGATTGCGGAGAGTGAATGGATCCATGCGAAGGAATCTTTCGCTGTCAATGCGCGAGAGCACCGTGATATGCGATGTATTGGAGTGTCCCGTTATGTCAAGATAATACAGCAGACTTCCGGCTGCTATCAGCGCAAGAGGCATGTCATCAAGTCCGAACCCCTTGAGCGTGGCTGTCTGAAACTGCTTCAGAAGCCTCTCTCTTGCCGAGTCTTCGGTATATACCCAGTCTTCCATATCAAAGACCGGACATTTCCATGAGATAAGTTCGGAGCAAAGCTCGCGTGTGCCGTTCATGCGTAGAAGTTCCTTTGGAGCGAATGCAGAAAGGAGTTTATCTATTTCTTCAGGAGATGTCTCTGCCGCAAGAAACTCACCTGTAGTGATATCAAGGAAAGCTATACCGGCCCTTATCGCCTTTCCTTTTCCCGTACGCCGGAAATGTATGCCTGCAAGATAATTGTTTTCAGATCCATCCATCGAGGCATCATTGGTATTAACGCCGGGAGTGACAAGTTCGGTGATGCCTCGCTTCACAAGTTTCTTAGTCAGTTTCGGATCTTCAAGCTGCTCGCATATGGCGACACGCTTTCCGGCCCTTACAAGTTTTGGAAGATATGTGTCGAGCGCATGATGCGGAAAGCCGGCAAGTTCAACAGACTGAGCAGAACCATTGGCACGCCGGGTAAGGGTTATGCCAAGTATAGAGCTTGCCTCTATAGCGTCGTCGGAAAAGGTCTCGTAAAAGTCGCCTACACGGAAAAGCAGAATTGCATCGGGATGCTTCTTCTTCATCTCGAAATACTGCTTCATCAGAGGAGTCTCTACTATTTTTGCCATTTTGGGTTGTGGGGTTGTGAAGGTTGTTAAGACAAGGGAAAGAGGCTTAGCATCCAGGTGGACATAGCGACATATATGAGAAGACCTACCACGTCGTTCATAATCTGTATGAAGGGACCAGTGGCAAGGGCAGGATTTATCTTCATCTTTTCAAGGGTAAGAGGCACGAAAGTTCCGAATACCGTTGCAAATATCACCACACAGAAAAGGGATGCCGCGACAGCAAACGAGACCGCATACATGTGCGGCTGTGTAAACAGAACGTAGATAAGCACAACTCCGCTTATCACCACTGCATTAAGAAGTGCTACAAGTACTTCCCTACCTATCTGCTTCCACGCATCCTTTATTTCCAGACGTCCGTTGGCAAGACCCTGAACTACGATAGCGGATGCCTGAACCCCTACATTACCTCCGGTGCCTCCTATGAGAGGGATGAAGATGGCGAGAGCGGTCACAGCTGCTATCTGAGCCTCGAATCCGGTAAGGATGACGGAATTTATGATTCCTCCTATTATACCTATAAGAAGCCATGGAATACGCGCCTTTGTCTGAGCAAATACCGAGTCATCCACATCTACGTCGGATGATATACCTGATGCCAGCTGATAGTCACGTTCCGACTGCTCGCGCACCTCGTCCATGATGTCATCGACGGTGATCTGTCCGGCAAGACGCCCGATAGAATCCACAACCGGCATAGCCACGAGGTCGTATTTCTCGAAGTCTATCGCCACTTCATCGATAGGAGTATCAGTATGAACTCTTACGGGATCCGCCTGCATTACATGCTTTATCTTCGACACCGATGGATCGGTGATCATCTTTTTAAGGGGAAGTATGCCTTTCAGACGATTGTCGTCGTCGATCACATACACATAGTATATCTCGTCGAGATCAGCAGCCTGCCGCCTCATCTCTTTCAGACATTCCGGCATCGACCAATTCTCATTGACCGCAATATACTCGGTGCCCATAAGACCGCCGGCCGTATCCTCGTCATACTGAAGAAGGTCGACAATGTCGCCCGCCTGCTCCATGTCGTCGATGTGCTGAATCACTTCCTCACGGTCTTCCTCATCAAGTTCCTGGATAAGGTCGACGGCATCATCGGTGTCAAGTTTGTCGATAAATTCGCCAATCTGTTCAGGATCCATATGCTCAAGAAGCTTCTTACGGTCTTCTTCATCGAGCTCCATGAGCACATCAGCTTTCTTCTCCTTATCGTCGATAAGATTGAAAAGCCATTCCGCCTGCTTTATATTAAGTTCGCGAAGCAGTTCAGCTATGTCAGCCGGATGCAGATCGGCTATTTCATGGCGAATACCGGCAGCATCCTCGCTGTCTGCCATATTCTCGATTCTTTCGATGTCTTCTTCAGTGAAATCCTTCATAAAGGACAAAGATAATCATTTTTTTCGGATAATTTAGAATTTTGAATTTGTATTTTTTAATTTATAATGAAATTACCCTAAAGGAAAGTCTGTTCCTTACTGAATATAATATGGGAATACCTCTTGATTCCTTGAATTTCTATGATATTTGAGATTTCAACTTTGTTTTTTGATACGAATGAAAAATAATTGAAATGTTCAATATATTTTTGTCTATTATTAGTGATGACTGATGTATTCAACCACATCGGATATACTGAATATTCCCATTTAATAAGAATGTTCAGACAGCATGCATGGAAAACATCTGATAACTATCGTCTATATCCAATATATATATTAAACATTAACTAACATAACATGAAAGGTTCAAAACTAATTTCGCTTGTCGGCATCTCAATGTCTATGACATTGAATGCCGTCAATCCTATAGAGGGAGGACAGTTTAAAGATCGAATTCTCCCTATGCAAGGATCTACTCAAAAAAATCCCGGAGAAGAAATCTGGGGTGCTTCCGGTGTGCAAAATCGATTTACCGACAATGGAGCTGAGAATCCTGACCTAAGTTTCTGGGGTGGTGACATCCATACTGACTCAAATGGAAAATACTATATGTTTATTGCCGGATGGGATTCTAAGTCGCGTGCTCACAGCTATTGGTCAAACTCCGACATTTATTATGTGACTGCTGACAATGTCTGGGGACCTTATACTAAAGTCTCGAACATAGGCAAAGGGCATAATCCCAGTCTATTCATTGCCAAAGACGGAACCTTTGTTGTCTATGCCCTCATAGGCAACTCTTCTGCCTGGCGATATACTTCTGATTCCGTTGAAGGTCCATGGAAATTCGAAAGTATGCCTCTCGACCTTCGCGGACGTGCCCTTTCCACTGGATCCGTAACCACATATTCCAACTGGACCTTTGCTCAACGTCCTGATGGTTCCATCTATTGTTTAGACCGGGGAGGAGCCGTATGGATCAGTGAGGATGGATTAAGTCCTTTTGAAAACACTTTAGGCTCTTCATGCTATCCTAACGGTGGAGGTGGTAGTTTTGAAGACCCTGTCGTATGGAAAGATGAATTCCAATACCACATGATAGTGAATGACTGGAAAGCCAAAATCGCATATTACAGCCGATCAAAAGATGGTTTTACTTGGGTGCACGAAACAGGCACAGCCTACGATACTTCAGTAGCTGTACATCCCGATGGGACGCCAGAAGAATGGTTTAAATTCGAACGTCCAAGAGTCTTCCAAGATCAATATGGTCGTGCCACTCAACTCAACATGGCTGTGATTGATGTAGAAAAAGGTGAAGATTTGGCAGGCGACAATCATTCTTCAAAAAATATAGTGTTGCCTTTGAATCCGGGATTAAGGATGACCGTACTCAATGAAGAAGCTATATCCACTTCAACTTCAAATATAAAGGTCAGGGTATATAAGGAACCCGGCTTTGACCCAACCACAGATCTTGACCTTACAAGCTTACGCTTTGGAAAATATTCCGTAGTCAATGAAGGGAAAGGTGCGTCTGTCGTTTCTTCAGAAGCTGACTCCGACGGTAATCTCGTCCTGACATTCTCGGGTAGCGACACCGGCATCCAATCTGACGAGTTCGCTCCAAAGCTTATAGGAAAATACAGTAAAGAATACATAAACCCTGCTACTCCTACAGCCAAACCAGGTGGTATGTGCTTCGGTTACGCTCGGTTGCCATATATAGATTATACTCCTGAGTATATCTCACCTTCGATCCCTTCCATTGGAGAGGGCAGCAAACTCATTTCTGTAAATGTCAAAAACTTTGGACTTAAAGCATCATCCGGAAATTCTATAAAAGTATTATCTTCCAGCAATAAACTTTTAGCCACCGGCTCTGTTTCTTCTCTGAATCCTTACCAAAGTGCTGATGTCGAACTGGAGTCTTCACTTGCAATCCCCGCAGGTGCAGAATCATTAAAAATTGAAATATATAAAAATGATAAGCTTGTATCTACCCATGACATCAGGCTTGAAGAGGTGGTGAAAGCACGAAAAAAGCTCCTTACACTCATAGCTGAGGTAAACGAATATCTTGAAAGCGCCTCTTATAAATACGGTAAGGATGAGCTCCGTAGTGTTTTGGAGGCTTCTGACTCAGCGGCTTCAAGCTCCTGTATCTCTGAGATTGATAAAGTTTGTGACACCTTGCTAAAAGCTCTCAACAACTTCAAATTTGCAAATGCCTCCGGTAAACGCCCTGTGGCAATCACTATTTCCAATCCGCAATTTGACTCTACCGACGGATGGGATATCCTTCACGAAGGCAATGCAGGAGGTTTCCAGATAAACAATAAAAATAATAAGGACTATAATAAAATCGGACAGAGCGAATTTCTGGAAGCATATAATGGAACCGGAATTATTTGCCCCAACTATGCCCGACAGTCTGTAGATGAACTCCCTGCCGGACGTTATGCTTTTGAAGCTGATGTGATAGTACAGAAAGGCACTGCAGGCGGTGAGGGCGTCTCCCTATTCCTTGGCGACAATTCCGTGAAATGTTCATCTGCCACTGCCAATCATTCAGAACATTATTCTGTAGAATGTACTCTTGATAAAGAAAGTTCCCTCTTGTTCGGCATAAACATTGAAAATTCCTGCAACGCCACCTGGGTTGCAATTGACAACGCTACCCTTTTATATTATGGTGACGGCAGCCACGATGATGATGAAATACTTCCTGATGTCAATGTTAGACATTACACTATTAAGGCAGCCAATTCAACACTCAATAATATTCATGTCTACGCTGACAGTAAAAGCGGCACTTTGAAGCGCTGCGCATCTCAGCCTGAAGATACAGGAATTTTCTCCATAATTACCGACAATGAAAACAAAAGGATTTATATGTATAATCATGCCACCAGGTCTTTTGTTGTTCCGGCTGTCGGCAATTCAGCCGTCTGGAATATTTCTTCTGAGGATGCTGTCTGCATTGGTGGATTATCAAAGGCTTCTACCAATATAAATGGTTACGTCATCAAGGGAGACCCTGATTCCGGAAATTCCTACAATTTCATGAACGCTCTACGTGGTTTCAATGCGGCGGACCGCGATGGAATAGGGTCTTACACTCAAGGAGATACAGGTTCCGAATGGCTATTGACAGAAGTTTCCGGACCTTCTGAATATGATACGACTGCCATTATAAATGGCAGAGACCAATTTATTGAGACTCTAAAACTAATTCCCGACATTACCATTGATGGCGAGACCTCATCCATTGTGTCTAATTTCATAGACAATAGCTCACGATCTGAAGATATTCATTTCTACAATATCCAAGGCGTAGAGATCTCTCCCGATTCCAAGGGAATCATGATAATAGTAAACTCTAATGGATCCGTCACTAAACGCATTCAATAATAACACAAATCAACCACATTAAAGAGGGTATGTCTTCGGGCATACCCTCTTCACTCATAAAAAATAGACCTTACTCTTTCCGTCCAGAGATTAGATACAAGTTGATGACCTGCAGGAGTAGGATAGATACCATTCGCCGCCGGCCGCCGGCACTGTATATTGACAACCGATAAAAAGGTAACAAAAATCGATTTTCTGTCTATTAAGTTATAATTCAGTAATTCCCCATTACCGTAACCATATCCGATAATTACCGATCAAATATCTTGTCTTTTGAGGATATCTGGGTCGGGATATCGACAGTGCCTCCGATATGGCATTCTCCGACCGATACGTTTTTAGTATCTGAGAAACTCACGCCTATCTTAGCCTCACCTACATTTATATTGTTGAAAACTACATCAGATATAGGCTTTTGCTTCGTTCCTTGAAACACAAGGGCAGCTTGTGATGCTTTATTGCAGCTGAGTCCGTCAACATAGATTCCCTCTATATCGGAGAAATGGTCGCTGTCAAGTCCCTCCCCTGCATATTTGCTTGTCACATAGAATAGATCCTCCACTTCATCAAACCTGCAATTACGGACATACAGATTCTTCACATATCCGCCTCTGTCAGGATTAGTCTTTACATATATGCCTCGCTTGCAGTAGCCTGCATAGTCGCAATCCTCGACAAAGACGTTTCTTACTCCTCCCGACATCTCACTTCCGATAACTACACCATGCAGTCCTTTGAAATAGCAGTTACGAATCACTATGTTCTCACAAGGCTTTGCAATCGTCCAACCGTCATTGTCCCTGCCACTCTTTATGGCTATATTGTCATCTCCGTTGTCAAAACATATATTCTCAATGAGAACATAACGCGAGCTTTCCGGATCAATACCGTCGTTGTTTACAAGCTTTGCGTCATACCTGAGTGACCTGCATATCACGTTTTCACTCATCAGAAGATGTACACACCAGAAAGGGGAATTAATGATCTTAACTCCTTCAAGAGTCACGTTACGGCAATCATAAAACTGTATCAGATGTGGTCTAAGCCAGTCGCCGTTGCCGAATACCCGCTCTGAAACATCTGTTCCCGAATGATTCATGTATCTGCTACGCATCTGGGCAATTTTCTGGTTAGGCTTCCATGTCGCGAACGTAGACATGGCGTTACCGTCAATCGTGCCCTTTCCAATGATCGCCACGTCATGAAGACGGTATCCGTAAATGAAGGGAGAATAATTGTACAGATATGTTCCTTCCCAACTCGTGTTCACAACCGGATAACATTCGGGGTCTGATGAAAATTTAAGTACTGCTCCTTCATCAAGCTCTATGCTGACATTACTCTGAAGAATGAGCGGACCCTTCATGAAATAGACTCCGGCGGGAACCATTATATTCACTCCTCCCATTTCGTCTGCCCCTTTCATGGCTTTCGTGAATGCATCTCTGCAATCACTGACACCGTCACCTTTCGCACCATATTTAAGCACACTCACCTTCTTAGCATGAGTGGAAGAAGCCCCAGTAATATTTGCCAGTATGCTGTCGCGTAAATCCTTGTCATATACTCTATCAGCCTTCATTGACTCTTCTGATGATACTAAGATTGCACAAAGAAGTAAAAATATCCTGAATAAGGTATTCATAATCTTGTTTAAGTAAATTAATTTTGTGTTTTCATCTGAAATCGCTCGGGCGCTTACCTGTCTTTTTCTTGAACTGGGAGGAGAAATAATCAGGCGATTCGAAATTCAGACGGTAGGCTATCTCCTTTACTGACAGGCTCGTCAGACACAAAAGATCCTTTGCCCGATGTAGTTTCAGATCTTTAAAATATGAAGCAGGAGAGAGACCCGTGTATTTCTTGAAGTTTTTTCTGAAAGAAGAATATCCAATTCCTACAGCCTCCGCTATGTCCTGCACTGTAATGTCGCTCTCTATGTTCTCATGCATCATTATGCGGGCACGGCTGATACGGTCCATCCAATGCTTTTCCTGATCAAGACGGTTGTTCTTGTCAAGCATGTAGATAAGACCGAGCATATAATTCACTATGCCGGCAAGCATCTGCTGGAAGTAAGGACTTTCGCGATCCGCGGTTTCTATGGCCTTCATGAAAAGGTTAACAAGTTCTCCGGTCAATCCAACTTCAAATACAGGATTACCTTTACTAAAGAATCCATTTCTCACACGTTCATCCATATTAAACCCCTTGAATCCTATCCAATACTGGGTCCATCCCACCTCATTATCAGGACAATAAGTGTGCCACTCATCAGGAAACAGAAGAAACATCATTCCGGGCTTTATCTTTGTCTTTCCGAATGCAGAGGATTCAAATATGCCGCTTCCCTCAGTAATGTATACAAGCTGATACTCCTGAAGCACCCTTCCTTTAGAGGGTGAGAAACTGTGACTGTCAAGATGGCAGTCGGTAGGATACGGCTCACCGGATCTTATTTTCTCATATCCGACAGTGGTAACGGTTAATCCCCACAATATATCGCGTGGATTCTCTATGATATACTTCACTGGCTTCGACATACGATAAAATACATTTAACTTTCTTCATATGTTGCCTTTTCTTTCAAAAATTACTGCAAATATAGATAAACCGTCGGTAAGCCACAAGAAATTTATCAAAAAATATAGAACTATAATCAAAAAATATAGAAAAGTCCTTGAAGTGAGCTTTAACTTCAAGGACTTTATTATTTATTTCTTATAACTTATCATTTACCAGGGGACACGACTTACATATTTATATACGTAAGTCTGCACACCGTATGAATTGCGCCACTGCATCCATAGGGTGTCTGCATCGCTGAACCAATAATTCATTGTCGATGGACTTCCATATTCATATTGAATGTTGATCTGCAGAGAGGATGTGCCGCTGACTGATCGCTGACACCAGTAAGCAAGGCGTTCGGTTTCCTGATATCCACGGTCATAATAAAAATATGTACCACGTCCATCACCGTTGAAATACATATAATTCACCTCATCGCCTCTAACATAGTCGGAATTTACCTGATATAGCTGCCAGCAGCCCCTGAGGTTGCTGTCATAAAAAGTATTCCAACCGTTAGGAGGCTCGGGATTCCAGTATTCGACATCGCAGGAAGATAGTGTGAGCAACAATACTGCAACAATAGGAAGACATAGTAAATTCTTTTTCATAGTACATTCTTTTTATATTAGAGGGCTATTTAAGTTTTCAACAATCTTATAATGAAAGATGTTTGAGAGAATCAGAAATTTTCCATATCGCCATTCCGGCACTTACAGCTACATTGAGGCTATGCTTTACTCCATACATGGGTATTTCAAGAATTACATCCGCCATATCCACTATACTCTGATCCACACCCTGCACTTCATTACCTACTACGAGAAGATATTTTTTACCTTCCTGAGCCTGAAACCGCATGAGGTCGGTACTGCCATGAGCCTGTTCAAGCACACACAGTATCCACCCTTCATCTTTAAGACGCCTGCATTCCTTTAACGCATCCTCTACATGTCGCCATGCTACAGAATACTCCGCACCGAGAGCAGTCTTAGATATTTCCTTATGAGGAGGCACACCGGTGATACCTCCCATAACAACCTCATTTATAAGAAAAGCATCTGATGTGCGCAATATGGAACCAACATTCTGCATGGAACGTACATTGTCGAGAAGAATAAGGAAAGGAAGTTTTTTCACTTCCTTATATTCCTCCACACTGTAGTTTGTGAGTTCAACTATATTCTTCTTTTTCATAATTGAAAATTAAGAATTTTCAACTTTAGTCACCTTTCAGCTCAAAATTCTAAATCAAGCATTCAAAATTATGAAAGTTGCAGCATTCTTTCAATAGGTTTCAGTGCTTTCTTTGCAATCTCGGGATCTACATGGATCTCAGGCTTGCCATCGCGCAATGCGTCGCGAAGTTTTTCAAGTGTTATCATCTTCATATAGTCGCATTCGTTGCACTGGCATTCCGCATCTTCAGCCGGAGCCGGAATGAAGATTTTCTCAGGACATTCACGCTGCATATCGAAGAGAATGCCGCTTTCAGTCACCACTATGTATTCCTTCGCATCATCTTTACGTGCAAAGTCAAGCAATGCAGCCGTACTCCCTACCTTATCCGCTATCAGCTGAAGTGGACGCCGACACTCGGGATGCACCAGCACTTTTGCTCCGGGATGCTTACTCTTCAGATCCGCTATACCCTGAAGTGAAAAACGGTCGTGTACATGACATGCTCCATTCCATAAAAGCATGTTGCGTCCTGTCACTGAATTAATATATTCGCCAAGATTATGGTCAGGACCGAATATTATCTTTTCATCTTCCGGAAGGGACTCCACTATCTTGCGGGCATTGCCTGAAGTTACTACAATATCAGTAAGCGCCTTCACGGCGGCTGATGTATTTACATAGCTTATTACTGTGTGATCGGGGTGTTGGCTTACGAATTTTTCAAATTCCACGGGATTGCAGCTGTCGGCAAGCGAGCAACCGGCTTCCGGAGCAGGTATGATCACTTTGCGGTCGGGACAAAGTATTTTCGCCGTTTCCCCCATGAAATGCACTCCACACATCACTATCACATCCGCATCGGTCTCAGCCGCCTTTCGTGCGAGCGCAAGGGAGTCGCCGATAAAATCTGCCATCTCCTTTATTTCATCGCGCTGATAATAATGAGCCATGATGACAGCATTCTTCTCTTTCTTAAGTGAGGCAATCTCTTCAGCGAGCTGCCTCGCTACAGGAGTATCGAGTATGGATGTTTTCGACTGCATTTTTTATTTTTTCTATGTTTTAAAAATAAATTAAATAAAAAAATCAACAACAACAATAAAGTATGTAGATAAATGAAGATTACTTTTGACTGAAATATTTGCATTTGTCAGTTATTGAGTAATAATCTGCGGTTATCTACAAGTTGTAAAACTGCAATGAGTTGAAAAATCAGAGCAATGCCGACTTTTTCTACACTCTGTAGATAACTGCAAAGTTAATAAATTTTCATATAAGTTTTGTAGAAAAAGGTGCAATTTTTGAAAATAAGGCTAAGGAAAATTTGAAGAAAAGATGCTTAAAAGTTATCTGACACCTCCGGTCATCTCTATCCTCTCCATACACAGAGTATGGTTTTCTACATATATTGAAGTGTTTTCAACATTTTATCAACAGTTATCTACAGGTTTTCTACATAAAAAATATGCTTACATTTTTTGCAGTGCATTGGTGTTCCATAAAAAAGGCGAAAAATATTTGTGTAATCGGCGAAAAATGATTAATTTTGCGGCGCAAAAGAAACGCATTATAAGAGATGTGTGATTTAAAGCAATTCATAATAGCCCTTCCTGCTCTTGGTGAAGGTCATCACGAGTATGAGATGAAGGTGAATGGAGACTTCTTTGCGTCACGAGGAAACGACGACGTGAAAGGAGCTGATGTCACTGCATATGTAGACGTAGATGTGCATCATGGCATATATGAGATAGGCATAACATGTCAGGGATGGATAGAAATTCCATGTGACAGATGTCTTGATCCGATGCGCCTTGACATAGACGAAGACTATGATGTGAATGTTCGTTATGGCGAAGAATATGACGAAAATGACGAAACCATCACCATTCCCGAGAGCGATGTGGATTTCGATCTGTCACCTCTTATAGCAGATACAATTTTGCTAAGCATCCCGTTGCGGCATGTCCACCCTGAAGGGGAGTGCAACCCGGAGATGGAAGAGATAATGAGCAAACATTCATCCGAAGGTCAGGATCCTGAGGATAATGACATATAAAAGAAGAATAATTAATAACCGACGGCGGTCATGATTTCTTCCGGAGAAGGAAGGGAGAAATGGCTGTCCAATAAATTTTGAATAAAGATGGCACATCCTAAACGTAGACAATCGCACACCCGCACCGCAAAGCGCCGTACACATGACATGGCGCTTATCCCGACACTTGCAATCTGCCCCAATTGTGGCGCATGGCATGTATGGCACACTATCTGTGGTGAATGCGGATACTATCGCGGAAAACTCGTTATCGAGAAAGCAGTGATGTAATGACACAAGCTGTAATAACAGGAATAGCTTCTTATTTGCCCGACGACATCCTTGACAATGAGATGTTGTCGAAGATGGTGGATACCAATGACGAGTGGATCACTACCCGTGTAGGTATCAAGGAACGTCACATTCTGAAGGAAGAGGGAAAGGGATCCAGCTATCTCGGTAAGCAGGCGGTAGACCGTCTTTTTGCCGATTATAACATAGACCCTGCAAGCATTGACCTTCTTATATGCGCTACATCCAACCCTGATTATAGATTTCCCTCCACAGCATCCGTCATAATTCATGAATGCGGACTCAAGAAAGCCTATGGCTACGACATACAGGCTGCATGTGCCGGCTTCATAGTAGGAATGCAGGATGCGCGTGCATATATCACTTCCGGTCTTTACAAAAGGATTGTAGTGGTATGTGCAGAAAAGATGAGTTCAATGACTGATTATCAGGATCGCCAGACATGTCCTCTTTTTGGTGATGGTGCGGCAGCAGTGCTCGTCGAGCCTTCGGAAGATGAAAGTCTTGGCGTGAAGGATGCAGAACTCCATGTAGATGGCTCAGGACTGCCTCATCTTCTCATGAAGGCAGGAGGCAGTGTGAAACCTGCATCAGTTGAAACCGTTGAAGCGCGTGAGCATTATGTATATCAGGAGGGACGTGCAGTCTACAAGCATGCTGTCTTCGATATGTTGCGTTCATCGCTTACAGTGATGCAGCGTAACGGTCTGGATGCCGAGACTCTTGATTGGTTTGTGCCTCATCAGGCAAATCTCCGAATAATTGAAGCAATCGGATCGCGCATCAAGCTTCCTGAAGAAAAAATACTGGTCAATATCCAGAAGACGGGCAATACATCGGCAGCTTCCATTCCAATATGTCTTGACGAATTCAAGAACAAGCTCCATAAAGGAGATAAGATAGTGCTGACGGCGTTCGGCGCAGGATTCACCTGGGGTGCGATGTATCTCGTTTGGGCGATCGACTAAAATGCATTATGCATATTAAAAAAAGAGAGGCATTGCCTCTCTTTTTTTATCCATGAATTTACCTATGTGTAGATTTGACCAATTGCCTGGTCCACTAATAAAAAAAGGATGATCAAGCGATCATCCTTTTTTATTATAGAATGGCTTATTAACCGTTTACTTTCTTCATGTGAGCGATGAGGTCGAGAACTTTGTTTGAGTAGCCGATCTCGTTGTCATACCAAGAGATAACCTTAACAAAGTTGTCAGTCAAGTAAACACCTGCATTTGCATCGAAGATAGAAGTGCGGGGATCACCGAGGAAGTCGCTTGAAACGACTGCGTCTTCAGTGTAGCCGAGTACTCCCTTGAGTTCGCCTTCAGCAGCTTCTTTCATAGCAGCGCAGATAGCTTCCTTAGTAGCGGGCTTCTCAAGCACGCAAGTAAGGTCAACTACAGATACGTCAAGAGTGGGGACACGCATAGAGATACCTGTGAGCTTGCCGTTGAGTTCAGGAATAACTTTGCCTACAGCCTTTGCAGCACCGGTAGAAGAGGGGATGATGTTGCCGGAAGCAGCACGACCACCGCGCCAGTCTTTCATGGAAGGACCGTCAACAGTCTTCTGAGTAGCAGTAGTAGAGTGAACAGTAGTCATAAGACCTTCCTTAAGACCGAACTTGTCGTTGAGGACCTTAGCGATAGGAGCAAGACAGTTAGTGGTGCAGGAAGCGTTAGATACGAACTGAGTACCCTTTACGTATGCGTCCTGGTTAACGCCGCAAACGAACATCGGTGTGTCGTCCTTTGAAGGAGCAGACATAACAACGTATTTAGCACCGGCTTCGATGTGACCCTGAGCTTTTTCCTTAGTAAGGAAGAGACCAGTTGATTCAACTACGTATTCAGCACCTTTTTCGCCCCATCCGATTTCTTTCGGGTCGCGGCAAGCTGAAACTTTGATTTCCTTTCCGTTAACGATAAGAAGGCTCTTTTCGAGGTCGTAGTCAACAGTGCCGTCGAATTTGCCGTGCATTGTGTCATACTTCAGCATGTAAGCCATGTAGTCTACGGGGAGAAGGTCGTTGATAGCAACTACCTCGATGTCGTCACGCTTAGTAGAAGCGCGGAAAACGAAACGACCGATACGGCCGAAACCGTTAATACCAATCTTTGTCATATTACCTAATTGTTTAAC
>JAIDQZ010000020.1 GCA_029062005.1 Muribaculaceae bacterium | reverse complement strand
GTGCCTTTTTCGTAGGCATCCCAATCGAAATCTTCGATCGGGGTCTGAACATTAAGTTCGCTCATTAAAAAAGTTAGTTAATATGGTTAATAAATCTCTGTCTGAGGGCGGTTGCCAGTGAAAGTTCCTGTAGTTTCCTTCCGGACATGCAGGACCGGACGGGACATACCTTTCCCAAAGATGCCGCAAAATTAATATAAAAAATCCGAACTTACAAATATTCAATGATTTTTTATCGATTTTGTATCCGTTGTTATCTACCGGAGGAGGTGAGTGCTGCTGTGGCGGAATATGTGGCGCTTCCGTTAAGTATTGTATAGGACACACCCGATTTAAGTTCAGGACAGCTGATCATGATTGAACCGTTGCCCGAACCTCCTCCGGGTTGCCATCCTCCACCGCCCGGGCCGTTACCCGGTCCGTAAGCTATGCTTCTCGATGAAGAATACTCGGTGGGTACTTTGAAAGTGGCAAGGATTTCATCACCTGATTTCACTGACACTTCGGTATCAGGCTGGATCGCTCCGTTTGTCTTTACGAAAGCTTGCGTTGATCCGCTTTTATTAGGGAAGGTATTGCTTCCTCCGAAAGAGAGAAGGGTGCCTCCGGTAATGAATACCGCGCATCCGCTTTCTGTGGCTGCGTCAAGTCCCATCTCCGCTCCGCCGGAACCCATGGTCCTGATATAACCGCCGTTGATGTATAGATTGCCGTTCGAGTCAAGACCGTCTCCTACTATGGATATGACTGTCAGGTCACCTCCATTCACCCTGAAATCCTTTGTTGAATTGATTCCGTCGTCGTATGCCTTTACAAAGATAGTCCCGCCGTTTATCTCAAGGTCACTTTTACTTTCTATCCCTTCTGCATTGTTGGTGGCTGTCGTGATTTGAATTTCACCGTTGTTTATCCTTACCCCACTGTCTGCTTTGATTCCCTTTGCCGAGGATTTGTAGTCTGAATTGATTCTGTCTGCTGACGATGTGTAATTATGATTCAATGTCCCATTGCTGTAGACGAGCATGCCTCCGGTGGTAGAGATGACTGTCTTTCCTCCTTCTGCCGTGAAGACACCGTCGCATGAAATTCCTTTTCCACCGCTTCCGGTTGCTTTCAGGTCAAGAGATCCCCCGCTTATCGTCACATTGCCGTCGGCTCCTATGCATGCTGAAGCCTTTGTCTTGTTTTTTGTGCTGTCCCATATGCCGTTGGCACTGCTTGTAAGGTCAAGAGTGCCGTCCGAAATCATTATATCTCCATCTGCCTTTAGGCATTTGGCTGCATCCGCGGTAATGGATATATTGACAATGCCGCCTTTTATAAAGATTGTACCTGTATCTTCATCCTCACGGTTCGTGTCGTCCTTGAACGCCGTCTGAATTCCGTCGTCTCCCGTATTGCTGATATTCACGGATCCGCTTTCAATAAGGAAATATTGGTTGCAGTTGATGCCGTCCTTTACGGCTTTTGTTATATAGAGCGTGAGATTTTTCATCTCCACGTATTCCTTAGCATAGATGGCGTGAGACTTATTGCCGCATACGGTAAGTTCACCTTTCCCTTTCAGTTCGAGATGACCTTTACAGGAGATGGCTCCTTTCTGACTCCCTGCTCCGTCTGAGAGAAAATTTACAGTGCCGTTTTTTGCGCTCAGTGCGATTCTTTTGCCGTTTTCAATATCTAAGGCGGCTCCGGATAGATTAGTCAGCGTGAGTCCCTGAAGTTCAATAGTTGATTTGTATGATCCTGACAACAGGAGCCCACCGTTGGTTGATTCCCCTTTGAGTATGTAAGTTATTTCTCCGCACGTCTCTGCTGAAACAAGTTCGGACTGTGTTATTGCTACGTGGCTTCTGTCGATTTCCACATCTATATATCGTGCGATATTGCCCGATACTGCTACCGAGGCAGAATCTCCTGAGTAGGTTACTTCTACTGTATTGTCGGCTGTATTGATATCGTTCACGTTTATTCGCGACCACTCCTTTAGATTGAATTCCTTATCGGCGATAGTCACGTTTTCTCCATCGAAAATCATTTCTCCGGTTATTTCTGCAGGAAACCGATAAGTCACTCCTTTATTGTTGCTGAGATTGATCGTCTGTGCATTTGCAATGATGACGAAGGCTGCTGTGGCAGCCAATGTAAATATTTTTTTCATGATGTCTACAGTGATGCTTTGAATGTCTTCGAATCGGTTTTAACTATGTACATCCCCGACGGAAGAGCTTTCCTTGCATCTTCCACAGAAGAGAAATGTCCTACCATTATTCCGGAAAGATTGTAATAATAGGCATTTCCTGATATGCTGTCCGTCACATTAATAACGGCGGCAGGACTTTGTGTGAATTTCATAGATTTGATTTGATCCACAGGGATCGACTGCTCTGCCGATGTTGAGAGAAGGTGAAGATAGCCGTCCTCGTAATTGATGGTCAGGTTGTCCGAGGCTACGGAAAGTTCCGTATCATCTGTCATTTTGAACGTTAGCCAAGGGTAGTCAGCAGCACTTGCGATTATTGGAAGCGCAAGAGATACCATTAGCATGAAGATTTTGTTTTTTTTCATTTTTTTATTGTTTGAAAGAATTTCATTTTTAATGCTTCTTTTTGATTTTTTTGAATTTGTAAATAAGTTTAAGCTTGTTCCCCGGTAAGTTTATGACTGATTAATACCTGTTTCGTTTAATGGATAATGTGTGTTTTTTTATAGTATTCACGTAATAAAAAGACCCGGAGACTCATGGATCGAGTCTCCGGGTTCGCTCTATGTGGATCTATTTATTCTTTATTGAGAATAGGGGGCTGCTTATTTTTTCATGACTTTGCGCACTGTACCGTCCGGTTCGATCACGATGTTGAGACCGGATTGCATTGAGCTTATCTTTATGCCCTGGGG
>JAIDQZ010000002.1 GCA_029062005.1 Muribaculaceae bacterium | reverse complement strand
CTTGGAATAGGCGGCGTCGATGCTCTGAGCCACAGGGTTGTTGTCGCCCGACCATGTGGAATTACCACCCCAGATTCCGGTTTCATTTCTTACAGGGAAGGCAACTGAAGGCAAACCGTAGATCATCGACCAGAGATTAGCCTGAGCGCCCGGAGTCTGCATCTCGCCAAGCGAAGTATGAATGCTCGTGCGCAATTGAGTATATTTCCACAGATCCACGTCAAGGTTCATACGGATGTTGCCCCTCACATATTTATCCTGAGTGGAATATCCCTCGTTATTATTCGAATTCTTGATGAAACCTGCATTGTAGATGAAATTTGCCATAGTGAAATAGCGGAATCTTTCGCCACCACCGGAGAATTCTACAGATGCCCGGTCGCCGTTGGCATTGTTGCGGAAAGTCTCGCTCACCCAATCCACATTAGGATAGAGCGCAGGATACTGTCCGCTTGTAAAAGCATTGATATCCTGTTGCGAATATTTTGCAAACAGTCCCTGACCTTCATTCCAAAGCGCCTCGTTCATGGCCATCGCATAGGTGGCGCCGTCGACAAACTTAGGTTTGTTGGTCATGTGAGAGAAAACGTGTTCATATGTCATGCGGACAGTGCGTGAATTGTATTCGCCATGTTTTGTGATGACATTTATCACACCGTCGGCTCCTTTATATCCGTAAAGGGCAGTAGCGGCCGCATCCTTGAGAATCTGAACTTCGGAAACTTCTTCCGGATCCACGAGATTGATGTCACGCTCGATGCCATCTATCAGGATAAGAGGAGTGCTGCCCGAAAGACTTTGAAGTCCGCGGACATAGAAAGTCGGATTCTGAGCGTAGTAGCTACCGGAGCCGGCAATGGAAATCAAACCTTTGCCCTGACCCACAAGAGTATTGCTGATATTCTTTGCAGAACGCTCACTTGCATCATCGATCTTGATCACGCTGACTGATGCCGTGGAGTTCCGGCGATCGACCGGAAGATTAGTGCCGATATGATAATCTTGCGCAAGCCATTTATTGGCGACGGAATCCACAGTTTCCTGAGCCGTGACCGGCAGGGCGAGGCCTGCGGCGATCGACATTAGAAATATATTTTTTGATTTCATTGTTGTTTGATTTTAGAAAATTGGAGATTACCAACCGGGGTTCTGAACTATACCATATCCTTTGTTGACTTCGTCTTGCGGGAACGGCGACATAAGCCACTTCTTCACTTCGAGAGAATTAGGATCTTTGTTCCAGAGTACGCGTTTGCCCTGGAAGAGTTCGAAGAATTCATATTCGAAACGGTTAGGCTCATCCAATCCGTTGTTGTAATCATTACCTACCCAAGGAGCCATACGGCGCACCCACTTCTGGGTCACAGGGTCCTTTATCATTCGGTAAGTCGCCATGCCGTGGAGCTGCTTGGTCATCCAGTCGGTGCGTTTGCGACGCACCATGTCGATATATCTTGCATTGGTCATGCCAAGCTCACAAGCGCGTTCGCGAAGGATTTCCTCGATGAGGTTGTCCTTGTTGGATGCCAGGTTCAGATCCTTGTTGTAGGATGAATTGATGCTCTTCATGCCCACACGCGCGCGGATCTTATCCACCTGATCGATGGCGCCCGTAAGGTTTCCGGTCTCTGCCAGACATTCGGCATACATGAGGATCATGTCGGGAATAGTGAGCACGTTCCAGTGCATATTGTAGTTACGGGAAAATTCCTTCTGCGACAATACATATTTGTAGACACCGAATCCGGTAGGACACTGAGTGGAAAGATTCTCGCTGATGGTGCCGTCCTGATTCTTCACATCGAAATTTCCGTCTTGTCCGCCGACCCAGTTTTCCCAGATTTCGGTTCCGGTAGACTTACCTTCCATCGAGGAGAAGTCAAGTTGCTTCACAGTGCCTGCGACAAGCGCATTTTCATACAGACGCGGGTCGCGGCTTGCCTCTTTCTTCTTAGAGCGGGTAGAGATGGTCCATTTCCAGAAAAGTTTGTCATACTGACCGTTGAGGCAGGTATAGACATCAGCTTTAGTGCCGTCGGCCTCGATATCTCTTGTCTCCTGATACTTCATGTCAGCGCTGCGGTCGAACGGCGCGCCGTCGCTCCAGGGGAACATCTCGACGTATTCCACAGTCGGATAGTGACACAGACGCCACACATTGCCGCCATTGTTACCATACCAGCCGTTGCCATTCCATGCCAACCAGGAGTAAGTGCCTTGTGTACCCCAAGTTTCAGCCACTCTGGTGTAGTGGATCACTTCCGGACTGTCGTCCATCATGTAGCCGCGACGGTAAGCCACTCGGTAAGCATCACGTAAATTATCGGTGCCCTTGACTACCGGCATCAGAAGATGATAGTATTCACCGTTGTTATTGTTTTCTTGCCAGAAATCCTCGAAAGCCTGGAGCGCACGTTGCCATCGTGCGGCATCATAATTGCCATACCACACGAGATGATTTTGTTCCGCCTCGGTGCTTCCGTCATAATAAGACTGATTATCATTAAACAAAGGAGAAGCGGCAAGCCAGAGCACCTGAGCTTTCAGTGCCATCACGCCGGCTTTAGTCCAGCGGCCGGTCTGCAGGGAGTTGCTTTCGGAGTCATTACCGTTATAAGCCCAATAGAGGTGGTCTTTTGCTTCATCGCAAAGGTCTACGATAAAATTGACAGTTTCCTCGAAAGTCTTGCGGGGTCCGATCTCACCATCAGTGTCAGTGATAGTCTTGTTCACTATCGGGAGTCCGCCATAGTGAGGAAGAAGGACAGTGTAGGCATAAGCCTGCAGGGCAGTTGCCTGAGCCACTATATAGTCTTTCTTTCTCTGATCCATAGTGGTGCACTTGTCGATATTTTCCTTAATCAGACAAGCCTGATGCACTGTTTCCCAGATTCTGTCGCTGCTGAAGGAAATCAGAGGAGTTCCTTTCGCGGTAAGTCCGCCTAAATAGTAATCATTCCAGACAGCAAGCTGAGGGAAGTGAACTTGATAAAGGTCGGTGGCTCCATCAAGCTTTCCCTTGTAGGACTGAGCTGAGTTCTGACGATTCTGGTTATAGCAAAGTCCGTAATATTGTTGAGCGTAGATGCCGGTCAGGAATTGATTGATGTAGTCAGGATTTGTAAAGATACTGTCAAGATTGGCAGTGCCGCCGGGAGCCTTGTCGAGGAACGCATTTCCCAATTGCACCTCGTCGGTGCAGGAGGCAAGCGCCAAGCCTGCAAGAAAAACAGCGGCTATATTTTTAATTGATTTTTTCATTATCTTCAATAGTTTAAGACAAAAGTTTTAGAATCCCACAGTTAGACCAAGAGTATAAGTACGAGTCACAGGATAGTCAGGGCTGCTGCTTGCGCGGTTTTCCGGGTCACCCCATTTATATTTGGTGAATGTGAAGAGGTTGTAGCCACTGAGTGACAGACGAAGTCTGGAAACACCGATTTTCTTCATCCACGGCATATTGAAATCGTAGGCGATCTGAGCTGACTTGCAGCGGAAATAGCTCGCGTCCTTCTCCCAGAGTGTGGAGCCTGCATATGTGTGAGATGTGTAGGAGATAGTCGGACGAGGATATTCGGCATTGGGATTATCCACCGACCAGCTGTCGTAGAGGTGAGTCTTCAGAAGACCGCCCTGTCCGTCGGTTGCGGCGTTCCAGAACGGCATCATGAAAGCACCCGAGATGCTGCGTGTCACGTCCCATGCGCCTGAGAACTGGAGAGCCAAAGTAAGTCCTTTCCATGAACCGCCGAGATTAAGACCGGCGATGAATCGCGGGTCGTCGGTGAGTCCGAGATTGCGAGTATAATCATTTCCATCGATCTTTCCGTCACCGTTCTGATCCACATAGATAGGATCGCCCGGATTCAAGAGATCGTTAGATTTGATCTGCTCCGGCATAGCTACACCGAACTCGTCAAGATATCTTTGTTCCGCGGTTTCGTCATAATAACCCCAGAATTGAAGTTGCGAACGGGAGCCGATGCGATGCCCTACCGTCTTCTGGTAGTCATAAGACTGAGGTGCCTGACCATCCTTTATAATCTTATTGTCGTTGTAAGAAAGATTGAACTTGACATAGTAGTTGAAATCCTTGCCGACGAAATCATTCCAGCCCACTGAGAGTTCCCAACCCCAGCTGTCTACGACACCGTAGTTGGTCATAGGCGGATTGTAGCCGAGGATATTGGCGGCATTATAATTTTGCAGAAGGATGTTGTCGCGATGTTCTTTATAATAGTCGAACGATGCACTAAGCTTGTTGTTGAAGAACTTTGCTTCTACGGCGTAGTTCTGCTTCACAGCTGTTTCCCATGTGATGTCAGGGTTGTTCTTCTGCATCTCCCATGCACCCGGCTGAGCCGAACCGCCGTTGGCGATACCGAACCAATAAGCATAATAACTTGCATCTGCATTTCGATTCCAAAGAGATCCTGAATTCACACCGAATGAATCAGGGAGGTAGCCGAATCTAAGTTGACTGGGAAGTTTGTCATTACCAACCTTACCGAGAGAAACGCGGAACTTCAGGAAAGAAAGCCAGGGCTGAAGTCCTTCCATGAATTTTTCGTTTGAAACCACCCAACCGATAGATCCGGCGGGGAAAGCGCCGAAACGCTTGCCGGGAGCGAAGTTTTCCGAGCCGTTGTAGCCGAAGTTGACCTCGGCGAGGTAACGGTTGTCATAGTCATAAGTCACACGGCCTACGAAACCTACGTAGCCACGCGGAATATCCTTATAGGTGCTTCCGTAGTAATAATCCCTGCTCTGATTGTAGAGCGCGAGGGCGGTGACATTGTGATTTCCGAATTCACGATTCCAGTCAAGAGCCGCTTCAATATACCAGTTACGCCATTTTCCCGCATTGCTTGGCTCGGAATATTCAGGAGGATCCTGATATCCGCCGTGTTCAAACTGGAGGGTTCCGTCTTCCATCATCTTAGGCTTGATGGATGCTGTCGAAGCTTTGAGGGTCTTCTGAAGGCTGAAGCCGCTGTTGTAAGATCCTTTTACTCTAAAAGCAAGATTTTTGGTGATAATGTCTAATTTCTGCTTCAGTATGACGTCGGAGTTGATGGTATTGGCAGTATTATGGTAAGCGCCATTGGTAAACACATAACCCATAGGATTGCCACCCACAAAGGGAAGAGCAACTACATTGGGATTTCCATCCGCGTCATATTCAACATTATAATCGGCGCTGTTGTCAAGAGTGATGAATCGTCCCTCTTCGTCAAAACCGGGAGTGGAGAAAGGAGTGGCGGCATAAATGGATTTCACCATGCCGGCGGCTCCCTGACCGGTAATCGGTTTTGCGGAGTTATCGATCTTACCTGACACGTTGATACTGATGTCAGTGGTAGGAGTGACATTTATATCAAGGTTCGAACGGTAGTTGAATCGGTTGTAGCGGTAGTCGAATGCGAAGTCATCACGTCCATACTGGTCGAAGATACCGTCCTGGCTGAAGAAACCGGCTGACACGAAGTATTTCACTCTCTTGTTACCGCCTGAGATGTTGACATTGTGCTGCTGCTGGAAAGTAGTCTTCTTAAACACTTCGTCGGTCCAGCGCATGTTGGGGAAACGGATCTTGTCATATGGATCGTCAGATGTGAATCGGGAAATGATTTCCTGTGAAAATATGTCATTTCCACCGTCGCTTCGGCTTGTGTAGTTATAGAAATTGGCATATTCCACTGAATTCGCCATTTCGATAAGCTTTGTGGGCGACTGCATCGAGAAGTTGAGCGAAACGTCGATCTTCGCCTTTCCTTCCTTACCGCGCTTGGTAGTCACGAGGATAACGCCGTTGGCGCCTCGCACACCGAACACTGCGGTAGCGGATGCGTCCTTGAGCACCGAGATAGACTCGATTTCATTGGGGTCGATGTCCCACATTGAGCGTTCCACACCGTCGACCTGGATAAGAGGTTCGGAATCTACCCAAGTCGCCTTACCGCGCACGAAGATGCTGGCGGCATCGGAACCCGGCTCACCGGAATACTGGACGGTAGACACACCTGACAGCTGACCGGCAAGGACGTTGTTGACTGAGCTGACCGGCGTACGGGTGAGGTCTTCGCTCTTAATAGAGGAGATGGCACCTGTCTGCGATACTTTCTTCTGGACACCGAAGGCTACCACCTCCACGTCCTGCAGCATGTTGGAAGATTCCTTCAGAATCACCTTCATGCCATCTTTTGCCGTCTGTTCAGCTGTCTCATATCCGACGTATGAGATCACCAGCTTCGCGCCAGGCTTGCATTTGATGGTGAAGTTACCATCGAGGTCAGCTGACGTACCGATAGTGGATTTCGCTACCATGACGGTTGCGCCGATGAGCGGCTCACCCTGGTCGTCGAACACACTACCATGAATCACTGTCTCCTGCGCGTAGAGCGCCAACGACACAAAGAGACACAGCAGGGCTGTTGCAAGCCGGCTGCCTCCTTGCATTCGTTTCAATACAGACAATACTTGATTGTTTTCGTATTTCAGTGATAAAAAAAAGAAACGGCTTATTGCATGATTTAAAGAAATCTATAAAATCATTTCTGAAATAATCATATATTGCACTTTGTTACTTTTCTGTTACTTTGTTACCGGTTTGTTACTTGTTCCGGAACAAGTAACAAATCCTTTTTTTAATTTTGCAATGAAATAAGCAAATGACAAAAATATGGAAATACCAATTAAAACATCAAAGGCAAAAGAGCCGATCAAACTTAGATTCAAGTCTCTCGCCAACGGCAATCTGTCGCTTTATCTGGATTATTACCATGACGGGAAGAGGGAGTATGAGTTTCTGAAATTATACCTGATACCGGAGGTGACAACGGAGGATAAAGTAGCAAACGCCAATACCCTTAATGCAGCCAATGCAATCAAAGCCAGGCGGCTGGCAAATATCGCTGATAATAAAGCCGGAATAAATATATCTGCCGACGGTCTTCAGCTCTCTGATTGGATTGATTCCATAGTATCCCGTAAAAGGAACAAGGTATCGGAATCATCAATAAAAGGATTGAGGCGATTGAAACAACACCTTAATATATATAGGACACATATCAGGCTGGTTGATGTCGACAAGCGATTCTGTATCGGATTCACTGATTATCTCAGATCTGCGGGATTTTTAAAGAACCAAGGCAAAAAAGTCGGGAAAGAGCGAAGAATCCTTTCGCAGACCACTCAGGCAGAAATGCTCAATACTTTATCTATCGTTCTGAATGAAGCGGTCAGGGAAGGTCTTATCCGGTCAAACGCCACCCGGCAACTCTCAAAGACAGAAAGGATAAAGACCCCTAAAGGCACTCGTGAATATTTAACTGTAGAGGAACTGCAGCGTATGATCGAAACGCCGGTGACTCCTTCGGCAGAGGGAGATAAAAACGCATTTTTATTCTGCTGTTTTTGTGGATTGAGGCATTCCGACGTGTCGGCATTGAGATGGGGCAATATAATTAATGACGGGAATAAAATGTGGATAAGCATAATCCAGAAAAAAACACAGCATCCGGTGATTGCACCGTTATCTGAAAAAGCCATTGCCTGCTTGCCACATAGAGGAGGGAAAGACAATGATGAAAAAGTATTCGACATGCCGAATTATTGTATCACAAACAGGAGATTGAAGAGATGGGCTAAAGATGCACAAATAAATAAAAACGTTACTTTCCACGTCAGCCGGCATACATTCGGCACTATGATGTTGACTGCAGGAGTAGACATATATACGACTTCAAAGCTCATGGGTCATACGGATATTGCCGTAACACAGATCTATGCAAAAATTGTGGATAAGAAGAAAGAAGAGGCAGTAAATCTCCTTGACCGGCTGTTTTAATCCCAACGAGTATGATGATCAATTATCGTGATAATAAATGAATTAAGGCTCACCGCGTAAGGTAGGGACGCACGGCTCGTTTATATAATGATCAATGATCAATTATTTCAATTGCTGGGTAGGGACGCACGGCTCGTGCGTCCGATTTTGTTATCGGCATTGTACTTGGGGATTTCCGTGCTTCTGGGGGCGGACGCACGAGCCGTGCGTCCCTACCATACGCTGTAATTATATGAAGCGCGGAATCGCGCTGATTTTGCGATCTCCGGGCGAAGCGCAGCAGCCCGAAATCTTGGCGGGCTTGCCTGAACTGAGTCGCGAAGCCAATTGATAATTTCACTGGAAAATGCTTTGCGGCTTTGCGTGAGTAATCGGAAGCGAAGAGTCAGGATCAGTGGTAGTGTAATACGGTGCGATTGCACGGACGACTGTATAATTATCGCACGCAAAGGCGCAAAAATTATTAATCAATGATCAATGATAAATTACTGCAATATACACGACAATTTCGTGCTTCGTACGGCGGACGCACGAGCCGTGCGTCCCTACCTGGCTATTGCATTTCCTTTACCCCGGGTGCGACTGCAGTAACGGTAATGCAAATTTTGTTAATTTTGAAAAAAATTCTTTGTTATATTGATTTTTTATAAAAATTATTTGTATCTTTGCGCTTAATTAACCTATAACAATCTTACCAAATACGGATTTTAACATAATAGGAAAGATTCGTAAACATATTTTATTAACCTATAATACATTTTAAGAAACCTCGTTCAAACAACCTAAAGATCTAAAATTCAAACAAAAACAATTAATAACTAACCCCATTCCAACTAATCATGAAATACGAAAACAATCAAGTATTGTCAGTATTGAAACGAATGCAAGGAGGCAGCCGGTTTGCAACAGCCCTGTTGTGTCTCTTTGTGTCGTTGGCGCTCTACGCGCAGGAGACAGTGATTCATGGTAGTGTGTTCGACGACCAGGGAGAGCCGCTTATCGGCGCCACCGTCATGGTTGCCAAGACTACCATTGGAACCTCCGCCGATCTCGACGGTAATTTCTCCATCAAGTGCAAGCCGGGAGCAAAGCTCGTGATCTCATACGTAGGTTATGAGTCAACGGAACTTCCCGCCAAAGACGGCATGAAGGTTATCCTCAAGGAAGCCTCCAACATGCTGCAGGACGTCGAGGTAGTCGCATTCGGCGTGCAGAAGAAAGTGTCTCAGACAGGCGCTATCTCATCAATCAAGAGTGAAGACCTCACCCGCACCCCGGTCAGCTCAGTCAACAACGTGCTCGCCGGTCAGCTCTCAGGTGTGTCGACAGTGCAGACATCAGGTGAGCCGGGTTCCGACGCCGCAGAAATCTTCGTCCGCGGTAAAGCCACATTCTCAAGCGAGGGTGCCAAGCCCCTTATCCAGGTCGACGGCGTGGAACGCGACATGTGGGACATAGACCCGAACGAAATTGAGTCTATATCCGTACTGAAAGACGCATCCGCAACCGCAGTGTTCGGTGTGCGCGGCGCCAACGGTGTGATCCTCGTGACCACCAAGCGCGGTAAGGAAGGTAAGGCTAAGATCAGCGTCTCGCTCAACTTCTCCGCCCAGTCACCCACGAAGCTTATCGAGATGGCGAACTCTGTGGAATACGCAAACTTCTACAACTATGTGGTGCAGAGCGACACCCCGGGAGCAGCCAACATGTTCTCCGACGAGGTGATTGCCAAGTTCACTTCCAACAATCCTTCTGACCGCATCCGCTTCCCGAACATGCGCTGGACCGACGAGATCTTCAAGAAAGTGACAATGCAGCAGCAGCACAACGTCAATATCTCGGGCGGCAACAAAAAGGTGAAATACTTCATCTCCGCCGGCTACTTCGGTCAGGACGGTATCTTCGACCAGTACGGCAGAAACGACTATGCGTTCGATTACCGCTACAACCGTTTCAACTACCGTTCGAACCTTGACATCGACGTGACTCCTACTACAGTAGTCAGCGTAAACGTCGCAGGTAAGATCGACAACTCCTTCAAGCCGCGTACAGGTCAGGGTGCCGAGGGTATGGTGAAGGCTATCTACGGCGCCACCCCGTTCTCTTCAGCAGGCTTCGACGAAGAGGGCAGATACATCTCCCCCACCATGGAGCCGACCTATAACATGGAATATGACGAGAATGGCGACCCCCACGTAGTGACGCTTCCCTTTGTAGGAACAGCGCCTATGACCTACATCACCTATAATACAGGTGCTTTCCACAACACCGCCAACACCATCACTTCCGACATCATCATCAGGCAGAAGCTTGACGTGATCACCAAAAACCTCTCTTTCCGTGCCAAGGGATCATACAACAGCGGCTTCAGCCAGCAGAAGACCCTTACATCTTCCGCAGCAACGATAACCCCGGTGCTTCAGGAAGATGGCACGCTCAAATATCTCACCAACTCTTTTGAGGAGGCTCCGACCTACACCGAACCAGGAGACATGACATCAAAATGGCGAAACTGGTATATCGAGGCTGCTTTCGACTGGAACCGCCAGTTCGGCGAACACAGTTTGTCAGCTCTCGCCTTGTACAACCAGAGCAAGGAATTCTATCCAAGAGATTATTCCGATATCGCCCGTGGCTATGTAGGCTTTGTAGGTCGTGTGACATATGACTACGCCAACCGCTACCTCGCCGAGGTCAACTTCGGCTACAACGGCTCGGAGAACTTCGCTCCCGGCAAGCGCTTCGGTGCTTTCCCTGCAGGATCTATCGGATGGGTAGTTTCTAATGAAAAATTCATGGAAGGACTCCAGCCCTGGCTCTCGTTCCTGAAGTTCCGTGTTTCTCTCGGTAAGGTAGGTAACGACAAGATCGGCGGCAGCCGCTTCATGTATCTCCCCGATCCGTTCGTGGTCAACAACACAGGTCTTGCACAGCGCGACGGCTACGGATATTTCTTCGGTATCGCCAAGAACGCGGCGGTTCAGCCGGGTGCCACCCAGACAGCGACAAACAACCCCGACGTGACATGGGAGACAGCTGTAAAGCAGAACTACGCCGTAGAGGCAAAGTTCTTCAACAACCAGCTTAGTGCATCGTTCGACTATTATAAGGAAAACCGTAAGAACATCCTTCTGCAGAACTTCAATTCATCCACCCTTCTCGGCTATGACATCCCCTACACCAACTACGGTGAGGTGGACAGCTGGGGATGGGAATTGAGCCTCGGATGGAACCAGATCATCAACCGCGACTTCAGCTACTCGGTACGCTTCAACCTTTCTTATAACGACAACCGTATCGTGAAAGACGGTCAGGCTCCCCAGCTCTACGACTATCAGAAGACAGTAGGTCACCGCATCGGTGCACGCTCACAGCTTCTTTTCTGGGGCTACTACGACGAGACAGCCGATGAGAGATATATGCAGGAATTCGACGCTCCCATTCCGGAGCAGCTCAAGAAAAACGATGACCTCAACTACGGCGACCCGATCTATGTAGACCTCAACGGCGATGGCAAGATCGACAGCAACGACTACTCACGCGACTACGGCATGACCGACGATCCCCGCTATATTGCCGGTCTTAACCTCGGACTGACATGGAAAGGCATCTCTTTCAACGCCCAGTTCACAGGCGCATGGGACGTGTCAAGAAGCCTCAGCGGCGCGTTCGTGACTCCGTTCTGGAACAACAACGGCGATGACCACGGCGGTCTTCTCAAGACGCACCTTGACGACAGCTGGAGCGAGGACAACCGCAACGCTACATATCCGCGCCCGACCATCGTCTACAAGAGCCACACATACGCCGGATCAACACTCTGGGAGAAGGACGCAAGCTACGTAAGATGCAAATCACTCCAGCTGGCTTACGACTTCAACATGCCCTGGATGAAGAAGATCGGACTCACACAGCTCCGTCTCTCGCTCAGCGGCTACAACATCTTCACAATCTCCAAGTATAAGTGGGGCGACCCGGAAAACCGTGCAAGCAGCTCGCCGAGCTACCCGCTTACCCGCACCTACACAGCCGGTCTGACTGTTGGTTTCTAATCTTAACACCGACAACTTTTTTAAGAATATGAAAAAATCATTTCACAGCATAATAGCATTGGCACTGGCAGGAATCGCCTTCACCTCCTGCACCGACGAGGTGCAGCTCGGCAATGCCTTCCTCGACAAGGCACCCGGCGGATCCCTCAACATGGACAGTATCTTCGCCAATCCTGACTATGTCAACCAGTTCCTGACCCATATATACAACATGCAGTATTATGGTCTTCCCTATAAGCATGACGGCGTCAACCACCATGACCACTACACCGGCAAGCTCGATGCGGTCACCGACCTCTACCAGATGCACTGGAGCGGATGCCGCGTATGGTCGAGCTACTACTCCGGTACCATGAACGCCAAGGTGGATCCGCTGATTTCCTTCTCCAACGATCAGGTATGGCAGACCGTCCACCAGGTGCAGCTCATCAAGGAGAATATCGACCGTGTGCCCGGAATGGACCAGAAGAAGAAAGACTACATCGTGGCGCAGGCTACGGCACTCCAGGCATTCGCCTACTCGGTGCTCCTCCCCCACTACGGCGGACTCCCGATCATCGAGAAGACCATCACCCAGGGTGATGTGGACGGTGGAATAGGAAAGCGCGCCACATTCGAGGAGACTGTAGACGCTATCGTAAGATGGTGTGACGAGGCTAAGGACAACCTCTACTGGGCGTACAACGGAAATGACGCCGAGTCAAGCTCACTTCAGACCGGCCGCTGGACCAAGGCAGGCGTGATGGCGCTGAAGGCACAGGTGCTCTGGCTTGCCGCATCTCCTCTCTACAACTCCGATCAGCCATATTTCGGCGGCGAGTCGGAAGCAGAGCAGCAGCACCTCGTATGGTATGGCGACTACAGCCAGCAGAGATGGCAGCGCGCCCTCAAGGCTTTCGATGATTTCTGGCAGGAGAACAGCAACAACGGCGATTACTACCATCTTGTGGAGGCGGCTTCCAAGACAAGCGACGGCTACCGCGTGGCATACCGCCGCGGATACCTCATGGACGACAGCCCGGAAAACATCCACTGGACAAAGACCTGCGACTACTACGGCACACAGGGCACATACGTTTGGCTCCTCTGGAACACATGGAGCGTGAACCGCAACAACCACTCTCCTTCCGTTGAGTACATCGAGATGTTCCCCTGGAGCGACGGCAAGCCGTTCAATCATGACACCGACATGAAAGAGGCTTATAAATACATAGTCGAGAAGGATGACACAGAGACTACAGTCTACACCTGTCTTGACGGCAAGGGAGGCGCATCTGACAACGATAAGCTTTTCTATACATACAAGGCAGTGCGCGGCGGCTTCAACAAATCCACCTCACGCGACCCGCGCCTTTATGAGAACGCCCGTGTGTCGGGCGTGCCCGAGGCACTTGACTATAACAAGATGGACGGCAAGTCTTCCGGACAGATCATCGAGACCTGGGTAGGCGGTCAGCACGCCGGCGTCACCGTCAAGGCACTTGACGGAACGACTGCAGAGAGTCTCACCAGCTACTGCCCGACAGGCTTCGCGGCTTACAAGTATGTGCTCTCACAGGGCGAATACTGGCGCGACTACAACATGCACTGGAACGTGCTGACAATCCCCGACATGATCCTGATGTATGCGGAATGTCTGGCTGAATGCGGACGTCTCGACGACGCAATCACACAGGTAGACAAGATCCGTGCACGCGTCGGACTCAAGGGTATCGTAAGCTGCAACACGGCATTGGACCTCAGGAACAACAAGGACAACCTTATCGAGGAGATCCTCCGCGAGCGTGCCTGCGAGTTGGGTATGACCAACGCCCGCTACATCGACATGATACGCCGCATGCGTGGCGACTGGATGACCAAGCAGCTCCACGGCATGGCTACCTACCGTATGATCAAGAACGCGCAGAACCAGTGGGTGCGCCGCAACAGTCCATACTTCGGCGATGACAAGAACGGCGGCATGGCTGAGCCTTCACGATTCGAATATGAGTTCTTCGAGCTCTTCCAGGGCAAACGCGCTCTATGGGGCATGGATCCGAATTCACAGGAAGTGAAGAAATGGTTCATGATGCCTTTCCCGCAGGATGAGGTGAACAAGGGCTACGGTCTGATACAGAACCCCGGATGGTGATCCCGAAACTAACAACTTTAATAACATCAGAAATTATATGAAATCCAGATACATTTTTCTCATGACCCTTGCCGCCGGTCTCTCACTGCCGGCATTCGCTCAGGAGAAGGAGGACAATGAGGTGAACCGTTGGCTCGACCAGGAGTATAATATCGGTGTCAACGCCAAGATCACCCGCCAGAACTCCACAGCCTCAGTCAGCGTGATCAGAAACGACGAGGTCAACCAGCGGTCTTCCAAGAACGTGGGCAACTCCCTCATCGGTCAGGGCAAAGGTCTTATCGCCATCGCAGGCGGAGGATCATATTATGCGCAGAACCCTACATTCTATGTGCGCGGTCTCCAGAGCCTTTCAGGCAGCACTCCCCTTATATTGATCGACGGCATCGAGCGCGACATCAATCTCGTAGACCCCGAGGAAGTGCTTGAAGTGCAGATCCTCAAGGATGCGGCCGCAACTGCACTCTACGGCTACAAGGGCGCCGACGGCGTGATCAACGTGATCACAAAGCGTGGCGAATACAACTCGAAGGTGGTCCGCATCAACTACGAGCATGTGTTCTCACACATGACCAACAAGCCCAAGTTTGTCAACGGCACCACTTATGCGAAGGCGATGAACGAGGCTCTCTACAACGAGGGACAGGGCTTGTTTGCCAAATACAGCCAGCAGGATATCGACAACTTCGCAAGCGGAAAATATCCTACACTTTATCCTAACGTAGACTGGGTGAGCGAGGCGTTCCGCGACAATGCCAACGGCGACCGCGCTTCAGTCGAGTTCTCCGGAGGCGGCGAGAAGTTCCGTTATTTCACTATGGTAAACTTCCTGAGCAGCAACGGCTTCATCAAGAATGCAAACCGCAATGACGGATATTCGACCCAGGACAAATATGTAAGAGGCAACATCCGCATCAACCTTGACGTGGATCTCTGGAAATACACCCAGCTCAAGACCAATATCCTCACCTCTATCGGCGAGATGCAGTGTCCAGGCTCCAACGCCAACATCTGGAGCATGGTCTACAGCAATCCGGCAGTGGCGTTCCCAGTGGTGAACGACAACGGAGTGTGGGGCGGCAACTCGACATGGTCGGGCGACAACAACCCCGTGGCACAGGCTACCGACGCAGCATATTACAAGGTGTATGAACGCAACCTCTTCTTCGATGCCCAGATCGACCAGGATCTATGCATGGTAACTCCGGGCTTGAAAT
>JAIDQZ010000019.1 GCA_029062005.1 Muribaculaceae bacterium | reverse complement strand
CCAAGTCTCATCAGTCATGATGCCCGCATCATTCCTTCTTCAACTTGCAAAAATCACTCGCCCAAAACCGCCCCAGGGGCTCTGAAATTTTATGAGATGGGGTCTTAATGTCAGTGAGATATAATTATTAAGTTAAATATATATAACATAGCATTTTATAATGACTATTCGAAAGCATCGACTGACGACGCTCCTTACGGGACTTTTATGTTTAGGAGTCCAAGCGTTCGCTCAGAATCAGGAGATGTCTCCTCTTCTTATGGAAGCTATCGGCTCGAATGCCGATTCCATACCTGTCAGCAGGGAAGAGTGTATAGACATTGCCCTTAGTCAGAGTCCTACTATCCGTATTGCGGATCTTGAGGTGAAGAGAGTAAATTTTGCTAAAAGGGAGACAATCGGCAATCTTCTTCCGCAGATAGGCTTCTCGCTTTCTTATCAGAGAAGTATCGAACTTCAGACCATCAGAATGAATATGGGTGGACAGAGTCAGAAACTGAAGATGGGTTCCGACAATACCTGGAACACCGGATTCAGCGTTTCACTACCGGTCATTGCCCCTGCTCTGTGGAAAGCAATTTCTATTTCCGATACTCAGATAGCACAGAATCTTGAGAGTGCCAGGTCGAGTCGGCTCGAACTTGTCAATCAGGTAAACAAGGCATATTATGCCCTGATGCTCGCAATCGCGTCCAAGGATGTGATAAAGCAGAACTATGATATAGCGAAGTATACGGCGGAGATATATAAGAAGCAGTTCGAGCAGGGAACGGCATCGGAGTATGACGTGCTTCGTTCGGAAGTTCAGGTTAAGAATATCGAACCGTCGCTGCTGGATGCTGACATTTCGGTGAAACAATGCCAGCTTTCGCTAAATGTCCTTATGGGAATCGACGATGCACTCAATCTGTATCCGACCGTCACTATGGAAGATATGCAGAAGGATATGTATGCATACATGCTTGAATCCAAGAGCCTTTCAGGCAATTCATCCCTTCGTTCTTTAGAACTGCAACAGAAGATGGCTGCTGAGAATGTGACGATGAAGAAGTTTGCATGGATTCCGACATTGGGGGCAAGTTTTAATCTTAACTGGTTGTCTTTAAGCAATGGACCTATGTTCCGGGATGTGGAGTTTTCTCCATATTCGTCTGTAGGTATCAGCCTTTCGGTGCCGGTGTTCTCCGGAGGTGCTAAGTGGTATCAGATGAAGCAGGCGCAGGTGCAGGAGAAAGAACTTGCATTCCAGAAGGAAAATCTGGTCAATAGCCTCAAGATGCAGGTGGATCTTGCCCTTGATAATATCAACCGTCAGGCTAAACAGATCGATTCATCCAAAGAGGGAGTGCGACAGGCAAAAAAGGCTCACGAAATCATGCTGAAGAGTTTCCAGATCGGTGCTGCCTCTTACCTTCAGCTCAGGGACAGCGAGCTTGCCGACACAAGTGCCCGGCTCTCATATTTGCAGGCCATATATAATTATCTCGTCTCCACAAGTGAACTTGACCTTCTTCTCGGAAAGGATTCCGCTATAGTTAAAGCTAATTAATCAAAATGAAAACTTATAAATATGTTTCTTCGGCCCTTGTGCTTGCTCTTGCACTGGCCGCCTGTGGCAAGGATAAAGCCGGAACAGAGAGTGAAAAAGAAGATATTCCTGTTGTGAAGACAATGAAGGTCAGCGAGCAGGACGTGGATCAGCTTGCAGTGTATACTGCTTCAGTGGAGCCTGAAGTCATCAATAATATTTCGGCTATGATGGCAAACCGTATAAAGGCGATTTATGTTGATGAGGGTGTTCGTGTGGCAAAAGGTCAGAAACTGGTGCTTCTTGATGATGTCAATACCATTCAGTATGAGCTTGCTGTCGACAATGCTAAGGCTGCCCTCCGCAATGCCCAGACAAACTACGATCGTGCTGTAGAACTTCTGAAGATAGGTGGAGGTACGCAGCAGTCTGTAGATCAGATGGAGATGACTCTTATCAATGCAAAAAATTCAGTGGCTCAGGCGGAGCGTACACTTGCCAATGCCCGTGAGAATATGGTTCTGACATCTCCCATCGACGGAGTGGTGACTGCCCGCAATTATGATCCTGGAGATATGTCGGGTGCGCTTCCTATCCTTACGGTGGCAAAGATCAATCCTGTGAAGGTTGTGATCAATGTCAATGAGTCTCAGCTTGCCTCGATCAGCAAGGGAATGCCTGTCGAACTCACTTTCAATACCTACGGCGATGAGGTCTTCAGTGGCACGGTGTCTCTTGTCATGCCTACCGTAGACGCTGCAAGCCGCACAGTTGGTGTGGAGATTACTCTTCCCAATGCCGACGGTCGCGTTCTTCCGGGAATGTTCGGTCGGGCTACTTTGGCTCTTGGCAATGCCATGCATGTTGTGGTTCCTGACCGTGCCGTGGTGAAGCAGCAGGGAAGTGGAGACCATTATGTCTACGTGCTTAAGAAAGACGGAACCGTTTCATACAATAAGGTTGAACTGGGTCAGCGCATCGGTACGAGCTATGAGCTTATTTCAGGTGTGCCGGCTGATGCCGAGGTCATCGTGGAAGGTCAGAACGCTCTTACCGACGGTAAGAAAGTACAGGTGATAAAATAATCTCGACAAAATCAAACCCCCACGACCCCATAACCCAACAACCCCACAACTC
>JAIDQZ010000018.1:221102-259991 GCA_029062005.1 Muribaculaceae bacterium | reverse complement strand
GTTGGGGTCCTGCTTGGGGTGGTCCGGTATGGGGCGGTACTGTTGGTACCTGGAGTCCTGCCGGGAATCGGCCTGTGAATCCCGGCAACGGCTGGGCTGGCACTCATCGTCCGGCTGTAAACCGTCCTTCCGGATCGTCAACACGTCCGGGTGGCAACAGACCCTCTTCCGGATCTCAATGGAGCATAGCCGGCAATCACCGCCAGTCATACGGCGGATCAGGTTCGAATTCCAACAAGAATAGTGTTACCACCGGCAATAACCGTGGATACACTATCGGAAGCAACGGACACCGTTATTCCGGTAATTCGAATGGTACCGTCAACAATGGATCTAACTATAATAATAGTAATCACAATACTGGGAATACAAGGCGAAACTCATATAATAATACTTCCACAAATTCCAACAGGAACAACAGTTATAACAGCAACCGGAACACCGGCAGCTATAATAGTTCCACCCGCTCAAGTGGCAATGGATCCTTCGGTTCAGGCAGTTTCGGCGGAGGAAGTCATAGAAGCAGCGGTGGCGGTGGATCCGGCAGAGGTGGTCGCAGATAATAATTTCAAAATAGAATCGATATGAAGAAGATATATTTATTTGCTGCTGCAGCGGCGTTTCCGTTTTTTTCAGATGCTCAGAGCGCTATCGACGGATTCCGCTTTTCTCAGCCCGACATGAAGGGAACCGCAAGATATATGGGTATGGGAGGCGCATTCGGTGCCCTTGGCGGTGATCTGAGTTCCATATCTACTAATCCGGCAGGTATCGGTGTCTATCGACGTAGTGAAATAGGAATTACTATGGATATTGACTGCCAGACGGCTACGTCTTCGGCTCAAGGAGAAAGAAATACTCAGAACCAGACAAAGATCTTTCTTAACAATGTCGGAGGTGTTGCTTCCTGGAATCTTGCTAATGCCGTTATGCCGAATATAAATGTAGGCTTCACTTACAATAAGGCAGCCTCATTCAACGGTCACTATGCAGGATATATACCCACTTTGAGCAACTCTCTTACCAATTACATTGCCGGTGTAAGTAATAATGAGGGTGTTACAGTCTTTGATGTCGCCACTCAGACCGATTCGGATGGTTTTGTGCAATTTGATCCATATAACCCCAACGACGAAAGCAATTATGTGGCTCCCTGGATATCCATCCTTGGTTATGACAGTTATTTCATGACTCCGACAGGAACGGAAGATCAGCCGAACTGGATAGGGCAGTGGGGTGCCACTACCTCAGGATCCGGAGCGTTTGATGTACTGACTTCCGGAGGTGCAAATGAATACAACATCGCCGTAGGTGGTAATATCGCCAATAAAGTGTTCTGGGGGTTGAATCTTGGTGTGGTAGATCTGAACTACAGTATGACAGCCAAATGGGGTGAAAGCTTGAAGAATGCGGTCGTAGACAATACTGAAGGTGTCGAGAACTCTTCTTCTCAGTGGATGATGACCAATTACTATAATGCAAGCGGTACTGGCTACAATATCAAAGTGGGTCTCATATATCGCCCTATACAGGAACTGCGTCTTGGTCTTTCTTTCGCTTCTCCGACATGGTATTCTGTCAATGAAAGCTATCTTGCTCAGACAAGCTTCAAATATCCTGAAATAAGCATTAGTGGTTCTTCAGACACCAATGGTGGTCAATGGGGTAACAATTCCTATAATTTCCGCACTCCCTGGCGTCTTACGGCAAGCGCTGCCGGGGTCATAGGAAGAAGCCTGATTGTAAGTGCTGATTTTGAATGGCAGAAATACAATAAGATGCGGTTCTATAATGGTGGCGGAAATTACTATGATTATGGTTATGGCGGTGGCTTTGAAGATTGGTGGGGTCCGGATTATGCTCCGGCGGTGAAAGCATCTCCCGCTATGTTTAATTCGGATCCTTGGTGGGCGACGAATGCGGAAATAGAAGATTATTATAAGACCACCACGACTGTACGTCTTGGCGTGGAATACCGAATCACCCCGCGCTTCAGTGTGAGAGCCGGCTATGCGAATGTGTCATCTCCTGTCAGGAAAGAAGCCAAGGACGGAACCATGATGATATATACCTCGGGGACGATGCCTAACTACAGGATGGACAACTCAACCAACTATATCACCTGCGGTCTTGGTTATAACTTCAATAACTTCTATATTGACGGAGCATTTGTACATAAACAAATGAGCAGTGAGTATCATGCATATACATCCGATCCGGCTAATCCACAGATCCCGAGTCCGACATCTAAACTCAGTCTTTCCAACAATCAGGTAGTTATCTCCGCAGGAGTAAGGTTCTGACGATACTGTTTATACATTAAATAAAAGACCTCGCATGCGGTCTTTTTTATTTGGAGAATGAACCATATGGCGGATATTGGCGTTTATTGGGTAATTATAAACAATAATCTTTATTACTATGAAAAAGTTATTCCTTACTTTGATTGGCATTGTAGCCTCCGTATCTGCGGCTTTTGCCCTGAATCCTTTTGTTGAGTTCCAGCCGGTGATTGCCGGTGGAAATACCTGTCGTTTTAATGTGCAGGGTGGTATCCACGAGATGATGACCCAAAATATCGGTCTCGGTGCTGGTGTGGGAATCACAGAACAGTGGAACTTCGACAACGCCCCCCTTATCCCAATATTTGTAAGAGGTGACATAAGCGGAAAGGTAGGCGGATTCAAGCCTTTCTTCTCTCTTGATCTGGGATACGCGATCAATACCCAGAACACAGATTGGGGTGCGGTAGTTGTGAATCCAATGATAGGTCTTGATTTCGGAAAGGTTTATGCCGGTATCGGTTATCAGGCTTTGTGCTGGACACCTAAGAATGCTGGTGCGTCAAACTGCTTCAACATGAAGATCGGCTATAAATTCTAAAACATATTGTACTGTCAGAGGATGCAATGTATATCAGGCATCCTCTTTTTTTTTGTTCATAATCTTACACCTATACCGAGCATCAGGTTCTGAGGATCCTGAAAACGGGCGAGTCTATAGCCGATATTAAGGAAGATATGGCGGCTGATAAATGCTTTAATTGCCAATGACTGATAGAAGCGTCGTTCACCGTTTGGCTTTACAAAATCATAACCGAGTCCGGCATTTATTTTGAATATAGGCATTGTCAATTCTGCGTGTGCTGATGCTCCGGCACTTATCTGCTTTCCGAATGCTGGTCTATAAAACAATATATTTTCTCCGTAACTGCCTTCAACCCAGTTTCGGGCAAGATCAGCACTTTCATCCCAAAAGATGTCTAAGGCAGGACCAACAGCGACATATCGGTTTAATTTTCGCATGGGCGAGAATTGCATTCCGATTACGCCAAACTTTCCGGGAAGGATATTGGGTGTGTTGTCGACAATGAGCGTGCGCTTTCTCCACGCTCCGAAAGCCAGTATGTCATACATCCATTTTCCTTTGTCTGCATCGGTTATTATTACGTCAGAAGGAGTTGTGACATCATCTTTAGAATTCAACGAATATGCTATTCCTATCTCAGCACCGACAGTGTTGACACCGCGGTTAGGCCATGATGTATTGCCGTTAGAATAATGTTTAAGGTTTACTCCGGCGCTTATTTCCAGTCGTTCAGTCAGATCATAGTGGATTTTTGCAGAAACCGCCATGTGTGCTGTGACGTGTGTGCTTACGGGGGCTTGGTTGTCTATGTATTGTTCAGTATAAGGTTTCCAGCCAATGGCTGTGCCGAACTGCCATTCATATCCCGCACGCAGATGTTTGCCAATAGTGGCAAAAGGTGCTCCTTGATAGACATATACAGAAACCGGCGTGCCAAGGGTTTTTCCATGGAAAAATGTATTGGCATTGATTCCTATTCCCTGATAGAGCCCTTTATACAGTATTCCCTGGTACGTTTTTGTATTAAAGCTGAAGTCAACTCTTGCATCTACCGACATAGTGGAGTTTATACGTGCATCGGAAGGGTTTTCTCCGCGTAGGAATGCACATGTTCCCGCAACCCATCCTGCTGTGATGTCAGTTCCTGCTCGCCATCTCAATGGTAATGAAAATCCGGATGGAATCGTATCCGACGCAGTGGCAAAGTTGTATATCAGAGTTACGAGCACGGCAACAATAATGTATCTTTTCATATGTCTTCAAATATTACTTCATAGTCATAACTTGTAGGGTTGACACAACTGCATGTCACCGGTAGTCTTATCTCAAAATGATCTACTGTATTATAGAGTATAAGTGTACTTTTCACCGTAGCCCGAGAATAATTCACATTATATTTTACAGTGGCTTTTTTATGGGGAGGGACAAACACCGGGAACACCTCTGTCATCAGGCTTTCAGATTTAAAACTGAATGATTCTCCTATAATGCAATCTGTTAATTCCGTGTAGTCCCATCCCTCATAATATGAGGGAATCATTACACCGCTGATTTCAAAATCGGTTGCCCATTCATCCGCTGCCGATATTTTGCATGTAGATGAAGACTCTGCAAAAGGAGTTATGTTGACATGTTGTGTAGCAGATGAGTTGTTGGAGAAAGAAAAGGAATGCGGGATTGTCTCGATATTTTCCTCTATTTTCATGTTTTGATCCATTTCCTGGTGCTCTAACCGCAGGGGAATGCCTTTGCTGAAAGTGACATCGATATATTTTGTCGTACCATAATCATATTCAAGGACCAATACCATATGCTTATTGTCGGAAGCATTGTAGATACTGTGGATATAAAGCATGTCTCCCGTATAACTTATAATATATTTACTTATTGGATTGTCATATTCTATATCCAGGAGATCTGACGCAGTACAGTGTTCATCTGTAATTTTATAATCTTTATTTCTATAAGTAAGATATTTTCTGTCGTTGTAAATTACTTTGACATATATGCGGGACAAACCTTTACGTGTCACCGGCGCCGACCACTCGCCATCGTCACCGTGAATGGTGAGTTCCATATTATTTGGCAGCCCATTCTGATTTATAAATATATCTGGGTTGCATCCGGTCAGGAATAACAGGAAGCATAGAGGAAGTATGTGATACAGTCTGTATTTTAAGATTCGTTCCATTCAGAATATTGATATTTATATAAAGTAATCTCTTCGATATTAAAATTTCTGCAAAGATACGCATTATTTATGAAATATGTCTGCGTCTTGTTAAGAAATAATTAGGGACGCACAAATCGTGCGTCCCGTAGATGTATATTGAATCAGGAAATTACTTAAGATATTTGTCTAAGAAGCGGAAGAAGGTGCGCTGCCATAATATGGCGTTCTGTGGTTTAAGTATCCAATGGTTCTCATCCGGGAACACAAGCATCTCCGCTTCAAGACCGTGCATCTTTGCCGCATTGAAAGCCATCATGCCCTGGGAAGCAAGGATACGGTAGTCGAGTTCTCCTACAGTTACAAGAATAGGTGCGGTCCAGTTGTTGACATACTTATGTGGTGAGGTTGCGAATGTGCGCTGTGCAGTGGCGTTATTCATGTCCCATGGAGCCCCACCCATATCAAAGTCGGCAAACCACATTTCCTCTGTCTCAAGATACTGTGCCTCCATGTTGAAAATTCCGGCATGTGCTATGAGGGCTGCGAACCTGCCTTCATGATGTCCTGCAAGCCAGTAGACTGAGAATCCTCCATAGCTTGCGCCGATTGCACCTATCTTTTTCTCATCGACATATGGCTGAGCAGCTATATAGTCGGTGGCTGAGAAATAGTCGCGCATGTTCTGACCACCGTAATCACCTGAAATCTGACGGTTCCATTCCTCGCCGAAGCCGGGAAGTCCTCTGCGGTTGGGAGCGATGATTACATATCCTTGGGATGCCATGATGCGGAAATTCCAACGGTAACTCCAGAACTGGCTGACTGCCTGTTGCGGACCACCCTGGCAATAAAGGATCGCAGGATATTTCTTATTCGGGTCAAAATTCGGCGGAAGCACAACCCAGCATGTCATCTCTTTGCCGTCAGTGGTAGGAACGAGATGTTTCTCTACCTTGACTTCTGCAAGTTGTGACAATATATCCTTGTTGACTTCTGTCAGCTGTTTCACGTTACCCGCTTCTGCGATGTAGATATCGTTAGGCTCAAGCATGGAGTGACGCATGCATGCCACTTTTCCTGTATCGCCGAGAGGCTTGACACCGACATAGTCATACTGACCTTCTGCAATAACGTCGATCTTAGCATCAGCCACATTCACCTTGAAGATAGGCATGACTCCGTCGCTGTAGCCGTTGAAGACTATTTCTTTTCCATCAGGTGTCCACGCTATTCCCTCCGGCCAGCGGTCCCAGCATTCAGTCAGGTCCCTGACCTGGCGGGAAGCCATGTCCATTACCATCAGTCGTTTTTTATCGCTTTCATATTTTGCGGTCTTCATTGAGAGGAATGCAAGACTGTTTCCATCAGGTGAGAATGTCGGGTCAGTGTCATATCCCGGCCAATCTTCTCCAGGTGTCAGACATTCGGTCTTGCCGCTTTCCAGATCATATAGGAAAAGATCGCTGTCGGTCGAGAAGGCATAGTCCATTCCCGAGAGCTTGCGGCTGACGTAGACAAGTTTTTTGCTGTCCGGACTCCATGCGAATGATTCGGCTCCATTGAAAGGCTTCATCGGACATTCGAACGGTTCGCCTGCCATTATATCCTTTGCGTCTGAAATATCAGAACCGTCGAAATCAGCCACAAATGGATGTGGTATAGATTCCACCCATTCGTCCCAATGCTTGTACATCAGGTCATCCACCAGTCTGCCGCTTGTCTTGTCAAGACCGGCAAAAAGAGTGGAGTCCTTCTGATTGAAATCCTTGATGGAAGTTGAGAATACCACCTTCTTGGAATCGGGTGAGAAAAGGAAGCATTCCACACCGCTTTCCACTGAAGAATGGCATGTCACGTTTCTTCCGTCAGGCTCCATTGAGAAGATCTGCATCTTTCCCTGGGTGTCTTTCCCGAGATAAGCAAGGCGCTCGCCTCCGTTGATCCACTGCAGATTGCCTTCTGATCCTGATGTCCGTGTCAGTCGTTTTATCTCACCTCCTTCTGCCGGAATGGAGTATATTTCGGAATTACCCTTGTTTTCCTTGATGTCCTCATATTTGATGGTGAAGGCTATTGTCTTTCCATCCGGTGATGGGGTGGCTTCGTTCACTTGTCCGAGAGCCTCAAGCACTTCCGGAGTCATCTGACCGTCGACGATATTGATCTCAGGCTTTTCGATCACATTCTCTTCAGAGCCCCCTTCCTTGCATGATGTGGCAAGGCACAGGGGTAGGATCAATGCTCCCATGGCTAAACTTGACTTGTTCATTTTCTTGTCTTTTTGTTATTGGGTTTGTTTGAATTATTGAATTTGCGATGATTTTGTACGGATTGTGAATATCCAGGATAGAGTGCCCTGATAAGATCCGGACGGTGAAGCCGTTGCAGTTCTTCCGTGATGCGGGTTTTCATATCGGGCTTATACCAGAAGAAGAATTGTCGTTGTGCAAGTTTTTCTTGTTCAGTCGTTGCAGTGAATATCTTTTCTCCCGTATACGGGTGTATGCCGGTATAATATATTTCACTCGACACTGTCATCGGTGTTGGTGTGAAGTCCTGCACCTGTTCAAGATGAAAGTTAAGCCCTTTCGTGATGCACGCGAGCTCTGCCATATCAGTTTCCCTGCATGCCGGATGCGACGATATGAAATAGGGTATGAGCTGTTGGTTAAGTCCATGTTTACGGTTAACGCTGTCAAATACCTTCTTGAAGTCATAAAATAGCTTGAACGATGGTTTGCGCATGCAGTCGAGTACTTTGTCTGATGTATGCTCAGGAGCCACTTTAAGTCGTCCGCTCACATGATTGGCGATAAGTTCTTCCAGATATTCAGCGTTTGCCCTCTTTGTCACGGGTGAGTCGGAAGGAGCCATGGCAAGATCATAACGGACGCCGCTCCCGATGAATGATTTCTTCACACCCGGAAGTGCGTCGACACTTCTGTAGATGTCGGTGAGGGGAGAATGGTCTGTATCGAGATTTGGACAAGGCGCAGGATGAAGACACGAGGGTCTGGCACATCTTTTACATGCTTCCTTATTTTTGCCTCCCATTGCATACATATTTGCTGAAGGACCTCCAAGGTCGGATATATATCCTTTGAAATCATCCATCTGGATCACCTGCTTAGCCTCCTTGAGTATGGATTCCTTGCTTCTGGATGCAATGAATTTTCCCTGATGTGCTGAGATGGTGCAGAAAGCGCAGCCTCCGAAGCACCCTCTGTGCATGCAGATCGAATGTCTGATCATGTCGTATGCAGGAATGGACTTCCCTTTGTAGCGAGGATGTGGGACACGCGTATAGGGAAGATCGAATGATGCGTCGATCTCTCCGGGGCTCATGGGCTGCCACATAGGATTTATTCTGAGCATACGGGCTCCCGTTGACTGGTAGATTGTCTTGCCTTCCCATTTATTGCTTTCCTCTTCTACATGCCGGAAATTCATTGCCTGTTTTCTTTTGTCTGCAAGGCATTCTTCATAACTTGCGAGGACAATGGAATTCTCGTGATCTGTTTCTGCATCTTTGTGATCGGTGAAGAACACTGTCTGAGGAATATCCTTTATTTCTGATATTTTCTCTCCCTTGTCAAGGCGTTCGGCAAGAGCGACCATTGTTTTCTCACCCATTCCGTACGAAATCATGTCGGCGGCGGATTCCGCAAGAATGGAGGGTCGGAGCCGGTCTGCCCAATAATCGTAATGAGCCACGCGCCTCAGTGATGCCTCGATACCCCCCGCTATCACCGGCACGTCTGGATATAAATCCTTAAGTATTTTTGAATAGACAATTGTAGGATAGTCCGGACGCATGCCGTGTTTCCCTCCCGGTGTATAAGCATCGTCATGTCGGAGTCGGCGGTTTGCAGTGTAATGATTCACCATTGAGTCCATTGCTCCTGCCGAGACTCCGAAGAATAGACGCGGCTTGCCGAGTTTCTTGAAATCCCTTAAATCGTCGCGCCAGTTGGGCTGAGGTACAATCGCTACCTTGTATCCGGCTTTCTGAAGAGTTCGTCCTATTACAGCCGCACCGAACGACGGATGATCGACATACGCGTCTCCGCTGAAGATTATCACGTCCGGCTGATCCCATCCGAGCATTTTCATCTCGTCTGCGGTAGTGGGGAGGAAATCGGTTTTCTTGTACATGATCCTTACTTTTCTTTAGCCGTTGCGAGTTCCTTGAGTGCAAGAAGCTCGTCGCGGAGTCTGGCTGCCTCCATAAAGTCCATTGCTTTGGCTGCCTTAGTCATATCAGCCTGTACTTTATCGATACGTGCTTTAAGGTCTGAAACGCTCATATATTCCACCACGGGATCTGCTACGAGGGCATCTGATTGATGCTCTTCTTCCAAATATGGTCGAGGTTCCTGCTTTTTGACAGATATTGAGTTCTTCTTGCCTCCCGGTTTTGACACACTCGGGCGGGCAGGCGTGTGATCGCCGGAATCGACAGAGCCTCCCTGATACAGGTCTATCAGGTCTGTATTTGTTTTTTTCACTATCGGGGTAGGTGTGATGCCGTGTTGTTCGTTGTAGAGCATCTGTTTGGCTCGTCTGCGTTCAGTCTCTTCGATAGTCTTCTGCATTGAGTCTGTTATCTTGTCGGCATACATGATGACCATGCCGTTGACATTACGTGCGGCACGCCCGGCTGTCTGTGTAAGCGAGCGGTGGTTGCGTAGAAATCCCTCTTTATCGGCATCAAGTATTGCCACCAGTGATACTTCCGGAAGGTCAAGACCCTCGCGCAGAAGGTTTACACCGATCAGAACGTCATAGGTCCCTTCCCTCAGGTCATTAAGGATCCTTATTCTGTCAAGCGTATCGACATCAGAATGTATGTATGCGCTCCTGACTCCGAAGCTCTGTAGATGAGCGTCGAGTTCTTCAGCCATACGCTTGGTTAGAGTAGTGACGAGTGTTCGTTCTCCGCGTTCTATGCGAAGCTGTATTTCCTCAAGCAGATCATCAATCTGGTTCATTGAAGGGCGCACCTCTATCTCGGGATCGAGGAGCCCTGTAGGACGTATGATCTGTTCTGTGACAATTCCTTCCGATTTCTGGAGCTCGTAGTCGCCGGGAGTGGCGCTTACATATATGGTCTGCGGAGTCAATCTCTCAAATTCATCAAATTTAAGAGGTCTGTTGTCTATGGCGGCTGGAAGACGGAAACCATATTCCACAAGGTTCAGTTTCCTTGCAAGGTCTCCGGAATACATGCCTCTCAACTGTGGAAGTGTGACGTGGCTCTCGTCAATTATGGTGAGGAAGTCTTTGGGGAAGTAGTCAAGAAGACAGAACGGACGCATCCCCGGCTCCCGTCCGTCAAAATATCGCGAATAGTTTTCTATGCCGGAACAGTGACCGAGTTCCTTTATCATTTCCAGATCATAATTGACCCTTTCGGTCAGGCGCTGAGCTTCAAGAAGTCTGCCCTCGCTTCTGAAGAATTCAGCCTGACTTCCCAGATCCAATGCAATTTGGTTGACCGCGTTGTTGGTTCGTTCCTTGCTTGCCACGAATATATTGGCAGGATATATATTGAATCCGTCAAGTTCACTGAGGATAATGCCGGTCTGTGGATCTACTGTCTGTATCTTTTCGATCTCGTCGCCCCAGAATATGACGCGCAACTGAATGTCTTCAAATGATAGTTTAATGTCAACTGTATCACCTTTCACCCGGAATTCGCCGCTTCCGAGATCAGTTTCCGTGCGGCTGTAAAGTGAGTCGACAAGTTGACGGAGGAATGCATTGCGTGAAATCCTTTGCCCAAGCTCGATTCTGACTACGCTCTTCGAGAAGTCTTCCGGATTACCCATACCGTATATGCAGCTGACCGATGACACAACTACCACATCACGCCGTCCGCTAAGAAGAGCAGCTACGGTAGAAAGACGTAGTTTCTCAATTTGGTCATTTATCATCAGGTCTTTCTCAATGTATTTGTCGCTTGATGGAATATATGCTTCAGGTTGATAATAGTCGTAATAGCTGACAAAGTATTGCACTGAGTTATCCGGAAAGAAATTCTTCATCTCTCCGTAAAGCTGGGCTGCAAGTGTCTTATTGTGACTCAGTATCAGCGTAGGGCGTTTCACTTGCTGAATCACGTTAGCCATAGTGAAAGTCTTGCCGCTGCCGGTCACTCCGAGAAGTGTCTGTGAAGGATGCCCGTCAAGGACACCTTCAGTCAGCTCGGCTATTGCCTCGGGTTGATCGCCCGTAGGCTTGTATTTCGATGTAATTTTAAAGTCCATAATGTCTGCCTGTCAAGACAATATATGCGAATAATGTGCGTTGACACTTATCGACGCACACATCATGTATTTTATGATACAAAAGTAATTAAAACAATTGAGAAATCAAAATTTCAGACGTTTAAAAACAACTTCAGATTTTTTGTCCCCAGTAATATGTATTCCATTTGTCTTCTGCGTATCCGTCATGCAGCACTTTAAAACCATTGGGTGATGCCCCCTTGATTTTCTCTCCGTCAAAATATACATTCCATTTGTCTTTGGCATATCCGAATCCGAGTACTTCAAAATTCTTGGCGGAAGCTCCGGAAATTTTCCTGCCGTCGAAATACGCATCCCACTTGTCTACAGCATACCAATCTGAAAGAACTTTAAAATTACTTGCCATGATACCCTTGATCTTTTCTCCGTTGTAGTAGGCATCCCATTTGTCTTTTGCGTATCCATAGCCGAGAGTCTCAAACGAATCGCTTGACACTCCTCTCATCTTTTCTCCACAATAGTAGACATTCCATCTGTCTTTCGCATAACCGTCTTTCAAGATAATAAAGCTCGATGCATTTGCCCCGTCAATTCGTTTTCCGTCAAAAAACACTCTGTTGTTTGATACAAGATAAGGGGAGTGGAAGCATCTGTCCTGCTGCTCGATTGATTCATGCCAACGGTGATTGATATTACGCTCCTGACTATATGATTTCCCGGTCGACAGACTGAATAACAATGTGACTGTAACTAAAATTTTTATGATATGCTTTACGTTGATTTTGTATCCGTCATTAGCGGATTGTAGATAATGCGCACGTATTTGTTGAATTGTCTGTTTCATATCGGGTTCACTTTTTTATTTCAACAAGTTTTGATGTTTTTAAGTTTTATAAGTTTTATTCAAATACATTTATTGGAAACTTTTTTATATCTTTGCAGTCGGTATGCCGGGGAGAAAGTGTGGAAGTCCGTATGGTAGCCGAAATATATTATAAAATTTCTGAAAGATGAATGATTCCGGACATAAAATCTGTGCCATAGTCGCTGTGGGCGATAATTTTGAGATCGGTTATAATGGCGATTTGATCTGGCATATTAAGGAGGATCTTAAAAGATTCAAGAGTCTAACAATGGGTCACCCTGTCATCATGGGACGCAAGACCCGGGAATCATTGCCAAAAGCGCTGCCAGGAAGAACAAATATCGTAATCACAAGAAATCCTGATTATGAGTCTCCTGATTCCGTTATTGCACATTCTCTCGACGAAGCAATCGGTATAGCAAAAAAATCAGAGGGATCAGATATCATCTTCATCATCGGAGGCGGACAGATATATGAAGAGGCATTCCCTGTCCTTGATAATCTTGAAATTACCCATATCCACGAAATTCCGGAAAACGTTGATACATACTTTCCTGAGATTTCAGCGGATGACTGGATTCTTACTGAAAGGTCTGATGTGTTTGAGACCGCCAAAGGTCTAAACTACGATTTCGAATCCTATGTACGTGTAAAATAACGACTGCGGCAATATTTATGACAGGAAAGGCTAAGGAAATAGAGGGTGTTATGATTGGAATGGGTGATGAGTCACAATCAAGACATTTGAGTCGTTTTTTCAAATGTGCGCCCGGTCAGTATGGCTTCGGCGACAGATTTCTCGGAATACGAGTCCCTGAAACGAGGGCTTTGGTAAAGGAATTCCGGTCAGTTGTGAAAATCAAAGATGCTGCTGCTTTAGTGAAATCAGAATGGCATGAGGTGCGTCTGGCTGGCTTCTTGTTTATGATTGAACTTTTCAGGAAGGCTGAAAAATCTCACTATGAAAAGAATATCAGGGAAATACTTGATATCTATTTGTCTCTTATTCCTTACGGCAATAACTGGGATCTTGTGGATCTTGTGGCTCCGAAAATACTTGGACAGTATCTTGTAAGTCATCCTGAAATGAGGAACATCCTATATGATCTGGCAGACCGGAGCGACAGCCTGTGGCATCAGCGTGTCGCAATTGTGGCTTCATGGACCCTCATATGCAATGGTGATTATGAAGAAACAATGCGTATAGCACACAAATATTTGAATCATTCCCACGATCTTATTCATAAGGCTTCAGGCTGGATGCTTCGTGAGGTTGGAAAGCGTGGCGGTGAAGCGGAATTGCGTGATTTCCTCGACAGATATGCAGGTTATATGCCTCGCACAATGTTGCGCTATGCCATTGAACGTTTTCCTGAGCAGGAAAGGCAACAATATCTGAAGCTTACTAAAAATGATAAGGACAGATGATACGCATCATCTTGCGATGTGCTCATTGCATATAGGTAATAAGGAATAGAGATATGACACGGGATATAGCCTTCATATTGGATGGGCGTATTGGTAAAAAGGATTTGCGGGCGTTGGCGGAATGGGCTTCAATTCGTTTGGAAAACCGGAACAGGCTTTTTGAACTTGCGTTCTGCGACAGTGGTAAAATCAGCGACAATGCGTTGTGGTGCATAACGCATCTAAAGAATAGCGATGCCGTATGGTTGCAGTCGCTGCAGGATTTTTTCATTGATACGCTTTTGAAAGAGAACACGACAGCCAGAAGAAGGATGCTTTTTCAGATCTTGAGGGATCAGGAATATCATGCCGATTGCATACGTGTGGATTTCCTGGATTACTGCATGTCGAATATAAACTCCGAGTGTGAGTCATATGCAATAAGATGTTTTTCCCTTTATATTGCGATCAAGATCTGTCGTCATTATCCTGAACTTCTGGCTGAGTTGAAAGAGCGTATAGGTCTTCTTTCCCATGAACCTCTTTCTCCGGGAATGCGCTGTGCTGTAAGGAAAGTGTCGGATGAGATCCGTGCTTTATCCGTATGACTTCCTTATTCCTTAAGCAGCAACTGCCGCTCTTGTGCTACAGTGATGGGAGAGGAGTGTCCCGACAGAAGGACTGTATTTTCAGGGAGAGAAAGAATTTTGGCTATGATTGAGTTTTCGATATCTCTGCGGTTGCCTCCGGGGAAGTGTGTAAGTCCGGGTCCATGCTGATAGAGAGTATCTCCAACAAAAGCAACCCCCTCTTCAGGTGAATAAAACGTTACGGAACCCGGAGTGTGTCCGGGTGTATGAATCACTTTCAGATAAAAGCCGGAATTTGCCTTGAGCCTTATTATTTCTCCGTCATATAGTTCCTCATAATGTGACACAATTACAGGATGTCCTGAATTCCCGCTGAGATTCAAATATGGATCTCTCAGGTATTTTGCGTCTTCCGGATATATATATATGGGGGCAATCAGTTTTTCCCTGAGTATTTCTGCAGCTCCCATGTGGTCGAAGTGTCCATGAGTAAGCAATATCTTTTCGATTGTCCATCCATTCTGTCGGATGGTATCGAATATCAATCCCGGCTGTGCACCAGGATCGATCAGGAATCCGGATTTTGTATGATGATCAATATAGAAATAAGTATTTTCGGCAAAAACGCCTTGTACTTGAAGTTCTCGTACCATAAGCTTATTACATAAATAACATTACACAAGCCTGCATCCGTCAGGACCGCATACATGCGGACGCTCAGTGCCTTCTTGGTCAGCTTTTCCGGCATCATCTATTCTTCTCTGAGCCCTTTCAAGGGCGGATTTCATGCCATCGACCGACATGGCTCCCGGAACAGCAAATTCGCCGTTGAAAACCATATATGGTACTCCACGCACTCCACGCATCTGCGCCTCACGCTCATCAAAACGAACGTCATCGGCATACTTGTCGCTTTCAAGAACACCCTTCACTTCACTTTCATCCATTCCCGCTTCCTTAGCTACGGCTTCAAGCACTTTGTGATCGGACAATACAAGATTTTTTGTGAAGTACGCATCAAAGAGAAGATTGTTGAGTTTCTGTACTGTAGCATGATCGTACTTGTTTTCTGCAAGTTTCATCAGGCGATGAGCGTCAAACGTGTTGCTGTAGAGTGTGCTTGCATATTTGAAATCAATGCCGAGTTCCCTGCCGAGCGACGATATCTGCTCAATCTGTTGTATTGCCTGAGGTACACTGAGCCGATATTTCATGGCGAATCTTTCCGAAGTAGGTCCGGTGACTTCCTTAGGGGCTGTGGGATCAAGTTCGAATGCCCGGTAGTCTATTGTCACGCTGTCGGTCATGCCGAGTTCTTCAATTGCTTTTTCAAGACGTGTCTCGCCAATATAGCAGTACGGACACGCAAAGTCGCTCCAGATTGTGATGTTCATCATAGTAAATTTCCCTTTCGTTTATTCGGTTTAGATTTTATTTCATTAACACTAATATAACGAAAGAGCGCTTAAAATGTTTGAGTCGGAGCATAAGTCATTTCCCGAGCCTTGACAGAAATTCTTCCCTCCGGTTATCAGATATGGGCACATAATTCTTGCCAAATACAATCCTGTTTCGTTCGACTATTTCCACGAGAGGAATGTTAACGATAAACGAGCGGTGTACTCTCATGAAAGTGTCGGAGGGAAGCATTTCTTCAATTTCTCTTAGTGTCATCAATGAAGGGAGAGGATCGCAGCCTTTTCTGAATAAAATCACTCGGTCGTTTCTTGCTTCGATATACTCGATTGAATCAAGCCTCATCTGAACGAGTTGATTTTTGACTTTTATCGTGATCATGCTTGGCGAGGTCTTGTCATGATTATGGCTTGATGTATATGCGTCTTTCATTGATTTCCATTCAATTGCCCTGCCTACTGATTTTAAGAAATCGGAATAACTTACGGGCTTTAGCAGATAGTCGAGCGCGTTGACTCTGAATCCCTGCATGGCATAGCTGTCATAAGCGGTGACAAAGATAATTTTTGTGCAGGTTGGTACAATAGTGGCGAAATCGATACCGTTGAGCATCGGCATGTTGATGTCGAGAAAAATGAGGTCGGCTATTCCATCCATAACTATCCTTACTGCATCAGCCGCTGATTCGTAGCATCCTAAAAGTTCAAGCGAAGGTGTTTTCTCAACATACGCCTTCAATAACCCGCGGGCGAGAGGCTCGTCGTCAATCACTATGCACTTCAGTATTTTTCCCATATTTATCTAACGTCAGAAATTATCGCAGATTGTGTCTAATTTACAAGCGCAGATGTCTTTATCTTTAAATCAGCCATGAAAACGTGGTTTTTTTTTGTTGTCTTGAAGCTATATGCGTCAGGGTATATGAGTTCAAGTTGCTTTTCCATGTTCGTCAGTCCTACTCCTGAAGTGCCTTTCTCAAGGTTCCCGGTCCGGTCATTGCTGCATGTGTTTCTGACAGTGCAGCACAGCCATGAGTTATCAAAAAAGATTTTGATTTCTATCATTCCTGTGTTTTCTGTGATTGCAACATGCTTGAATGCGTTTTCCACAAGTGTCAGAATCAGTAAAGGGGCTATTTTCATAGAATTGTCGTGTATCACCGGAAGATCACATGTCAGCCTTACCGAAGGATTTAGACGCAGGCTCATCAGTCGGGAATAATCACTGATGAACTGCATTTCTTTTGACAGGCTTACAGTTTCGGCTTCCGAGTCATAGATCATGAACCGTAGCATGTTGCTTAGTTCATGAAGCGCCTGTTGTGCTTTATCCGCATCAATGGCGATAAGTGCGTATATATTATTTAATGAATTAAAAAGGAAGTGTGGATTTAACTGTGCCTTAAGGCTCATCAGTTCAGTGTTTCTCCTCTCTGCCTCAAGTTCAAGCACACGTCTCCTCATTTCCTCGCGGGCTTTGGAAAGACACAGTGCATATGCAAGTGCTATCGATAACACCATCATCACTCCGTCTCTTATGATAAACCTGATATATCCCATGAAAAGCTGTCCTGCAGTCAAAGGTATATTTTGAAGATGTCTTGGTCTGGGCATGCCTCCGTGTGTCTCGAACCAAAGCGGAAGCAGAGAACACAAGCATATTACAAGAATAAGGTTGATGATAAAAAATAGGACCTTGTTATCCTTTCCGAAAAGAATTTTGGGTACGATCAGAAAGTAATTCACACAGAATATCCCGGTATAGCAGGTGGCAATCAGGATATTGAATATAGTCATGTCTTTCGGCTCACTGTCTTTGGAAAGAAGTGCCAGCATCGAGGGGAAATAAAAAAGCAGGAACGCCAGCAGAATCACTGCCGCCGTCCCCGCCTTGCCATTCTTACCTGTAGAATTCATATATGTATGTGGAATCGTTGAGTATTGCTATTTATTCATATCTGATTGCCTCTATCGGATCAAGATTGGAAGCCTTTGCTGCCGGATAGAAGCCGAATATCACTCCGATGACGGTGCAGACTGCAAACGACAGCACCACGGATGAAGGATCTATCTGGACAGGCCAGTTTGCAAAAATCTTTATCAGCCATGTCGCCAGTCCGCCGAGAATGATACCAAGCACACCTCCCGTCACGGATATTATGATTGCTTCGATCAGAAACTGGGTCATTATGTCGCGTCCGGTGGCTCCGATACTCATTCGCAGTCCTATCTCACGTGTTCGTTCCGTGACGCTGACAATCATGATGTTCATGATGCCGATGCCCCCTACGAGCAGAGAGATGCCGGCTACGGCGGCAAGAAGCACAGTCATCATCGAAGACGTTGACGAGATCATCTCGGCAAGCTCCTGCATGGATCGTATAGTGAAATTATCTTCTTGTTCAGGCCGTAGCTTATGGTTTGCGCGAAGTATTTCCGTAATTTCATTGATGGTCTCTTCAGTCTTGTTTTCATCGATTGCTGATGCCTGAAGACCCTGTATGTAGTCTACGGCAAGCATGCGTTTCATAACTGTTGTGTAAGGCACGAGTGCGAGGTCGTCCTGATCCTGTCCCATGGTGTTGTAGCCTTTTTCGTCAAGCACACCGATCACTGTCAGGGGAATCGAGCCGAATCTCACCACTTTACCCAATGGGTCTGTACCGTCGGGAAAGAGATTGTCTACAAGTGTCTTGCCGAGTACGCAGACCTTGGCTGCAGACTTTACGTCAGCTTCAGTAAACATCTCGCCTTCCGACACCTTTCTTTGGCGAATGTCGAGAAACTGAGTGTTGACTCCTTGAGCCTGGGAAGGATAGTTGTTGTTGCCGTTGACCCATTGACCTGAAGAGGAAACCATCGGGGTTATGTTGGCTATAGTTGTAGCCTGATTCACGATGGCGTCATAGTCCGCCGGCTTCAATGTCTGCATGTCGTCGCTGCTCTGGCGCACACCGCCACGTCGCTCAGCTCCCGGCATGATCATTATCATGTTGCTGCCCATCTCGGAGATCTGTGCCTTTATTGAGTTTTTCGATCCCTGACCTATGGCGAGCATCGCGATTACTGCTCCTACTCCTATGATCACGCCGAGCATCGTGAGGAAGCAACGCATCTTATTGTTGCCGAGAGCCTTTATCGCTATTTTTGAAAGACTTGATATATTCATGTTGTAGAGGAATGAGAGGGGTTATTGTTCTGTGTCTACCGGAAGGTTTCTGTAGACTTCCTCAGCCGATTTTATTTCATTATTGTATTCGTCGCTTACGATCCTGCCGTCGCGAAGCATGATGTTGCGTGATGAATATAGAGCCAGTTCCGGATTATGCGTTACAAATATTATTGTCTTTCCTTCTCGGTGCAGACGCTGAAAGAGGGTGAGGATGGAGAATGATGTTCTCGTGTCAAGGTTTCCGGTAGCTTCGTCGGCAAGTATTATGACAGGGTTGTTGACGAGTGCTCTCGCTATTGCCACACGTTGCTGCTGCCCTCCCGACATCTGGTTGCTCTTATGATATATCCTTTCGCCCAGACCTACTTCACGAAGGCATCTCTCCGCTCTCTCCGTCCGTTCCTTTGCACTCACCGAAGAGTTGTAGAGCAAGGGTAGCTCCACGTTTTCAAGAGCCGTGGTCTTGGGAAGGAGATTGTAATTCTGGAATATGAATCCGATCTTGCGGTTTCTTATCCTTGCACGTTCGTTCTTGCCCATTCCCTTCACAGCGATTCCGTCAAGATAGTATTCTCCAGACGTGGGGGTGTCGAGGCATCCGAGCGTGTTCAGGAGAGTGGACTTTCCTGAGCCTGAAGTACCCATGATTGTAACGAATTCCCCTTCATATATGGAGAATGATACTCCACGCAAAGCCTTCACTGTCTCATCTCCGACCTTGAAGTAGCGCTTCAGGTTCTCTATTTTTATTATCTCTTTAGCCATTATTTTCCCTTATTTCTGTTTGCACCCGGTGGCTTTGGCATGAATGGGTTCTCCTGTGCTTTCGGCTCTTTGTTTCCCGGGCGTTTTTCTTCATATTGAAGGGCGACCTTATCCCCTTTTTTAAGTCCGGATGTTATCTGCTGATAGACGCTGTTTTTCATGCCGAGTTCCACTGCTGTCTCTATCAGCTTATTGTCGCGAACCACCCAGACTGAATAGCGGGTAGCATCTTTCAGTGGTTGCGGTTGCGGAAGGTCAGCTCCGTTGTCGTCAGAAATAGGTTCGAATTTCAGTGCTTTCAGCGGAACAGCCGTAGCATCTTCAAGCTCAAGTGTATAGATCGAAAGGTTGGCGGTCATTCCCGGAAGAAGTTTATGCTCGGGATTGGTGGTTGACACTATCACTTCGTAAGTCACCACATTGTTTGTAGTCGTCGGATTGATCCTGACCTGTGTGACGGTTCCCGAGAAAGTATCGTCGGGATAGGCATCAACTGTGAATGTCACGTGCTGACCCACCTTCACCTGACCTATGTCTGCCTCATCTACCGCTCCTACCACCTGCATGTGGTCAAGGTCGGCGATGACATATAGACTCGCCACGCTCATGTTGGATACCACGGTCTGACCTACCTCGACTTCCCTCGACACTACGATACCGTCGATAGGAGAGGTGATTTCAGCATAAGTGAGATTTTTTGCAGCTCTCACCCGGTCTGCCTGTCCCTTTTCATAAGCCATCTTCGCCACTTCATAATCTTTTTTCGAAGTCTGGAACTCATAGTCGGATATAAGTTTCTCTGCATGCAGCGTCAAGTCCCTCTCATAGTTCTTCTTGGTGTACTCATAAGTCACCTTTGCCGATGCAAGGGTGGCGTCGGCGCTCTGAAGCTCGCTCTGTAGTACAGTCTTGTCTATTTCCGCAATCAACTGTCCTTTCGTGACCTGGTCGTTGAAATCAACATAAAGGCTGCTGATTATGCCGGTCACCTGCGTACCCACATCTACCGAAGTCACAGACTCCATAGTTCCGGTGGCGGTGACAACCTCTGAGAGAGAGGTCGGCTCTACAGTATAAGTATCCAGCTCGAAAGATGTCTTTTCTGAGCAGGCGGTGACTGCCAGTAGAATGGCAGCCGGAAGTAATCGGTTTTTCATTATTCTGTAGTTTATGAATTTACATTTAATTGATCGTTACCACTTCTAATTGTTTATTTCCACTTCCTGAGTGGCATAATAATTTATGGTCTTTTCAGCAAGAATTGCCATGTATTTGCACTGCAGGAGCTCAAGACGTGCGTTGAGCAGATTATTGTGGGCGGTTAGGAGATCAAGCGGATTTACATAGCCGAGTTCAAACTGACGGTTGACAAGATCGTCGGTAAGTTTCATAGCGTTAAGTTGCGAGATTCCGGCATTGTATCTTGCCTGTGCGTTGGTGGCGTCTATATAAAGGCTTTCTATAGTCTGAGACAGATTGTCGAGCAGTTCCTTTTTTGTTATGTCGTATTCTTGTTCTGCTATCCTTGCCTTTGCGACAGCCCTCTTTGTGGAATTTCCGTCATAGATAGGCACGCTTAGTGTGACACCGAGATTTTCATTGAAGTTATGCCCCATCTGTTTTGTCCATCCGGAACCTCCGGAAGTGTATCCTGTGCTCAGTCCCCCCTGAAGGGCAATGTTGGGAAGATTGCCGGCTTTGGCTATCTTGACATCGTTTGCATAAATTTCCCTGCTCAGTTCATTGCTTTTGATGGTAGGGATCCATGATGCGGCGGTATTGTAGACTTCCATCCTGTCAGGAAGCTGGGCGAGCACCTCGGAGTCAGGGAAAGATATGTCAGCTACCTGAAGGTTGTAGTCTATTCCTAACTCAAGGATTTTCTTCAGTGCCATCTTAGCGCTTTCATAATTGCTTTTTGCCTGAGTAAGGTTGTAAGCATCTTGAGCCCGCTGGCTTTCGATCTGGGCGTAATCTACCTGCGATGATCTGCCTGATTCCGTCAGTTTAAGGGCACGTTCAGCCTGTGCTGTGCTTACCTCAAGTGTCTGTTCGGCTATTGCCACCGTTTCCGCAGCGTACATTATGTTGAGATATGCCTCAAGAATGCCGAGTTTAAGGGTCTTCACCACATCGTCTCCGGCAAGTGTCTGCTGCTGTTCAAGAATCCTGGCTGAGTCCTGACGGTATTTTCTTACATTGCCTTCCCAGACAGTCCACGATGCCCCGATATTGTATGTGCTGCCATAGGAGTTTCCGTTTCTTCCCGAACCTGGTGACGGATAATTTGTAAGGCTCTGGTTTGTAGTGAATCCTACAGTCGGCAGCCATGCGTCTTTTGCCGACAGATAGTCCTGACGGGCAGTCTGGATATTGAGAATTGTTCTGCGGATAGCTGTATTGTTGGTCGTGGCCCATTCCACACAGTCATCGAATGTCCAGATCTTGTCGTTGGCATTCAATGTGCTTGAGAACATCGTGATCCCGGCGAATAGCGGAAGCAGTCTGCGTTTTTTTATCATAGCTGTATTTTGTTTTTTGCAAAGTTAATACATATCATTAAATTGATAAAAAAAACTCTGCGTATACCGCTATTTTGAGTGTGGAAAGCAAAAATCAGGGGTTGTCGCTTTCCGACATCCCTGAAGTGTTAAAAAATTAAAATTTATTCCTTCCACATATCCTCAATCAGGGCTAAATCACTTTTCACCTCTCCTTGAAGCAGATAATCATTCTTGCGGGCATAGAAGCTGTCGTATATGTTGCGGGCTTTTGCTTCGTTCCTTTCAAGATATAAGGATATTGCCACAGTCAGACGCTCTTTTGATGACATCATCTTCCTGTAGGTGTCTATATATTTCCTGAGATTCTTATCAAGAAGCAGTTCTGCTTTTTCTATATCGCCCTTCCGTAGATACAGGAAAGCGAGTTCGCATTCTATCTCCTTGACGTATAGCGGCATTATTTCATCCTTGTGTGAATATAATGATTCAAGCAGCCTCAAGGCTTCATCATAATCCATCCTGTCGATCTCTCGTCCTGAATACATAAGTGGTATTGACACTTCAAGAGCATTTCTGTAGTCTATCTCATCCGGATTCAGGAAAAATTCATCAGGCATGTCTTTGGGTCTCACACCATTCTGTATGAGAGCGTTGGCTCGAAGCTGATTGATGATCCCTTGTTTGCTTAGAATGTTTTTCCTCAGCAGCTTCATATTGTAAGCATCGTTGCCCACGCCTCCTGCCTGCATTGGGATTCCGTTTAAAAGGATCATGATTATGTCGGTGAGTATGAATATCCCGAGAGCCTCCGCCACAAAAGGATTGAGGTCTGACAAGAAAAAGGGTAGGGCAATCAGAAGGAGAATGATGTTGGCAAGAATTCCGCCGAAGTTATACCACCCCGTAGGAATATCTTCAAGAGGAAGATCAGGCGGTGTCAGCAGGCATTGACCTCCTGTTCCTGCCACTGCGAATTTCTTTATCCGGAATTTTCCATCTTCTTTAAGCAAGGTGTAGTTGAAGATCCGGAAACTTACAAACTTATAGCCCGTAAGCAGGCCGCATACAAGATGTCCGAGCTCATGCGCAGGAATCAATATTGCAAGCGAAATAATAAATGACAGCAATGCGACGAGAAACACCGCTACTCCTTCTGAGATGTCAAGTTCATAATACTTATGTATATATTCACTCATAGTGGTGTCGGTAAAGGCAACCACTATGAGTCCTCCTATCAGAAATCCAATTAATCCCCCTATAAACAGTCCTCCTATAAGTTTTAAGATCGTCTTCATGATGAATTTGATTTTTTGTATATGCCATGCAAAATTACAAAAAAATCAGCATTCGATATAATGAAAGAGCAAATGAATATTATACGCGGCTAATCTCCTGAGATAATATCACGGTCCTTACATCTGCATTCAGTTGTCTCAGCCTCTATTGTAGAGTGACTGATTCCGGCAGAGCGGGCAGTCTCTCGAAGCCGGTAGATTACGGCGTCAAGCTGATCTGGCGATTCTATTATTGCATGAACCGTCAAGGCGTTCTCTGTTGTGGACAAAGCCCATACATGAAGATGATGAATACCGGAGACTCCCTCCACTGACTGAAGATCTTTTTTTAGCTTCTTCATGTCAATAGAACTCGGCACACTGTCGATAGAAAGCTTGAAGCTTTCCGACAGCAGGCTCCACGTAGACCATCCAATCATTAATGCTATGGCAATACCGATGACCGGATCAATGAAATACCAGTCAGTGAAATGGATGATGACCCCTGCGACTACGACACCTACTGATACAAGCGTGTCGGCAAGCATATGAAGAAACGCGCCTTTGACATTGAGGTCTTTCTCTTTATCTTTGAGGAAGAGCCATGCAGTGATTCCATTGACGATCACACCTGCACCTGCCACCCATGCTATTGCATCTCCGTCAACGACTGTCGGATGAATAAGTTTGTCGATAGATTCCGCAAAAATTACACCGACAGCCGCGAACAGCAGTAGGGCATTAAGCAACGATGCCTGGATGGAAAACTTTCTGTATCCGTAGGTATGTCGTTCGTCCGGTTTTTTCGACATCAATCTGAATGCAACCATTGACAGAATAAGTGCAAAAACATCCGACAGGTTATGTCCTGCATCGGAAAGAAGCCCCATTGAGTCATAGATAAACCCATAGACGGCTTCTACAATTACAAATCCTACATTCAAAGCTATTCCAATCTTGAAAGCTGAATTGAGCGATGAGGAATCAATCGTATGTTCGTGATGATGATGGTGGTGGTGATGACCATCGGAATGAATATGTTTCATTTTATCATGTTTTATTAAATTATCATGTTTTATTAAAAATATACTTAAATAACAAGTCCGACTACCAAAAGGAAACACGTGGATATATGTTTGCAACTCGGTTGCATAAGGTCATATTTTTTATGAGATAGGGACTGAAAGTATCTGCAGATGTTCGTTAATTTCAGAAAAAATGATCTAACTGTTGCATTTATAAAAATCATTCATTATCTTTGCAACCGCATATCGTTACAGAGCCCCGATATGGGTTTGTGGCGGGTGTGAAGACATATTATTAAAAAGCGTGTATCAAGCGCTTATTCTTGGCTATACAGAACTTAGCAACTTCTCAAATCAATGTCAGGAATGAGGCAACGATAGGCGCCTTTCGGGTGTGATATGCACAGATGATATTGCCGTGATGGCAGTACCATTTGTATTATCATATTACTGCGTGAGGCTCTGCGTTGCTCGTTCTACATTGATGGGCAATGCTAAGGCCTTGTATAGCGGAACGAGCAATAGGTACAGACCCCACGCTTCTTCTTTTTTTACAGTTGGATCGGGCGTCTTCCAGCACAAATCTTTAAATTATGAGGAAATTTATTCTTCTGTTGGTAGCTTTGATGCCTTTTGTCGTGGCGCAAGCAGACACTCTGTCGAGCAAGGAACTGAAAGAGATTGAAAAGGATGCAAAAAAGGCAGCAAAGAGTTTTGAGTCAGAGGGCTGGAAAGTCCTTCCCGGAGCTCTTCCGATGCAGAGACAGCTTGAGGAGTCCTACAAATTGCAGAGAGAAAGAGAAAATGGTGAGCCAAAATACATAATGGAAGATGCAATGGTAGTGGCTCAAAACTACAATGCCGCTAAACTTCAGGCTGTCGATGCCGCTAAACTGAGGATAGCCGGGGCCATGGAAACCGAAATTGCAGGATTGATAGACAGTAATCTTGCTAATAAAGAAATTTCAACTGAAGATGCTGCCTCTATTTCAACCATGATAAGTGGATCAAAAAGCAAGATCGCCCAAAGTCTGGGACGTGTGTCAACTGTTGTGGAACTTTTTCAGAATCTTCCCAATAAAACCGTGCGTGTCATGGTTCGTCTCGCCTATAGCAGCGAGAAGGCTCGCGAGGTTGCCAAAAAAGTCCTTTACAAGGATATGGAAGAAAAATCCAGTGAACTAAAGGATAAATTAGACAAGATGGTAGACTGGTGATGTCTATAATCCGGAAATATTAACATATCAGTTGGACTGCAATTTGCAGTCCAACTGATAATTGACTGTCTCTTATTTAATTTACATAATCACTTTACTAACCATTTCTTTTGCATATGTCAGTTTGTGCAGATATCAAACTTTCGGCACTGCTTGCGGTGACTTTCTTGTCATGCCATTCAGTTACCGCCCAGAACAGTGCGGTGACAATCGATAAGAATCTGATATTCAGACAGGACAAGACACCTGATAAAGTCGATAATCATAATTATACATCTTTCTATTCAGCCGGGAAGGATGTCTATAATCTAAAAAATATTCCTATTTCGCATTCATCGGGAGAAATCATTGATTTCAAGGTTAATCCCGCAGGATATTCGTATGCCGTTCTGTCGGGTAAAGGAAAAAAATTCCGCATGACAGTTTATGATTCGAATAAAGCCGGACTGACACTTGCAAAAGTGGAGGATCTTGTTTCTCCTTCTGCAATTTCATATAGTCCTGACAGCAGATGGCTGTATCTTGCGGATAATGGGGCTGTAAAGAAATATTCGTCCAGAGATCTTGTATTTAACAAGGATTTTGCAATTGAGGGGGTTCCGTTCAGACTGTTGAGTGATCCGCTTGGAATGTATATCGTATGTGTGGATAAGGACAATGTAAGGATCTACACGGAAGAGGAGGGAAATCTGCGCAGATCATTGCCGTTTTCTTCAGATGTCGTGGATGTTGTGTTTTCTCGGTCAGGAGATAAATTGATAATATTATGTGCTGACGGCACCGTACAGACATATAACACCCGTGACTTTTCGCTCATCAAGCGATATGCTGATCTCGGCGTTCCCTCTTCGCTGTCGGTTCATCCCGAAGATAAGTTCATATCTATAGCCACCGAAGGAAATAGGGTCCAGTTCCTGAACCTGATAGACGATTTCGACCGTCCTTTCATTACAGATATGACAGGTCCGCGTAAATATGCCAGATTTGTAACCGATAAGAACAATAATGTCTTCATTACGTATGATGCAGACAACGCTTTGGTATATAAGAGAATATCCGGATTCGCCCCCAATAATACGAAGTTGCTGCTCGATCAGTTGAACGAAAGGATGCGGGAATGGACGAAAATGCGTCCTATGGAAACAGAAGAGGAATATCGTGCCCGTGTGAATCCCGAAAGCATAGAGAGGCAACGCAGGCTTTTTGCAAATGAGATTGCCACAAGTCTTGCAGGCGACCTGATTTCACATCAGTCTGTGACACTCGGAAGTTATAATCCGCAGAATGGACTTCTGACAATTAATATCGGAGGTCTGCCGCCGATCTACCTTAAAGTCCCGCAGGAAGATATGCCCGGCTTCGGAGACGGACTGAATCTGCAGTTTAATAATACGATTTACGGTATTACACCACAGGATACATACGAAGTGATATATGTGGATGTATATAATCCCACCAACAGCAAGACATATACATTCGACAATCTCGACCGGGAGGATCTGTCGAATCTTATGACAGATGACAGTTTCGTGTCGCTCGACCTGATAATGAAGACAAACCGAGAGGACGTGATGCTAAAGAGCATCAAGGACCGTATAGTAGAGGAAGCGATCGCAAATAATCTGATTTCGGAGCACACCGACATCAATGTCGATACCCGTATCATCCCGGCTTTCGATGCGAATGGAAAAAGCATCAACAATTATCGTGTTGCATTTGATTATACTGTGGATGCCGAATATTCGGAACATGAGGATTTCCCGTCAGGTAAGTATCTGATAGAATCATCCAACGCTGCATTATCCTTGATTCGCATTATAAAGCAGGCATTCGACACAGAGTTTTCTTCATATATAAATTCCGGAAAGAAACTTGTGGTAGAATTCACCGGAAGTGCCGACGGATCTCCGATCAGAAGGGCGATTGCTTATGACGGAGTATTGGGAGAATTCGACAATGAACCTGTCAATATAAATGGAGAACTGACAAGTCTTTCCGTATCTTCAAATATTGGGATCGCCACCAATGAGCAGCTCGCATTCATGAGGGCTCAGTCAGTGAAGCAGGATTTGCTGCGTCAGTTACCTCAGCTTGAAAATATGGACTCGGATTACAGATACAACATTGAGGTTTCCGAAGGAAGAGGTGGTGAATTCAGGCGCGTGAGTGTTGTTTTGACATTTATCGATATAGAATAAAAGCATGTGTCATGAGAAAGGTTGTTTGTATTTTGCTGAGTTTTGTGTTTGCTGTATTTCCTTTGTCACTTTCGGCGCAGCCATCGTCTTATATGGCTAATGGAAAAAGTTCTATGGCTGACTATAATAGGTTTTTCTCTTCAGGAGCCAACAAGGCTCAGGCTTACCAGTCGGCTTTGGATGCCTGTGAGGCTTATACCAAGGCAATAAAGGAAACATCTTCCGATTCGCCGGAATATGCGGAATGCAGGAAGGCGCTCAGGGATCTTTTCCCGATTATGAGCGACGCTGCATATTTCTTTGCCAGTGCCAATGCTCAGGATAAAGTGCTCAGATATGCATGTGCTCATATCGATATATCCCTTCTGTCGGCATTTGCCGCAGATGGTCTTCATGAGTATCCGGCTTACCCGACACTTGCTAATCTTGCTGCCACTAACTTATTCAACAGGGGGGAATATGAAAAAGCGATAGATTACTATAAGGCGTATCTGAATACTACGGACTTGTCAAACAGGGAACTCGCTTTTGAAGGTCTGGCAAGATGCTTTTATGAAAAACATGATTATGATTCTGCCGCGTATATAGCATCGCAGGGTTCGAATTACTATCCTACCAACTGGAATATGCTCCTTATCGGAATTGAATCATACGGACATGGAGGCAACGATGATAAAATGGCGGTTCTTTTGGATAGGGCATTGGCTATCAGACCGGATCATAAGGGACTCCTTGAGTATCAAGGGAAATTATTGGAGCGGCAGAAGAAGTTTGAATCAGCGGCGCGTACATTCGAGCGGTTGTATTCTGTCAATAATATGAGTCTCGACTATACATTGCATTTAGGCTTCAATCTCTACAATGCGGCTACCGAAGCATTGCGTGCTTCAAAGTCTCCTGAGACACCGAAAAATGAGGCTTCCGAACTCGAACGCAAAGCTCAGACGTTTTTCACCAAGGCTGTTCCTCTTTTGCAGAGTGTGCATGAGAATACGCCGTACGCTGCTAATGTGGCGCGTGCTCTTGCCATGTGCTATGCTATGACAAATGACAATGAACGTCTTGAAAAAGCGAATGAATCACTTGCCGCTCTGAGTGTGGGCGCTGTAAGCAAATATGAGATCCCCACGATCGATCTTTCCTATAAGCCTACTGTAAATATATCTACCGCTCAAAATAATCAGGGAGAGGCGAGACCTTCTTCTGATGTGGATATAAACATACCTGTCACTGGAAATGTAAATGATAAGACTTATGTGGTGGTATTCGGTAATGAGAAATACAAACATCATTCCGATGTGCCGTATGCCCATAACGACAGTCGTGTCTTTGCTGAATACTGTACAAAGGTGCTTGGTGTGCCGGAGGATAATATCAGAAGATGTGAGGATGCCACATATTCAGAGATTAATGAGCAGATAAAATATCTGCAGAAACGTTGCGGAATGTCGCCGGGTGAATTGAATGTGATATTCTATTATGCGGGACATGGTGTGCCCGACGTGTCTGACAGATCGGCATATCTGCTCCCTGTGGATGCTTCCGGAACTGATTTCGGATCATGTTTTTCCCTCAACAACCTATATGATACATTCGACAACATGCAGGCAAAGAATGTGACAGTATTCCTTGATGCATGTTTCAGTGGTTCTACCCGAAACAGCGAGATGCTTTTTGCAGAGCGTTTTGTAGAATTTGAAGTCGATGATTTTGTCGCAAAGGGAAATACTGTAGTTTTTAGTGCGACAGAGGGAAACCAGACTGCAATGGGATATGACGAGCAGCAGCATGGTTTCTTCACTTACTATCTCTTGAAGAGTCTTCAGGAGTCAAAGGGAAATATTACATTGCAAGGACTTGCCGACAATATTCACAAAAATGTAAAGGCAAAATCTCTGGATAAAAAGAATAAAGCACAGACTCCTAAAGTCACAGCTTCCCCGGCTTTAGGCGACACTTGGCAGTCAAGAACTTTATTATAACCCATATTATAAACTTTTATTTAATCGATCATGAAAAAACTGATGATTTTACTTGCTATGGCGATGATGTGTTCCATAGCGATGGCTCAGTCCGAAACCACACGCACCATTCATGGCGCGGTAATCGACAAAAACGGAAACCCGCTACCGGGAGCGGTGGTGTCAGCAACTGATGGGGCGGAAACCGCATTTGTGAATGCTGACGGAACATTCGAACTTGAAATACCGATGTGGCTGAAAAGCGTGACTGCAAGCTATGCAGGATACAAGAATAAAAAGATGAAACCTCGATTTGATCAGGAAATGATCTTTCGACTAAAGAAAGACAAGACAAAATTCGGATTTATCAATTTCTTCGGCGGTGCTAATTTTTATGAATATGGTGAAAATATTGGTGGCGCAATAGGATTAATGGGAGGATCTCTTAACAATTGGGGGGGGTATGCTAAAGTAGGATTAACAATTAATGAAGATGTTTATTTGGGAGGATTAGTTATCGGTGGTGTAACCAAGAGAATCTGTAAGAATGTATATGGATATTTAGGTGTAGGATATGGATCTGTTTTTTATGATGGTTATGATTATGATGGTTATGATTATGAATATATAAATCATGGTATGGCCTTTGACCTTGGCGTTATCTTCAAACTAAGTCGTCATTTTGATCTCACAGTTGGATATACTCAAACGACTGATTTTATTGATATACAAGAATGTAATTTTATTCCCAATGTATCTTTTGGCTACGTTTTCTAAATGAAAAAAGCAGTTATATTCTCACTGATCATCTTACTTTCGGGTCTTGCCTATGCGCGGGACCCGAAAGTAAAAACCGTCTCGGTCGATTTTAATTATCAGATTCATCCGAAAGAGACTCTTGATGAAGGCAAAATGAACGCTATTCAACAGGCTAAGCTGAAGGCTATAGAGGATGAGTTTGGCTCTTCTTTGTCGCAGACAAATTATTCGACTGTCAGGAATTCTAACACCTCAGAAAATATAAGTTTCAACAGTTTTGCAGAGTCAGACGTAAATGGAGAATGGATAGAGACAATCTCGGAGGAAGTAGATCTCATACCCCAAAATGGAATCAATTTCTATCAGGTCAAGCTCAAAGGTAAGGTGCGTGAACTCGTTTCAAATAGGATAGATCTGGATTGGGGGTTATTGGCAAATGGTACGGATCCGGACAAAGATAAAGTTCGTAATGACACATTTAAGGTGGGTGATTACCTTTATATTTATTTTCAGTCACCGGTTGACGGTTATCTCACCATTTATCTTGCTGATTGCGATGAAGGGCAGATGGTTCAGTGTCTGGTGCCGTATAGGGGAGTAAATGAGGGTGCAATGAAGATTGTTGCCAACAAACCTTACGTTTTCTTTTCAAAAGAGCACGCTGATGATTCAATTCGGAACAACGTGGGCAGGATAAAGGTCAATACCCGCAATGATGTGGATTTCAACAGACTTCATATTCTGTTTTCACCCAATCAATTCTATAAGGCACTGGATAATGATGATCCTTCTGCTACGATCATAGATACTTATGGAAATGAAATTAATATCATGCCGCGTCAGATTGATTTTAAAAGTTTCCAGAAATGGCTTACAAAAACACGTCTGAAGGATCCCGACATGCAGAATTTAGGTGTAATTTTCAAAATTGAAAAGTAAAAATCCTATTAATGAAGCGGGCATCATGACTGATGAAAGAGGCAAAAGATGCCGAAAAGATGGCGGAAGATTAATAAAAAGAATCTTAGTTTTAATTCTTCTTGGTGTTTTTTTGAATTCGTAAATAAGTTTAAACAACTTCATTATGTTGAAATCTCAAATCATCCGTTGTTGCAGTCTCTCGGTAGCCGTAGCTGCCGGCAATTGTTGTAATCAAGCTTTAGCACAGTCATCATTCGATGACTTCAAACTGCAGTTGGAAGAGAAATTCAACAAATTCAAGGACTCGAAGCAAAAGGAATTCGAGGACTATAGAAACAAGGTAAATCAGGAATTTGCGGAGTATATGCGCCACACCTGGGACAGGCACGAGCCGGAGCCTCCTGTCCCTGCTCCTTCTCTCCCTGAACCTCCCGAACCTATAGTGGCTGATCCTGAAGACTCTCCCTCAGACGATACACTTCCCTTTGCCGATGTCGTGCCTGTTCCGGATGAACCTGAGCCTCCGGTGCCCTTTTTGCCTTCTTCTGAAGGAGAGTCGCCTAAAATAAAAGTGTCACCTGTGCTTCCTTCTGATCCTAAGATCACTCCGCCATCACTGCCGACAGGAAAAACGATACCTTTCGATTTTTACGGAAGCAGATATTCACTTCCTTTTGATAATAAACTGAATGTATCTCTCATCGGAGTGGATGAAAACAGCGTGGCGGATGCGTGGTCGGCACTATCTGCAGCCGAGACGGTCGATCTTCTCAGGCAGTGTGTGGAATTGCGCGACATGCTGTGTCTTCCCGACTGGGGGTATCTGTTGCTTGCCGGAAAGATTGCCGATGCGATTTTTCCCAAAGATCATAACGTGGCTACCCTCATGCAGATGTTTCTGCTTACGCAGTCCGGCTATAAGGTTCGTATTGCCAGACAGGATAACGACCTCGTGATCCTTATGCCATGTAGAGAACGGATATATAACTATAGCTATGTTCCTAAAAACGGAATTAACTATTACATCATTGGCAGAGGTGGCAGGACCGGGTCGATATATGTATTTGATCGGGAATTTCCCCGCGAGAAGCAGTTCTCTCTGTCAATAGGCAGACAGCCTGGGCTCCCGATAAGTCAGAATCAGTCTCGCAATTTTACCGTACAATATCCGGTCGGAATAAATGTGGATGTGTCAGTGAATCAAAATCTGATTGACTTTTACAATGACTATCCGCTCCACAGCAACTGGAATTTGTATTCCCGCGCATCTCTAAGCGAGGATGTTAAGGAGCAGCTATATCCGGCGCTCCGCAATGCGATATCAGGAAGGACCAAGAAGGATTCAGCTAATATCCTCCTGCATTTCGTGCAGAAAGCATTCAGTTATCAGACTGATGATGTGCAGTTCGGGGTGGAACGTCCGCTTTTCCCTGACGAGACTTTCCACTATCCATATTCAGATTGCGAGGACAGGGCTATTCTGTATTCAGTGCTTGTTAAGGATCTTCTTGATCTTGATATGGTTCTCGTTACATATCCGGGTCATCTTGCCACGGCAGTAAGATTTGACGAGGATGTCATCGGAGACTATTTCGATATTGACGGCAAGCGATACACAGTGTGTGATCCCACATACATCAACGCGGATATAGGTATGGCGATGAAACAGTTTAAAAACGCATCAGCCGAGATTATCAGACTCTGACCCGGTCAAGATCCCAAAACTTACCTGCATAATTTGCACAGTTGGAATATTTACATTATCTTAGTGCCTTCAAAATTTGCAAGACATTATGAAAAAGATTTTTCTTACTGGGGCAACCGGTGTTATGGGGTCGAAAGGCCTCAAGGAATTGACGGATGCTCCGGATAAATATGATGTAACGGTTCTTGCTCGTGACAGCAAGAAAAACAGAAAGTTTCTTGCTCCATATCTCGACATGGGTGTCAAGGTCATCTGGGGCGATCTGCTTGACAAAGATGCTGTAAGGAAAGGTGTGGCAGACGCAGATATAGTTCTTCACGTCGGTGGTATGGTGTCACCGGCTGCCGACTGGCACCCGGAACAGACAATAAAGACCAATGTAGGGGCAATGAGGAATATAATCGATGCAGCATTGCCGAGAAAAGATGAAGTCAAAATTGTCTACATAGGGTCGGTGTCTCAATACGGCAACAGAGCAATCCCTGATCATTGGGGGCAATGCGGCGATCCTCTTATGCCTGCTTTTTTCGATGCATATGCTTATTCCAAGACTGAAGCGGAACGAATGCTTATGGACTCGGACCTTAAATGGTGGGTATCCCTTCGCCAGACAGGTATCCTGCACAGCGGACTACTGATGAAGGCGTCCGATCCGATCGCATTCCATGTCCCCATACGCGGTGTACTTGAATGGGTGACGGCTGAAGATTCCGGCAGACTGCTCGAACGCGTATGCCGCGACGAGGTTCCGGATACTTTCTGGTGCAAGTGCTACAATATCGGCGGGGGAGCGCCTTACCGGATGACAAACTATGAGTTCGAATGTGAACTGCTGAAAGGGATGGGATGTCCGCCGCCCGAAAAAATCTTCAATGCCAACTGGTTTGCGACTGGTAACTTCCATGGATTCTGGTTTGCTGATTCAGATGAGCTGGAAGATATACTTCATTTCCGCAGCGGTATGACACCCAAGGAATATTTCGCACAGATGAAGCGTGAATTGCCGTGGTATTTCTCCCTTGCTCCAATAGCTCCAGCCTTTGCACTCAAACTATTCATGGGCAAAGTGGCTAAGACACCAAAACTCGGACCTATGTGGTGGATAGACAATGATGTAAAGGACCGTATCGATGCGTCATGGGGAGGTCGTGAAGCATGGGAGGCAATTCCGGATTGGAGTGACTTTGATCTGGCGCGCCCCTCCGATATAAATCCCGGTGTGCGGAAGGAAAAAGTTTCTGAAGGTGAAGATCCGGATGAGATTAAATCATACAGATGTGAAGTGTGCGGCAACGAATACTCAATGAAGGTACGCACTAAAAAAGCCGGACATGGATGTCCGGAGTGCCTGAAGGCTCGCTGTCAGTTCTTTTCAATTCTTGAGTAGCTTGTTTCCCCGGCGGCTTCAAGGAAATTGCATACCGAATATACTATCAAGGCTATGCCTGTGGTGAGTACGATCGCATTCATCATCTTGACAGGTCCGAGTACAAAGATCACGATGCCGGTTGCAACAAGCAGAATCGGTAGAATATAGAAGGCAAAAGGAAACCTTGCATTGCGGAATCCGAAACCAAGCATGCTTATATGGTATAGCCCTGCCAATAGTATGACAGCCGCAAATACATAGACGAGAAGTGAACTGAAACTTGCCGGCTTCAGGAGCATCCATAGTCCGAGTGCTCCGGTCGCAACAGCAGTGAGAGTCGAGATGATAGAGATGGATGTGGCTGATTTTCTTTCGCCATTCACTTCCAGAGTGGCTTTGCTGCGGAAAACAACAATCAGGTCGATTATCGCCGACAGGAGGAATGCGCCTCCAACCACCATCACTACTACATTGATTGCAGTAGCCTGCATAAACAACAATGCTATACCCAAAATGAGGGTCACGATACCTGTGTAGGTCAAATTCTTGCTTTTCATAGTATTTTATTTATGATTAATTATGATATTATAACAATCAAACACTCATGATGGTGCGAAAATATAATTTTTTTTATTTTATTTTGGTTGTGGTTTTGAAGTTTTTTTCATAATTTTGTGCATAAAATCAATATGATTATGAAAGCCAAATCAATATTATCATTAGGTATTATGCTGACCATGTCCGCTTCCGCTTTCGGCTGGGGGCAAAAAGGACATGATGTGACAGCTTTTATAGCTGAGAAGCATCTTACACCGGCAGCCAAGGCAGCCTGTGACTCTATTCTGAATGGAAAATCAATTGTATACTGGGCTAACTGGGCAGACAATGCCTGCCATACACCGCAATATGATTATACTAAGACATGGCACTACCGCAATATAGACAAGGATCAGGACTACGACAAATTCCCGCGCAATGAGAACGGAGATGTCACTACAGCGATCAAGGCGCAGTATGCGGTGCTTGCCGATCAGGGTTCCGCGCTGGAAGAAAAACAGCTTGCCCTGAAGCTTCTCGTTCATTTCTTAGGCGATATTCACCAGCCCATGCATATGGGGCACCTCTCTGACAGAGGCGGCAACAATGTAAAGGTGAAGTATTTCAATAGCGACAGAAACCTTCACGGCATATGGGACAGCAGTGTGGTGGAATCTGCGCATAACTGGACTTACACCGAATGGCAGGATCAGATAGACCGTGCCTCAAAGGCTGAAGAGGCTGCCATCATCTCATCGACAGATCCTGATGACTGGGGAAAGGAGACATTCGCATATGCAACTGAAATCTACGACAAGACTCCGGAGGGAACCAATATCAGCTATGATTATATTGCTGAGTGGACTCCGGTGATTGAGCAGCAGCTCCTTAAAGGAGGCTTGCGTCTGGCTCATCTCCTCAACTCACTTTTCGATCCTGATTATAAGTGACAGACAACCCCTCTTTGAATCTTCCTCCGGTGGAACTTAGACTTCGGATGGAAGGAAAAATCCTCAAGGTTTTCGACACGCTGCGCAGAAAGTATGTGGCGTTGACTCCTGAGGAGTACGTCAGACAGCATTTTACAGCCTGGATGACCGGCTATCTCGGTTATCCGGCTTCCCTTATGAACAATGAGGTGCCGCTTATTCTAAACGGTACAAGAAGAAGGTGTGATACCGTCGTTTTCCGTAGCGACGGTTCGCCTTCTGTCATAGTGGAATATAAGGCTCCTACAGTCGCCATTACACAAAAGGTGTTCGACCAGATAGCACGCTACAATATGGTGCTTCATTCACGGTATCTGATCGTGAGCAACGGACTGCAGCACTTCTGCTGCAGTATGGATTATGAACACGACACATATTCATTCCTCAGGCAGATACCTGTATGGTCGCCTGAAATTTGATAATGAATCTTCAACGGAATGTCTGAAATCAATTATAACTATCTTGATCTTCTTAACGATAGCCAGAGAGAGGCTGTCGTATATAAAGATGGTCCATCTCTAGTAATTGCAGGCGCCGGTTCCGGCAAGACCCGCGTCCTCACATATAAGATTGTGGATCTTCTGAGGTCTGGCTATGAGCCATGGAGGATACTTGCACTCACATTCACCAACAAGGCGGCGCGTGAGATGAAAGAGCGTATCACCGATGTGGTCGGGGAGCGGGTTGCGTCCAGACTGAAGATGGGTACTTTCCATTCTGTATTCCTGCGAATACTCCGTCAGCATGCCGAGGAAATCGGTTTTAAGCCATCTTTTACGATTTATGACTCCGCTGATTCAAGATCACTTCTCAAGAGTATTATCAAGGAGATGCAGCTTGACGAGAAGATATATAAACCGGCCACAATCCACTCAGTCATCTCCAACGCTAAGAATGCCCTTGTCAGCCCGCAACAGTATATTCAGGATGCAGACAACTATAATGCCGATAAGAAATTGAAGAGACCTCTGACAGGTCAGATTTTCAAGACATATTGTGAAAGATGCAAGAGGGCGGATGCAATGGATTTCGATGACATCCTTGTATATATGAATATATTATTGCGCGATTTTCCTGATATAAAAAGGCATTACCAGGAGTTTTTCAGGTATATCCTTGTAGACGAATACCAGGACACCAATTTCGCGCAGCACCTGATAATCTCCCAACTGGCAGCACTCCACAAGAATCTTTGTGTGGTGGGCGACGATGCCCAAAGCATATATTCCTTCCGTGGCGCCAACATCGCCAACATCCTGAATATGGAGAATAGGTACCCCGGTCTGAAGATATTCAAGCTTGAGCGCAATTACAGGTCGACACAGAATATCATCAATGCTGCCGGAAGCCTTATCGACAAGAACACACGCCAGATGAAAAAACATGTCTACAGCGAGAATGAGGTAGGCGAGAGGGTGAAGATACTTTCTACATATTCCGACATAGAGGAGGCATATCTGGTTGCAAACATGATTGCTAAATCGCGTCTCAGCCATCATGACTCATATGAGGATTATGCAGTCCTGTATCGTACGAATGCACAGAGCCGTGCCCTTGAGGAGTCACTGAGAAAGCGTAATATATCCTACAGGATATACGGAGGTCTGTCGTTCTATCAAAGGAAGGAGATAAAGGACGCCGTATGCTATTTCCGGCTCGCTATCAATCCCGACGATGATGAGGCTCTGCGCAGGATAATCAATTATCCTGCACGTGGCATTGGAGAAACCACAATGAAGAAGCTTTCAGATGCGGCTTCTGTATCAAACGTCAGTATCTGGCAGGTGCTTCAGGATCCTCTTTCAAAAGGTGTGGCCGTAAATGCAGGCACCGTCAGGAAGTTATCTGAATTCAGGGATATGATACAGGATTTCATAGATGACAATACCAAGGGTTCGGACGCATACGAGCTTGGTCAGCTTATCTACAACAGAAGCGGTATTCTCACGGTGCTCAATCACGATAACACACCGGAGTCTATAAGCAAGCAGGAAAACCTCAAGGAACTGCTTGCCGGTCTGAAGGATTTTGTAGACACAAGACACGAAGAGGGCGACGAGCGCACGGGAATGCAGGAGTTTCTGTCTGATGTCATGCTTGCCACCGATCAGGATTCTACCGACGAGACTTCTGACGAGAAGGTGACACTAATGACATGTCATGCCGCCAAAGGTCTTGAATTCAAGCATATTTTTGTAGTGGGGGTGGAAGAGGAACTTCTTCCGTCGTCGATGTCTATGATGTCGCCCGATGAAGTGGAAGAGGAACGACGTCTGCTTTATGTGGCTATGACCAGGGCGAAAGAGACCTGCACGCTGACGTATGCAAAGACCCGATTCCGTAACGGACAGACGGTCCAGACCCGCCCTTCGCGTTTCTTATCGGAAATAGGAAAGAAATATGTGCAGATTGAGACTTCTTCTGATTTTTCAGATACTTCGCATTCCACGTCTTTCGTAAATCCGATGGACCGTTATAATTCATTCAGGACACCCGGTAAGAGATCATTTGCAGATACATATGATACTCCCCGTAGCAATAAGTATTCCAGGCTTTCTGAAGGTAATGCCCTGATGTCAGGATCCTCCCGGATGATATCGGCAGGGTCACAGAAAGGAAAAACTCCCGGCACGCATTCTCCGGAGGAAGTGCCTGTAGGCACGCGGATAATACATGCAAAACTCGGAGAGGGAGTAGTGACCAAACTTGACTACGTGATGGGAGAGGGTGTGATAACCGTCAAGTTCTCACAGGCGGGAGAAAAGAAACTATATCTGAGATTCGCCCAGTTCAACATCAAATAATATACTGCGGACGCACGCTCCGTGCGTCCCAACCGGTATATTCACAATCATTCTCAATTACCAATTACATACAGCGTAAGGTAGGGACGCACGGCTCGTGCGTCCGCCATCCAAAGTATG
>JAIDQZ010000018.1:0-221002 GCA_029062005.1 Muribaculaceae bacterium | reverse complement strand
ACAATCATTCTCAATTACCAATTACATACAGCGTAAGGTAGGGACGCACGGCTCGTGCGTCCGCCATCCAAAGTATGGAAAAACGTGTATAATGCCGATAACAAAAACGTGTATTGTCGGTTGCAAGTCGGACGCACGAGCCGTGCGTCCCTATCGGTACATTCAAAATTCATTCTCCATTCTCAATTAGATACAGCGTAAGGTAGGGACGCACGGCTCGTGCGTCCGCCATCCAAAGTATGTAAAAACGTGTATAATGCCGATAATAAAAACGTGTATAATGTCGGTTGCAAGTCAGACGCACGAGCCGTGCGTCCTAACCGGGTCAATTCTAAATTCGCTATTATTCTAAATTATGAAACGGTAAAAATCTTGAACATCAATTCCTGTTGCAGGTCATACTCATTCTGAAGCGACCCGATACCTTTGCTTTTACAGTCAAAATCGCGCAATGCAGAGATTGCGGCAAGAGACTGGCGAGGGGAGTACTTTCCCAGTCCCTCGCGAATTTCCTTGAGGGCATACGGCGTTCTAAGCTGAAGCACTTCCATAAGGCTACTGTCGCTCTTGTCTTGGGTGAAATGCGCCACAACAAGCTGGCTGAAGAATTTCTGAAGCATGGATGTGGTCATTACACTCGGATTATTCTTCGGATTCTTCCTGAAGTAGTCGAGGATGCGCAAAGTCTTCGGATAATCCTTGGCAGAGACTGCCTTAATCAACTCAAAATTATTGAATTCCTTGGAGATTCCGATGTTTTCCTCTACCATGTCGGCAGTGATTACTTTTGCTCCCTGTCCGGCACTCACGATCAATTTATCTATTTCTCCGAACAGTTTCTGAAGAGAATTGCCTATATATTCTATGAGAATATGCACTGCCTCTTCGTCAATTCCTATCTTCTTCTGTCGGCAATAGTCTTTTATCGGACCGGAAAGCTGATAGTCGCGAATCTTCGGACTTTTGAAAACCACGACGTTTTCGCCTGTCTTTGAAGCAGCTTTCATTAGTGCGGATGTGGCAGCAAGGTTATCTCCTTTATAGGCGACAACGAAAACACCATGACCGTTAGGTTGCGCCACATATGACGCAAGCCTGTCGAGCTGGCTCTTATTGCCCGGACAGGTCTGGGCTTCTTTCAATATCACCAGTCGGCGGTCGCCCATTACGGGGTATTGGCGGGCACTTGCCACTACTTCTTCGAGATCTGAGTCCGCGCCATAAAATACGAGCTGGTCAAACGCCTGGTTCTCTTCCTTGACTACATTCCGTTCGAGTGCATCGACAACGAGATCTATATAATATGGTTCCTCTCCCATCAGAAGATAGACAGAGGCAAATTTCCCTTTCTTTATATTGTCGAGAACTTCTCGCCAGGTGATATCCTTACTTGCTTTCGGTGGCATTTTCAAAATATTTGGATGGAACTTCCGGTGTCCGGATCCCTTTGTATTTAAGGATACCGCGGGCTTGTAGAATATATATGACTGCTGATACGGCAACAGCGCTTATGATGGCAGCAAACGGTATTCCGCCTTCCGATACGCCGAGCATGTCGAATTCTTCTGAAAGTATACCCTTGTTGATACACCATGTGGAGATTATCACAAGACTGTTGTTCAATGCATGGGCAAACGCATTTACCCATATGCTCCCGCTCCAGTAATATAGATATCCGAATAGAGCTCCAAGCAGCAATCTCGGTATGAACCCGAAAAACTGAAAATGGAGGGCACTGAAGACCGCAGCTGCTGTCCAGATCGCGACATGCGGATTGACCCTGCACCAAATGAGCTTACGCTGGAAAGCGCCACGGAAGAAAAATTCTTCTCCTATGCCGGTGAGTACTCCAATGATCAGGATGTTCATCAGGGTGGGAAAGATTTCGGTAGTGCTGATCAGTCCTTTCGTCAGTTCTTCTGCCTGGCGTTCCATCTGACGGCACCATTCCTCAAAACCGGAAAGGAATCCTGGAAGATTCATTTCCTGGTTCCAGTACACTATCTGGTTTAGGGCAGGGATCGCAACAATATAAAGCAGAACTGTGATCCCTATCATCTTGAGTGAAGGCACCCTGTTGGCTTCCATAGCGGTCATGGGCGACGTCTTGAAGCACATGCGCCATGCCAGAAGTGCCGGAATTATGAACGCAAGAATATTCTGCCCGGCGATGATGCACCATTGCAATTCATATCCTTTCAATGGCAAAAGACCTAAAAGGGTAGTGAAAAACATACCGCAGATCATCAGTCCCATCAAAACCAGTATAAACTGGCATATATCGATGAATTTTTTCATATCAATCGAATTTCTTGCGTCTGAACACAAAATTGCGTCCGAGATATTTCTCGCGGACTATGGGATTCTCAGCAAGTTCCTCGCTGGTGCCGCGGAAGAGGATTCTTCCTTCAAAAAGCAGATATGCCCTGTCGGTGATGCTCAAGGTCTCGGGAGCATTGTGGTCGGTGATCAGGATCCCGATATTTTTCTCCTTCAGTTTATATACTACACTCTGGATATCTTCAACTGCTATCGGGTCGACGCCCGCAAAAGGCTCGTCGAGCATGATGAATTTGGGATTTATGGCGAGGCAACGTGCTATCTCTGTGCGTCTTCGCTCACCGCCTGAGAGCTGGTCGCCGAGATTCTTCCTTACCTTGTGAAGATTGAATTCCTCAATCAGTTCCTCAAGTTTTTCCTTTTGCTGTTCCTTTGTCATCTTTGTCATCTCAAGCACGGCACGAATATTGTTCTCAACGGTGAGTTTCCTGAATACGGATGCCTCCTGAGCCAGATATCCGATGCCAAGCTGGGCCCTTTTGTAGACGGGATAACTCGTGATGTCCTGGTTGTCGAGGAAAATTTTTCCTGAATTGGCTGTGATCAGTCCTGTCGTCATATAGAAGGTAGTGGTCTTTCCTGCTCCGTTTGGACCGAGAAGCCCCACAATCTCACCTTGCCTGACATAGATGGAAACCTTGTTGGCGACAGTACGTTTACCATATTTCTTTACGAGATCTTTAGTGCGCAGGATTCCTTTTTCTGAATCAATCTCGATGATTTCCTCTTCAAGACCACCTTCAGGAGTGTCAAGGAAAATTTCCTCATCATGTTCCTTTATCATGGTGTCGGGCATTACACCGGTCTCGATCATATCTTCTGCTATTTCCGACTCAGGAACCTCAAATGTAGTATGTATGTCTTTTACAACACCTTCTGCTCCTTCCGATCCTGATACTGGTATATCTATTTCGGATCCGGAAGTTTCCTTCAGCTCGTCAGTCTCTTTCTTTGTAAAAAGCGGGAATATTTTCATTTCTTGTTGAATGAGGGGAGAAGTGTTCTTATATAGTCGGTAAGCAACTTGATGGCTACTTTATTGTTGCCTCCCTGTGGGATTATGAGGTCGGCATATCTTTTAGTAGGCTCGATGTGAAGCTCGTGCATTGGTTTCAGGGTTTCCTGATAGCGGTCGATAACCATTTTGGGTGTCCTGCCCCTTTCTATGCAGTCGCGGTGGATCACACGGATCAGACGCTCGTCTGCATCTGCATCTACAAATACCTTTATATCCATACGGTCTCGGAGCGCCTTGTCGCATAGTACGAGGATCCCTTCCACCACCACAACCTCACGAGGCTCGATGCGGACTGTCTCGTCGAGTCGGGCGCATGTGAGGAAATCATAGACGGGACGTTCTATGGCATGCCCCTCCCTGAGTTCGTCAAGTTGCTTGGTAAGAAGCGACCATTCTATAGCTCCCGGTTCGTCGTAGTTCATCTTGAGCCTTGTCTCAAGAGGGATATGGTGATTATCGTTGTAATAGCAGTCTTGTGGAAGCACTGCCACTTCGTCTTGCGGCAGAGACTCGATGATCTTCCTGACAACTGTGGATTTTCCTGATCCCGTGCCCCCCGCTATACCAATTACTAACATAAGCCAGTTCTTTTGATTGCCATAAACATCCTCTGCATTACCCGTCGTAGCGCCATTTTTGGTGTTTATAGCCATAAAATTCTACTTTTTATGACAAAATTAATAAAAACGATTGTTGTAAACAAATAGATAAGCCTTAACTTTGAAATTTTTTATTAATTTTGCAGTTGGATTCTGCTCTTTTTGCATGTATATGTCCCGGACTCCATGCTCAGAGAGTGATTAAGATCTAAATTCAAAATCTTAAAGACATTATTGTGATAACAAAATCTATAAAGACATTCGGACGCTATTGTCTGTTCATGACTCAGGTATTCCGCAGTCCTGACAAATGGAAGGTTTTCTTCAAGCAGCTTGTGACTGAGATATCTCAGCTTGGTGTAGATTCCATACCTCTGGTGGTGATAATATCTATCTTCATCGGTGCTGTTATCGCCATTCAGATGACTATCAATATCGTTTCTCCATTGATACCGAGTTATTCCACAGGTCTTGCCACCCGGGAGATTCTCCTTCTTGAGTTTTCATCGACCATGATGTGCCTTATACTTGCCGGAAAGGTAGGATCTAACATAGCTTCGGAAATAGGCACAATGCGTGTGACAGAACAGATTGATGCAATGGATATCATGGGTATTAATTCTGCAAATTTCATTGTACTTCCTAAAGTGCTTGGTTTCGTGCTTTTCGTGCCTGTGCTGTGTACGCTGTCTATGTTTGTAGGATTATGGGGAGGCTGGCTTGTGGCTGAATTCACCGATATGCTGACAGTTGAAAACTATCTGTTCGGCATTCAGTCCTTCTTTAATGAATGGTATGTGTGGTATGGAATCATTAAGACGGTGGTGTTTGCCTATATTATTGCGACTGTCGCTGCTTTCTACGGTTATCATGTCAAAGGCGGAGCTCTTGAAGTAGGCAAGGCAAGTACGAATGCTGTTGTGGCGAGCTCTATCCTGATTCTTCTCGCCGACGTTATTCTCACTAAATTACTATTGCAATGATCGAAGTAAGGAATATCAGCAAATGGTTTGATGGAGTACAGGTGCTCCATGACATCTCGGCTGTGTTCGAGACAGGAAAGACAAATCTTATCATCGGGCAGTCCGGGTCAGGAAAGACTGTGCTTCTTAAATGCCTTGTGGGACTTCTCAGACCGGAGGAAGGTGAGATTTTCTATGACGGTCGGTGTCTTAATACGATGAATACAGAGCAGCGCAAGGAACTCCGTATGGATATTGGTATGCTTTTTCAGGGTTCGGCGCTGTTTGACAATGAGACAGTGCTCGGCAACGTGATGTTTCCGCTCAAGATGTTCTCTCCTTTGAGCCATGCCGAACAGATTGAAAGAGCTCATTTCTGCATAGAGCGTGTCGGTTTGAAAAATGCCGACAGCAAGTTTCCTTCAGAGATATCGGGGGGTATGCAGAAACGTGTGGCAATAGCAAGGGCAATTGCCTTGAACCCGAAATATCTGTTCTGTGATGAGCCGAATTCCGGTCTTGATCCGAGGACTTCACTGATGATAGATGACCTTCTCAGCGATATTACTCACGAATATAAAATGACTACAGTCATTAACACTCATGATATGAACTCTGTGCTTGGAATAGGTGAGCACATCATATTCATCAATAAGGGTTATTGCGACTGGTCGGGCAATGACAGGACCATATACCACAGCGATAATCAAAGCCTTAATGATTTGGTTTTCGCTTCCACTCTTTTCAAGGAAGTGAAGGGATACATGGAGAAGAACTCAAATAAATAAATTTGAGATTGCGATAAGACAAGGGATTCATCAATAGGAAAGAGGAAGGAATCAGTATGGAAAAGAAAGGTCTAAAACCTGTGGAAGAGAAGAGGGATTACTCCATAGAAATCGAGAATAGGGCAAAGGTGGTGTTTGATGCCATGCGTCCACGCGTTTCGGAAGAAGACTACCGTCGTCTTGTCGACTCTTTTGAAGTCGCGAGGGAAGCGCACTCCAAGCAGAAGAGGAAGACAGGCGAACCATACATTTTTCATCCTATTGCAGTAGCAACTATTGCAGCTCAGGAACTGAATCTTGATGTAGATACAGTTATAGCTGCGTTCCTTCATGACGTGGTGGAGGATACGGATTGGACTGTGGATCAGATACAGAAGAGATTCGGCAATGACGTGGCTTTTCTTGTGCGCGTCGTCACAAAGCAGAAGAAGGAAAAGTATGAAATGTCGAAGCAACTTGATAATTTCAAGCAGATGCTGACCGCTGTGCAATACGATATACGCGCCCTTCTTGTGAAACTTGCGGACCGTCTGCATAATATGCGCACCTTATCGTCGATGCGACCTGACAAGCAGATGAAAATTGCCGGGGAGACCGACTATTTTTACGCTCCGCTTGCAACCCGTCTCGGACTTTATAACGTGAAGACCGAACTTGAAAACCTGTCACTTCGTTTCCGCTGTCCGCATGAATACGCCGAACTGACATCGAGGATAGAGGCAGACCGCCAGTCGAACCTCGCCCGCCTCAAGATATTTACTGACGAGATATCGCATATACTCAAACGCGGCGGAATAAAGGCGAGGGTATTTGTTGAGTATCGTCAGCCCTATTCCCTGTGGCGCAAGATGAATAAATACGGAGATGATTTTGATCATCTCAAATACCGTCATTTTGTAGAGATAGTCTTCAAGAATGAGGAAGGTGTGTCAGAGAAAAATGTCGCGCTAAGAATCTATTCGCTTCTTACCGACAGATTCAAGGAGAAACCAGGTGGCATATCAAATTATATCGATAGTCCTAAGGAAAACGGATATCAGAGTTTCCATGTGAAGCTGCTTGCCGATTTCGGAAGATGGCAGGAGGTGCATATAAGCAGCGAGAGGATGGTGACAAATTCACAGTATGGATTCCTTAGCGACAGCTCCGAGGGTAATATCAGGAGATGGATAAATAAATTCCGCTCCAATCTTAGGGAAATCTCGAAAAATGCCCATGAAGGGGGCGGGACATTTATTGAAAATGTCGTGTCATCGTTCTATAATGATGACATCATGACGTTCACTCCGCAGGGTAAGCCCATTGTTCTTCCACAGAAGTCGACAGTGCTTGACTTCGCTTATGAAGTGCATTCAAAATTGGGGGAAAAGGCAAAATTCGCGAGGATCAACGGACGTCTCGCATCTATAAAGACTCCGTTGCACAGAGGCGATATAGTAGAGGTGTTTCCTGATGCCGAGTGCCATCCTACAAAGGAATGGCTTGACGCGACTGTCACATACAAGGCAAGAAAAGCGATCAGATCTTATCTTGCCAAGATTCCAAAACCGAAATATGACCGTTGTCCGATATGTATGCCGATGCCGGGCGAAGAGGTGATAGGATTCCATAATACGGGTGCCCGGATTATGGTACACAAACGGGATTGTCCGGAGGTGATAAAGATGTCGTCACAGCTTGGTGACAATATAGTGAGTGTGGATTTCGAGGCTAACGACACTCTCTATCCTGTCGAGATAGAGGTGGTGTGTGTAGATCGTCCGCATATGGTGATAGACCTCGTGGACTGTATTTCCAACAGCCTTAATCTTTCAATCGGAAGCATCAACACAAAGACGGAAGACAGTATTGCAACAATACTTATCACATTCTCGGTCCACAGTTATGATGAGCTGCGCATGGTGATGGAGCAGATCACAAATCTTCCCGATATTGACTCAGTCCGAGAGATAGTCTGATTGATTTGCTATATTCGGGAAAAATGACTAATTTTGCATTCAGAAGATAACAACAAGTTGTATGGTGCTGTCATTAGCACCTGCTCAACAAAGATATTGTAAAGATTTATGCCTACTTCAAAGGAAATCAGAGAATCGTTCAAACGATTTTTTGAAAGCAAAGGACACCATATCGTGCCTTCTGCCCCGATGGTCATCAAGGATGACCCGACACTGATGTTTACAAATGCCGGTATGAACCAGTTTAAGGATATCATCCTCGGCAATCGTCCGGCAAAATATACAAGGGTTGCTGACTCGCAGAAATGTCTCCGTGTGAGCGGCAAGCACAACGACCTTGAAGAGGTCGGACATGACACTTATCACCATACCATGTTCGAGATGCTCGGTAACTGGTCGTTTGGCGATTATTTCAAGAAAGAGGCTATTGACTGGGCATGGGAATATCTTGTTGATGTCCTGAAGCTTGATCCAGCCCGTCTGTATGCAACCGTTTTCGAGGGTTATGCTCCGGAGGGTCTTGAACGTGACAATGAAGCAGCAGAATACTGGGAGGCTCATCTTCCCAAGAGCCATATTATCAACGGAAACCGTCATGACAATTTCTGGGAAATGGGTGATACCGGTCCTTGCGGTCCCTGCTCTGAAATTCATATAGATCTCCGCAGTGACGAGGAGAGGGCTGAGATAGACGGTGCAACCCTCGTGAATAAGGATAATCCGCTGGTGATAGAGATCTGGAACCTCGTCTTCATGCAATATGAAAGAAAGGCTGACGGGCATCTTGAGCCGCTTCCTGCGAAGGTGATAGACACCGGCATGGGATTCGAACGCCTGTGCATGGCGCTCCAGGGCAAGAAGTCGAACTATGATACAGATGTTTTCACTCCCTATATTGCCAGGATAAGCGAGATTTCCGGTAAAGAGTATGGAAAGGATAAGATGGTGGATGTGGCTATGCGCGTATGCTCGGACCATTGCCGCACCATTGCATTCTCTATTGCAGACTCCCAGCTTCCGAGCAATGCCAAGGCAGGCTACGTGATTCGCCGTATTCTTCGTCGTGCGGTGCGTTATGCCTATACGTTCCTCGGCAGGAAGGATCCGTTCATCTATCAGCTTGTAGATGTAATGGTGGATCAAATGGGAGATGCATATCCCGAACTTGTAGCTCAGAAAGATCTGATAAAGAAAGTGATAAAGGAGGAAGAGGAGTCGTTCCTCCGCACTCTCGACAAAGGTATCGGTCTTCTTGACAATCTTGTCGCTGCAGCTAAGAAAGATGGCAAGACTGAAATCAGCGGCAAGGATGCCTTTACGCTGTATGATACCTATGGATTCCCTCTCGATCTCACCGAACTCATTCTTCGCGAGCAAGGAATGACACTCGACCATAAGGGTTATGAGGAGGAAATGGACCGTCAGAAACAGCGTGCGCGTAATGCTGCCGCTATAGAGACGGGCGACTGGGTGGTGCTTAAAGATGGCGAACAGAAGTTTGTAGGCTACGATGTTGCTGAAAATGAATGCCGCATACTGCGCTACCGCAAGGTGAAGCAGAAAGGAAAGGAGTTCTTCCAGATTATCCTCGATGAGACTCCGTTCTATGGAGAGATGGGCGGTCAGGTCGGCGACAAGGGTAAACTTATAGATTCCAACGGCGAGGAGATTGAGATTTTCGACACTAAAAGGGAAAATAACGTAAGTGTGCATCTTGCTTATAAGTTGCCTGAAAATCCTGCCGACACGTTCAAGGCTGTCATAGATACTGAAGCCAGGGCAGCAACTTCCGCCAATCACTCGGCAACACACCTGCTGCATGAGGCGCTCCGTGAAGTGCTTGGCACTCATGTCGAGCAGAAAGGCTCTTATGTATCACCGGATTCTTTGCGTTTTGACTTCTCTCATTTCCAGAAACTGACTCCTGAAGAGATCCGCAAGGTTGAGCATCTTGTAAATGCTCGTATACGCAAGGCAATGCCTCTTGACGAGCATCGCGAGATGCCTATTGCCGATGCGAAGGCTCTCGGTGCTATGGCGCTATTTGGAGAGAAGTACGGTGATAAGGTTCGTGTAGTGAAATTCGGAGATTCAGTTGAGCTTTGCGGTGGCACTCACGTTGCGAATACCGGTAATATCGGCATTGTGCGGATTGTATCGGAAAGCAGTATTGCTGCAGGAATACGTCGTATCGAGGCTGTCAGTGGAGCCGGCGTTGAGAAGATTATCGATGATTTTCAGGATCTCTCCATCGCGCTCTCCGGTTTGCTGGGTGCAACCGGAAATATACGTGCTTCTGTTGAGAAGGCTCTTAAGGAAAACAGTGATCTCCGCAAGCAGGTAGAGGAAGCTATGATAGAGCGCATAGATACTCTCGCCTCAGAACTTCTTGAGAAGGCGAAAGAGACAAATGGAGTTAAAGTCGTTGAATTGGTGGGAGTGAGGTTGCCTGATATGGTAAAGAATATAGCTTTCACTATCAGGAAGAAGAGTCCGGAGCATACTGTCTTTGTCGGAGCTACCATGTCGCCTGATAAAAAACCGCTTCTTACAGTGATGTTGAGCAATGATATGGTGAAAAATGGAGCTAATGCAGGTCAGATCGTTCGTGAGGCTGCCAAACTAATAAAGGGAGGTGGTGGCGGACAGCCGTTCTTTGCTCAGGCAGGTGGTAAGGATACAGAGGGTCTTTCAGCAGCCCGTGACAGAATAATCGAGCTTCTTGCCCTCTGATGAAGTTTTCCGGAGTTGATATCACTGCAGGCGGGGATGTGACTCAGGAAAGGGGAGGACTCTATATTCATGTCGCCTACTGCAGAAAGAAATGTATCTACTGCGATTTCTTCAGTGCCGGTGCAAGGATCGCCGACTGGCACGGATATGTAGATGCCCTGTGCTCCGAGTTTAACGCAAGAATAAAAGAAATGGCGTGCCCTTTTCGGACTGTATATGTCGGAGGGGGCACGCCTTCGCTTATGCCGTGTGAGGAATTTGTGAGGCTTTTTGATAACCTGAAGCCTTACTTGAAAGATATAGAGGAATTCACTATTGAGGTTAATCCTGACGACGTGAACGAGAAATATCTTCAGGTCTGGAAAAGTGCCGGGGTCAACAGGTTGAGCATCGGGATTCAGAGTTTCGATGACAAGGTGCTTGCTTCTTTGGGAAGACTTCATGACGCTTCCTCTGCATGTCGTGCCTATGAGTTGTCCCGTCGCTATTTTGACAATATTTCTGTTGATCTTATGTTCGGACTTCCTGGTCAGACTGTAGACATGTGGACGGCTGACCTAAAAAAGGTGGTTGCAATGCGTCCTGAGCATATATCAGCCTATTCACTGATGTATGAGGAAGGTACGGCATTGACTTTGATGCGTGACTGTGGCAGAATGGCAGAGATGCCTGATGATACATGTGAGAAAATGTTTCTTGTTCTTGTGAATGAATTGAAAAAAGCGGGATATGAGCATTATGAGACGAGTAATTTTGCATTGCCCGGATACAGGAGCATTCATAATTCCTCATATTGGCGTCAGATGCCTTATTTAGGCATTGGACCTTCGGCGCATAGTTATGACGGTCTGAGAACGAGAAAGTCCAACAGAGCGGATCTCAGAGGCTATATCGATTGCTGGTCGTCCATGCAAGGTAAAGACTCAACTTTCAATTATGGAAAAAATGAGGGATTAGTGGATATGGAAGTTCTGACTGATGATGAACTGAGAGAGGAATATATTCTTACGAGAATGCGAACCCGTGAGGGAATAGATGTTGATGATTTTGAACGACGCTTTGGTGTCAAGGAATCCCGCCGTCTGCTAGCACGGGCTAAATTTAGGATTGAGGAAGGGAGTTTGCTTTTAGAAGACGGTCATTTGGCTTTGTCTGAGAATGCAATTATGATTAGCGACTCCATCATTGTTGATCTCGCATGATAGGTTGAGAGATTACTATTACCGGATTGCCGCCGCAGCGGAATGCATAAAGATAGTCGGTGCCTCCGGAAACGATGCCGTATTTTTTTGCTACTTCCGGGGCGGAAAGAGGATAATTGCGTGCCACGATATTGTATCGTGACCCTTTGAGTGCTTTCAACTCCCTTTTTCCTGGCATTCCATAGATCTTGTGTATTCTGCCGGGGAAATCATCATAGAGTGTATCTGATAGGAACAGATGTGTGTTAGGATCACATTTCCGGAGATTCTTAAATGTCTTGCCGAGCGATTTCCAGTCAGCGACTTTCATTATTCCTGCATTTGGTTCATAAAGATATTGATATTCTGCAGGTTGTTTACCTGAGAAATATGTTATCTGAGATTCGTCCTGGTTTTCATGAGGATGGAAATTAAATCTTGATATTTCGGCATTCCAATCAAGGTCAACGACTGTAATTCCTTCAAAATCATGACCGGGATTTATATCCATAAGTACTTCCTTACATTCTCCACGGAAGCTTACCACATATATTCTTTTCAGATTTTCGACCGTTTTGCATATCAAGGATATGTCAAGAAGGGGAGAGGCCTTGACTATCAGCCGAGGTGATATTTTCATGATTCCCGGCATTATAGTGAGTATGTCGGGTTGACAATCCGCCAGAGCGTGAACTTTGCCTCCTGATGCATCCCTACGGGCAGGATCAGCAAATATCACGTCTGTCTTTCCGGAATATGTTTGAATATAATCAATGGAATTACAGTTTTTTACTGTTATCTTATCCGCAAGGTCAAGCACATTTGCATTATGCTGTAGCACCTCTGATTTTAACGTGTCGATCTCACACGTGGTAACCGACATCCCGGCTTTGGCGAATTCAAAGTCATCTATGCCAAGACCTGCAGTCAGGTCGAGGATACTGGAGGATGAAGGAACAAGAGATGCGTGAAATCGGGCTACTGCCTCATTGGAAGCTTGCTCCTCGGCTATTAGTGAGGGAAATAGAAATTTTCCTTTTTCGATATAAGACGGAATCTTTTTTCGTGCCTTTTTTCGTGCCTCGATCTGAATGAGAGCTAAGTCAAGATTAAAATCAAGGATGCCCGCATTTTTACCGCTATATTTCAGACGTAGGGTATTTACATCATCATTAGCGTGCAGGAGTATAAAGTCCATCATCTTTTTTGATATTTCCATATACATATAACACTCCATACCCCTTTAGTTATTTCTTTATTTTGTGGATTCAAAATATTTTTAGATTTTAATGTGGCATGATGCAAGATTAGCAATATTGCTGTGTTTTTAAGATAAAGACTGTAATAATTCAAAATATAAAGTCATTATGAAAAAAACTTTCATTGCTTTCTCCGGTTTAATAGGTATGCTGATTTCTTCATGTGCGGGTGAGACTGTTGACTATACGGAGCCCCCGGTTCCGAATCCCGTAATTCCTGAAGAAATACCTGATGTGGCGCCTCCTTCCATGGCATCGGCACCGTTGAATACTATCTCAAGGGATGCTATAGATAATATAAACGATTTTTCCTTGAGGTTCTATCTTGCTAATTCCGTAAAAAATCATGACAATGTCTGTGTGTCTCCGCTCAGTGTCGGTTCAGTGCTCGGAATGATGGCTAACGGTGACAATGGCATGGCTCGCAATGAAATCTTGAAGACAATGGGCTTTCTGGAAAGTGAGGAAGGTCTCGGTGAGCTTAACTTCTGCTATCAGACGCTTATTTCCAATCTTCCGAATATGGATGAGAATGTAAACTGCAACATCACCAACACACTGTGGTGCGATCCGAACTATTACTACATCCGGAAATCATTTATGCAGAATATTTCTGACAGTTACTATGCAACAGGCATTGGTATCAGCCCGAGTGGAGATGATGGAAAAGACGCTATTAATGCATTTGTGAGCCGCAACACCAATGGACTTATTAATAATTTCCTGTTAGAGCCGCTTGACGTTACTCTCGCTTTTCTCAATACTATCTATTTCAAAGCGTCGTGGAATTCAGAGTTTGATGAATATCTAACATCGGAAAATACGTTTATTGACATTGAGAACAATGAGTTGAAGACAGACTTTATGTGCAGCTGTGACTATAAATTGTACTCTAAGACAGAAGACGGCACGGAGGCTGTAAGACTTGATTATGGGATGAACAGGAAGTTCTCTATGACGTTTATGCTCCCTTCATCTCAGATCAATCATATGGCTCTTGATGAAGTTCTTACACCGGGCAATCTGGATCAGCTTGAGCGTAACTGGCGGGGTGAGAAGATTCTTCTGAAAATCCCGAAATTTGAAGTTGAAATGAACCTTCCGAATACAATTGAAATATTGAAGGAAATAGGTATGGAGAAGATATGTTCTCAAGATCCGCATGCAGTTTTCCATCAGATAACGGAAAGCAGTGATTTCTATCTGAAGTGCTTTATTCATGCCACTAAACTGAAAGTGGATGAAAAAGGAACGGAGGGTGCGGCTGCAAGTCTCGGAGGTATGGTTGATTCTGCAGGTCCCGGGCATGAGAGTAACATACGTGAGATAATTTTCAACCGTCCGTTTATCTTCTTTATTCAGGAAAACACAACAGGCGCGATACTCTTTATCGGGTCGGTGAAAACTTTCTCATGAGTGTCTGATGAAGCGTCATCATGATAAAGAAAGTGTTATAGTCGCTCTGCTTGAAACTGACAGACGCAGAGCGACCAAGGAAATCTATAGCGCATATGCGGGTTTTGTGACCGGCATATGCGCTCGTTATTTGTCGTGTGATGACGATATCAAGGATGTGGCTCAGGAAAGTTTTGTAAAGATTTTATTGTCGGTAAAATCGTTCAGATACGCCGGTGCCGGAAGTCTGACTGCATGGATAAAAAAGATAGCTGTGAATTGTTCGCTTAATTATCTCAGGGATAATAACAGGATTCTTTTTTCTTCCTCTTCAGATGAGATACCTGAAGTTGCCGATGATCCTCCTGATACTGAAAATCTGTCTGCCTCCGAACTGGCAGTCTTGATCAGGGAGCTGCCTGACGGGTATAGGACTGTGTTCAATCTGTATGCCATAGAAGGTAAGAGACATAAGGAAATAGCTGAACTTCTCGGTATTAAGGAAAATAGTTCAGCTTCGCAATATCTGAGGGCTAAAGCACTTCTCGCAATGAAAATTAAAGGATATCTTAATTCGAAATGATCAGACAGCATATGGATGATAAGTGGATTGACGACATACGGGAAAAAATGGGGGGATATGAGGTTATTCCGCCTGACGGTTTTTGGAACTCGGTGCAAAATGAAATCAAGGCACGAAGAGTGAGGAAATGGAGGATTTTTACAGCTGTAGCAGCCTCTATAGCTTTATTCGGCGGAATATTCATGACACTGGTCCCGGGGCGTATTGATTCGGTTGATACATCCGGTTTTAAAGCTTATAAGCGAGAATCGGGTAGTTTTACGGCAAAGGTAGTGACAGGAAATGCCGGCACAGAAACTATTAATTTACAACATGTAAATCATTCTGGAAGGGGAGTGGCGTTTAGCAATTTGTCTGAAGCATCACATGAGAACAGTATAAAAGCTGAAAATATAGATCTTTGTGAGACACATGAGGAGGTGCAGACGAAAGGAACATATGATGAAAAATCGGATTGTTATGAATCATTAGAATCCCCAGTCAGTGATGATTCCTGTCATTATGAATGGATTGATAAAGAATCCGAAACTTCACCGTCTTATGTTTCTTTAGCTTTAGCGGTCTCAGCAAATGGATTGGGCGGATTGCTTAATAATAATGATATCAGTGCTTATTCTTTTGGAAATAATCCTTCATCTGTTATCCCATCGACAAGAATGGGAGGTGGGGTAATAGATAATTCATGGATGAATGACAGACCGGATCCTTCTTATATTGAAGTCTTTGATCATAAACTGCCTTTGCGATTTTCTATTGATTTTTCATGGGAGGTAATGAATCACCTGAACATAGACACTGGAATTACTTATTCTTGTCTGATGTCTGATATCAATTTCGGTTACTCAGATTCCCGTATGAATAAAGCTGTACAGACTCTTCATTTTCTTGGAATTCCTGTTAATGTAAGATATACGCCTTGGCGTTTCAGAAATTTTGAGATTTACGCTTCAGCCGGTGTAATGGCTGAAAAGTGTATTTCAGGAATAATATCGGGAGAGAGGACTGCGGGTGCCACATATAGATATGACGGATGCGATGACAGACCCTTTCAATTTTCTGTAAATGCCTCAGCTGGGTTACAGTATGATTTCTCAAGAAAGTGTTCGGTTTATTTGGAGCCGGGTTTGGGATTATATATGAAAAACGGCTCTAAGCTTCGTTCGATATATTCCGAAAGACCGGTTACATTCAATGTTAGCGTAGGACTCCGTTTTGATTTAAGTTCGCGATTTTATGAGATAGGTCCTAAATAAATCGTATTTTTAATCATGAACGGAATTCTTTTAGAAGTTACGTGTGGAAAAAACGCCGTGAGAAAAAACTCTCTCCTCTCTATTTAACATAATACGGATTATACGCAATTTAAGACAATGTATTTTCTGATTTTATTTTTGTATAAAAAGATTATATTTGTAAATTTATTAATTTTTGGCTGATAAGTCGAATTTTCAAGGTCACATCCTCTATTTTGCTAAATGAACAAACATAAATTTTTTAAGGCTTAAATCATTGAGATAGACATAATTTAGCATCGATTCATTGTTGACATAAGCCCTTGACATTCCATTTTATGGAACATTGATTGATGACTGCACGGAGAATCTGAAATTTTTGAAGAGTTTCGGCGTAGATTTTACATTAGCGGAGATTTGTCCTCCGATCGATAGCAATACTTAAATTATTTTGACGGTACAAAGGTTTCAAAGGTAGAATCATCATAATAAACCGTGATCTGAGCCACTCTTCGCGGATTTTTCTGCATTTTCTCTATTTGCAACTGCATCTCCAATATCTTTTTATTATTCTCAAGTTGTTGATACAGATTACTTTCCGCTTGTTCCTTAGCCTTAGTTAAGCCTTTGACATTCGAAAATTCAGATGTTTCTGTGCCGTCATTAATCTTTTCTGGAATTTCGCTGGCATTTTCGATTTCCTCATCTCTAAATAACTCTGACGAACGTCCATTTGAGTTATTTCTTGACAACATGGGACCTTCTCCAAACATTAGCCACATTACTGACAGATCCGGATATGCTGCATGAATCTTGCGTATCAGTACATCACTGACTTTTTGATTGCGTCCGGAAAGAAGTTGAGAGAATGAAGGACGAGGAATTTCGCACATATCGGCGAATTGCGTGGATGGTACGTGTATACTATCCATGAAGAGTTTTAGACGAGTCGCGAAATTTTCCTCCATATATGATGAGTTTGCATTTATTTTTACTTTACAAAGTTACAAAAAATATTTGCAAATTACAAATTTTCAAGATGAATTTTTAAATTCAAATTTGAAAATTGCAAACACAAATTATGGATTGCAAAGTCAAACGGGTACTGTTTGCGAATTGTAAAAACTACTTAAAGGTTAGCATGTAAAAACATGATATTTAGCAGTGAGTATTTAGTCTGAAAACCATTTTAATGTAAATATTGCCCGGAGTTGACGATATAACCTAATTATATGTATTGTAAATGAAAAGTTGTATGTAATATGTTGATATACGGCAATTTGGTAGAATTGTTAATATAAGTTAATAGCTATAATTTGATTTTCTGAATAGTTTGATAATCAAAATTTGCAAATTTAAATCTGATACTATGGTATGATGTTGGTTTGGAAAAGCAAACAAAGATTGAATGAAATTTTTGAATTTGCATTTTTGAATTCTTAATAATTTTAAATTGTAAATCTAATTTGCAAACTATAAAGCATCCAGTTTTGATTGTGATGCTATAATTCCTTTTTTGACCAGTACTCCCCTCACCTATTTTCTATTCATTATATTAATAATAGGAAAAATTGACCAATTTTAATAGATGTTTAACTTAAATACCTAATATTTTCTATTTGCATTTGCATATTTGCGAAAATAAATAGTCTTGAACTATCTGATTATCAGATAATTCAAGACTATTTTTGTGGATATTAAGCCTTTGAGAATTCCTTGATTTTATTATTTTAATCCAGCATTAAGGAAATTTCAAATATAGGTTTCTTATTATTGAAAAAAATCTGAAGATTTGAGATAGGTTTTACCATTGCATATGGATTCTCTCCTATCCTTCTACCCAGTTTTATTTTATTCGCCAAATCAAATTCCAATTTGGAGATCTTATAGAAATGACAGATTTCTTCTGCTATTTCTTCTAATTTTATTTCTTTGCTCCCTGATTTGAAATAGTAATTCTCATTATTAAGATAAAGTCCGGTTATCCGGACATTGAAAATACCCGAACTATCAACGATTATCTCCGGAAATACTACCGATACGACTTTCGTGAGAATCGGATATTTTAAATCAATCGGTTCATTACTCACAAATATTGAATTCTCATTTTCTGATATGACGGCAAGCATGTCGCGTTCAGAATGAATAAGGCACGGATCTGTGAATTTGTGTTTTTCCACATTAATGCACCATGTAGCTATATCTCTTATGAAGTCAGTATCTCCGGATTGGATTAGATCACGAAATGCATAAATATACAATTCTGAGGATCTGTTGCCGGGATTGCTTATATATGTGCTGATTTTCTTATATGAGGCGTTGTAATACCCCATTCGTTTGTAATATTCTCTGAGATGATCATCAGCTGGAATAAGAAATGTCATGTCATAGCCTCTTGCAGCAATCGATTCCTCCGCCTCATTCATCAGTTGGGCCATGATCCCTCGCCTTCTGAATTCAGGACGTGTGGCGAGTCCACATAGATACATTCCATTCAGAGGTGTGTTAAGATTTTTTGAGTCAATCTTGAATTCATAAGGAACGCATAGAAGTGCCGCTGATAGCGTATCTCCTTCATAGCGGACAAATACATTGTCTCGTTTGAAATATGTGTTAAATACAAGGCTTATATAGCTATCGGTGTCATGGAAAGTCCCCTTCCACAGCCTCATCATGTCTTGTTTTATCTTAGTTGATTCTTGATTTCCATTCATCATGTCAGAAGGTAGGCTCCAAGGTTAGAATCTTTTTCCACAAGACATTCAGAGGGAAGTCCCCTCACAAATCGCGCGATCCCTTCAAGGGTGTTAAGATCCAGCTTCAGTAGCCATGGATAGTCTTTGTATCCTGTAGAAGAAAGTAGGGATTCAGATCCTGGATATTCTTCCTGCAGAAGCAACGCTCCGTAGTTTGTAAGGCGTACCTCTACTTTATAGACCGGTTTGGCAGGATCGAATACAAAGCCGAATATGTCAGGTCGAAGATCTCTTTTAGAACTACTGCTCTGAGTACAATTTTTATCAAGTATTTTTGCATCTTTCCATCTTAACGTTTTGAATAGGCGCACATCGCGTGAAGATGTGTCGTATGCCAATATGCACTTTGATTCTGGAAATACCTGAAAAACCTCTATTTCATGATCCTTTATGCCGTTTTTAGAGATATATTCCTTTAGTAAGACTCGTTTTTTGGAGTTTCGTGCTTCATATATCGCAGCCATGCCTGCTCCTTCCCTATCTCCTGCGAGATGGTACTTCTTGAGAAGAGTCTGGTCTCTTACTGTATGACTCATCGGAACTGTGGCTCCGCTTGTGCGTATATATGACTCCTGAATCTCTTCGGGTCGGTTGCATTCGGGATGGAAATATACCATATCTCCTCTATAGCTTGCTACATGGATTCGAAGTATTTCCTGCCCTTCGTTGTTGGTCTCTATAGTATAGGCGACATTGGCTGTAGTTACACTTTGTCTTTGAGCCCGTGACTTATATGCCACGAATGAGTTGTCTATTATATTTTTCAGATAAGTTCTGTAACGGTCTGAATTTGGCTCGGGGATTTTCCTGTCTTCATATAGTAGCTCACAGTCTCTTGCTATGCCCGAGGCTATGCCATTGTCTCTGACTCCCAGAAGCAGTTCTCCTCCTGTAGTTGAGTTCAGGAAACCGCATATTGTCTTTAGAATGGCCCATTTTTGAGTTTCTGGTTCATATTCGGCATTTCCTTTGAGTTTATTTTTCGGTGGGCATACAGCAGAGGTCTTGAATTCGAGAGTATCGCTTTCTACTCCATAATATGTCGTGAGGTCAGGACTCCTGTACTGATCGTCAACATCGAGTGAACGTGCCAGTTCCAGCTTTATTCGGGATATTTCACGGTCATCTATCTTTCCAATTAGTCTGTTGGAAGCGTCTATAAGACCGTCTACGGTGTCTTCGATATTTTCTTCTGAAGCACTTCGATCAATGGAATAATTTATTTCCGGCTCCTTATAGTTCCTGATCATCCTGATGATTCGTTCATGTTTTTCCACCTCGGGAATACCGTCGAGTATAGGTCCGTGACTCAGGGATATTGACATCGGAGAAACGCCGGCGGCAAACCTTGCCAAGGCAATCTGATATTCAAGTTCGTGCCTGATATATGCGCTGAATGTATAATCACCTGCTGTAATCGACAGCATCAAGGCAGCCTGGAGGCATTCCAGACGTGGCATTGTGTCGGAGAGCATCCTTTGATGTTCTGTTAGAATATTGGATATGATTATTGCCCCGCTGCCGTCTGTTTCTTCTATTGATTTTTGCTCATCAATGTCAGGTTTGTTTATTTTGCAGTGCTCAAGATATTCTTTAAAAATATAGATGAAGACTTCGTGTTTGTAGCCTTCTAAATCATCTACGTTCTTTTCATTGCCAATCAGTTCAAAGTTTTCTTCAAATCTCCCGTTGATCAGGACTTTACCGTTTGCAGCCTTTGTGCTGTGCACTCTTACATACACCGGCATGTGCTGATCCTTGGCATAGGCTATATCTTCGTTTGTGATAGGTCCCATGACATTGACAGTCAGCCCTTCATCAGTCAGCCATTGTGTACCGGCTGAATAGTCATTAATATATATCGCCGGAACATTGTCTCCTCTCATCGAGTCGGCATATTCATGATAAAACTGTGTGAAGCCGCCGTTAAGGGAGAAGGCGAATTCCTTGTCTTCAGGTGTGTATTCTACGAAAAGTATTGTGTTGACTGTTATAAAAGGCAGTATCTGAAAGATGTCTGAATATCTAAGACACTCAGTAAGATTTATATTAATTTTACCTTTGACCTTTATATATGCTGGATGTATTGATTCCGCTTCTATCTTGACACCCCATACAGATTTGACGGCAACCGGAATTATGGTTCCGGAGGCATATGTTTTTTTAGTCTCCGGTGTGCTCGCTTTCACTCCGCTTTGTGCCCTGGTCATGAATGTCATTCCGTCTGCAACATCTTCTACTGTGGCAGGACTCTTCATATGGTCGCTCTTGGGCAAAAGAATATTTACGTTTTTCCCTATTCCAAGATATGGCATCATATTTCCTTTGAAAAAGTCGCGTTTATTGACCGGAGCTGTAAGAATCGATCCCTTGGAAAATATCACCGTGCCTTTGCCTTCAAACAGCTTTTCTTCACCCCCTTCCACTTTGAATGTGGTTCGGCTGATATTGTGCAGAAGCCGTATGGGACTGAATGTCCGGGGATCCTCGATATCATCCCATTTAAATCCAAGATTGACAATAGGAGCTTTTCTTATACAGTTGACCGTCACGTATATTAAATCATCAGCAATGTCTATTTGCGGCACTTTATGAGATAATACAAGAAGGTTGAGCAGTCTGCTCAATATTTGGTGTCTGTCTATACCGATTTTTTGAGACGCTATGATAGAGGCAACCATGATCCTGTATGCAAGATAGTCTTCGACCACTACATCCGATCCGGAAATCTTAAAAGGAGAAAATGAAATGAAGGAATCAGAAAGAGAGTATTGTGATAATTCTTCGCCTAAATCTGCCAAATATTTACATGTAGTGAGAAATTCTATATTACCTGCATCCTTATTGCCGTTGTATTGATATCTCCTGACATAATTTAGCAATCTTTCAAAGTTCTCTATAATATACTCTTTTCTTATTTCAAGCCAGAAGTCCGGCTGTCCTCCATTATAAATTGCCATATTGATAGTTGCTTAGAATTTATTGGTGAATTTTTAATCGTAAATAATATGAAAGAATCTTTTGGATATGAGGATGGAGGAAGAGCGGTGATGTTATTTCAGTCTCAGAAACGAAAATCCAAATCTTTTTGTGGCAGCTCTTTCAAGTTCTTCCCTGAATTCAGGCGCTGCGATAGATATTAACAATTTTGCCCTCTGGGCGAGGTCTTTTCCTCTTAGATCTACTGCCCCATATTCTGTAACAACATAATTGGTCTGGAATCTCGTTGTCACTACACCCGCTCCTTCTGTCAATACAGGCTTGATCTTGTTGAGTCCTTTGCCTGTCTTGGAAAGCATCGCGAGGAAGGATTTGCCTCCTTCGGATAATTGGGAACCATACACAAAGTCATGTTGTCCTCCTATTCCGGAAAATATTTTTGTACCGATCGAATCTGCGCAGATCTGTCCGGTAAGATCGATTTCAAGACAAGAATTAATGCTTATCACTTTGGGATTCTGAGCGATGATGTAAGGATTGTTAGTCCATGCGACATCTTTAAAAATTATATCCGGATTTCCATCCATGTAGTCGTATAGCCTTCTTGATCCAAGTGCGAGCGAGGCTACTGATTTCCCCTCCATCACTTTTTTCATACTGTTGTCGATTACTCCCTTTTCAAGAAGCGGAAGCACACCGTCGGTCATGGCTTCAGTATGTAGTCCAAGATGCTTATGATCATGGAGGGCGCGAATCACGGCATTGGGTATACCTCCAACGCCGATCTGCAGTGTGGCTCCATCCGGAATTAACTCCGCTATATGATTGCCTATTTTGATCTCGTCTTCTGTCGGGGCTATAGTCGGAACCTCCACCAGCGGATCATCTACCATAACGGCGGCTGCAAGATCATTTATATGGATCACTGGATCTCCATAGCTGAACGGCATCTGCGGATTGATCTGCGCAATAACTCTGTCGGCACATTCCACCGCTGCAGTTGCAAGATCTGCGGATACTCCGAAACTGACCAGACCTTCATCATTTGGCATTGAGCAGTTGAGTAGTGCTACATCGACACGGCATGTGCCGTCTCTCATCAACGCCGGAACTTCACCTAAAAATCGGGGAATTGTGCTTCCATATCCATCTTGAATCCATTTGCGAACGCCGTTGGACACAAAGAAACTTTCCACATTGAAGGCTTCAAGATATTCCTTTTTGCAGTATGGAGCCTCTTCCTTGCATACAGCAAAGGCTGAATAAAGAGTCACGTTTCTTAGTTCCGTGCCTCTTTCTGCTAAAGCGCGACAAAGCACTTCCGGTGTGGAAGTGCTTCCCTGAATATAGACGTGGTCGCCGTTTTCAATAAGTCCGACAGCTTCGTCAGCTGACATATATCTTGGGTTAATGTTCATTCCTAAAAGCCTTTAACCGTTGGTCTAATAAATTGAAATCTCTATCTTCACAAAGGGTGGAGACGCATACTCTCACACCTTCCTGCTCAGAGCCAGTAGAGGCAAGAGTAATGGCGGAAACACCATGGCGCAAGAGTTCGGACTGAAGGTTTTTGCCGTCCATACCCTTATATCCTACGGTAAAGAAAAATCCATCGGATATCGGTGTTTTGCCATCCAGATCATATACGATATGGAATCCGTTGTCGCAAAAACATTTCTTCATTATCTCAGCCCTTCTTCCATATTCCGATGTCTCCTTGACAAAATCAAGTTTTCCGTCGCATGAAGCATTCATCATGGATGCAAGCGCATGCTGTGCGGAATGAGAGGTACCGGAACTTGCTGTGTAAAGAACTCCGAATATGTAGGCATCTCCAAACGCCGGCATCTCATAAAAATTACGGAAGAATTCATATTGTCGTTCATAGACGTGTTTGCTCATGGCGGCTATGGCTATGCGCTGACCGGCATAGCTGAAAATCTTGGAGCCGGATACAAGCATTATGAAATTCTCCGTGTGCTTGCCTACTGTCGGGATAAATGGCTCTTTGAATGGATGACTGAAGTCAGTGCGGAAATCCATTCCCAGATAAGCGAGGTCTTCAATTACGATCACATCGTGCTTGGTTGCCATTCTTCCAATTATTTCAAGTTCTTCATCTGTAAGATTGATCCAGGCAGGATTGTTGGGATTGGAGAATAGCATCGCGGTCACATTTCCTTTTGACAGGATAACTTCAAGTTTTTCCTCTAATGCTTTTCCACGGTAGTTGTATATGTCAAATTGCTCTATACCGATTCCGAGAACCTTTGCCTGATGTCTTTGTGCCGGAAATCCGGGATTAAAGAAGAGAATCGTATCACGTCCCGGAAGTCGCTGGCTGAGGAGAAGCTGCAATGTGAAACTTGCCTGCATGGATCCTACTGTGGGCACGATACATTTTTCCGGAACTTCCACATCCATAAATGCTTTTATGAATCTGGCTCCGGCTTTCTTCAATCCCGGTATTCCGTTGATTGCCGGATAAATATTGGCAACTCCGGCACGCAATGCCTCTATCTCGGCGTCAACTCCTATTTGAGTAGCGGGCAGCCCCGGATTGCCGAGCTCAAGGTGAACGAACTTTTCTTTCGCTTCCTTTTCAAGCGCTGCAGAAAGAGACACAATTTGCCTTATGGTCGCGGTTGAAATATCTATTATCCCGAGATCGGATGCCGTTTTTATCAGTATTTCTTGTGATAATGGAAACATAATAATATATCTTTCAATGCTGTTGTTTGGAAATGAAGTGTTCTGCTTTTTCTCTGCCGGCACGAAATGCCTTGAGGTTGGAATCCACAATAGTTTCTCCTTTTGAAGAGAATACATTGATTATAGCATCTTCTATTATTTTTGATGAGATGTCAATGAAATGCGAGGCAGCTCCGAGAAGCACCATATTGCTTGACCGGGGAGAAGCCACCTCTTTTGCCATCTCTTCCATATCGAATGCTATTACATTTTTCGCTTTTTCAAGTTCTTTCTCAATTTCCTGAATCTCGGGATAATTGGAGATATTGATGAATGGTGCTGACGAAGTCACAATCCATCCTTCTCTTGAAAGTGCGGGAAGATATCGAAGTGCCTCCATGGGTTCGAGGCTGACTATCAGATCTGCTTTCCCGGAAGGTACCAGATCGGAATGAATTGGTCCTGATGAAATTCGCAATGTCGACTGCACGTCGCCTCCTCTTTGACTCATTCCATGCACTTCCGCCTGCTTTATGTTAAGACCCTCCTTGAGGGCTGCGACGCCAAGTATAGTTGCTACGCTTAGTATCCCTTGACCGCCTACTCCGGCAAGTATAATATCTGTTTTCACGGTGTTTGTATTGAAAGCTGTTTTTTATAAAGTGTTATCCATAGGCATCAGCCTGCAGTCTTGGGACCACGGTGTGCACCATGCCGTCTGGCGGTCTGAATGCATTCCCGGCGTGACACTACGACCTGCAGACCCCGATGATCGATTGCCTGCTTGAATAGTCTCTTCATGTCATCGTGATTTTTGGGAAGGGAATCTACGGTGTGAAGGGAATCCGGATCAACACCAAGTCCAAGGCAGATCTCTTCGATCTTTCCGGTTCCCTGCGAGTCCTGACCTCCGGTCATACCTGTCGTAAGATTATCGGATATGATCACAAGGATATTGCTGTTTTCGTTTACAGCATCAAGCAAGCCCGACAGACCGGAATGAGTGAATGTCGAATCTCCTATCACTGCTACCGCCGGATGCACCCCGGCTTCCGAGGCCCCTTTTGCCATAGTTATTGATGCACCCATGTCAAGAACGGTATGCAGCGCCTTGAATGGAGCAAGATAACCTAAAGTATAGCATCCTATGTCTCCGAATACACGGGCATCTTCATATCCTTCAAGAACTTCGTTGAGTGCCTGATATACGTCTCTATGTCCGCATCCCTTGCATAGCGACGGTGGGCGGGCTACAGTAATGTCGCATGCTTCTCTTATTGCTTGAGCTTTGATAGTGTCAAGTTCAGGACGTATTTTGATAAGGCATTCAAGCACCCTGTCAGGATTCAATTCTCCTGTCCGTATTAATGATCCGTCAAGCTTTCCATAAATTTTGGTCTGCGGTTCAAGAACTCCTCTCAATGCTTTCTCAATGTATGGCTGACCTTCTTCTATCACAAGAATTTCCTGGCATTCATCTGCAAGCTTGCGGAGCATGGCTTTAGGAAGCGGATATTGAGAGATCTTAATGGTTGGATACGGGCAGCCGTCTGGAAAAAGTTCATTGAGGTAGTTGGCGGCTATTCCACTGATAATGATGCCGAGTGAATGATCCGGTCCGGGTGTATATACGTTATATGGAGATTTTTCAGAGTCATGCTCAAGTCTATCATAGACATCAATGAGTTCTTTATATCTCTTCCTTGAGTTACCCGGCATCAGTACCCATCTTTTTCCGTCTTTGGGGAAATGAATTGAGTTCTCGGTAATCGCTTCGGTATCCACTTCAATAGTAGCCCTTGAATGGCTGAGACGGGTTACAAATCTTATTATGACCGGAATTTCAAATTTCTCTGAAAGTCGGAAACCATATTCAGCCATGTCATACGCTTCCTGTTGGTTGGACGGTTCAAGCACCGGTATGAAGGCAAATTCACCATAGAAGCGCGAATCCTGTTCATTCTGAGAAGAGTGCATCGATGGATCGTCTGCCACTGCTACAAGCATCCCTCCGTTTGCTCCTGTCATGCCGGAATTTACAAATGCGTCGGCTGATGCATTGAGTCCCACATGCTTCATAGTGACTATAGAGCGTTTACCTGCGTATGACATTCCCAAAGCTTCTTCATATGCAGTCTTTTCATTGCTCGACCAATGGGAATGAATGCCTCGTTCTTTTGCTAAAGTATTTGCCTGGATAAACTCCATGATCTCTGTGGAGGGAGTGCCCGGATATCCATAGGCTCCGCTCATACCGGCATTTATCGCTCCTAATGCGAATGCCTCATCACCCAATAAGAGTCTTTTTATTTTCATGTATCAGGTCATTTTGATAGGTTTAGGGGTCTGCAACAGGTGTTTTGTCGCATTCCATGTTGCAAATATACAAAAATAATCCGATAATATCAAGCCTTATGCCCTATAACATAAAAAATCGCGGATTAAACTGCGTTCCCAATTTGGTCAATACTATATTTACATTGAAAAGGAGGGTGAGTTTTTCAACTGCACCCTCCTTCAAATGAAAATATATTGTTATATATGATGTAATCAGAAAAGGCTCCAGGATACAGTGAGTCCTGCCATTACGATTGCAACCATCGACATGAGTTTGATAAGTATGTTGAGGCTCGGACCGGATGTGTCCTTGAATGGATCACCTACTGTGTCACCTACAACTGTTGCTTTGTGTACTTCACTTCCTTTCCCTCCGAAGTTTCCTTCTTCTATATATTTTTTGGCATTATCCCATGCACCACCGGAGTTTGCCATAAATACCGCAAGTACAAAACCGGCGGAAAGACCTCCGATAAGAAGACCGATAACTCCCGGTACTCCAAATACAAGACCTACGACGATAGGCACTGCGATGGCAAGCAATGAGGGGAACACCATCTCTCTCTGTGCTCCTTTGGTTGAAATCTGTACGCAACGCGCATAATCAGGTTCTGCCTGTCCTGTAAGGATACCCTTGATCTCTCGGAACTGACGGCGTACTTCCTCTACCATATGTGAGGCAGCCCTGCCTACTGCATTCATTGTAAGACCACAGAAAAGGAATGCCATCATAGCTCCAATAAACATACCTGAAAGCACCATCGGATTCATAAGGTTTACATCATACGCCACCATGAAGTCGCGGAACGTAGCCTGATTAAGTGCAATCATGCGGGGTATTTCAAGATTGCTTACAGGATCGATCGTGGTGCCGACCTGAATGAACTCCTGACCGATGTGATGAAGTCCCATACGGATCTCCTCTACATAGGATGCAAGAAGTGCAAGACCTGTCAGGGCTGCCGAACCGATGGCGAAACCTTTGCCGGTGGCTGCCGTAGTATTCCCAAGTGAGTCAAGAGCATCTGTTCTCTTGCGGACATTTTCGCCAAGGCTGCTCATCTCCGCATTGCCGCCGGCATTGTCAGCGATCGGACCATATGCATCAGTGGCGAGGGTTATTCCGAGGGTTGACAGCATTCCGACAGCAGCGATACCGATACCGTAAAGTCCCCAGGAAATATTTGCGAAATCAAAACCTGAAGCAAGATAATAGCTCATGATGATTCCGAAAACTACAGCGATGACAGGAACAGCCGTTGAGATCATGCCGAGACCTACGCCTGAGATGATCACGGTAGCCGGTCCGGTGGTTCCGCTTTCGGCAAGTTTTTTTGTCGGTTTGTAAGACTGGGATGTGTAATATTCTGTTGCCTGACCGATCACGATTCCGACTGCAAGACCCACTACTACTGCGAGTGATATATTTATCCAGTTAGGAATCTCAAGACTCCACATAATAAGGAATGTAGCTGCTACGATGAGTGCTGAACTCAGGTTGGTTCCTGTTGCAAGCGCACCGAGAAGATTTTTCATTGTAGCGTTTTCTTTAGTTTTGACAGCAAAGATGCCAATGATTGAAAGCAGAATGCCGACAGCTGCAATCAGCATCGGTGCCATAACCGCTTTTGTCTGGAGCGCCACGCTTCCTGCCTCGACATCCATGAAGCCTACGGCACCTGCCGCTGCGCCAAGGGCTGCAGTGGCAAGGATAGATCCGCAATAAGACTCGTAAAGGTCTGCACCCATACCTGCAACGTCGCCTACATTGTCGCCTACATTGTCGGCAATTGTTGCAGGATTACGGGGATCATCCTCCGGAATTCCTGCTTCCACCTTTCCTACAAGGTCGGCGCCTACGTCAGCAGCTTTAGTATAGATACCTCCACCCACTCGGGCAAACAATGCCTGTGTACTTGCTCCCATGCCAAATGTAAGCATGGTGGTTGTAATCATCGTAAGTTTTTGAGTGTCCGGCAGATCGATTGCCCAATTGAGGATAAGATACCAGAAAGATATGTCGAGAAGACCGAGTCCAACTACTACAAGACCCATGACGGCTCCGGAACGGAAAGCAACTTTCAGACCGGAGTTCAGCGATTCCTGGGCGGCGTTTGCCGTGCGTGCCGAAGCATATGTAGCTGTTTTCATTCCGAGGAAACCTGCCAGACCGGAGAAGAAACCGCCTGTCAGGAATGCTACAGGAACCCATTCGTTCTGTACGCCAAATCCATAAGCCATAATGGAGAAAAGAACTACGAGACATAGGAAGACTACTGTGACAATCTTATACTGCTGGCGCAGATAAGACATGGCGCCCTGACGCACATGAGAAGCAATCTTCTTCATTGTGTCGGTCCCTTCATCCTGTCCTTTCATCCACCGGAAAAAATAGAAAGCAAGTGCCAGCGCCACTATTGAAGAGCCCGGAACAAGCCAGAATAGATTATTTACCATAGTGAAATCTGAAAATGTTGATGATGAATTATTTAAATTAATTATTTATTAAATTATGAAATTTTATTACAAAGTTAATTGAAAATTCTGTATTATTTTGAATATTTCAGCAGTCCTTTAGAATATTTTAACAAATTATTATTGCCTTCATCCGGAGATGGGAATATGTTTCATCGCTTTATATCGTTTGTTTCCTTCCTTTAGGATCAGGTTGCCTTTATCATCGATGAAAGTCTTTCGGAAAATTTCCCAGATATATTCTATAGCAGATTCGGACGGATGTACCAGATCTGTGGCATAGAAACGGTAATCACGGAGATCATCACAAACTATCTCATATGCCGGGAAATAAATGCAGTAATCAAGATTGCTGCAAATTTGTTCTACTGCAAGGTGAAGCGTGGCTTTGGAAAGGGTGTTCCCTTGAAAACCATCTTTCATATGCCTTACAGGACTTACCGTAAAAATTATTCTTATATCCGGGAACCTCTCTTTTATTTTTTTGCAAAGATCAGTCCACAATGATGTTATCTCGTCGACCGATACCCTTCTTCGCCTGAACATTGCCGAAGGCATTTTATGACAATTGGACACTATATACTCAGATCCTTCAGCTCCATTATTGTATGCAAGGGAATAGCACCATGATGTGCCGAAAGTCACTATGAGAGCCTGGGCATTTTCAAGAGTAGCCATAAGCTCGCTTCTCATGAGTGATATCGACTCAATGCATTTTTCTTTGGTCGATGCGGAAAAATGAGAATCAAATAGCCAAGAATGTATTTTCCCGAAAGATTCAAAAAGGGATGAAGACACTTCATCCCGCGTGTCCCCTCCAAATATCATTGACTGGAGTACCTTAGCTATCGACATGGGATTATACAGTGTCCCTGATCCGTTAAAGGCATCCCATTGGCATTCACGCATCTTTGATGCTATATTAGATGCAAAGCATGAGCCGATCAGCACTATTGGTCGAGACGGGTCAAGCGGATGGTCGACCGGAGTTTCCTTATACTCAGTTCTGAATTTCATGTTTATTTTATTCTGAACCAATATCCGGCTGTGACTCCGATACTTAACTGATTCGATAGATTGAATGTGTCCTGACGTCCGGAAGGCATTACATTGCCGATTCCATAATATACTCTTGCCTCCACTGCAAGTGTGTTTCTTCTGTTTATGCTGAATTCTCCACCTAATCCGCCGACAATTCCAAAATCAAGCTTCTGGCTTACCTGCATTGTCAGCTGCTCGGTGCGCCTGTTCTTGTCATTGAATCCTTTAAGACCGGATGTATCGGTATAGTCGAAGTTACTATGTATTTTATCTCCAAGATAATAAGCGATTTCAGGACCGGCATTGATAAAAAATCTGCCACGACGGCCGAAATAGATATGAGACATTATAGGCACCTCTATATAATTCAGAGTCCTTTGGTATTTATATGGAAGGTCTTCAAACTTTTCTGCCCAGCCCCTCTGCACAAGATTTACTTCCGCAATGAGTCCGAAATGATTCTCCTCTGAATATCTGAATGTGACACCTCCGGTGTATCCTATTCCGAAAGTGCTTGTAATGGAGGGCTTGAACATAACGTTGGAAAACGTGACTCCGCCCCTCACTCCGAATTCAACTTTTGAATCGAAATGTGTCTGCGCAACTACAGAAATACCGAAGCACAGAATTGCAGAAAATGTTGATAATAATCTTTTCATTATCTACACGAATCATTTGCGTATAAGTATCTTCTCAATGTCTCCGTATGGCGAATAACGAATCATATAGGCTGAAGGATTGAAAAATCCTCCCCAGTTCCCTACACGCTCAAGATTGATAGGTGTCTGGATTTCATTCCCAGAGGGAACTGCTGAGTTAAAGTCTCCATCATTTGTGGCAATCCCCGGTATGAAATAATTGGCGATATCATATCCTGTTACTGCATATGTTGGAAACGACCGTAAGGGTCCGTGTCCGTAAGCTGAAGAATAATTGGATACAAATTCCTTGCCGACTCCGTGGGTATGGTCGAAAAAGAATCGTGAAGGGAAATATACATCAGTTTTATGAAAGATGTCCTTCATGCTTTCACTGAATGTGATCCAATTAGGACGACCCATCACCTTTATTTCTGTGAATGGATTGTTTTCTTTCAGGTATGATATGGCTGTGAGCATAGTTTGGATATCTTCCTTATTGGTCGGATACCCGTAGAAGAGATATCTGCCTCCCTCTTCAAGTTTCATCTCTGCAAGATCTTCAATATTGATGTTGCCGACAGATGTTGCATCTCTTCTCCCTTTTATAGACTCGGCAAACGCATCGTCAGTATCTTTTTTGCCAACCATAACGAGATTGTATGACCCTAATGAAGAAGATGTCCATTCCCCAACTTCATCGGTGAAATATGCTGATGGAGTCATGAGATGAATCATTGATGGATTTTCAAGGTACATCTCATTCTTCACATCAAATGCATTGACGATCTCCACTCCATTATCCTCTCCGTATCCGGCAAGCCAAAGTGGAAAATTCCTTTCATGGGTTGCTATTACAATATCCGGTCTGAAATCGTAAAGTTGAGACAGGAGTGATTCTGTCACTGATACTGAGTCTGACACAGAATGAGAGTCTGCCATCACTTTCAGTTTTATCTCATAAGGTGATTTCTTTAATCTATCTACGGCAAGAAGCACACCTCTTACAAATTCATTGTCACGTTTTGACATCGGGTCTTCGATCAGTACGGCTACGCCTACAGAATGTGAACTGCCGGATATGGAATCATTTATTCCGAGCATATGCACCTCATTGTAAATGTCGCGTAGACCCTCTATGCTGTTTTCCCGTTCATCAAAAGGCTCCACTTCTTTTTCAACCGTTGTCGTTTCGATCACGGGCACAGCTATATGGGCGTTTTTCTTGAGTTCTGTTCCGGAATTTGCCTCAAGCAGTTCCTCAACATCTACACCGGTCTTTTCTGCAACACTCTCCCATGTGTCATGCTTTTCTGCCTTGTAGGTGTCGATTCTCGATATTATGGTCTCATCAACTTCCTTTACGACAGATTTATCCTTGTTGGAATTTACGCTTATGCGGAGAATGTCTCCGGATTCGAAATTGTTTTCCGACATTCCTTTGTTATCTCTCATCAGCTGCTCGATACTCGTATTGAAAGCGGAAGAAATGTCAGAGAGTGTGTCACCATCCTTTACCGTATAATATAGATAACTTGAACCTCCGTTGATTGCGTCCGATTCCTGGGGGATGGTGATGACATCTCCTTTCCTAAGTATCGACTTTGATCCCGGATTGTAAAGATATATCTTTTCTATTGATACCCCATACATTTTCGCTATTGAATATACGGAGTCGCCTTTCTTTACAATATGACGGATCACCGGATAATCCTCCGGTGCTGTGAACTCAGATTCATATTCCGACTTGCGCACCGCAATGTCGACAGGATAATAGACTTTGGTGCCTTTTTCGAGTTTGTTTCCGATTGACGGATTCAGCTCAGCAATACGGTCTATGTTCCAGCCGTAGCGATTGGAGATCCCGTATAAGGAATCACCTTTCTTTACTTCATACATGTAAAACTCCCTTCCCGCGATGTTCACCTTGGGAAGATCCGAAACCGAACCTGTTGCAGAAGCGGAAGAAAAAACGAATATCGCAGCTGCGACACTTAGAATGTTCCTTTTCATCTGTGAATCTAAATTGTCGGGTGCATCCTTAATCGTGATGTTGCGGAAAGACCCTTTTTGTTCATCTTACAAAATTAATAAAAAAATCATTAGCCATAGGCATAAAAATCTATAGAAATTGAAAAATGTCTAAAAAATACCCATTTCTGCGCATTTTAGATAAAATATTTAGGCGCATCTTTAGGTTATTCGGAGGTTTTTTATTAAATTTGCACACATATCCCGAAAGATGAGGTTTATCGTCTGCGGATGATATTTGAAATCTTTTCGGGCTTCATGGTATATGACCTTTATGACAATATATTAATATAATAATTTCAAATGGCAAAGAAAGTCTATACGTTCGGTAATGGTAAAGCCGAAGGTAATGCCGAGATGAGAAACCTTCTCGGTGGCAAGGGTGCTAACCTTGCCGAGATGAATCTTCTGGGAATGCCAGTGCCTCCCGGATTCACTATCACTACAGAAGTTTGTACAGAGTACACTCAGTATGGTCGAGACAAAGTCGTAGCAGACATTCAAAAAGATGTAGAGGCTGCTATCGCTCACATTGAAGAGCTCACCGGCAATAAATTCAACGATCCTTCAAATCCCCTTCTCGTATCTGTTCGTTCTGGTGCACGCGCATCAATGCCCGGTATGATGGACACCGTCCTCAACCTCGGTATGAACGACGCTACTGTTGCCACTATGGCTGAAAAGAGCGGCAATCCTCGTTTCGCATGGGACAGCTACCGCCGTTTCGTCCAGATGTATGGCGATGTTGTGCTCGGAATGAAGCCGAAGAGCAAGACCGATATCGACCCATTTGAGGCCATCATGGATCAGGTGAAGGAAGAGAAAGGCGTGAAGCTTGACACCGAACTTGATGTGGACGATCTCAAGGAACTTGTCAAGCGTTTCAAGGCTGCCGTTAAGGAATACACCGGCAAAGACTTCCCCGAATCAGCTTGGGAACAGCTTTGGGGCGGTATCTGCGCAGTATTCGACAGCTGGATGAATGAGCGTGCGATCCTTTATCGTCGCATGAACCAGATTCCTGAAGAATGGGGAACCGCTGTCAATGTTCAGGCAATGGTTTATGGCAATATGGGCAACAATTCAGCTACCGGCGTAGCCTTCAGTCGTGATGCCGCTACCGGCGAGAATATCTTCAACGGTGAGTATCTGATCAACGCTCAGGGCGAGGACGTTGTGGCTGGTGTCCGCACTCCTCAGCAGATCACAATTGAAGGCTCACGCCGTTGGGCTAAGCTTCAGGGTATTTCTGAAGAAGAGCGTGCTGCTAAATATCCCGCTCTTGAAGAGACTATGCCTGATTGTGCTGCAGAACTTATTGCGATCGCAAACCGTCTTGAGGATTACTACCGCGACATGCAGGACATGGAGTTCACTATTCAGAACGGCAAGCTCTGGATGCTCCAGACCCGTAACGGCAAGCGTACAGGTGCAGCTATGGTGAAGATCGCTATGGATCTCCTCCGTGACAATATGATCGATGAGAAGACAGCTCTTCTCCGCATGGAACCGCAGAAGCTTGACGAACTCCTGCACCCAATCTTCGACAAGGACGCTCTCAAGCGTGCGAAGGTCGTTGCTAAGGGTCTTCCCGCATCTCCCGGTGCAGCTTGCGGTCAGGTTGTATTCTCTGCTGATGACGCAGAGGCTTGGGCTGACAAGAAGCGTAAGGTGGTTCTCGTTCGTATCGAGACTTCTCCCGAAGACCTTCGTGGTATGGCAGTGGCTCAGGGTATCCTTACAATGCGCGGTGGTATGACAAGCCATGCTGCTGTGGTTGCTCGTGGTATGGGTAAGTGCTGCGTGTCCGGTGCCGGTGAGATCCGCGTTGACTACAAGGCTAAGACCGTAGAAATGGGCGGCAAGACATATAAGGAAGGTGACTGGATCTCTCTTAACGGCTCCACTGGTGACGTTTATGACGGTCAGGTACCTACTACAGAACCTGAACTTGGCGGTGACTTCGCAGCTATCATGAATCTTGCCGATAAGTTCACCAAGTGTCTCGTACGTACGAATGCAGACACTCCTCGCGATGCCAAGCAGGCACGCAAGTTCGGAGCTCAGGGTATCGGTCTCTGCCGTACTGAGCACATGTTCTTCGAGGGAGATCGCATCAAGGCTATTCGTGAGATGATTCTCGCAAGCGATGAGGAAGGTCGTCGTGTAGCGCTCGCTAAACTTCTTCCGATGCAGCGTGGTGACTTTGAAGGAATCTTCACCGCAATGGATGGCTATGGAGTGACTGTGCGTCTGCTTGATCCCCCGTTGCACGAATTTGTACCTCACCAGACAGCTACACAGAAGGAAATGGCAGAGGAAATGGGTCTGACACTTGAAGAAGTTAAGGCTAAGGTAGACTCACTTGAAGAGTTCAATCCGATGCTCGGACACCGTGGTTGCCGTCTCGGTATCACATATCCGGAGATCACAGAAATGCAGACACGTGCCATCATAGAGGCTGCCCTCAACTGCAAGGCTAAAGGTATCAAAGTTCATCCTGAGATCATGGTTCCCCTTGTTGGAACACTCAAGGAGCTCCAGCACCAGGCAAATGTGATCCATACCACTGCTGCCAAGGTATTTGACGAAAGAGGAGAGACTGTCCCTTACAAAGTAGGTACAATGATCGAGGTTCCGCGTGCTGCCCTCACAGCAAACCAGATAGCAGAGGTTGCGGAATTCTTCTCATTCGGAACCAACGACCTTACTCAGATGACATTCGGCTACAGCCGTGACGACGCTCCAAAGTTCATCAAGCACTACAAGGAACTTGGCATCCTGAAAGTAGACCCGTTCGAGGTTCTCGATCAGGAAGGAGTAGGTCAGCTTGTGGCAATGGGTGTTCAGAAAGGTCGCAGCACGAATCCCGATCTCAAAGTAGGAGTTTGTGGAGAGCATGGTGGAGAACCCAGCTCTGTCAAGTTCTGTGCTAAGCTCGGAATGAACTACGTAAGCTGCTCCCCATTCCGCGTGCCCATTGCTCGCGTAGCAGCGGCGCAGGCTGCTATCGAGGATTAATCCCGATACACTTAACTATCAGATAATTAGGTGGTAAATCCTTGAAAAATTAGGGTTTACCACCTATTTTTTCGACACACTCCAACACGCTTTCTGTGCAGGAATATACGAAAAAGTGTAGAAATAGTGTAGAGTTTTTCAGATCCCTGTGTAGAGCGAATGTAGAGCGAATGTAGAGCGGCAATAAACTAAAAACCAAAACGATATATGGCAACCTTGAAAATTTGTGTACAGAAGCAGAGAGCCGATGGGACATGACCCGTCTATATCCGAGTGACCCACAAGAGCCGACACGGATATATCAAGACCGACAAACATGTGTGGGGAAAGGGCATTAATCCCAAGACCAAGGAAATCAAAGATACCTTTGTCATACAGCAGGTCTCCATCAATGTTGTGGACTACATGGAGAGGCTCAACAAGCGCAACATATCAAGTTGGACGCTTGATTGTCGAGTTTCTCTATAAATGAGTGCTGGTACGCCACACTCACGACATCCGGTCGCGGTAGTCCTCGTAAGTGAATTCGCGTAGTAGAATTGGGTTACCCTCTTTTGGCTGAAGCCAGATGGATGGATGCTGAATACCGTTAAACATATTGGTCTTCACTGTCGTATAGTGGTTCATATCACAGAGTGTCAGTTTATCCCCTGCCTTCAAGGGAGATGCAAAATCCCAGTCTCCTACAAAGTCTCCGCTTAGACATGAGTTGCCACCAAGCCGGTAGGTATGACGTTCTGAATCTCCGAAATGGCGGTCTCCTGTGCGAAGATCGGTATTTTCTTCTTCCGCTAAAGCCTCGTCTATTACAGGCTTATATGGCATCTCCAGGCAGTCAGGCATATGGCAGGCAAACGAAGCATCGATTATAGCCGTTTTGATGCCTGCATCTTCCACTACATCAAGCACGGTCGTGACCAGGTCTCCAGTTTGCCACATGAACGCGCTTCCGGGTTCCATGATGATCTGGAGATCCGGATATTCTTCATGCAGTTCTTTCATGAGTGTTATCAGGAAATCAATATCATATCCTTTGCGCGTCATGAGATGTCCACCTCCCATATTCAGCCATTTTATCTTTGGAAGAAGATGTCCGTATTGCTCTTTAAGTGCTTCGAGCACTTTCGCAAGATCATGACTGTCAGATTCGCAGAGGGCATGGAAATGCAGACCTTCTATTCCTTCAGGAAGCCCGTGCGCAACAGCAGCGGCAGACTCGCCAAACCGAGATCCCGGCACGCATGGATTGTAAATATCAGTCTCGATTACACTGCAGTGTGGATTTACCCTCAGTCCTGCGCTCACCGGTTTTTCCGGGTGAGCATAATTCCATTCATCGATCTGAGGCTTGAACCTATGAAATTGCGAAAGTGAATTAAAAGTGATGTGTGAGCATCCGGCGAGGAATTTCGGGAAAGTCTCGTCGGTATACACCGGACAATATGCGTGTACGTCATTTCCGAGATAGTCGAGTGAAAGCTGCATTTCATTCAGTGAACTTGCAGTGCTCGAAGTGAAATATCTTTTCACTATAGGAAATGCCTTCCATAAGGCATTTGCCTTAAAAGCCATTATGATCTTTACATCCGCCTCTTTCTCTACATTGCGCAGAAGCTGAAGATTGCGTTCAATCCTGTCTTCATATACGATATAATACGGAGTCTTGATTCCTGACATATTTACAAATCTTTTTAGAAATCGATCTTACCTTTTTTTGCCTCTTCAAGCATCTTTTCACCCGGCATGAGGTAGACTTCAAGCCTACGGTTCTTTCCTCTGTTTTCAATCGACGTATTAGGCACGAGTGGCGACTCATCGCCATATGCATAAGAAAACATATAGGAAGTGTCAGCGCCCTGATCATCAAACCATGCAGCCACGGCATCTACCCTGTCTGCAGTAATATTATCACGATATTGTGTTGAGCCTGTATTGTCGGTATGCATCACAAGCAGCACGCGAAACATATCAGGATCCTTTAAGTATCTTTTGATAGGATTCAGGTATTTGGATGCACCTGAAGCAAGTTCAGTGGAATTGGGCGCGAAAAGTTCGCTTGCCGGTATGGTGATCAATATCACTTCCTTTTTTCTGAATGTTTCAATATTGCATTTCCCCTGCTTAGGCGAGAGCGGACCGTTCATGAGTTTCTGACGTGCTTCAAGGTCCTGAAACTTGCGTATGAGGTCAGCGGCCTTTTGCTCTTTCGATAGATCCACAGATTTAAGCATCTGTGCAAAAGTCAGATCTTCAAGATTTTCCTGACCTGACATTTGAAGACATGCAGCCCCGACCATCAATGATATCAATATATATAATTTACGAATCTTCATAAGCAATTCAATTAAGGTCAAGAAGACCATCCGGAAGTCTCATATATATGGTCTTGCCTTCCTCATCCATTTTTTCTATGAAATCTTCCGTTAGAGGGATATAGACATTCCTCCCGTCTGTTGCCTCTACTATGAAGAGTTCGTTTTCAGTATTGGTGTCGATATCCACCACTTTGCCTATGACACCGGAATCCGAATCTTCAATTGTCCAGCCGATCAGATCGTCATAAATGGCATATTCTTCATCATAATTCTCAATCATGAACTCCTTAAGCCTGGCTCGGAGTGCATAAATGGTCTTGTTGACCAGTTTTTTTGCCTCGATCTCGCTGTCAATGCCTTCAAATTTTACAAGGTAGGAAAAATTCCCTTTCGTACGGACATTCTCAGCATAGAAAGGCACGAAGATGCCGTCTATGTCAAGAATCGCCGGATTTCCCTCGTCAAGATATTCAGGAGTAATTTCAAGGATTACATTCATCTCCCCTTTCAGGGCATGAGTCTTCAGAAGTTTGCCTACAGCACTTATTTCATCTTCCCTTATCATCAGTTTCTGAAAATTTTTGCCCCGAGTGAGTTCAGGCGTTCATCTATATGCTCATATCCCCTGTCGATCTGGTCGATATTCTCTATTCTGCTTGTGCCTTTCGCCGACATAGCCGCCATGAGAAGAGCAATTCCGGCACGTATATCGGGACTGACCATTCTCGCCGCTTTCAGCGAATTGAATTTTCCACTGCCTATCACGGCTGCCCTGTGAGGATCGCATAGAATGATCCGAGCTCCCATATCTATCAGCTTATCTACAAAGAACAGTCGACTTTCGAACATCTTCTGATGAATGAGAACGCTCCCTTTTGCCTGCGTGGCTGCTACAAGGAATATACTCAGAAGGTCAGGCGACAATCCTGGCCATGGCGCATCGGCAATCGTCATGATAGAGCCGTCTATGAAAGTTTCTATCTCATAGATCTCTTTCTGGTTGACTGTCAAGTCATCTCCCTTGACTTCAATATTGATTCCAAGACGGGCGAAAGCATCCGGAATAATTCCCAGATCTCTCACACCTACATTCTTTAGAGTCAGGTTGCTGCCTGTCATGGCAGCAATTCCGATGAAACTTCCCACTTCTATCATGTCGGGAAGCAGACGGTGGTTAGCGCCCCATAGGCTATTGACACCTGTGATAGTAAGGAGATTGCTTCCTATGCCCTCGATCTTGGCACCCATCCTTACAAGCATACGGCACAATTGCTGCACATACGGCTCGCAGGCTGCATTGTAAATAGTAGTCTTTCCCTTCGCAAGGACAGCTGCCATCACAAGATTAGCAGTGCCGGTGACTGATGCCTCATCAAGAAGCATATACACTCCGTTAAGTCCATTTGGGGCTGTAATATTATATACTCTTTTAGAGGAATCATAGTCAAACTTGCCTCCAAGTTTTTCCAACCCCACAAGATGTGTGTCAAGTCTGCGGCGTCCGATTTTGTCTCCTCCTGGTTTCGGAAGTACAGCCTCTCCGAATCTCGCCACCAACGGTCCTATGATCATGACAGAACCTCTTAAAGATTGGGCTTTTTTCAGAAAATCTTCAGTGTGCAGGAAGGCGAGGTTTACATTGTCTGCTTGAAACTCGCAGGTGTGGCGGTCAAGATACGATGTCTTTACGCCAAGATGAGTCATGAGGTCAACGAGATTATTGACATCCGCTATGTCCGGCAAATTTGATATAGTCACTTTCTCCGAAGTCAGCAAGGTCGCGCATATCACCTGCAACGCCTCGTTTTTAGCTCCTTGTGGCTCTATGGAACCCTGAAGACGGCATCCGCCTTCCACTATGAATTCACTCATAATCTGTCAATAATTTTGCTTATTGTTTTTCTTCTTGCCCTGTTTCTGTTTCACTTGCACCACTTCTTGGTAATCATGCAGATAGATGTCACCCGGAAGGATATCTATCTTTCCCTCGCTCATGAAGCAGAGGTCGCGGAGCACTTTGGCATCGCTTACTCCTTCCTTATTATGCGCAAGCATGAGCTTCTTCATATGATTTGCGATAACTCCAATAAGGTTCTGTCGTTCTTCGGAATCATCCATATCTGCAACCGTAAGTACCATATTCTGGATATGTCTGCCATAATAGCGAAACAGTATCTCCCGCGAATTGCTGTATGGTATGGGAGAAGGAGTCGGATTAGCTTCTTCCGCATTGATCACCGGAACAGGAAAGTCAATGTCAAGCTCAAACCGGGACATGATATTGATATGATCCCATATTTTCTTCTGATTGTTGTGATCCTTCTTAAGTGCAGGAAAAAGAATCATCATGATGTCGGCTATGGAGTATGCACAACGTGTGCGCTCTTCCCTGTCAGGAATAGAGACGCAGAAATCAACGAGATTCTGAATATTGCGTCCGTATTCCGCAAGCAGTAGCGGTTCCATTCCGGTATTATATGGAATCATATTGAGAACTTCCGGGGCAACCTCAGTCTTACCTATTTCCTGTGTACTGACTTCGTATATAGTATCGTCCATTTTTTCAATGATATATGATGACTTATTAATTCATTTGAGTCCTTTAACTGTGCTTTTCTTGGCTTCGTATTCCTTGAGATATTCAGGCACGCTATAAGCCACGTCAAGAAAATCACTTTCCCTGAAAGCCTTTTCGGCAAGAGCTGTCATGTCGGCTGCTTTCGGATTGACCCCGTCGAGCCAGTGATACCTCTCACCTTTTAAAATATCTTTTGTCTTCTCCGATCCGTCACCCATGAAATAGATTTCTCTTTCGTATGGGAGGTCATGATAGCTGTCTGCTTCTATTATCATCGGTTGGGGCTCCATAAATTCATCAAGTCTGAAATCATAGGCAGCGGTGTACACTTCCATACGTCTTGCGTCTATCATCGGCACTAGAATCTCATTGCCTTGCCAGTCAATATTGCGGAACATTGCTTTTACCGCTATTAATTTCAAAGTGGATATTCCAATTAGTGGCACATTTAGAGAAAAACATAGACCTTTCGCCATAGAAAGTCCGATACGAAGACCTGTATAGCTGCCCGGTCCCATGCTTACAGCTACCGCATCAATCTTCCATTCGCGCTTTCGTGCTTCTTTTATGCATTCTTCCACGTAAGGACCTATTGCCCTCGCATGGTTCATCTCATGGTCATCCTCTTTATTGAACTCTGCAAGTCCTTCATGTATGAGTGCTACGCTGCAGTATTTACCTGACGTCTCTATAGCTAAGATAGTGCTCATTTTAGTTATGTTGTTTTGAGGTAAGATTGAGTTTTATCTGCCGGGCACAACGCATGCCGTCAATTGCCGCCGACACGATTCCTCCGGCATAGCCTGCGCCTTCACCGGCAGGATAAAGATCCGCTATCTCGGTATGGCAAAGCGTTTCCTTGTCACGTGGAATTCTTACAGGACTTGATGTGCGCGACTCAAGACCTATCAATATGGCGTTATTGTCAAGAAATCCCTTGGCCTTCCGTCCGAATTCACGGAACCCTTTTTGAAGCCTTTCCGCAATGAACGGAGGAAGCAACCTGTCGATCCTTGCCTCATAAAGTCCTGGCAGATAGCTTGACGGGGGAAGGGTTTTAGAATCCTTTCCCTCCACGAAATCTTTCATCCTTTGTGCCGGAGCTGTAATGCTGTCGCCGGATGCCGTATAGAATTTTTTTTCAAGATCTTCCACAAGGTCAAGCATCTCAAACTCTCCCCTTCCGGAATATTCAGGAAAGTCACCTGTTCGAAGTTCTACAACCATGCCGGAATTTGCCCATATGCTGCTTCTTGCCGAGGCTGACATACCGTTGACAACCAGTTCATCGGTTCCGCTACCCGCAGGTACTACAACTCCTCCCGGACACATGCAGAAACTATATACTCCACGCCCGTCAACCTGAGTGACAAAGTTATACTCTGCTGCAGGCAGCCACCGACCTCGACCGGCAGGATTATGATATTGTATTCGGTCAATAAGACTTTGTGGATGTTCAAGACGAACGCCTACAGCTAAACCTTTGGCTTCCATTTTTACACCGTCACGAGCCAAATTGCGATATACATCACGTGCGGAATGACCTGTAGCCAATATCACCGCATCACCGATCACCTTTTCGCCGCATGTCGTCTCAACACCGGTGACCTTGCCGTCTGAGATCAACATGCGTTCCACTTTAGTACAGAACCGAACCTCACCCCCGCATTTTATAATTGTCTGCCGAATGTTTTTCATTATTCCCGGTAGCCGGTCGCTACCTATATGCGGATGAGAGTCGATAAGAATATTCTCATTTGCACCATGTTGCACAAGCAGAGAGAGCACTTCTTCCGGATTGCCGCGCTTCCTGCTTCTTGTATAGAGTTTTCCGTCGGAAAATGTCCCGGCACCTCCTTCACCGAAACAATAGTTTGATTCAGGATCTATTTTCCTGTCCCTGTTGAGTGTTGCTATGTCGAGTCTTCTGGAATCCACATCCTTGCCGCGCTCAAGCACAATAGGTTTCATTCCGATCCTTATGCATTCAAGGGCTGCAAAGAGTCCGGCAGGTCCAGCTCCGACAATGACGACGGTTTGCACGGATTCTGCTACGTCCGTAAAATTCACCGGCGAGTAGCCGGAAGGCACTTCCATGTCATCTCCGCATGCTACTCTGACTGTGAGGTTTATTATTATGTCACGTTTACGTGCATCAACCGAACGCTTCACAATTTTCCAATCGTTCACCTTGCAGCCTGCAGTGCCGGTGATTTTTCCGAAAAGAAGTTCATTGCGTGCTGCGACTTCCGGCGATACACGAAGCGATATATCCGTTATCATATTCTTTTTTCGGCAACAAATCCTACTTATAGATGTTTTCACTACAAAATTAATAAATATTTTTGGCACTTCATAAAAAATGCTTAATTTTGTAGATTATGAAAGAGAAAAACGATATAGGATGTCTGTTTGACCTTGATGGTGTTTTGGTCGACAGCGAAAGGATATATACGAAGATATGGGAAGCCATAGAGCGTCAGTGGCCTACCGGTATTGACAATTTCGCCTATAAGATAAAGGGTACTACACTCGAAGATATATTGGAAAGATATTTCCCCGAAGATTCAAGGGAAAATGTTGCAAAAGAACTTATACGTCTGGAAAGCATGATGATATATGAGGCGCTGCCAGGTGCTCTTGATTTTCTCGATTCGTTGAAGGATAATGGGTTGCCTGCTGCTATGGTGACGAGCAGTAATGGTCATAAAATGGCTCATCTCTGGAAAGACATGCCGGGTTTCAAGGAAAGATTCGATGTCATAATCACTGGCGATGAAGTGAAATGTTCCAAGCCTGATCCTGAAGGATATATTGCCGCTGCCGCTGCTCTTGGTGTTCGTCCTGAAAAGTGTGCTGTTTTCGAGGATTCCTTGCAGGGTGTCAAGGCAGGGAGGGCAGCCGGAGCTTACGTGATAGGTGTTGCCGGAACGTTGAAGGCATCTGATCTTGCTCCATATAGTGATATTGTAGTGAGTAAAGTTGCTGACGTGAATATTGAAAGCCTTACAGAGGTCTTAAGGTCAAGAGGTTGATTCATATGCATAATTTCGAACCATTAGCTGAACGCCTGCGCCCTGACTCACTTGATGATTATATAGGGCAGAAGCATCTTGTCGGACAAGGTGGTATAATCCGAAATATGATAGAGTCCGGTAAGATCAACTCATTTATACTCTGGGGGCCGCCTGGCGTTGGAAAGACCACTCTCGCACGTATAATAGCCAACACAATTGAAGCCCCGTTCTATACACTTAGTGCCGTGACATCCGGAGTAAAGGATGTAAGGGATGTCATCGACAAGTGCACACGCGAGGCATCAAGTGTATTTGCGAAGGCTCGTCCCATACTTTTCATTGATGAAATACATCGTTTCAACAAGGCGCAGCAGGATTCCCTTCTTGGTGCTGTCGAAAAAGGTGTGGTGACTTTAATTGGAGCGACTACGGAGAATCCTTCGTTTGAAGTCATACGTCCGTTGTTGAGCCGTGCTCAGGTCTACACACTGAAGCCGCTTGAAGAAGAGGATCTACGTACACTTCTCGAACGGGCTTTGAAAAATGACAGGGTACTTTCGAAAAGGAATGTGGAGGTTAAATCGACTAAAGCTCTATTCCGTTTTGCGGGTGGAGATGCAAGAAAGCTTTTGAATATTCTTGATCTTCTTGAGCAGAGCGTTGCTGAAGATTCTCCGGTCGTCATAGATGATGAATATGTGACCAACTGCCTACAGGTGAATCCTGCTGCCTACGATAGGAATGGGGAAATGCATTATGACATTATCTCGGCTTTTATCAAGTCAGTGAGGGGCAGTGATCCCGATGCCGCGATATATTGGCTTGCAAGAATGGTGGCTGGCGGCGAGGATCCCAAGTTTATCGCCCGAAGACTCGTGATACTTGCGGCAGAGGATATCGGTCTCGCAAACCCGAATGCATTGTTGCTCGCAAATGCTACTTTTGATGCGTTGCAGAAGATCGGATGGCCCGAGGGAAGAATAATATTGGCAGAATGCACCATATATCTTGCCACTTCTCCTAAGAGCAATTCAGCCTATCTCTCCATCGACAATGCCCTTGATATGGTGAGAAAGACCGGAGATCTTCCGGTGCCTCTGCATCTGCGCAACGCCCCAACCTCCCTTATGAAGGATATGGGATATGGTCATGACTATAAGTATGCCCATGATTTCAAAAATCATTATGCAGCTCAGCAATATCTTCCTGATGAACTCGCAGGGGTGAGGTTCTGGACTCCGCAGTCTAATCCGGCTGAGTCAAAACTCGATGCCTTCATGAAGTCTTTGCGTGCTGATGTTTAGATCACGGTGTCTGAAAATTCAATAATTTGAACTGTTGTTTATGAATTATCCTTTATATCTGGGTAGGAAAATATCTCTTGGCAGTGAGGGGCGCAATGCAAGTCCGGGCGTGAAGGTAGCCACAGCAGCAATCTCCCTTTCAGTGGCGGTAATGATCGCATCGATAGCAATAGTGCTTGGATTCAAAAGGGAAATCACTGATAAAGTGCTCGGATTCACATCACATGTTGTCATGACGGCCGAAGCCGGTCCGGAGGGTGACAATATAATCACGCTCACCCCTACTTTGAAGAAAATCCTTGATTCTCAAGATTATGTGAAAGATTATTCTCTTCAGATCTCACTTCCTGCCATATTGAAGACTCCCGAAGACTTCAAAGGAATATTTTTAAGGACTCTTTCCGACACCCGGACAGCTGACTTTTTAAGGTCAAATCTTATATCAGGCAGAATACCTGACTATTCACAAGACAGTGCGAGGCTTGAGATCGTCATATCGAGGATGGCTGCCAACCAGTTGGGGCTCAAACAGGATGACAAGGTGGACTGTTATTTTATCAACGACGACGTGATGGTTCGCAGACTCAAAATAGCCGGAGTCTATGATTCGCATTTCGATGCCTATGACGATCTTATGGTCTATGGAAGCAGAGCTCTCTCTGAAGCATTCAGCGGATTGAAATCTAATCAGGGATCAAGCATTTTGATAACGCTGGATGATTTCAAAGATATGGATGAGAAGACTATCCGGCTGCAGAATACTATGGACAAGGCCTTGTCAGAGGGCATTATCTATAAATACTATCGTTTTGAGAATGCTCATGTTCAGGCTGCCAACTATTTCCAATGGTTATCCATGCTTGACACCAACGTGATAGTAGTTCTGACACTGATGATGATAGTTGGTTGTGTGACTCTGATAAGTGGTATGTTGACCCTCATTCTTGACAAAAAGCGCTTCATTGGTCTGCTGAAAGCTTTGGGTGCGCCCAACGGAAAGGTCAGGGAGGTTTTCGTCTATTTGGCAATGAGGGTTGCGCTGACAGGAATATTTATTGGAAATATTCTTATGATCATTTCTCTTTACTTGCAGAATCGTTATCATTTCTTTAAACTTGACGCGTCAAGCTATTACATCGACTTCGTGCCGGTAGAGTTGGATTGGGTGGCTATTGGTATCTTGAATTTAGGTGTGATAGCAGTCGTTTATATGACATTGATTCTGCCAAGCCGGATCATCTCAAGGATATCCCCGTCTGCTACCATGCGAAGTGAATAATATAATGAACAATAAAGTTTCAAATAAGGAGCGCCTTTGGAATGCTGAATATATGAAGGTGATGCTTTGCAATTTCCTTCTCTTCTTCGCATTCTATCTTCTTACCCCTCTGTTGCCATTATATCTTGATTCCGAATTTAAAGCTGATAAGGATTTGATTGGAGTCGTGCTTTCAGGGTATGTGGTGGCAACTCTTTTGATCAGACCCTTCAGTGGTTTTTTCGTGGATTCATTCGACAGAAAGAAAGTCCTGATGTTCTGCTTTTTCTTTTTCTTCTTGTGTTTCAGTGGATATTTAGGAGCGAGCACACTTTTGATGTTTTTCATAGTCCGCACGATGCACGGCATCCCGTTTGGTGCCACTACTGTAGCCAACAGTACGGTCGCTATTGATGTATTGCCTTCGAGCCGGAGAAATGAAGGCATTGGTTACTACGGACTAAGCAACAACCTTGCCATGGCGATAGCACCAAGCGTAGGTATATATCTATATAATGTGACCGATAATTTCACATTATTGTTTTGGCTATCTTTGATATTGGCATTGTTGGGTTTTCTTTGCAGCACATCGGTAAGGCTTCCGAAGCGTAAGTCTGTTGAAGGTAAACCCAAGTTAAGTCTTGATCATTTCTTTTTGGGGAGGGCTTGGCTTCTTGCAGTCAACATATGCTTCTTTGGTGCCTGTTGGGGTGTCATGAGCAATTATGTAGCTCTCTATGGAAAGCTTGAGCTCAACATTACGGATGGAACGGGAATATTCTTCATGATCCTGTCTGCCGGACTTTTTGTTTCGAGGCTTTTTGGAGCGCGTAGTCTGCGGAAAGGTCTTCTTACTCATAATGCCATGATTGGAGTCTTGATTTCTCTTGTCGGCTATGTTGTGTTCGCTTTCATTAAGACGCAATGGAGTTTTTATCTTTCGGCTCTCATGATCGGACTTGGCAATGGACAGATGTATCCGGCATTTCTCAATATGTTTATAAAGGTCGCGCGTCATGACCAGCGGGGCACAGCCAACTCATCAATCCTGATATCATGGGATTTAGGCATGGGGTTAGGCATTCTGATAGGAGGAGTGATCGCTGAAAACGTAGGGTTTGCCGAAGCGTTCCATACTGTCGCGTTTCTCCAATGTGCCGGTGCAGTGCTATTTCTCCTGTTTACCCGGAGTTTTTATGAAAGAAGAAAACTCAATGATAATTGACTACATAAAATTCACATATTTTAAGTGTTTGAAGATTGGTATTGAATGAATTTTTTGGTAATTTTGCAAATTATGAATTCAAAGAGATACCTTACACTTCTGGCTGCCGGAGCTGTTTCTTTAGGAATATTCGACTTGGTAAGCCTTCCGGATATATTTAAATCCGATGTTTTTGAAATATCTCAGGCATCGGCTGCTAAAAAGAAAAGTAATAAAAGGAAGAGTTCAGCTAAAAAATCATATTCTTCCGGATCCACGACCAAAAAAAGCAGATATAAAAGTTCAAGGACGCGAAAGAAACGTTCTACCGTGGTTTCTCCACGTGCAGCCGCTTCGATGCCTCCGGTAGAGACTCCCAGCAATGATTCGCTTACACTCTCGGTCAACGAGCGTCTTATCAAGCTCATTCCCAAGAGCCATAATCCGGGAGGTCTCAGGGTGAACAGTGTAAAGACTGACACACTTAACCGCAAGCTTGTGTTAAGTCTAAATGAGAATTTTACATATCTACCTATAAATAAAGAGTATATTGCTCAGCTTGAAGATCAGGCAAAGGAAGCTATTCCTGACTCGCTCGAAACTTATATCATTGATCTAAGAGTGAATGGGAAACCACTATCCTATTATATAAATACTATCGACAAGCTACCTAAAGAGTTTCGTGCCAACATTCCTTTTGTCAGATCTGCCGAGCCACTTTCCCAGATCACTAAGGGTATGCAGGGAGATAATATTGCTATGTGGCATAGTCATGGAAGATATTATAAGCCGGATAACAACAATTGGTATTGGCAGCGTCCGTTTCTTTTTCAGGCAGTAGAAGACACTTATACCTTGGGATATATACTTCCATATGCCGTGCCTATGCTTGAAAATGCAGGTGCTTATGTGTTTTTGCCAAGAGAACGCGACATCAATCCCATTGAAGTTATAATCGACAACGACCAGCCGGATGAAGGTGGTGTCCTGTATTCGCAGAATACCTATTTCGAGACCAACGGTCATCAGAAATGGGAAACAGGCGAGGGAGAGGCGTTCATATATGATCTTCCTGATTTCCGTGATACGGAGAATCCCTTTGAGAACGGGACATACAGGCAGGTCAAGACTACGAAAAGCGGAAGTCCGTCTGTTGCAGCATGGGTTGCTGACATTCCGGAATCAAGAGAATACGCAGTCTATGTTAGCTATAAATCACTCCCCAACTCTTCAGAAGACGCAAGATACACTGTCAACTATGACGGTGGATCGGAAGATATTCTCGTCAATCAGAAGATGGGTGGAGGCACCTGGATATATCTTGGCACTTATCCGTTTGCCGAAGGATATGATCCTGAAAATCCCACAGTGGTCCTCACCAGCAGAACTGAAAAAGGTGGAGAGACTGTTGTGACTGCCGATGCTGTCAAGATCGGTGGAGGAATGGGAAATATAGCACGCTCGCCAAAACGGAGCGATGTTCTTTGGAACAACGTTCTGCCTTCATCAGAAAATGGAGTGGATCCGTCAAATCCGGATTTATCCGTTTCAATGGAAAAACCGGTAGCCACTGACAATCCTTTCAGAAAAGAAGAGGCGCAGAAAGAGCCTGTATTCAAGACATCCGGACTTCCCAGATGGCTTGAGGGAGCGAGATACTGGCTTCAGTGGGCAGGTATGCCGGATTCCATATATGCTCCGTATGCAGGAAGAGACGACTATAAGGATGATTATACAAGCCGTGGTCTATGGGTCAATTATCTTGCCGGAGGTTCAAGGGTACTTCCTGATGAAAAGGGTCTTGGTATCCCTATCGATGCAGTTATGGCTCTTCACAGCGATGCCGGCAAACGTGCTGACGATTCCTTCATCGGAACACTCGGAATATATTTCACAAATGGCAATGGCAATTATGCAGACGGCACTCCGAGAAAGAATTCACGCACGATGACCGATATGCTCATGCGTCAGATCACCTGTGATATCAGAGCTAAATACGAACCGTCATGGACAAGGCGACCCATGTGGGACAAGTCGTATGTGGAAGCAAGAATTCCTGAAGTGCCTACCACGCTTATTGAACTTCTCAGTCATCAGAATTTTGCAGATATGCAGTATGGCAATGATCCAAGGTTCAGATTTACGGTAGGTCGTGCCATATATAAGGCTCTCGCTCGTTTCATAGGAGAGAGAAAAGACCGCAATGTTGTGATTCAGCCGCTTCCGGTCAAAAATTTTGCTATTGCCAAGACCGGAAAGAATATCTATAGATTGTCTTGGCAGCCTACACCCGATGAGTTGGAGCCTACGGCGATGCCGACGGGATATATTGTCATGGAAAGGAGTGGAGATGACATGAGCTTCCATAAAATCGGAGAGACCTCAAAACCGCATTTTGAGATTCAGGCAGATGATGACGAGATACATTCGTTTCAGATCATCGCTTACAATGAGGGCGGACGATCCTTTCCGTCCGAGACACTTGCATTCCGATATGTGAACGGCGATCATAATCCGGTCTTGATTATCAATGGTTTTACGAGAGTGTCAGCTCCGTCGGTTGTAATCAATGACGATTATGCCGGTTTTGATACTGCCAAAGATTTTGGTGTTCCATATATTAAGGATGTCTCTTTTACCGGGAATCAGACAGAGTTTCGGCGCAGTGCCGGGGATGGATTTGGCAAGAGCAGCGATAGATATGTGGCTTCTGTCATAGCTGGTAACACATTCGATTTTCCGTCAATTCACGGTGAGGCGATAGCTGAGGCGGGACGTGGATTCATCAGTACAAGTGTCGGTGCCGTGGAGCAAGGAAGTGTGAATCTCGCTGATTTCAAGACCATAGATCTTATTCTCGGAAAGCAGAAAGCCACTGTAATGGGCAAAGGTAACAATGGTGCGGACTTCTTTACATTCTCCGGAAAGTTGCGCAACGCATTGACCGGATTCCTTGAAAAAGGAGGTGATCTGATAGTAAGCGGTCAGTATGTAGCGAGCGATCTCAGGGATAGTAGAAACGATCCTGACGCTGCTAAGTGGGGTGAGAATGTTCTATGTATTACCGTTCCTGACTCGGTGCCACCTACACTTTCCGGAAGGCTTGATGGAATCGCCGGTCCGCTTAAATCGTCACTTGCAAGCAGACGATACACATACTCCAATACACTCAATGAAGATCAGTATATAGTTGAAAATCCGGATGCTGTGATTGCAACCCCGGTTGCTGACGAAGCTGCCGCATTTCTCAGATTTAGCGATACGGATGCAGTTGCCGGTCTTCTGATACGTGATGGAAAGTCCCGTAGGGCTGTGATGAGCGTTCCATTCGAATCGATAACAGATGAGAATCAGCGCAATCATCTTATGAAGGAACTGCTCGAATGGATTGAGAAGTAATCTTTAGGTATATAATCTTGAATTTTTAATCGTAAATGATCCGTTTTGAAAATATAAGTCAACTCAGGGAAGAGATCTTCCGCAACGGTCTTGATCAGTTCATCTTTGTAAAGCTGGGAGACAAGGATGTGAAGATGTATCCGAACTCCGAAAAAAGAATGCGTGAACTTACAGAGATATGCGATGTCCCGCTTGCCTATGCATGGTATCGCGAGGTGGATGACAATGGATGCGTAAGTAATCATCCCACAATTGACTATCAGCTGGGCTCGATGAGAGATGACTTTGATTTTGGCTCGATAGTGCTTCTGAATGCTGCAGATGTGCTCAATGCATCGGAAGACTTTGAAAAGGAATATGATGATCTGCCGGATGGCGGTTGGTATGCTTTACGCTTGAGGATGCTTACCGGGCGCGGAGCACTCTGTATCAACGAATATCTCTACGAGCAGACAAAGACCGATTTTCGAAAGAGTGGTGAGCAGCAGCATGACTATGTTAATCCAAGAAATACGGATTATCAGAAAGCGATGGAAATGGTGTTTCGTTCTCATCTGCGAGACATCAACGCACTTGTCGGCGAACCCAGACCGGCGGAAGTCGGATCTGAATATTTCGCCGTAGAGGCAAGTGTGGTTATTCCAGTCCGCAATCGTGTGTCCACTATTATGGACGCAGTAAGTTCTGCTCTTGCTCAATTGACTGATTTTCCGTTCAATGTCATAGTGGTGGATAATGGAAGTACGGATGGTACCAGGCAGGCGCTGCTTTCAGTCCCGGATCCTCGCCTTCACGTCATATTCACTGAAGATGAGGAAGGTCTTGGCATAGGGGGATGCTGGAACAAGGCGATCGAGTCTGACATGTGCGGTCGTTTTGCCGTTCAGCTTGATTCGGATGATGTGTACTCAGGAAGCGACACATTGCAGAAAATTGTGGATAAATTCTATGAAGAAAACTGCGCTATGGTTGTGGGGAGCTATACGCTTACTGATTTCGATCTTAATGAGATACCTCCGGGTCTTATTGCCCACAATGAATGGACTCCTGAGAATGGAGCCAATAATGCATTACGCATCAATGGATTTGGAGCTCCGAGAGCTTTCTATACTCCAATAGTCCGAGAGATACTTTTCCCAAATGTTTCTTATGGTGAGGATTATGCCATGGCTTTACGAATATCTCGTACATGGAAAGTGGGAAGAATTTTCGAATCGGTCTACAATTGTAGAAGATGGGGTGGCAACAGTGATGCCGCTCTTCCGATAGAAAAGACCAACGAGAATAATATCTATAAAGATTTTATCCGTACCATCGAACTTCTGGCACGTATACATGAAAACATGGAAGAAGAATCGTGAAAAACATTTCAAGAGTCCGGAAAAGATACAGGAATAACAAAAATGTTGGAATTTATTGATTTTCAGTTGGCGGAGTGGCAGCTCGCAAGAGAGAATTATCAGGCACTCGGGCTGACCGAAAGGAGAAGTATTCAGATTGGAGACCTGATTGTCGGAATACAGCATAATCCGGCAAGAATTGTCTCTACTGCGGCAAAGACTGATGCCAAGTCTATTGCCGGACGTCCCTGTTTCCTTTGCAGCAGTAATCGCCCTCCGCAGCAGCAGGGAGTGGATATAGCCGAAGGATGGGAACTATTGTTGAATCCCTACCCTATTTTTCCTACTCATTTCACGATAGTCAGCAAGAAGCATCAGCCTCAGGAAGGGTTTCCTCTCGACATGGTGACTATGGCTGAAAAACTTCCGGGACATACTGTCTTCTTCAACGGCAAGCGAGCCGGAGCATCTTGTCCTGATCATCTTCACTGTCAGGCTGTGAAGACACACGAGCTTCCACTGATGCGGTTGATTGAAAAAAGACATGTTCCGGAAGCCGGGCAAGTAGCGACACACAGCGATCTTGCTCTTGATGTGCCCTTCGGATTCAAAAGCTTGATAATTACTCCGGATTTGGAAGGAATGAAGGTGCTGGCATCGGTAGAGGAAATTGTTGGAAAAGAATATATACATGAAGGAAAGATTAATGTTTTTGTTTGGATAGATTTAAGCGGTATGCTGAGGATATGTGCTGTTCCGAGATGCATGCACCGTCCTTCATGCTACGGATCGGGAAAAGGTCAGCATCTTATCTCTCCGGGATGCATAGACATGGCGGGAGTATTGATAGCTCCTCTGAAGAAAGATTATGATGAACTGACGGAAGAGGACGTTAGGGAAATTTATAGGGAATGTTCTATTCGGTAATCCAGAAGAAGCCGTCATAAACCTGATCATAAACCTGAAGATATCGTTTTACTCTTTTTAATAAGAATTATTTGGGGATATGGAGGGAATTTGTTAATTTTGCGTGTTGAAACGGATTATGAATTCATGTTCTTTATTCGTGGATAGAAAATGACTGATAATTGATACAATAAAACATTATAAAAATGAGAAAGAATATTGTAGCCGGCAATTGGAAAATGAACACAACTCTTGACGAGGGTGTTGAGCTTGCCGATGCTGTCAACAGTGCCCTGAAGGCTAAGAAAGCTAACTGTGATGTAGTGATATGCGTTCCTTTCACTCACCTTACTTCAGTACATGGTGTTATTGACGCCGATCTTCTTGGTCTCGGTGCAGAAAACTGCTCTGAGCATGAAAGCGGAGCCTACACAGGTGAAGTCAGCGCACCAATGGTAAAAAGCACAGGTGCAACCCATGTAATCCTTGGTCACAGCGAACGCCGTCAGTATTTCGGAGAGACAAATGAACAGCTTCTTGCCAAGACAAAGCTTGCCCTTGCCAACGGACTAACTCCTATCTTCTGTGTAGGTGAAGTTCTTGAAGAGCGTGAGAATGGTTCTTACAACGACGTAGTGGCAGGACAGGTGGAAGCTCTCTTCAGCCTTACGCCCGAAGACTTCGCTAAGATCGTCATTGCTTACGAACCGGTATGGGCTATCGGCACAGGCAAGACCGCTACTGCAGATCAGGCTCAGGACATGCACGCACACATCCGTGGCGTAATAGCTGCCAAATACGGTAAGGAACTTGCCGACAACACTTCGATCCTTTATGGCGGAAGCTGTAAACCTTCTAATGCCAAGGAACTTTTTGCCAAGCCCGATGTAGACGGCGGTCTGATCGGAGGTGCGGCTCTCAAGGCTGATTCCTTCATGGGAATCGTTGAAGCTTTCGACTGATTCTGAATCAGTTTCAAATAATCCTTACAGATGACTTACAGACTCGGTATATATATCAAGATGCTCATTTCGGCAATAATGTTGTCGGGATGGGCATTCCCTGTTTTTGCAGACGGACCGGAATATGAGAATATCGTGGAGCGTATTCAGGCTGAATCAAACGGCAACGTAATAATTGAAATTGATGATGATCTGCTCGATAAAATATTGACCGATCCGGGAGTCTCTGTCAGGAAGAAGGAAGCAAGAGATCCTAATGCCACACGATATGGATACCGAATACAGGTATTCAGTGACGGTCGCAACCAGAGTTCTTTAGAAGCACGTGCAAAGGCGCGCGGTAATGCCATTGTGGCTCGTTTCCCGAAATACAGGGGGCAAGTCTATACATTTTCAAGCGCCCCAAACTGGTACACAAGAATAGGTAACTTCCGCAATGAGGAAGATGCCCAGAAAGCTCTTGATGAACTCAAACGCTCATTTCCGGGTTTTAGCTCGGAAATGCGTGTCGTGAAGACTAAAATCAACGTCAGATGATGAAGATAGAACACGATGATAAACTGATAGCCGAAATCGCCGGGCATTATAGGGAAATACTGCGTCTTGTTGGAGAGAATCCCGAGAGGGAGGGTCTTCTGAAGACTCCAGAGAGAGCAGCAAAGGCGCTTGTCGATATCACACAGGGTTATCGGCAGAATCCTCTTGACATAGCAAGAAAAGCGATTTTTGAGTATGAAGGCTCAAAAATCGTGATGGTCAAGGACATTGAGTTCTATAGTATGTGCGAACATCATATACTCCCTTTTTTCGGCAAGGTTGCAGTCGGATATATACCGAAAGGAAAGATGATAGGTCTGTCAAAACTTGCGCGTATCGTCGAGTCTTTTGCAAGACGGCTTCAGGTTCAGGAAAGGCTTACCGCACAGGTTTGCGCTCTCCTTGCTGAGGCAATGCCTACAGACGGAGTGATCGTGGCATGCAATGCGCAGCATCTGTGTATGAAGATGCGTGGAGTCGAGAAGCAGGACAGTAGCACAACTACCCTGGAATATTGCGGGCGTTTTGAACGGGAACCGGCATTACGTGATGAATTCATGCGTCTTTTGAATTATTGAAAAATATATCTCATAATATATAAAAGGACCCGTGTGAGCGGGTCCTTTTATTATTCTTTAAACGGCATTATCGCACCGTCATAGATTGAGGATTTCCGAGATTCTCTCTATAGAAAGTCCGCGTCGTCGGGCATAATCTTCTGTCTGGTCTCTGCCGATTTCACCTATTATGAAATACCGTGATTCAGGATTGGATATGTATATGCCGCTCACCGTGGAAGATGGATTCATAGCACCATTTTCGGTTATTTCCACTCTCCTGCCGCTTTCAGGCAGCAGCATTTCGAAAATATCTTTGTTTAGAAGCTGATCAGGAAGCATCGGATATCCCATTGCCGGACGAATACCTTGGTACCTGCCGCTTAGGATACGGTCGATATCCATATCTTCATCAGGGGCGTATCCCCAGTATTCTTTTCTAACGAGATAGTGAAGAATTTCAGAAGTTGCTTCAGCGAGCCTGTCGGCAAGCGATTGGATTAGAAGGGCATGATAAGAATCACCATTCTTCTCGTATCTGATTCGCAGATTGTTTATATGGTTTCCTGCTCCCGCCATAAACACACCTGCATAATCACCGTCTGGATTTATAAAGTCTGCGATTGATCGGCAATATCCGTCTGCCGTCTGTTGCCGTAGAACCGGTATTTTTCTGTCATCTAATATTAAGTCGTCACCCTCTGATTTCGCATTTACCATTCGAAGCAGTCCGAATCCGTCATAGCTGCCGTCTTCAGACAGCTCTTTAAGGATGGTCTGTGCATCAGCAATAAGTCGGTCAGCTTCTGAACTTGTGTCACATCCACACCTGCATCCTTGTCCATGCATACCCCAGGCATGCAGAAACATTTTCCAGTTGATGAAATCCTCAAGATCAGCGATTGAGAACCGTTTCACCATAGTCTTTCCGAGTTCACATAGAGGAGCCGGAGCTGAATATCCGGAAACTGTATTTCTCTTGCCCTTATGACGGGCTTCCTCCAGTGTCAGTAACTTATTTCCTGTGAGAGAACAAGAATCCCTGAGTGCTTTTTGCTCTTCTTTGAGATTTGAGATGAAATCAGCCTTTTCGGTTTCATTCAGAAGTTTGGATGCAGCTATAGGATTCTGTGATGCGTCTTTCATATGGACTACAGGACCGGAATAGACCGGTGCAATCTTCAGAGCGGTATGAAGGGCTGATGTAGTGGCGCCGCCTACAAGTATCGGAATATCAACCCCTGCATCAGCAAGAGCTTCAGCGGTAGCTGTCATTTCAGCAAGCGACGGCGTGATCAGTCCCGACAGGCAGATTATATCCGGTCGTTCTTTAAGGGCAGTATCCACTATCTTTTCAGAAGGCACCATCACCCCGAGATCCAGAACATCAAAGTTATTGCAGGACAGCACTATCGATACAATATTCTTTCCTATGTCATGCACATCTCCCTTGACTGTAGCAAGAAGAATTTTCCCTGCTTTACTGTCATTGTGGCATGAAGATTCTTCGATAAGTTTTGGTTGGAGAATGTCCACAGCCATTTTCATTACCCTTGCAGTCTTGACAACTTGAGGAAGGAACATTTTTCCGTCTCCAAACAATTTGCCTACGCGCTTCATTCCATCCATCAGGGGACCTTCCACAATATCCACAGCTTTCATTTCAGTAGAGAGCTCATCAAGGTCCTCCTTTATGAAATCAGCTTTGCCAGAGATCACTGCATCAATAATTCTCTTGGTCACCGGCACGGAAAGATCACGTGTCGATGTGCTTGCGGGGGCATTTTGTGAGGTTTTCTCTTCCGTGGCATAACGGGCAAGGACATCGGAAGCCTCGATTGTCCTTGCAAGGATAACGTCTTCAATCATCGAACGCAGTTTGGGGTCGATCTCATCATAGGTCATGGCAGATGACGGATTCATTATTGCCATATCAAGTCCGGCTGAAATAGCATGATATAGGAATACCGTATGCATTGCCTCCCTCAATGCATTCTTGCCTCTGAAGGCAAAGGAAAGATTGCTTATTCCTCCGCTTGTGCGTGCACCTGGCAGATTTTCCTTTACCCATCTTACAGCCTCGATGAAATCGATACCATATCTGAAATGTTCCTCAAGCCCTGTGGCTACCGCCATTACATTAACATCAAAAATTATGTCTTCTCCCTTGAAGCCGCACTTCTCTGTCAGTATCTTATATGCACGTCCGCATATCTCGATCTTTCTTTCATAAGTATCAGCCTGTCCTTTTTCGTCAAAAGCCATAACTATGACTGCTGCTCCAAGTCGGCGCACACGACATGCTTTTGCAATAAATGTCTCCTCTCCCTCTTTAAGTGAAATTGAATTTACAATTGATTTGCCCTGTAGATTTTTTAGTGCCGATTCCACTACATCCCAATCCGATGAGTCAACCATTACGGGTACTTTAGCCACTTCAGGTTCGGATGCATACAGACGAAGAAAATGCACCATCTCCTTTCTTGCATCCAGGAGAGGATCATCCATATTGATATCGATCACCACAGCGCCATCTTCCACCTGGCGCGTAGCCACTGTAATTGCTTCTTCATATTTATTCTCCTTTATCAACCGGAGAAATTTCCGTGAACCGGCTACATTACAACGTTCTCCTACGATAATGAAGTTGCTGTCCGGACTCACTGCTGCCCTTTCAAGACCAGAAATTCTCAAAGCGGGTTTAAGATGTTCCGGAACATGTGGAACAGCATTGTCTGCTGCTTTTCTCAAAGCAGCGATATGTTCGGGAGTCGTCCCACAGCAGCCTCCTGCTATATTTGCAAGGGATTCGGTGAACACAGGAGACAATTCTTTCACAAACCGAGCAGGATCTACATCGTACCTGCCGAGGGCATCCGGCAGTCCGGCGTTAGGATGCACTGAAATATACCTTTTGGTGTTCTTTCCGAGTTCTCGGAGATGGGGAATAATATCTTTAGGTCCGAAACTGCAGTTTAGTCCCAGACTTACGACACATGGATAATCTTCAACTGACGTGGCGAATGCAGGAAGAGTCTGTCCGCTCAGAGTCCGTCCGCTTTTGTCCGAGACCGTTGCAGAAATCATGATTGGAAGTTCTGTTCCGCATTCTTCCATGGCTTTGTGTGCCGCATCCAGACCTGCTTTAAGGTTAAGAGTGTCAAAAACAGTCTCAAACAATAATATATCAACCCCTCCTTCAATCAGTCCGAACACCTGCTGGAGATATGCCTCAAACAATTCATCGTATGTTACATTTCGGGCGCCCGGATCAGCTACATCCGGACTCATGGTCGCTGACTTGTTGGTAGGTCCGATAGATCCTGCTACGAAAGCGTGATTTCCCGGATTAGTGACCATATGATCTGTCACTGCCTCACGTGCTATGGTGGCACCTCTGTGGTTGATCTCTCTGATGAGTTCTCCCCTTTCATGCAGTCCATAGTCTGCCATCGATATGGCATTCGCATTGAAAGTGTCGGTACTGATAATATCTGCACCCGCATCGAGGTAAGCCTTATGAATCTCTTTTATAACATCCGGACGGGTCAGACATAATATGTCATTACATCCGGACAGACGGGTTGGATGGTCTATAAAACGATTTCCCCTGAAGTCCTCTTCTTTAAGTGAAAAGCGTTGTATCATGGTTCCCATTGCTCCGTCAAGCACCAGAACCCTACTGTCCAACAATGAAGAAAAATCTTTTACATCCATATTGTTGTCTTTCAAAATAATTTTTCGGATATTCTCGCCACACCGTCACTTATGCCCATTGTATAGAAATGAATACCCGGCACTCCTTTTTCCAATAGTTCCTCACATTGCTTGATAGCCCAGCTAATCCCAATTTCCTTTGCATCGGCATCGCTGTCGCAATCCCGTATCTGTGATGCGAGTACCTCCGGAATATCCGTACGGAACACTTTCGGAAGAACGGTAAGCTGCTGTCGGCGATACATAGGTTTTATTCCCGGAATAATGGGTACATTGATCCCTTCTGCCCTGCAACGTTCCACGAAACTGAAATACTTTTCATTGTCATAGAACATCTGTGTGATGAGATAATCCGCTCCGTTGTCGACTTTCATCTTCAGGTAACGTATGTCAGATTCCATGTTAGGTGCTTCCTCGTGCTTTTCCGGATAACATGCCATCCCGTAAGAAAATGGAGTCTCGATGCCTTGTATCGTCATATCCTCAAGACCGATACCTTTATTAAAGAGATTTATCTGGTTCTGGAGGTCAGTTGCATGCTCATGGTAATTCTCTCTGTCCGAATCAGATATGAATTCACGTTTGTCATCACCCCTGAGTAGCATCAGATTGTTGATTCCAAGAAAATTGAGATCAAGCAGGGCATATTCGGTTTCTTCTTTTGTGAATCCGCGGCATATTATATGCGGCACCGGAATAAGACCGTATCGGTTCTCTATCGCTGCAGCTATCGCTACTGTTCCCGGTCGTTTTACCACACTCACACGTCGGAGAGCGCCGTTTGGAAGTGGTTTATATATATATTCGCTATGATGTGAGGTAATGTTGACAAACTGTGGATCAAACTTTTTCAGCCGGTCGATTATATCAAATACCTTATATATGCTGTTCCCCTTTAACGGCGGTAGTATCTCAAGCGAAAGAAAAGGATTCTTCCTGCTTTCTATGACATCAATAATCTTTTTCATTTTCCCTGTAGAATTTTTGATTTGGGGTGAAATATCAAATCAAGATGTGAAATTAATAAAATTTTTTGACAAGAGCAAGAAGATTACGCATTAGATATTCCTTTTTTCTTTAAAGTTTGTCTTTTTCAAGTATGAAGGTGACATTGTAGCCCTTTATGGGATATTCGGCGAGCCTCAGTATCAGTCCTTGCACCAGCAGCATCTGACGGGAAAGGGAAAGTCCTATGCCTGATCCCGACTGTTTTGTAGTGAAGAATGGAATGAATATCTCCCGTGCTACGTCATCCGGAATCACATGCCCGTCGTTGCTGATTAATAAAACCGATTTATTATCCACATACCGGATTCCGATTTTTTTGGAGTCGGCCTCTATGGCATTCTTTATGAGGTTGATGAATACCTGCCTGAGCATATTTTCATCAGCGTTCAGCATGATACTTGAAGGAATGTCTATCTCCCACTTCAGATTCTCATAAAGGGAGGTAAAGCTCCTGCAGAATTCATATAGGGACAACTCTTTCATTGTCGGTTGCTGAAGCTGCGTCATTTTACGGAAACCGTTGACAAAAGATACAAGTCCCGTACTCGTATCATATATCACTTGAAAACCCTCCTCGTATGGAGTATTCTTAATATTGGGATCTTTTAGATATGCCTGGCTTATACTCATGACGGGTGTCGTGGCGTTCATTATCTCATGTGTCAATACGCGGGTGAGGCGTTGCCAGGATTCTACCTCATTATGTGCTATAAGTTTCTCTATTTCGTGTCCCATATTGTTCATGGTATCCTGCAGTTCCCGTTCGCCAAACAGCAGTCCTTTTGTCGGCAACCGGAAAGAGAAATCCCTATGGCGCATGGCATCGCGCATAAGTCTTGCTCTGTCTCTCAACAGACATTGATGGCGGTAGTTGCGGACTACTATGATAGTTATTGCCGTGAGTATTATGGCTATGTCTGCAATGATCATGGCTGATACTTTCTGTATAATGTCTGGCGCGTGATTCCAAGCAGTTCAGCCGCCTTGCTCATATTTCCGTTGCACTTGTCTACGACTTTCCTTACGTGTTCTCTTTCCAGCTCATGAAGGGGCACGACATCCTTTGTCTTGTCAACAGCATCCTTTAGCACACGGACCAGTTCGTCATTATCCCATGGCTTGGTGACAAAGTCGGCTGCCCCGTTTTTCAATCCTCTGACAGCCAACCTGACATCTGCATAAGCAGTCACCAGCACAACAGGAATATTCGGGTGTCTTTTATGAATTGCCGAAAGCCATATGAGTCCGTCCTGTCCGGAATTGATACCAAGTGAGAAATTCATGTCGAGAAGAATCACATTCACGTTTTCCTGTCTGAGAGTGACAAGGATGTTATCTGGCGATGAGAGAGTGATGATGCGTTCAAATACCTTGCCGAGACAAATTTTCACAGCTGTGAGAATGGCAGGATTATCGTCAACGACAAGTATTGTTCCATATTTTGAGTTCATGATGCAAAGATAATGATTTTTATCTGTTTTTGCTTCCAGAAATTCAGAAATATATGCAGCGGTTGAAAAGTGTATGATTTTCATACACTGATTTGTATGATTTTCACCCAAAGTCTATTTTGTGAAGTCGGAGTTCATTGTCCTACCTGTGATTTGCCATAAATTTGCATAAAAAACGGATGAAGAGATTTATTTATGTCATATTATTATTGTGGAATACAATGAATATTGCCGCCACAGGGACTGACACTCTTATGCTTACGCTGCAGGATGTGATATCGATGGCACGCAGACAGTCACCGTCAGCACAGAGTGCGAGAAATACTTTTCTTGCGGCATATTGGAATTATCGTTACTATAAGGCAAACTATCTTCCCTCCTTGACTCTTACATCATCACCCTACATAAACAAGGAGATGAACAAGATCACTCAGTCTGATGGTACAGCTTTATTTATACGTCAGGATCAGTTCGGGGCTGACCTGACTTTAAAGCTAAATCAGAATGTAAGCCTGACCGGAGGAAGTTTCTTTTTGAAAAGTTCACTCAACCGTCTTGATGAATTTTCGCGCAAATCCACAGCCTACAATACCCAACCATTACTGATAGGATACGAACAGAGTCTTTTTGGCTATAATTCACTGAAATGGGACAGGAAGATCGAACCTTTACGATATCGGGAAGCAAAAAAGAAATATGCCGAGACCCTTGAACTTATTTCTGCGACAGCATGTGGTCATTTTTTCACTCTTGCCTTAGCTCAGGCTGAGCTTGAACTGGCGCGTCGTAATTTTGCTTCCGCCGACACTCTTTTCCGAGTGGCGCAAGGAAGATACGGTATAGGAACTATTTCGGAAAATGAGATGCTTCAGTTGGAAATAAATCGGCTCAATGAAGAGACAAACGTAATGGATGCTGAAATAAACCTCAGGGAGATGCAACAGAGTTTCAGGAATTATATCGGATTGGAAGAGACCGTGGAAATGTGTTTGGAAATTCCTGATTCTGTTCCGGATTTTGTGATTCCGCTTTCTGCTGCTATGGAGCTTGCATTGAACAACAGCCCGGACCCGGAATATTACAGACGTATCATCAAAGAAAGTGAAAGCAGTCTCGCAAATGCAAAAGCTAATTCACGATTGAAGGCGGATCTATATGTTCAATTCGGTCTTTCTCAGACAGGCGCGGATATAGGGCAGTCTTTTGACAATCTTATGCATCAGGAATATGCAGGAGTCACTATATCTGTGCCAATATTGGATTGGGGACGTGCCCGCGGGAAAGTAAAAATGGCGAAATCCCAGCTTGAGCTTACTTATACAGTGGCTAAACAGGGTATGAATGATTTCACGCAGAATGTGGAAAAACTTGTTTTGCAATTCAATCTGCAAGCACGTAAGGTAAACATAGCCTCTCTTACTGACCGTAAGGCTACGCAAAGGCATTCCGTAGCAATGAGACTTTTTGTGACGGGACGAATAGGTATCCTCGACCTTATGTCGGCTGTAAGTGAGATGAACAAAGCCAGACGAGGATTAGTCAATGCCATGCGCACATACTGGAGTCTATATTACACCATCCGCAGTATTACATCATATGATTTCGAACGTAATACAGAGATCTCCGGCGAGGAATTTTTGCTGTATAGATAATTTGACATTTAACTCCTAAAATCATGGATATTCAATTGAAAAAGAAACCCTGGTATATTCGGTATCTTTCATATGTATTGGCAGTTACTGCACTTATTGCCATCATGGTCTATGTCTGTATACTGGCTCTCGGATCGAGAAAACTTGACATTGAGTCAGAGGAATACAGGATCGCCGAAGCAGTTGAAATACCTTTTATGGAATACCTGGATGTTGAAGGTATCGTACATCCGATTCAGACCATTCAGATAAATGTGCTTGAAAGTGGATTCGTAGAGAGTATTGTAGCCGAAGAGGGAAGTATGCTTGAAGCAGGTGATACAATTCTTGTGCTTTCCAATATAGATCTGCTCCGTGACATAGAGGACGGTCAGGCGGAATGGCAAAACCAGCAGCGCAACTATCAGGAGCAGGAGATCGAAATGGAGCAGCGTTCCATCACGCTTCGCCAGCAGGCACTCGATGCTGCGCATCAGCTGTCTTCATTGGAGAAGTCCATGGAGCAAAGCCGGGAGGAATTCCGTATGGGTATCAAAAGCAAGGCGGAGCTGGAGGTTGCCGAAGAGGACTACCTCTATCAGCATAAACGGGCGCAGTTGCAGCTTCAGAGTCTCAGGCATGACTCAGTAGTCACCTGTCTTAAACGTGAGATGATCCGGGCAAACCGAGAGACTTCAATTCTCAAACTTGCACGTACTTCTGATCGAACGGACAATCTTGTGGTTCGCACACCGGTTGCGGGTCAGCTGAGCTTCCTCAATGTAGCGTTGGGTCAGCAGGTCGCCGCCGGTTCGGGTATCGGCGAGATAAAGGTAATGACAGAATATAAGATCCATGTGTCGCTTTCGGAATATTATATAGACAGGATCGTGTCTGGACTTTCGGCAAATATTCAATATCAGGATAATAAATATCCGTTGCGTATAAGTAAGGTAGTTCCGGAGGTCAAAGACCGTAACTTTACCTGCGACTTGCTTTTTTCAGCGGAGAAACCGTCAAATATTCGTCTTGGCAAGAGCTATAGGGTGCAGATCGAGCTTGCCAAACCTGAGACGGCTCTCGTGATACCTCGTGGAGATTTCTATCAGGCAACATCCGGAGATTGGATATATCGTATTTCACACGATGGAAAGACAGCACGAAAGACTCAGATAGAAATTGGCAGGCAGAATCCACAGCAATATGAGATAATTTCGGGTCTGCGACCCGGCGACAGAGTTATTGTGAACGGATATGAAAAATTGGGTGAGGATGAGGAATTGGTGATAAAGTAAATGCAGAAGTTCAATAATAATATTCATCTTAAATAGTTAAAATAATATGATTTTACATGATTTAAAGGTTGCCACGCGCAATCTTATGAAGTATCGGCTTCAGACTTTGATCAGCGTTGTGAGTATCGCCATAGGAATCGTCACGCTGTCGCTTGCGCATTCCGTTTTGAATTATTTCCGCCTCCCTTCTATTTATGATCAGCCTTACCATGACAGAGCTTATAAAGTACAATTCGTGTCAATAAGTGAAGGCGAAAACCAGAGAGTGACCGAAGAGATACTGCGTGCGGTGAAGGGGAACGGAGGTCTTCGTAATTCAGAGAAAATTGCAGTTTATAATGGTAATGACAATGGCGTTATCGCAGAATTTCATTTGTCAGATTCTACTGTGCGAAAGGGTCAGGTAAGTGCGTTATTGATCGACCCTGAATATCCCGGCTATGCCGGTATGCGGTCCGCTGTCACTGGAAAGAATATAAGGGTGCTTAAGGCCGGAGAGGCAATAATCGGTGAAGAGTATGCTAAAAGTGTGTTTGGTGAGTCAAATCCGTTAGGTGCTGTCCAGTGCAAAACCGGAAAATTGCAAACCATTCCCGTCACCATAGTAGATGTGTATAAATCCCAGCCTTTTATTGACGACAAGAGAAGTAATGGAAGAATATATTTCTGCCTTAGCGATAATATTGAGGATCATATGCCCGAATCTTATTTTTATGCTTCCGGCATTAGAGTGATACTGAAAAAGGGAAGCAACGAGCAGAAGCTTCTTCAAGAAATAAAGTCAAGGGTCAAGCCATTGGGACTTAATGTAAAAATTTCAAAGGTTCTGGATGACGAGTCCATAAAAGAATACTTTATCGGTAGAACTTTTGTGTACATAATCAGTTCCCTTATACTCTTGGCAGCTGTCATCGGCTTCTTGCGGATGCAGATTCAGCTGTTCAGGATGCGTCAGCGTGAAATTGCACTGAGGATAGTAAATGGAGCAAGCCGGATACGATTGTTCGGAATGCTTGTTACCGAGACCGCTATTTCCATCTTGATGTCAGTCTCGGTGGCCTTTATCCTATCCATACTTTTGCAGAATTTTATGACTAAAAGATTTAATAATTTCTTATATATCCCTGTATATAATATATGGAGTGACAGTCTGATTATCGGATTTTGTTTGCTCTGCGTATGCTGTCTGATTGTATGGATTGTTATAAAGCGTATCGGTAATAACGATGATGGTCTGTCTGCAAATATGCGTAGAGGCAGGAATCATGTATTTCGCAATGTAATGCTGGGTATTCAGATATTTATCAGTATGGTGTTTGTATGCGGCACATTTTGCTTGGCAAATGGAGCGGCAAAGATACTGGATGCATATAATATTCCTGAAAATGATGATTTCTATAAAAAATGTCTTTATCTTCGTCCTGATAAAGCTGAAAACCCAGAGCGCCTGATTGATGAGTTTAGACGACTGACTGATCTTGAAAAGATGGCAGTGTAGGAAAACCGCTGGTATTCCATCAGGGAGTTTGTGGATAATCCTAAATATAAAGATATATATGGAGAAAATACATATTTCAATTTTTTTCAGACGAATGATTCAGCGATGCCTTCGATTCTCGGTTTAGACGTGACATGGTTCAATCGGGACGTTGACCGAACCCAATGTTTACTTCTTTCAGAAAAGCTATATGACAAGTATAAAGAATTCGGTATACTTGAAAAGAATACACTGACTATCTCTAAAATGACGGAAAATAATTCAGATTGTGTCCTTCCTATAGCAGGAACATACAAAAAGACACCTTATGACCAGCGAAATGAATCTCTTATAGCAATTGCTCAGGATATAGACTTATCAAACGCGGGATATCTTCTCATACCAAAGGAAGGGAGGGGAAAGGCTCTTGAAAGATCTGCAGAGGAAACTGTAAGAACGCTTGAACCGGCTGCAATAAATAAAATGGTATTTAATTACCGTATGATGGAAGGAGCTCTTCCGGAGATGGTGGAAGCTGTACGTGCAGGCGGCTGGATATTGGGTATCGTAAGTCTGATAATTTGCGTGATGAGCATTTTCAGTACTATCTCACTCGACACTCGTTCCCGAAGGAAGGAGGTTGCGATACGAAAAGTAAATGGTGCGAAAGGAAAGAATATCTATTTTATGTTTGGCAAGCTGTATTTGATCCTGATAGCGATGTCATCAATTTTTGTTGTTCCGGTGAGTATGTTATTTAACCGGTGGATAATGTTGATTGTGAAAGATATGTCTCATGACTCTGCGCTTTCTTTATCCGTTATGCCGATCATTTTGGGAATAGCAGTGGTTATATTACTGATAATCATAATTATAGTATATCAGATCCATAAGGTTGTGATTGTGGATCCTTCCAAGATCATTGCAAAGGAATGATACCTTCCGGATATCAGATTGAGCTTTAGAAAGCTATGTTGATGATAAATAATTGATATTCAGTTGATTGTGAAAAATGTGTTATGATAAGTGTAGTGAAATATTATAAAAACTGATGAATGTTATCATGATTATGAATCTTTTCGCATCATGATTACGTCTATAATTATATAGGATGCAAATTCAGTACACTTATAATAATAACTATGTATTCACTCATGAGAAGATTTTCTTTAGCATGTGCTTTGGCAGCCGGCTTGGTGGTCAATGCTTATGCCGGATCACGGATAGTTGAATATCCGTTCATAAGCTATTCCAATACTGGCATTCTTGATATTGAACGTGTGGAACTTACCGATACTGCTACTATCGTCAGGTTTGATGCAAGGTATAGTCCTAAACATTGGATTATGTTAGGAAATGATGTCGTTCTTAGGGCTGATGGCAAAACATATGCTCTTCGTTCCGCACGCGACGTCACTCCCGGGGAAAAACTATGGATGCCTGAAAGCGGTCAGGCTACCTTCACTCTGATATTTGAACCTCTCCCCCTTTCTACAGAGAAATTTGATTTTTCGGAGGGTGATTCTGAAAATGACTGGACCCTTGCAGACATTCTACTGTCAAATGATGCATTGTCTCCACGCCCGTTACCGGCTGGACTGCCTGAAAACACTCTTAAAGATTTCGTCGACGGTCCGCTGCCGTTGCCGAGCCTTACGGTTGGGGAATCGACTGTAAATGTTCATTTCTTAGGCGATAGACCGGAATTCGCTTCAAAACTTAGTATTATAATAGATGAGGCGATTTCCGGACAGAAAGGCGCAGAAATGATATTTGATAACGAAGGGAATGCTGTCGTGAAGTTTACACAATACGGTCCCGCCTCAATACAGATTATCGACAGGGAATACTACATGCCTTATGCAGATTTCCATATCATGCCCGGAGAAACGTTGGATTGCTATCTTGATGGAACTATAAGTGGTTTTAAGACTAAGTTAGGAAGAAACACAGCCGGGATACCGCGAGATAGATTTGTCATGCACAACGGCAAATTGAGCAATTTCGACCGGATGATCTCTCAAATGGATCTTGATAAAGACTATTCAGCATGGCTTGAGAATGGTGAGAAGAAAATGTATAGGCTTGATCGCGAAAGCTATATGAAGGAATTGAAATCCGGTTATTTCGCTTCGTTAGATTCTATTAAGAATGCGAACTTACCTGAGATGGAGAAGGAAATTCAGAAAATAGCTCTGCAGGATATGATTCTCGAAGCTGTGGCTCATCATAAGGATTTAATGAAATATCAATATCTGTCAACTACCGGCAGATGGGATGAGGAATTTTCTTATGATTCGATTCCTGCTACCCTTACGGATGAAGATTTTAAGGATGTCACCACATGGTTTGATGTGTCTGATCCTCGTCTTCTGCTTCATGGAAGCAATAACGGACTCGCAATGACTGACTGGAATGTATATGGCGTGAAGGGAGATCTCTCTAAATCTCTTTATAAGCTTTCAGAAATCCGTAAGAAGGCTAATAATGCAGTTCTTACTAAAGGAGATGTCGACGAAATACGTTCACTTTCAAATCCTTTCTTCGCTCAGGTAGCGGACTCCCTGTATGCTGAGATGAACCGCAAAATTGCTCAATTGGATAGCTCAGTAAAACCTGAAACTATTCCGGATGTACCGGTCGAGCAACTTTTTGATGCTATTGTTGCTCCATATAAAGGGAAAGTGGTAGTGGTTGACTTATGGAATACATGGTGTGGACCATGCAGAAGGGCGATAAAGCAGATAGAACCACTAAAGGATGCTGAACTTGCCGGTGAAGATATTGTATGGATCTATATTGCAGATGAGTCATCTGATCACTTCCAGTATCTTGAGATGATCCCTAATATCAAGGGCATACACTATAAACTCAACCGCGAACAGATTTCGGAGATAAGCGATAGATTCAAAGTAGACGGTATTCCATATTATATCTTGATAGACAGGGACGGAAATGCCAAGGGTCGTCCGGATATTCGTGACCATTCCAAATATGTAAAGGAAATCAAGGCGTTGCTCTAAGACCCAATCTCATAAATACAGATTTATAGATAGCTTATCTAAATATGAAAAAATTTTCTTTAGCTTTGATTGTCGGCATAGGCATCAATGCTTTAACCTCAGTATCGGCATTCTGTGCATCCGGTTCTGTAGATTCAATAACCTGTATAATCAAAGGAACAGTCATTGACCGACCTAAAACAAAATCGGCAATGATTGTGGAGGCTAATATGGATTTTAGAATTCATCCATTTGTAAATGTTCCAGTGGTTGACGGAAAATTCTCATATATTATCCATGACACTGTTCCAAGGGCTTATCAAGTTATTTTTGATGATGAACGTGCATCATGGCAAAACCGGTATTTTTTTACAGGCGATGGAAATATAGAATTATTCTACCATAACAATGAGATAGCTGACGATGACCTTATACTGTCCGATATTTCAGACAATATCCTTGCCGAGAAATTTTCGGAAATAGAAAAGGCTGAGATTAAATTGGAAAGAGATAGCCTTTATGCTCTGATTGATTCTTTATATGAGAATAATGCCGTGCATTCCCCTGATATTCAGGCTCTGTATGATAAATTGAATAACTTGCCTCAGGGACATGAAAGAGATTCTTTAAAGGATGTTGTAGGCAGACGTTTCATGGAAAGCCGCCAGAACTCAGATGCCCATTCCAAATTTTATTCTAAAGAATATTTGGAATATGAAAAAGAGCTTAATGAGCTGTTTTACAAGGTAGACACAATGAAGCGTAATTTTATATCGGAATATCCATCCTTATACGGACTCTTTTCAATTAAAGATGCTATAATGTATGCTACGGATGCGAATGGCAGGATGGATATACCGGCCTATGAGGATATTTTTGAGAATATATATAAGAACAAATTTCCGGACCATCCATATACGGAGGAGATATCCGGTCTGATCGAGGCAAGAAATGTTAAGGCCGGCAACAGATACCCTGACTTCAAGGTCACGAGAGAGGACGGTTCGACAGAACGGATATCTTCCCTTATCAAGGGCAATGTCGCCGTTATTGATCTCTGGGCTTCGTGGTGCGGACCCTGCCGCAGGCATTCGATAGAGCTGATACCGGTTTATGAAAAGTATAAGGACAAGGGATTCAAGGTAATCGCTGTTGCAAGGGAGAGCGACAACTGCATTGCTATGAAAAAGGCTATGAAAAAGGACGGTTATCCATGGGAAAGTTTCGTTGACCTGAACGATCGCGACAACGTGTGGCGAATCAATAGAGCCGGTAACGGCGGCGGAAAGATCATTCTTGTCAATTCAGACGGTCTGATAGTCGGCACCGATATGCCGGTTGATGAAATAAAGAAGTTTCTTGAAAAGTCTTACGGTGAGTAATATAAACACTATCTAATGTGCAATGTATGAAAATCATACATATCTCTGTATGATTTTCATACATTGCACACGTTGACAATAGGAAAAGTTTTGCAGTTATATCATATAGGAGTATCTTTGCAGGGAAATAAGACAACTATGAAGTAGTTTAAACAACTTCTATATGAACTAACAAAGATGATTAAATTAGAGAATATCAAGAAAGTATTCCGTACGGAAGAAGTGGAGACATGGGCTCTCAGGGAGGTTAATCTTGAAGTTAAGGAAGGCGAGTTTGTAGCGATCATGGGGCCGTCAGGATGCGGTAAGTCTACCCTGCTAAATATCCTGGGTTTGCTTGATAATCCTACAGAAGGAACCTACACGCTCAATGGAAAGGATGTGAGCAAGCTGAAGGAGAGCGACCGGACGGACATCCGTAAGGGAACAATAGGGTTCGTATTTCAGAGTTTCAATCTTATCGACGAATTAAACGTCTACGAGAATATAGAGCTTCCTCTGCTGTATATGAATACACCCGGCAAAAAACGTAAGGAACTTATCGAGGCGGTAATGGACAGAATGGCTATTTCTCACCGACGCAAGCATTTTCCAAATCAGCTCTCCGGCGGACAGCAGCAACGCGTCGCTATAGCACGTGCAGTGATTCCCAATCCCAAGATAATTCTTGCAGATGAACCGACAGGTAACCTCGATTCTAAAAACGGTAAGGAGGTGATGAACCTGCTGAGCGAACTTAATAAGGAAGGAACTACCATTATAATGGTGACACACTCACAGCATGACGCAGCATATGCAGACCGAATAATCAGTCTCTACGACGGTCGGATAGTAGACCAGGTTGATTTGTAACTATATGGTTACACATGAACATAGGACACATAGCTCCACATGGCGCGTGTGTCCATTTTTTTATGAAATGGTACCTTAAAATTTTTGCTATTTTTGAATCTTTTTAAAATATTTTGCGTCTTCTTATATGAATGCATGATTTCTCCTTAGGATATCATCATTAAGAAGATTGAGAAATACATGTATACAACCCTTGTATGAATTCGAAGAAATCCTCAGATTTGGAAATGTTCAAAAGCATAGTCAGCCGGTATCAGGACCGTCTGTTCCGCTTCGCATTCGTGAGGATAGGCATACGGGAAGTGGCTGAGGATATAGTGCAGGATGTATTCATCAGATTTTTTCAGTCTTTTTCCGGAGGTAGCAAGATCGCTAATCACGAATCTTATCTGTTCCACAGCATAAGCAATGCATGTGTGGATTATCATAGGAGGAGCAAATTCACCATTCTTTCTCTGGAGGAAATTGAGGAAACTCCTGACGATGAAGACAAGGAAATAAAAGAGGAATACCTTAGGATAAAGCTTCTTCTTGAAGATCTTGCATTCGAACAGGCTGAGACAGTAAGGTTGAAATGCTATGACGGTCTCACTTTCCTGCAGATCGCCGAGATCCATGATGTGCCGGAAGCTACTGTGAAGTCCCGATATAGATATGCAATCCGAAGGATCAGGGAAAAGTTAAACAGACAAAACATGGTATGATGGAAGATAGGAAAATTTTTATGACAGACGACGGGATTGAGGATCTGCTGTCTCCTAAATGCGAGTTTCATACTTCTCCCGGTTTTATGGAGAAGGTGCTGGCTGAAGCCGGCAGATCTACATCGGGCAAGTGTAAAAACAAACGAATATTATGGTGCCTGCGTGCAGGCGCTGTAGCTTCTGTCGCGGTATTGGGCATGGTCGCTGCTACATTTTTTGATAATCAGGAAAGAAAAGATATCCATAAAGTGTCTGATAATGTATGGTTTGCAAATGGTAGTGAAAGGCAGATTGATGTCGAGCAGCCGGTCTGTGAAGTGAATGCGCCTTCCAATAATATGGAAGATAAGGCTGAACACATTATTAATAAGAAGAATATCGGTCAGGGCAGCTTGATGGGGACAGCAGATGCTGTTGTAAAAGAATCGGATGATAAGAAAGAAAAAATAGAAATCAGCAAATCTGAACATTTATGTTCAGATTTGGCAGAAGATGCTTCTTCTTATCCAAATGAAACATCAACAGACTTTCGGGAGAATTTTTTTGCAGTGTCTGACGAATTTGAAGATTATTCATGCGGTGTCCGGAAGGCGAATATTGTAAAGATACGGTATGATATTGCTGTGACTGGAACTGATGACAAAGTGATTCGTGAAAATGAATATATATATGAAAGTATTTAGACATATGAAGATAAACAGACTTTTTGCCTTGATGGCAATTCCGGCACTTTTTATTTCAGCTTATGCGATGGTGCCTAAAACGGAAAAACAGCAGAAATATCTAAGAATTACCGATGTACAACGTACTGACACTTCTCTGAGGATCGGTGTGAGACTTCAGCATCTTCCCAACTATTGGGTGATGGTAGACTCCACTGATCGTCTTGTCGATGTCATGGACACATGCAGGCAATACAGGATATTGGGAGCGGAAAATTTTTCTCTGAATAAGAAGGTCTGGATGGGACCCTCGGGACAGCATGAAGGTACTCTCATCTTTGAAAAAGTTCCGGATGATGTAAAGGTTGTGGATATGATCGAGTCTGACGTGCTTGATGTGAAAAACAATACGTTGGGGATACATCTTGATGAGCCTGAGTCAAGGATTATTCCTAAGCTTATTGAAGTTTCTGATATATTGAACGACAAAAAGACATCTTCGGATTCTTGGTCCGGACTTGATCCCAATCGGTATTCCGATCTCTCCTTCTATGATAAGGATGGGAAAACATTACTGAAGGGAAAAGTTATGGACTATCATCCGAGATCAGGAGTCTCCACTTTCTCCATAAGAACAAAAGATGATTTTACCGGAAATGAAAAGGTAAATATCGGAAATATCAATTCAGACGGTAGTTTTGAAATAGAAGTGCCTGTCACATATCCTCAGTTTGATTATTTTGAGCTTGGGGATATCCATAAGAATCTGTTTCTGATTCCGGGAGATACACTTTCAATTGTAACTACCATGCTTTCAGGTATTGATACAAGTAAAGGGTATGTGCCCGAATATTTCGGATATGATGGAACTCCAGATGATGGCATCGTGATCAATCTTCTTACTGACAGTCTTATATATGATAGATATCCACTGGCGACTCTATATAAAAATTATACTGTTAAGGAAAATGATTCAATGAAGTCGGCTACATATGAATCTAATGAGCGGCTGGGACTGCTTCTTGATTCCGTAATTTCAGATCTCCCGGTATTGTTGAGCGATTTACCGGTCTCCGGTTTTGCCAAGGATATGCTTAGCGCGGTTGCGATCGGGAAGATATGTGAAATGATGGAGGATCTGGAACTTAATTTCAGATTCGCAAAAGGACCTTCCTTCAAGAAAGACGATACCGGAACGTTGGCGTACCAGGAAGGAGAAAGTCTTGATATCCTTACTTATATAGCTCCCAGACTAAAACATAAGGATCTTGTCTATAATAATCCCTTGCTCATATGCAATGGATTTATACTGCCCAACCGCTGGAATTTCAATAGCCTTTTCCGTGATACCGGATATGCCGGCATAGGATTTGTGGATCTCGGAGGAGGTGCGTATTCTAAGAGTGACGATATAATGAAACCCTATAAAGACACAGACAGTTTCCTTGACTCTATCGGTGTGGGAAATTGTTTCGTAGCTCAATTGGTTCGGACAAATACGTTTATAAATCGTCTCAAGACGGTTGAGACTCCATCATACAAAGCTCTTGAACGATGTAATTCACTCATAGTTCCGCTTATCCGACATAATGATATTCAGAAAATGAATGACATAGTGATGTCAGAATATTGCAACATGGTCAAGGATGTACTGATTGCGGAAAATGCTCTTGCAGATTCGGATGATTCATTTATATTCCTTGATGGGACACCTGAAGGAGATGTGCTTGAAAAGATCATTTCGCCTTATAGAGGAAATGTTCTTTTCCTTGACTTCTGGGGTATCGGTTGCGGTCCGTGTCGTGCAGGAATGATGAGACAGAAGCCTCTTTTGGAGGAATTAGCCGACAAGCCATTCAAGGCGTTGTATATATCTAACGCTGAAGAAGGTCTTGAAGCGAGTAAGAAGTGGCTCCGGAACGAGGATATAAAGGGTGAGCATATTTTTGTGACCGGAGATGACTGGAAGCGTCTTTGCGGACTTTTTACAATATCCGGAATTCCCCATGGCGTGCTTATCGGCAAAGACGGAAAGATCATAGATCCTGACTATCACATCCATAAAGATGAGCCCAAGCTTAAAAAAGCTTTGGAAAAATAATCACAAGAATATTAAGATTAAAATGATAAACGGTGCAAACTCAGATGGCTTGCACCGTTTATCTATTCATATCTGAAAAATGATCAATTATTATGAATCATTTAATAGATAGCTCCTCTTTAAGGAATCGGGAGGTCGGGGTGTCGAGCAGCGACATTTCTTCCGGTGTCCCGCAGGCGACAAGCTGCCCACCATCCTTTCCCCCTTCCGGTCCCATTTCGATGAGCCAGTCTGCTGATTTGATCATATCAAGGTTATGCTCTATTACAACCATTGTGTTTCCCTTGTCTACGAGCTTGTTTATGACACCGAGAAGCACCTTGATATCCTGGAAGTGAAGACCCGTAGTGGGTTCATCGAGGATGAACAGAGTACGTCCCGTGTCCTTTTTAGCAAGTTCTGTAGCAAGTTTCACCCGCTGGTTTTCCCCACCGCTGAGTGTGCTTGATGGCTGTCCGAGCTTTATGTATCCGAGTCCTATCTCCTGAAGGACCTTGATTTTCTTGAGGATTGAAGGAACATTTTCGAAAAATTCCACAGCCTGATTCACAGTCATCTCAAGAACATCGGCAATGGATTTCCCTTTGTAGCGCACTTCGAGGGTCTCGCGGTTATATCTTTTGCCATGACACTCTTCGCAGGGCACGAGGACATCCGGTAGGAAATTCATCTCGATAGTGCGGTAGCCGTTGCCCTTGCATGTCTCACATCGTCCGCCGCTGACGTTGAAGGAGAAACGCCCCGGTTTATATCCACGGATCTTTGATTCGGGAAGTTCCATGAAGAGCTTTCTGATATCAGTGAACACTCCTGTATAAGTGGCTGGATTCGATCTGGGAGATCTCCCGAGCGGTGACTGGTCTACCGTGACAACCTTGTCGACATTCTCAATCCCTTCAATCGACTTGTATGGAAGCGGCTGAGTGTTTGACCTGTAGAATTTCTGGCTCAGTATGGGCTGGAGAGTACCGTTTACCAGACTTGACTTCCCTGAGCCTGAAACGCCTGAGACGCATATGAATTTTCCGAGGGGGAACTCCACATCCACATTCTTGAGGTTATGACCAGTCGCTCCATTGATCTTCAATGACTTTCCGTTACCCCCTCTTCTTTCAGCCGGAACCTCGATGGAATTCTCACCATTAAGATAGGTAGCAGTGAGCGTGTGGGTCTTCTTCATTTCCTCGGGAGTGCCTTGAAATACTACGTTACCCCCTTTTCTGCCGGCTCCCGGACCGATATCGACTATGTAGTCAGCCTCGTTCATAATATCCTTGTCGTGCTCTACTACAATAATGGAATTACCGTTGTCACGAAGTTGCTTGAGACTCTTGATCAGGCGTTCGTTGTCACGCTGATGCAGACCGATGGAAGGTTCATCAAGGATATACAGCACATTCACGAGCTGGCTGCCGATCTGGGTGGCAAGACGAATGCGCTGGCTCTCCCCTCCCGACAGCGATGAACTCGGACGGTTGAGCGATAGATAATCGAGTCCCACGTCGAGAAGAAACCGGAGTCTGGAGCGTATCTCTTTCATGATTTCAACAGCCACGAGCCGACGCTGCCTATCGACGCGGTCTTCAAGTCCCTGTGTCCATTCGTAAAGCTCCTTGATATCCATGTTGGCGACATCCGCTATATTCTTGCCGTCGATGTAGTAATGAAGAGAAATCTTATTAAGACGCTGACCTCCGCATTCCGGACATACTGTCCTCGTATAGAATTGCTCGCTCCATTTCTTTGCCTCGCTTCCGAAGTCATCCGACTGCTGCGCCTCTATATATTTGACAAGACCCTCATAGTTTGATTCATATGAATAGGTCTGCATAGTGGCATTGGCAAGTACAAGGCGTGTGTCAGTTCCGTTTAGTATGTCATCGAGCGCTTCCTCCGAGAGATTTTTGATCGGAGTCTTTAGGGTGGCTCCATGCATCTTGCATATAGCCTCGATCTGCATAAATACAAGGCTGCTCTTATATTTCCCGAGAGGAATTATTCCTCCGTCATATATGGATTTGTCTCTATCCGGGATTATCTTGTCAACATCCACGATATTCACCTCTCCCAGACCTTTGCATCGCCGGCATGCTCCTTGCGGAGAATTGAAGGAGAAATTGTGTGGTGCAGGTTCCGGATAGGACAGTCCATTTTCTGAATCCATAAGAAGGAGCGAGAAATGATGCAGTTTTCCGGTCTCCATATCAATCACCATCATCTGCTTGTCTCCTTGCTTCAAAGCTTCTTCTACAGCTTTTTTCAGTCGGTCGGACTCGTTGTCCCTCACCTTGAGGCGGTCGATGACCAATTCAATGTCATGATTCCTGTAGCGGTCTGTCTTCATTCCGAACGCCAGTTCCTTGAGTTCACCGTCAATGCGAACGTTCAGATAGCCTTTCTTCCGTAGGCTTTCAAAGAGTTCCTTATAATGACCCTTACGGTTTCTTACCAATGGGGCAAGCACATATATCTTACGGTCGGCAAACGTCTTGCTGACCATTTCCACGATTTTTTCTTTAGTATATTTCACCATCGGTTTTCCGCTTATATAGCTTCTGGGCTCGCCGAGCCGGGAAAAGAGAAGACGGAAAAAATCATATATCTCTGTGGTAGTGCCTATAGTGGAGCGCGGATTATTGTTTGTGGTCTTTTGCTCAATACTGATCACAGGGTTGAGTCCGGTGATCTTGTCAACATCCGGACGTTCCATGCTTCCAAGCAGATTTCTGGCATAAGCTGAAAAAGTCTCGATATATCGCCGCTGACCTTCGGCAAAAATTGTGTCGAAGGCAAGCGATGACTTACCGCAGCCACTCAGCCCGGTAATGACACTCAGAGAGTTGTGTGGTATGGTGACATCTATATTCTTCAGGTTGTGGACTCTCGCACCGGATACTTCTATGCGGTCCGTCGCCTTTATATCTTCATTCATATTTGCACTATTCAATTATCAAGGGACGCACGGAGGCATGCGTCCCTGCAAAGAGTATTGTTTCTTTGTCTATTTCAACATCTATGTGTCATCCTTATAACAAATATCATGCCATTATTGCTCCGTGTCGGAGGATGTTCCGGTATTACCGACAAATTTGACGATATTTATGTCACCGCTTTTCTTATACTTTTTCCCGTCTGTACCGGTGGCTTCTATCACGTAGAAGAATACTCCGGAGTCTACGGTCTTTCCGTTGACCTTACCGTCCCATCCCTGATCCGGCGAAGTAAGATGGTACACCTGATGCCCCTGCCGGTTGAATATGGAGCATTGGAATGTCTGAAGCGATCTGTAAGAAACTTTCCATTCGTCGTTGATACCGTCTCCGTTGGGAGAGAATGCATTTGGAACAAGGAGCTGGCTCTCTCCTATCGTCACTTCATATGTATCACTGATATATTCGCATGATCCGTCGGAATTACTTCCGATGTATCGCAGATAGTGTGAACCCTCTTCCAGGAATGTATAGTCGAGATCCTGTGTGGTGAAGCGGTAGTCGATGTTTTCAAACGAAGGGTCTCTTGTCAGCTGCCATTCATTATGGATTACTCCGTCTGTCACATATGCTTCAAATCTTATATCGCACGGTGCTGATCCTCCGAGCCCTTCATTATTTCCACTTCCTATCTGATTGCTGCCCGTTGTACTTGTCGATTCGTCGCCTCCATTATCATCCCTGGACTGACAGGCAAATGTCCTGGCATCTACCGACATCGGTCTCACGCTCGGAGTTTCCACGGATTCAAGCCAGTTCCATGCCTTTAGGAATTTATCTCCTTTTACTACGAATGTAGTGGTGCAGTAGTTTGGAGGCGTGAGCCTGTATTGATTCTGAAGGCATTCAAAAGATTTTGATACGCTTGTTTCATTGAAGTTATTGTCATTGTCATTCCATTCCTGAGTTGTGTATTCCACAGTGATGTCCTGATTCAATGTCTTCTGCATACCGTTTATGGTGAAATAGCGGATAGGTTCGCCTGATCCGGTCACATCTATTATACTTACACCGCACTCTGATTCGCCGGACACGGAGGCGGACTGGAGTCTTAGGCGGTGCGCCTGATAATCTGTGATCCAGAAACAGTATTGCCGGTCACCGTCAGCTATGATATATCCTTTGTCGCCTTCAAGTGAAGACAGCGTGCTCGTGTTGCCGGTCTGTGTGGAAGCGACATCCTCTGCATGCCCTCCGCCAAGATTGCCGTATTTCATCCAGCTTATGCGGTTGCCGGAAGGCGATGTATAGGATACTGAGACTCCTTGTGTTGAATATAGCACATATATCTTTTCGAGTCCGGTGGATTTTTCCGGAGTCTCTTCAAGCACCTTCAGCGAGTTCCCGCTGAATGAGAGAGACTGTGCAAACGATGACACTGTCACGATTCCTGACAATAATGCCATTATTGTTGTTCTTCGTTTCATATCAATAAAACGAAAAAAACACATTTAAATTTGATATGGTAAGAAAAAAAACCGACATGTATCATGCCGGTTCTTACTTTTTTATATCAGAGATTGGTTCAGAAGGTATAGCCGAGATTGATTTTAAGACTGCCGGTGTTGACTTTAGGTTTGTATCCTTCGTCGCTGCAGCTGAAAGCAGGGATGAAATCTGTTCCGTACTGGACACCTAAGTAAATCTTGCTGTATTGGAAGCCTACGCCGACATGCCAGCCCATCTGAAAACGATTCCATGTGCCCATATCATCCATGTCATCTTTGTTGTACAGATTAAACCAACCGTCCTCTTCCTTTTGGTATTCATCATCATCCCATATTTCCTCAATATACATCACTTTGCCGATAAGATTGAGTTTGAAGTTCAGACCGACATATGGGGCTATAGAGAAGTCATCGGCGACATTGAACCGGTAGACATAATTTACAGGCACCTGAAGATCGATCATTTGCAATTGATTCTTTGCATTGTATCTTACTTCATCATAGTAGGACTCCCCTTCCACATGTAAAACATTTCCAAAATTGAAATTCACATTTCCGCCTACCTCAAGAAACATTGGAAGTGATGAACTGAGACTGAAGCCATGTATATAGTTTAATCCGAAACCGTTGAGTGATCCACCCATATCATCAGATTCAAACCAATACTTAGCATCGGAATTGAAGCCATAAGAGTCATTATTGTACGAAATGCCTACCCGGTTGTAGCTTTTGTTGTCTCCTTCATGCTTGCCAAGATTATATTCTCCCGCAAACTGAGCTTTTGCCGTTCCGGCGCAGACCATTGCGACAACGGCTAATGTCAGATACTTTTTCATTTTGTTATGTTTTATGTCATTATGAGTTATATACTATAAAGTGATCGCTTACGGCTCAAAGATTGAAATCCATTTTCCATACATTATAGATACCGTCTTTCGAGCCACGCTGTGAGATAAAGTAGATGCTTTTTCCGTCGGGAGCCCATATTCCGGATATGTCGTTGCCTGGATGATAGGTCAATTGAGTGAATTGGGAGCCATCGGTGCGAACGGCAAACAAATCGGTATTTATATTCTTCCCCTTTTCATCCATTGATGTACCGGTCACCAAAAGCCATTGCTTGTCGGGTGAAAGCCGCGGCGTTGTGAAGCTTCTTCCCGGTTGTGACAAAAGAATCTCCTCGACTCCAGTCTTCAGATTCACACGCCAGATCTCGCTTTCGCTCTTATCAGTGTATCTTGCACAATAGATCACGTCAGGATTTCCGGGAATAAGACAGGGTGTCATTCCTCGTGAATAGTTGGAAAAAAGATTTTTATTTCGGTCATAGCTCCAGATACTGTAATTTCCGGCACCTTCACCTCTATGGAAGAGGATGGTATTGTTGTCTTTGGTAATCTGTCCGGCAAAGTCATTGTCATTGCCGGTGCTGATCTGCCTTACGACGTTGCCCTGCTCTGCCTCGATAAGATAGATTCCGAAATGTCCGGAACGGTATTCCGTAAAGCATAAGGTCTTGCCGTCAGGACTCCAGTTGAAGTCAGTCACATTGGTTCTGAATGTCCTCTGCGTGCTTGCACCTCCTCTGGCGGCATCCTTTACCATGACATTTGATGTCTGGTTTTTCCAGTTCAGATAGGCGATTTTCTTCCCGTCAGGAGAGATAGCGATCCTTGGATTCACCCACCAGTCAATTTTCGAAAGATTCTTGACACCGAACAAGCCCTTGGCTTTAGACACAAGATTTTCCGAGTTTACACAATCTGCATCATCCGTGATCTTCTCAAACTTTATGCCACCCTCTTCAGGCACATCGATCACTGAATAATCAAGAGTGACTCTTTTTGCATTAAGGTGTCCCGTGAAGCAAACCACGGCAAGCAACGATAAAAAAACAGTCTTCTTCATCTTCATGAGACTCTTTAGTTTATATCCATGATTGCGGAATGCGCTCCCGGCAACCTGGGCGAATCTCTCTTCCCGTGGACGTATCTATTAATATGAACAAAAGCGTGAGATCCATACTTTTTGTCCATTCTTCATCTGGAGGCTCTGGAATGCCCATCGTAGCAGAATGGACAAAGCAGAGGCCTCACGCGGTAGATATATGCAACAATCTTCCACACTCACGTGTAGAAATAATTGTGTACACAAACCACATCAACATCTACATTGCCCTATCCTTGACTACGATTGAAATTTTCCAGATTTCCAGATGTCAAGAACAGCGCCAAGTAACGCTTTTTAAAATATGTCTGCATCCCACCCACGAACCCTGACCGGGCCTCTGCGGGACAGTCTGCATCGCAAAATTAGTATTTTTTTACAATTTATACAAATTTTTTCTAACAATTCTGCTGTAATTCTGCAAATTGTTATTCTTATGAATTAGCTCAGTTTTTGATGAGGATGGAATATTCAGAACAGGTCTGCGATATTGAAAGCTACTACAGCGAGAATCCATGCAAGTACGGTGTTGTAGATAAGCGAGAATAGCCCGTAGCGCCAGCTGCCTGTCTCCCTTACAGTAGCGGTCAATGTAGCAATGCATGGGAAATAGAGCAGCACGAAGACAAGAAAGGCTATAGCCGAGGCTGTAGTGAAAGGAGCTTTTCCTGTGAGGGGTGAAGGTGTCTTTAGCCTTACACTCAGTGCATCGGCATCATCATCTCCTACATAGAGCACTCCCATGGTAGATACAACTACCTCTTTGGCTGCCATGCCTGCAATCAGGGAGACACATGACTGCCATCCGAGTTCCATAGGCCTGACTACAGGCTCGCAGAATTTACCTATGTTCCCAAGAATAGAATGCTCCTGCTGATAGCTGTGAAGAACAAGATCATTGATCTCTTCATCTGATTTTTCCGACCGAACGCTTTCCGGAATTTCAGCGAGCGTTGTCTCAACGTATGATTCCGGAATTTCCCCAAAGGTGTAGCGTGGGAAATAGGATAACGCCCAGATTATGATGGATGCTACAAGAATAAGACCACCCATCTTATGCAGATATTGCTTGGCTTTCGACCACATGCTGCGTACCACTGATTTGGATGTCGGCACGCGATACGGCGGAAGTTCCATTACAAATGGCGTCTCATCCGCTTTGAACCAGAACTTTCTTAGAATCTTGGCAGTCAGTATAGCGACTATTATACCCAGCAGATATAATCCGAAGAATACAAGGGCTCCGTGTTGAGGGAAGAAGGCTCCTGCAAGAAGCACGTATATCGGAAGCCTTGCCGAGCAAGACATGAATGGAAGGATGAGGATGGTGATCATTCGGCTTGAGCTGCTCTCGATGATGCGCGTCGACATTATCGCGGGCACATTGCATCCAAAACCTGTCACGAGAGGAATAAAGCTCTTGCCGTGAAGTCCCATCTTATGCATTAGTTTATCCATTATGAAAGCCACTCTCGCCATGTAGCCTGAATCCTCCATAAAGGAGATGAAGAAGTAAAGTATCAGTATATTGGGTAGAAATACGATCACGCCTCCGACGCCTCCTATGATGCCGTCTACCACAAGATCTTTAAGTGGACCGTCAGGCATCATGCTGTTGGTGACCTGTGATATCCAGGCTACAAGGTCCTCGATCCATTCCATCGGATATGAGCCGAGTTCAAACGTACACCAGAATATGAAGAACATCGCTGCAAGGAATATCGGAAAACCAAAAAGCTTGTTTGTCACCAATGCATCAATGATTTTGGTGGTCTTTTCATCATGGACGAGATCACCCTCAAGAGTCTCTGCAAGTGCACCCTGAATAAAGCCATATTTATTTGCAGCGATCGCTGTCTGTACGTCTTCATTGATTTCCTGCTTTATTTCAGCCACTACCCTGTCTCTGTCGGCGATTATCTTATTGTAATTGGGAGTATTGCTTATCAGAAGTTCCGCTTCGGGATCTCCTTCAAGAAGTTTTATGGCAAGATATCGTGTGGCAAACTGCGGAGGAATGTTAGGCTCAGCCTTCAGGTCGGAGCGTAGCACATCCACGCCTGCCTCAATTTCAGGACTCATCCTGACGTGGATGTGGCGTATATCCGGATGTTTCATCTCATATACGGAGATGACTGCGTCAAGAAGCTGGTGGACTCCCCTTCCTGTTGACGCGACAGTAGGGATAATAGGAACGCCGAGCATGGCACCAAGTTCCTTATATTTTAGTGTTGCTCCTGACTTCTCAAGTTCGTCATACATATTCAGGGCAATGACCATCGGACGGTTCATGTCGATCAGTTCGGTAGTCATGTAAAGGTTTCGTTCGAGATTGGATGCTACTATTACGTTGATCATCACGTCCGGAGTCTCGTCTTTCAGATATCTTGCCACGTATTGCTCTTCAGGACTGTAAGCGGATAATGAATAAGTACCGGGAAGATCGATTATGTTGATTCTGTATCCTTTATAATTAAGGTGTCCCGATTTTGCATCCACTGTTACACCTGCATAATTGCCGACGTGTTCGTTGGCGCCACTTACTATATTGAAAAGAGATGTCTTGCCGCAGTTCGGATTTCCAAGAAGGGCTACATTGATGATCTTGTCGTGTCTCACGGCGTGAGCCGCATCCTCATCATGGAGTGCTGTAGCGTTTCTTTCAGCTTTTTCAGCATCCGGTTCATGATCGTGCCATTCCTGCTCCGGCATTATCTCTATCATGGACGCCTCGTTTTTTCTTAGGGAAACTTCATAATCCATCAATGCATATTTGACCGGATCCTGAAGAGGGGCATTAAGTATGCATGTGACATCCCTGCCACGCACAAATCCCATTTCCATAACCCTTTTGCGGAAAGCTCCGTGTCCAAGAATCTTGGTAATCACACCGGTTTCTCCCGGCTGCAGATCGACTAATCTCATTTTTGTAAAATAGACTGATTCTAAATTAGTGCAAAATTACAAAAAAAATGATTATTCCGCAATACTCAGAAATGAGTAATGTCAGCTGCGGCTTGTGCGTGCGAGTTCGATCACTTCGCAATCTCGCATTTCCTGACCGTCTATGGTGAGCTTCACCAGGGTCCTTACATTATGCCACCCCGCCATACCTGCGGCTCCCGGATTGATATGAAGCAATTGCAGTTCTTTGTCGTATATAACTTTTAATATATGGGAATGTCCGTCAACCATAAGTGTAACATGATTGTCTCTCAACAATGATTTCATCCCCTTGCTCCATTTGCCGGGATATCCTCCAATATGGGTAAGAAGCACTTTGACACCTTCCACCACGAATATTTCCAATTCCTTGCATTTCCGACGCATCATGCCGTGATCGATATTCCCGGCAACAGCCCTGACTGTCGGCACCACACTCTGAAGCCGCTCTATGATAGTATAGTCTCCTATGTCTCCAGCATGCCAGACTTCATCGCAGTCTGCGAAATGGGCTGCATATCTGTCATCCCAGTATCCATGAGTGTCACTCAATATTCCTATTCTTTTCATTGTTATTTATTTTTCAAAACAAAAATACGAATAATTTCATGATAAACTAAGTTCAGTGTTATTTTTTTTAAAAAAATCAACTTAAAATTTGGTCGAATGAAAAATTTATCATAATTTTGCAGTGTATTACTACACTGATACACTATTGCAGTGATATTAATGGTTGTTATTAAATATAAAGATTATGATTTCACTTAAAAATGTCTCTTACCGTTATTCCGGAAGCAAGAGGAATTCCATCTCCAATTTCAGTATGGAGCTCTCTTTCGGAAAAATTGTGGGTCTGCTCGGAGCCAACGGTGCTGGCAAAAGCACGCTGCTTTATCTGATTTCGGGACTTCTTAAAGCTACTGAGGGTTCTGTGAATGTTAATGATTTCAATCCATGGGACAGGTGTCCGGAATTTCTAAGCCGCATATTCCTTGTTCCGGAAGAAATCGATGTGCCTTCGATCTCCCTTGAATCTTATGTTAAGGCATATGCTCCGTTTTATCCGAACTTTTCCCATGAATCGCTGAAGGAAGCACTTTCCCATTTCAACCTTTCGCCTGAAATCCACCTCGGATCGCTTTCGATGGGGCAGAGAAAAAAGGCATTCCTGGCATTCGCACTTGCATGCCACACCCCGGTCTTGCTTATGGACGAGCCTACCAACGGACTCGACATCCCCGGTAAAAGTGAATTCAGAAAAGCTGTTGTCAAGACTATGAACGATGAGCGTACCATAATCATCTCAACTCACCAGGTGAGGGATCTTGACCAGCTCCTTGATCATGTGACAATAATGGACAACAATGGCATTCAGCTTGATGAGTCGATCTCAGCCTTGCAGGAGAGATTCACGTTCGGTCTTGCTCCGGTTCTTCCTGAACACGGTGTCATTTGGAGTGAACCTGTCATGGGAGGACATGCCTTCATGAAAATGCGCACACCCGATCAGCCGGAAACAGAAGTGAATCTTGAAGCGCTTTTCAACTATATATATTCGCGCTCAGACTATGCCAAGAACAATTAAATATGAACAAATATAATGATGAATCATGGATAATACGTATAAATATGGCGACAAGTCTTTTTCGCTTGAAAGATTCGAAATGCTTGCCAAATCGGATTTCATAATCAATAAAGGAACATATCTTAAACTGCTGCTGACGGCTCTGGGTGTATTTGTGGCGTTATCGGTATTGATCAGTATAAATGCGATAAGTGACATAAATGAATTAAAGAAATTTACTGATCTTACGGACGTAAATTCTCTTGGAATGATAAAAGCAAGGCAAATATCGTATTCCTCAATGTATTTTGGGATCGGATTGTGGATGATGAGTATAGGTCTTACGGTATCGGGATCTCTGACATTCAGCAGCCTGAGTAGTAAGAAACAGCGAATCACCGCATTCATGGAGCCGGTATCACTGTGTGAAAAATTTTCATTGCGTATGCTTGTATATCTTTTTGGTGGGATTGTAGCTCTTGCTATCGGTTTCTTTATAGGATATGCCGTGATTCAGGTTTCTTTTGGGGGTGGCAAAGTCATGATGGAAGGTATTCATGATTTCTTATCTAATGTTGATGAATCAGGATATATCGTTGCAATTTTTATTCTTTTGGGATTGTTTGGTAATTCATTATATGCCCTCGGGAGTTCACTTTGGCCAAGACTTTCATGGTTGAAGACAACGATAGTTATTATGGCGGTGCAATGGATTGTCGCAATATTTCTGATGATGGGAATATTTTCGAATTTTAACTTTGAAGATTTCTTTAATTTTGACAGTGGAGAATATGTGTTCCTATGGATCGTGATTTGTATTCTTTCAATATTGAATATCGGCTGCTGGCTGCTTGCATGGCTACAGTTCAGGAATACGCAGATCATCCAGCGGTTTATGAAGAAATAATAATATGATACAGAGTGATAACAGACCTATATATGTAAGGCTTGCCGATCAGATATGCGACTGCATACTGCTCGATGAATATCATAAATTGGAAAGAATACCGAGTGTGAGGGAATATGCTGTCGCTCAGCAGGTGAATCCTGCTACGGCAGCTCGGGCATTCGAGATTCTTGAAAGGCAGGGGGTCATATTCAATAAGCGTGGACTTGGCTTTTTTGTGGCAGAGTCAGCAGTGGAAATCATACGGAAGATGAGGCTTGATAATCTGCTTGGTGAAGAGAGTGAACTCTTTTTCTCACGCCTGGCTTTGCTTGAAGTTAGCCCGGATCAACTGAAAGACATGTATTCTGAATACTTGTCTTCTCAAAAATGATATTCTGAAAATATATTGACAAAATTATCAGAAAAATTGTTGCTTTTTTTGTCACTTTTACGATTATTTTTCGTCATATAATATGTAGAATAAAAAACTAATGATTATGAATATTTCAGCATTTACCACAGGATTGATGGTCTGCACATCCTTGCTGATGTCAGGATGCACTGTCAAAGGAATTGCAAATTCCAATATCAGCGTAGAAGGCAATGATGCAAAACCAACAGTAAATAAAACAGTCAAGATAAGTGACTTTAACGAGATCGAGGCTTCACAGGGAATTAAGGTTATTTTTGTGCAGGATGCAAACACCGGTATTGCAGAAGTCTCCACTACCCCGTCTGCTGAAAAATATCTGAAGGTAGAAGTTAAAGACAAAACGCTTAAAGCATATTATTCCAATTCCGGGTTGCGGGGAAATATGAAGATAAAGGGTCCATCAATCATACGGGTTTCAAGTCCTGTATTAAATGAAGTGGATCTTTCTTCTGCGGCTAACGTAAGCATTGAGGGTCATCTTAATGTGAAAGGAAATTTTGAAATTGAATTGAGCAGTGCTTCTTCATTTGAAGCTGACATGCTATCATGTGAAGAACTTGATGCTGAGTTGTCAAGTTCTGCATCAGCAAATATCAGTGATCTAAGGGGCAATCTGGATGTGGAGGTTTCAAGTGCTTCATCCATAAGTGTCGGCAGTCTTAAAGGCAACGTTGATGCTGAGGCGTCAAGTGCGGCTTCAATAAAGATTGGATCAATAAAATCATCTTCAATTAAGGCTGAGGCTTCGAGTGCGTCTACTATCAATATAGACGGCATTGCCGGTGGCAATATAGATGCTTCTGCATCAAGCGGTGCTAAAATCAAGCTTGCCGGAAAGGCTGACAATATCAAGCAGAATTCATCTTCCGGAGGCTCGGTCGACTATAAAAGTCTCTCGGTCGCTCGCTGATTTATGAAAATACCTACTCAAACTCCTATTCTTGGCAGTCAAGAATAGGAGTTTTTTATTTTCCGATCAGTATTCTAATGTTCAGGTCTATGTATATAGATAAATAATAGACTGATAAATTTTTTTGAATAAAATTTTATCAATAATTTGGACAATCCAAAAATTTTGCCTAAATTTGCATCGAAGATACCTTCTGACGGGGCATTAGCTCATCTGGCTAGAGCGTTTGACTGGCAGTCAAGAGGTGGTCGGTTCGAGTCCGATATGCTCCACCTGCTGCTGATTTGGATATCCAAATCAGCAGTTTTCTTTTATATTAGTAAATATATTGCAAAAATTTATTTTTTGATCAGGCGGAGAGCTGCCCAATGGTCGCCTTCTTCTGATGTTTTGTCAAGGGTGAAGCCTAATGGTTCTGCTGCAGCCATCACTACTGGGATATCATTAGTGTAGAAGCCACTCAGCAGGAGGACTCCCCCGCTTTTGATCTTTGCCGCATATCTGTCAATGTCTGATGTGATGACATTACGGTTTATGTTGGCAAGGAAGATATCTGCCGGATCACATTTTTCAAGTGCCGACGCATCCCCACATATGAAATTGACAGTCTGACTGTTTAAGGCGGCATTTTCAACAGCATTCTCAAAAGCTCCGGGATCTATCTCAATTCCTGTCGCACTTCCTGCACCACGCATTTTGCAGAGAATGGCAAGAATGCCTGTGCCTGTTCCCATATCGATCACAGACTTACCTTCAATGTCGTCGATGTCAAGAATATACCGCATCATCTGTGATGTAGTGGCATGATGTCCTGTGCCGAATGCCATTTTAGGATCAATCAGTATATCATATCTTGCTTTGGGAACATCCTTGTGGAATGATGAATGCACAACGCATTCGCCTGAAATGACAATAGGCTGGAAATAGTGTTTTTCCCACTCCTCATTCCAGTTCTTGCTTTCCACGAATTCTGTTTCAAACGAGATGCAAGTTTCCATCGGGAAGTCTGATATAACTTCCCTCACAGACTCTTCTGAATATTCGTCAGCCTGTATATATGCTGTCAAGCCGGAAGGATCCGGCTCAAAACTTTCAAAACCAAGATCGGCAAGGAATGCCGCAAGAAGATCTGTAATGTCTTCTGTGCATGGACTGCACTCAAATCTGACCTTATAGTAGTTCATCACTTCTTTTTCTTACGGAAAAAAGAAAATACTTTTTTTGCTGTGCCCAATGCGGAGAGTCCCATCATTATATAGTCAGTGTAGTTAAGACCGCGCACTATTTTCAAAGGAATAGATCCCAGACGTGCAGCTGCCTTCAGAGTTCCGTCCGGGGCAAATGGATTTCTGTCTTTAAGATTATCCAGCTGTTCAAAAATCTTTGCTTTTGCGAATTCTTTCCTTACAGCCACCAACGCACGATGATGCCGTATTTCATCAAGGGTATATCCCTCGAAATCTATAGGATCATCAAAACCAGTCAGGACCCTGTCCTTGTTTTCTATTTGCTTTACATTGTCCATGGTCCTGAATTATTTAAATAGTATTTTGGTGATTATCCTGGCTATCGGATTAATTATTATTTTCTCTTTGAAAATGTATATTATCGTCAGCAATACAAGGATACACCCTCCTGCTGCAAGGAAAGAAAGGGCAAAACCCATGATTTCCTTGAAGAGGAATGCCAGTGAGATTCCAAACATAATGAGCGCTGTTATTCCGAAAAGAAGGCAAACAGCGCCGGTACATGCCAATCCTGCAAGCATGGTAAGTTTTTCAGCTGCCGTCAGTTTGGCATACTCCAATTCAAGAGTAGCCCAGTCTTTCGACCGGGCTAACAAATCCTTGAATTGATCCAAGAGTGTATTCTTACTACTCATCAATCGCTAAAGTTATACGACAAGTTTATGCCTCTCCGGTAAGTTCTGCCACGAGAGCGTCAACTTCCTCGTCGCTGATTTTTATACCTTTTCTTTTAAGTATGCGCACGATACGTCCACGAAGTTCCTCGCCCTTTTCAGGAGCGAAAAGGATTGCTGCTCCGCATCCCACGATTGCACCGCCAAGAAATGCATAAAGTATATTAAGCGCTTTCATACTTTATTCTTTATTTATCATTATAAACTTTTTTCAATCTGATCCTCGATTTCGTCGGCGAGTTCTTCAAGCTCACTTCCTTTAAGGTTGATACCCTTTTCTTTAAGGATCTTCATAATTTTCCTACGGGTGGTCTCTCCCTTTTCAGGAGCTACGAGCAGACCAACAGCTGCTCCTGCGATTGCGCCGCCTACGACTGCGCAGATAATGTGCATTGCTTTCATTTCAATATGTAATTTAATTAATAATCTTTACTATTACAACAATCCAATTGCCATTTGGATTAATAATCCGTGAAAAAACCGGAGATCCACGATTTATTTATTTGCAAGCATCGACACGGAAGCCGACGCCTTATATGCCAGAACTCCTGCCTGCGACAGCTCAACTGTCTGCCAATGCCCCTCCGCTGTCGGCACAGAAACATGCGTATCATCTATGAATGTAAGCAGAGGATATTCATTTTCGTTGATATTTATACTCCAGGTCCGGGTATCCTGACAGAAATCGAGACGGTACTTCTCGTCTGTTCCCTCAAGTGTTATGTCATATCCCTTTCCGTCACATTCCACAAGATATCTGCCATTATCGGTGTCCACAATCTTCGTAGAAGCCGTCATGGGGTTATCTCCGCTCCAGAACTCAATTGTATTGAGAACAAAAAGGTCAGCTATGCCACAGACTTCATATACCGGAAGCACCCAGAACGCAAAAAATACCAATTCGTTGACGAATTTATTAGATATCTGCTCATTCCATGCATAGAGGTTTCTTGTCAAGGCAAACTTGCCCATACACGATGTCATTGATGAGCATAACAACGCCGCAAGGGCAGCGGTCAGAAACAGTTTTTTCATTAGTTTTGCTTATTATTCTTTTATATTATGGAATAATGCATGTCGCCGGAGTGACACTATATATATAAAAGAACACTCTGCAAGTAATCATTGTTCTGGAAACTTGGGAAAATCGACAAGACAACCCCGGGCGGGAGCTACATCCTTTTGCAAGTATTATCTATGCGGTAAGCCCTTTTGGGGTTTGATAGGGATGGATGTCATGCACCGGTCCGAGGTTTGCCTGTGGATTATATACAAAGTTATTTCTATCTCTTATCTTTATGATTTTCTTAATTCTGCTTTTAAAACGAACGTCCAACTCGAATTGTTCGTTCCTTTGACATTCTTTAACTTTACGGATTCATTGGTCGAAATTGGAATTTTCATCGTTTTTTAATATCCGAAAAGCCGAAATTCGAGTAATTTTTATTAATTTTGCGCGAAATAATCGCAAACATAGATATACGATGAATATAAGGAGATTTATCTCATTTATTATAATTGCGGCAATCTTTTTTGTCTTGCCTCCTGCAGCATACGCAAAAAAAGATATGGATGCAGTTACCATAGTGCTTGATCCGGGACACGGTGGCAAGGATTTCGGCGCTTGTGAGAATGGCGCTAAAGAAAAAGACATCAATCTTGCTGTTGCAAAGAAACTGCAGGCAATGATAGATAAGGAACTTCCTCATGTGGAAGTGGTGATGACAAGAAGCGATGATACCTATCTGACTCTCCAGCAGCGTGCAGATGTGGCGAATAATGCGAAAGGTGATTTGTTTATGTCCATACATGTCAACTCAGTCGATAAAAAGACCAGGGGAAGGGAAAAGACCAACGGTAGTTCGGTGTATGTGCTCGGTCTTCACCGCGATCAGGACAATATGAAGGTGGCTATGCGTGAGAATGCCGTGATAGAGCTTGAAAGTGATTATAAGGAAAAATATTCAGGCTTCGACCCATCGAAAGATGAAAGCTACATAATTTTCGAGATGGCTCAGAAGCGGAATCTCGGTGAGAGCATAAGAGTGGCAAGCGATGCGCAGAATGAACTCGTAAATACAGCCGGAAGGTCAAATCGCGGTGTCAGGCAGGCGGGTTTCTGGGTGCTTTGGGCCACTTCTATGCCGGCGGTGCTTGTGGAGCTTGATTTCATATGCAATCCTGAGTCTGTGAAGTATATGGTCTCGGACAATGGTGTCGAAAAGCTTGCGCTTTCATTATTTAATTCAATAAAAAAATTCGTAGAAAGAAGAAGTTGATTGTTATATCTGTGAGTAGGGTCTTCTCTTCTAAACTTAGAGTATAAAAGATATAATATGAAAAAGATATTCAATAAAGAGTTTGCCATCGGCATTTCAGTGATTGTAGCCATTCTGATTCTTATATTCGGAATTGATTTCCTCAAAGGGATAAATCTTTTCAGACCGGCTCACTATTATCTCGCATATTATGAAAATGTCGATGAACTGACGGTGTCTTCCCCTGTCTTGATCAATGGATATAAAGTAGGACAGGTAAGGGAAGTGAACTTCAACTATGCAAAGCCGGGCAAGATTGAGGTGGTCATGGCTCTTGACAAGAATCTCCAGTTGCCTGAAGGTTCTGTAGCCAAGATAGGGACAACTCTTCTGAGCGGTGCGCAGATTGAGCTTACTCTCGGGGCAGGGCCCGGTCTGTTGCCTTCAGGAAGCGAGGTCCCGACCGGTATCAAGCCGGGTCTCATGTCGTCTGTTCAGGATGGTCTGATGCCCTCTGTCGCCGCAATACTTCCAAAAGTTGATTCTTTGCTGTATAATCTTAACCTTCTTGTTGCGGATCCGGCTCTTGCTGCTTCAATAAAAAGAATAGATGGAATCACCGATAATCTTCTGGCTACCACTCAGGGTCTTAACAGCACAATGAACACACAGGTGCCGCGTCTTGCATCCAACGCTGTGAAAGTCACCCAGTCGCTGGATACGATTGTCGGCAATCTCGGACAACTATCTTATCAGCTCAAGGCGCTACCTTTAGAGTCCACCGTAGAGAATGTCAATCAGTTGACTGAAAATCTTTCCCGTTTCTCAAATCAACTGAACGACAAGAATTCAACTCTGGGGCTTCTGACAAGCGATCCCGAACTTTACAACAGACTTAATCAGGTTTCAGCAGATATTGATTCTCTTCTCGTAGACATAAAGAAAAATCCTAAACGATACATAAGCATCAAACTCCTTTAAGGGTGAAACAGGTTTTTTATCGATACAATCCCGACACCGACAATTTCGAACGCCATTATCCTACATTGAAGACAAGACTTGTCTCGTTGGGCAAGTATCTTGCTGTAGGAGGTGCGATCGGAATAGGATTATATCTGCTTATGATGTATGGATTGGAAGGTCCTTCAGAAAAAAATCTTAAGAAAGAGAACAGCCTGTTGAAATCCCAGTACGCTATACTTGAGAAGCGTCTCGACAATTCAATGAAAGTGATGGAAGATATCCGCAACCGGGATGATAACTTCTATCGTGTGATGATGCAGATGGATCCTCTCTCAAGCAAAGAACGTTTTTCCGGACTGGAAAATGACGCCAAATATGAAAATATCGGCAGGCTGAATGATGCTGAACTTATCAACAGAATGAACAGGTCGATGGACTTGCTTGAGCATCAGATTTATTCTCAATCTGTTTCATTCGATCAATTGCGGGAAGCAGCCGGAGAGCAGAAGGAAAAGATCGCAAGGATTCCGTCGGTATTGCCTATCAATATTAAAGATTATACTATGTCTTCAGGATATGGCTACCGACGAGACCCTATATATGGAACCGCCAAGTTTCATGAAGGACTTGACTTTGCCGCCGCTACGGGTACACCTGTGTTTGCAACGGCGGATGCCGTGGTTGAGGTGGCTGAGAGAAAGGATTCCTACGGTAATTGTATTGATCTCAATCATGGCTACAACTACATGACCAGATATGCCCATCTCAGCCAGATTCTTGTCAAGCAGGGTCAGCATGTAAAACGAGGTGAAATGATAGGAAAGGTCGGATCTACCGGTAAATCCACCGGAAGTCACCTTCATTATGAGGTGCGATTCAAAGGAGAGCCTCAGAATCCGGTACATTATTATTTTATGGATCTTACACCTCAACAGTATGTCGACATGATTCAGCTTGCTGAAAATTCCGGGCATGTCATGGATTGATACCGAAATTGTTTTTTTAAGGATGGAGGATCTTAACAAAAAATTCTATAAAATCCGGGATGTGGCTGAGTTTCTTGGTGTATCTGCAGCCACACTAAGATATTGGGAAACGGAATTTCCTGACATCAATCCCTCCAGAACCCCGACCGGAATAAGGCGATACACTCCAGCCGATGTTGAGACACTCCGTATCATTCATTATCTCATCCGGGTCAAGGGTCTGAAAGTCGAGGCAGCCAGGCAGCAGCTAAAAAACAACAGGGACAATATTTCAAAGAAACTGAAAGTCATCAGTGAGCTGCTCGACCTCAGAAGCGAACTTGAGATGATGCTAAAGACACTGACCAAGAGAAAATAAGGCGCTTAGAGATTTGAATTATAATACCTTGGGTTTCCTGTGACGTTTTCCCCTATGAAATCAGGGATCGGATACTCCTCTTCATCTGATATTAATTCAATTTCTGCAATTACGAGCCCTTCGCGATCACCCATGAATTCATCCACTTCCCATAGGTGACCTTGGAATGTAACATGATATCTTATCTTTTCAAGAATCGGCGGAATACATAGTTCGAGCATTTCCAGTGCATCACCCTTTGGTATCTCGTATTCGTATTCAAGGCGACCAGCACCTTCGCTCTTTCCCTTGACGGTGATGTATGCCGAATCATTTTTAATGCGTACCCTGACGGTCCTTTCCGGAACTCGTGACAGATAGCCTTGAATTATATGAAAGGAGTCGGTGGCTAACTTTTTATAACTGTCGCATGTCACCAAATATTTATGTTCAATCTCAAAAGCCATAATAAATTTTTTATTAATTTTGTAGGATGAATCATTCCATGGGCTGACCCCAAATGCAAAATTAATGAAAATTGATAATATCCGCAATAATTTAAGACAGGATAAAGTGCATCTCTCCTGTTCATTTCCCACATGGAGAGTGAGGTCGGTTCATTGTATGATACTATGTCTTATAATGGCAGGATTTTTTGTAGATTCTGTTTCTGCCGATGTCAGGAACAATGATGTCGACACTACCATTTTCATGAGGGAGGCGCGGAGACTTCAAGAAATTATTGTCAATCCAAAGAAAGAGAAATATTCGGCGAAAAATAATCCTGCGGTCGAACTTGTGCGTAGAATCAGAAAAGATCAGAAGAATGGCGATCCACGCAAAATGGATAAGTACAGTTATGATCAGTATGATAAAACTACTCTCGGACTTCTTGATATAACTGAAGAAGACATTATTAAACACGAATTTCTTGTAGACTATATGGATGTCACATCCATTGGCAACAGACCGGTGCTTAACATCCAGCTCAATGAGAAGGCTTCTACAATATTATATTCGGGAGGAAAGGATCATTATAAGACTGTGATAAGGGGAAAGACCTCGAATGGCATAAGCGAGATGTTTGATGTCGGCGATACCGATGTCATGCTTGATGAACTGATGCGTGAGGTCGACATTTACAGTGACGATATAACTCTTCTGTCAAATAAATTTCCGGGTCCACTATCATCTTCCGGAAATTCCCATTATCGCTATTTCATTACCGATACACTGGATGTGGATGGAATCAGATGCATACAGCTTACCTTTTCACCTAAATATCCGGCGGAATTCTCTTTCAGCGGCAGCATATATGTGCCGGTCGATGATGATACCGGATTCATCAGGAAAGTTTCGATGAAGGTTCCCCGCACGGTAAACCTTAATTTTATAGATAACCTGTATATCGAACAGACTTTCGAAAAAGACTCATCAGGAAAACGTCACAAGGTTTCTGACAGCCTGAGTGCGGACATATGTCTCGTGAAAGGCACTCAGAGGCTGTATGCCAGCAGATCCTCTAAATATGAAAATTTCAGCTATAAGAAGAGAAGCGATCTGAGCAAGGCATATGAAATGCTTGGTACGGTCATAGATATTCAGTCGCTATCTGAGTCATCTGATTCTTTCCTTGCTGACATACGTGGGGAGTCCCTTTCCGAATCGGAAGGTAATATGGGATCGTTAATGTCAGACCTCAGAAAGATTCCGTTTTTCTATTGGTCAGAGAAGGTATTGATGATCCTTGTCAACGGATATATAAAGACAGGAAGAATCAGTAAATTCGATTTTGGTCCGATAAATACGTTTATAAGCGCCAATCCGGTTGAAAAAGTAAGATTAAGGGTCGGAGGAATCACTACTGCCAATCTGTCACCTCATTGGTTTGCAGGGGGGTACGTGGCTTACGGTGTCCACGACAAGAAATGTAAATATAAAGCGGAACTTGAGTATTCATTTAATAAAAAGAAATATCACAGCCGGGAGTTTCCGGTAAATGGCATCAAAGCGATGCATATGTATGATATGGATATGGTCGGTCAGCATTATCTGTACACAAACCCTGATAATGTCTTTATCAGCCTCAAACGTAGGAAAGACATGCTCATCACCTACCGTCATCTGTCGAGAATTGAATATAATCTTGAATTAAACAATCATTTATCGTTCAGTGTCTATGGAGAGCACCGAAAGCAGGATGCATCTCCGTGGCTGCCGTTTGTTGACGGTAACGGAAAAATGTTCTCGCACTACAGACGCACATCTTTCGGGCTATCGGTCAGATTTTCTCCAGGGGAGAGAATGTTGCAGACAATAAATTCAAGAATACCTGTCAATCGTGAAGCACCTGTTATCGCCATCTCACAGGAATGGGGTCCAAGAAGTCTGCCGGGAGCGGACTTCTCTATCTGCAAGACAGAACTTTTTTTGCAGAAAAGATTCTGGTTTTCTTCTTATGGCGCTCTTGATGCCATAGTGAAGGGTGGAATCTTGTGGACACAGGTTCCTTATGTTGAACTCTTATGGCCCAATGCAAATCTCAGCTATACGATCCAGCCGGAATCCTATTCATTGATGAATCCTATGGAATTCGCTATGGACCGTTTTGCATCTTGTGATCTTACATATTGGGGTAACGGAGTGCTTTTCAACAGGATTCCATTATTGAAACTTGCGCGTTTGCGTGAGGTGATAGGATTCAAATGTCTTTGGGGAAGCCTTACATATAAGAACGATCCGGAATATCATTCAGGTCTTTTCAGATTTCCTGCCGATGCTGAAGTCGGATTACTTCACCGGACTCCATACATGGAGATAAGTGCAGGTATAGACAATATCTTCCGGATTCTCAGAGTTGACTATGTATGGAGATTGAGCTATCTGGATACTCCGGGTATTGACAGATCTGGTCTGAGGGTGGCTCTTCATTTTACATTCTAAAGTATGAATCTGAATATAATCGACGAAGGCGTTAAGGACTACGGTGATATGCTTGCAATCCAAAAGGAATTGTTTTCCGGTATGGTGGATGGAAAAAAATGCGGTCACCCTGCAACCGATGAATATTTACTGTTGGTTGAGCATAATCCTGTAATAACATTAGGTAAACATGCCAAGACTTCCAACATACTCATGTCAGAAGAGCAGGCTGCAGATCGTGGTATCGGCATATTTCATATCGAACGGGGCGGAGACGTCACCTTTCATGGTCCCGGACAACTTGTGGTGTATCCAATTATTGATCTTGAATTCCATCATCTTGGAGTAAAAGACTATGTGACTCTTCTTGAAGAAGCCGTGATAAAGACGCTTCTGGAATTCGGCATTGCCGGTGAAAGGGTTGCCGGGGCAAGCGGAGTATGGATTGAAGCGGGGTCAGAAAGAGAGAGAAAGATTTGTGCATTGGGTGTCAAATGCAGTCGTTTTATAACGATGCATGGTCTTGCGCTAAATGTCAATACTGATCTGGATGGCTTTGATATGATAAATCCTTGTGGTTTTACCGACAAGGGTGTCACTTCCATGCAGAAGGAGCTTGGCGATCGTATCGACATGGAGATGGTAAAGCAAATTATGACATTGAATTTCCGAAAGTTACTGAATATATAGAAATTTTTTCATCAAAATATTTGGTCAGATGAAAAAAAAACATTAATTTTGCAACGTCAAAAGGGAAATATCCCGCTTTGCCTTGTGGTGTAATGGTAGCACACCGGATTCTGGTTCCGCCATTATAGATTTCGAGAGAGTTCGAGTCTTTCCACAATGCAAAAAAACAAATTGCCTTGTGGTATAATGGTAGCATACCGGATTCTGGTTCCGCCATTATAGATTTCGAGAGAGTTCGAGTCTTTCCACAATGCAAAAAAAACAAATTGCCTTGTGGTGTAATGGTAGCACACCGGATTCTGGTTCCGTTTGTGAGAGTTCGAGTCTTTCCAAGGCAACACTTTTGTAACTTTGCTTATTCTGCCTTGTGGTGTAATGGTAGCACACCGGATTCTGGTTCCGTTTGTGAGAGTTCGAGTCTTTCCAAGGCAACACTTATACCTTCGATGTGAATCGAGGGTATTTTTGTTTCTGAATCGTTCATAAAAAAATTTACTTTCTCTATGCAATATAAAAAAAAATCCTTAATTTTGTAAATTGAATACAGCATCAAATAACAAAGTTCCTTATGGCACACTTGAATATTCTCGGAATGGGCGTGGCATTGGTCACTCCGTTCACTAAAAATAAAGATATTGATTTTCCTGCATTGAAAAGGGTGATTGACCATGTCGTGGACAATGGTGCTGATTTCCTCGTAGCCCTCGGTACTACCGGAGAGACCCCTGCCCTATCTCAGGAAGAAAAAGTTCTTGTCAAGAATTTTGTAAAGGATCAATCGGAGGGTCGTATTCCCCTCGTCATCGGTATTGGTGGTAACAACACAGCTGAGATTGTTGATCAACTGAAGCATGAGGATCTTTCCGGTTATTCAGCTATTTTATCGGTTGTGCCGCCATATAACAAGCCTTCTCAGGAAGGAATATTCTGTCATTTCAAAGAAATAGCCAAGGCATCTCCATTGCCTGTCATATTATATAATGTTCCCGGTCGTACAGGAGTCAACATGAATGCCGACACCACTCTTCGTCTTGCCCGTGAAGTACCCGGAATCATTGGTATTAAGGAAGCATCAGGCAACATACACCAGATACAGCGTCTGCTTCGCGAAAAGCCGGACGGATTCACAGTCCTCAGTGGTGACGACGGCATGACTTATCCGTTGATGACATTAGGTGTGCAAGGTGTTATTTCTGTTCTCGGAAATGCTTATCCGAAAGAGTTCTCGGAAATGGTACATCTATGCCTTGAAGGCAATTATATTGAGGCAGTTGACATTCACTTCAAATTCAGGGAGATAATACGGCTGCTTTTTGCCGACGGTAATCCGGCAGGAGTCAAATGCGTGATGCATGACATGGGTCTTATAGAAAATGAACTCAGGCTTCCGCTTGTTCCGGTCAGCGAAAACACGGCAGAGGAAATACTGAAATACGTCAAACTTTATAAATGATCGATAAAGCTACAGTACAGAAGATCACGGATGCTGCCGACATAGTTGAAGTAGTAAGCGATTATGTGCATCTTATAAAGCGTGGACGTAATTATGTGGGATTATGTCCTTTTCATAATGAAAAGACCCCATCTTTTTCAGTTAATAGCGTAAGAAATTTCTGTTATTGCTTCTCATGTAAGAAAGGAGGCTCTCCTGTCAACTTCATTATGGAGAAGGAAGGGCTGTCATATCATGATGCGTTGCTTCATCTCGCCTCCAAATATAATATCAAGGTTGAGGAAAAGGAACTTTCTGAAGATGAGAGACGCCAGCTCAATGAGAGGGAATCCTTAATGGTTGCCAATGAGTGGGCAGCTGCCCGTATGGAGAAAGCCTTACGTGACACTGAAGAAGGTCGCTCTATAGGTCTGCAATATTTCTATCAACGTGGTGTCACCGACGAGGCTATAAAGAAATTTCGTCTGGGTTATAATCCGGACAGCGGGCATGCTTTGTCGGATGCTGCAAAACTTGCAGGCATGGATAGGAAAAGCCTTGTCGATGTTGGAGTGCTCGGGGAGTCGCAGAATACTCCCGGAAGTTATTACGACCGTTTCAGGGGGCGTGTGATATTTCCGGTTCTAAATCCTTCCGGCAAGGTCGTGGCTCTCGGAGGCAGGGATCTCAAGGGAGGAATGGCAAAGTACATTAACTCTCCCGAGTCAGAAATATATAAAAAGAGCAACGAACTCTACGGAATTTTTCAGGCTAAGGGAGAAATTGCCAGGCAGGATAACTGTTATCTTGTGGAAGGCTACATGGATGTGATCGGAATGTGGCAGTCCGGCATGGAGAATGTGGTCGCATCGTCAGGAACCGCGCTTACTGACGGTCAGATAGCGATGATACATAGGTTCACCGACAACATCACGCTCATTTATGACGGTGATGCGGCAGGTATCAAAGCTTCTCTGCGAGGTATTGATATGCTCCTTGCCCATAAGATGAATGTCAAGGTGCTTCTTCTCCCGGATGGTCACGATCCGGATTCATTTGCGCGCAGGAATACACCTGAAGACTTCAGGAAATATGTTCAGGATCATGCCACCGACATTATCCGGTTCAAGGCGCAGGTCCTTTTGAAGGACGTGGGTTCGGATCCTCAGAAAAGGGTCGAGGCTATCAATAGTGTCGTAACATCGCTCGCTCATATCCCGGATAAGGTAAAGCGCAATGTGTACGTTCAGGAATGTAGTCGCATTCTTGGCGTAAGCGAGGAAGTGATAGAAGGAGCTGTTGAAAAATCGCGTGGTGATGTGGTAGAGCGTCAGAGACGCCAGCGCCAGGTGGATGAGATTGATCGTCTGGATAGCAATGAAACCGATCCGCAGCCTGATGTTTCAAAAAAACTCCGTCCTTCAGGATCAGATAGTATCATCGGCATGTATCCCTATTATCCCATGGAGCGTACGGTGATCTTCCAGTGTGTCCGTTATGGGCTCCTTGACTTCTGTGAGGTAGAGTTTGAGGATGGTTCATCCGGTATGATCAGCGTGGTTGAATATATAGCCGAAGAACTTCAGTCAGATGATATATGGTTTGCATTCCCGGCTTTCGCAAAGACATTCAACAGGATAATTGATCTGAAGGAAGACTATGTGAACGAGAAATCGGTATTTGATCAGAATCTCGCAGCAGAAAAGAAGGAGATGCTGCAGAAAGGGTATGAAGAGATTGCCTCCCAAAATATGCATATGGTGGAAATCCGTCGTGCCGAACGTGTGCTTGAAGAGAATGTGGAGGAGGAAATGGCAAAAAGACGATATGATTTTGCTCGTTATTATATAGAGCAGAAACTTTCGAGCCACCATGATGATGACGTGCGCCGGACAGTCATGGATGCCATCAATGAGGAGCAGCCTCTGAGCAATATTTATATGCGTAATAATCCTGTCAGTGAAAGAAAAATGGAAGTGGACAGGATGCGTGTACTCGTGCCGCGAGGTGTCCTTGAATGGAAAAATGAAATGCTCAATCAGCTTATCAGGTCGAAAATGAATCAGCTGGACAGCATTCGTGGGTATTCGAATCCGGAAGAAGAACAGAAAATATTGATGGAGACCCAGGCGCTGATGGAAAAGCGCGGTCAACTCGGCAAGGTCATGGGTGACCGTACCATAGGCAGGAAAATAAAATGATATCGCATTAAAATATGAGCAGTCGTTGTAAGTTTTTGCACCTGCCATGCGTCTAACCTTAACAGAAAACAAAACAAATAAAAAAATGAATATTCTTGAAGTTGAGCATCTGACCAAATGTTTCGGATCGCTGAAAGCGCTCGACAACGTCAGTTTCGGCATACGTGAAGGCTCAATATGTGGAATACTCGGTCCGAATGGAGCCGGAAAGACCACACTGCTTCGTATCATCAACGGAATACTGTCGATTGATTCCGGGAATGTAAGTGTCCTCGGTGAACAGGCTTCGATAGAAGCATCGCGCAATATAGGCTACATGCCCGAGGAAAGGGGACTTTACGACACGATGCGTATGGCAGATCAGATCATGTATTTCGGACAATTGAAAGGTGGTGATCCAAAACGGCTGAGGATAGTGATGAACGAGTATCTTGAGATGTTCAACCTTAAAGGACAGGAACGCCGCCGTCTCAAAGAGCTTTCCAAGGGTAATCAGCAGAAAGTGCAGATTATCTGCACTCTTGTTCATGAACCGAAGCTTGTGATCCTTGACGAGCCTTTTAGTGGTTTTGATCCTCTTAACGGACAGATTCTCCAGCAGATACTTGAACGTCTGCGCGAGAAAGGATCCACTATAATACTTAGTTCCCACAATATGCCTGCAATCGAGGAAATGTGCAGTGATATTGTACTGGTCGACCATGGACATATTCTGGTGGCAGACTCTATGACCAATATCAAGGAGATGCATAAGGACAATACATTGCTTCTCACTACCACATCAGAACTCTCGCAGCCTCTACTTCTTTCAAGTGATGCCGTGTCTGAAATCGAGAAAGTGGACAATCTCAATTGGCGCAGAGGATTTGCGTATAAGATGAAAAGAAATCCCGGGAAGTCAAACAATGATGTGCTTGATGCGGTGGCGATGCAAAGTCAGATCCTTCATTTCGAAGAGGCTTTGCCATCTCTTAAAGATATCTTCATATCGTACACATCACAACTTTCATAATTTTTGAAGCAATGAACAAGTTGAAACTTATAATAATCAACGAATATAAGACTGCGGTCACAAGAAAGTCTTTCTGGATCCTTACGTTTGTCTTCCCTCTTGCCATGGTGGCATTCGGTGTGGTGATGGGAATTCTTATGTCGGACTCTACATCATACGCATCCATGATGGATTCATTTAACGAAAGTTCAGGACTGACTCCGGATGAGGAATCGATGACTCCTGCAAAAGCAATAGCAATGATGGTAGGTGTATTTCTTACTCTTGCAATGATGGTATGCGGAAGCCAGATAATGCAGATGGTGCGTCAGGAAAAGACAAACAGAATAATGGAGTTTCTCGCCACTTGCGTCACAGGCAGGACCATGCTTACGGCAAAGATAATCAGTGTCGCCCTTATCAGTCTCACACAGCTGGCACTTTGGGGAGTGTTTATTCTGATATTCGGGTTTGGAATATGCATTGTGTTGGATGTTCCGGTACCATGGCACAGCCTTCTTTATCCGTTGGTGTGGAAATCTATCTTGTGGGCGCTCCTTTACTTCATAGGTGGTTACTTCATGTTCAGTTCGCTTTTCGCTGCATGCGGAGCCCTGACCGACAGTAATAACGAGAATCAGCAGTATCTCACTATACTGATGATGTTTGTACTTGCTTCCATGTATATCGGAATGTATGCTGTAGACCATCCTGTATCACTATTGGCACAGGTGTGTGCATATTTCCCTCTTACTTCTCCGACAGTCGGAGCTGTGAATGCGATCACCGGCGAAGTGCCTTTATGGAGCAGTATATTGTCGCTTGTGGTGCTATATGCGTGTGCCTACGGAGCCATTATTATGGGAGGCAAGATATACGCTTCTTCCATGCTTCTGAAAGGATCTTCCCTTACTCCCAAAGCGATCATGGCATTTATAAAGGCAAAATGAATTCATCCTTTTTTTACATTGTTTTTAATGTTAAAAAAGAATAAAGAAAGGCAAAAGGTGCTGAAAACTCAGTTGACATCTTGCAAATTTGACATTTTTTGATTAATTTTGCAATATGAGACAGAATGTGACTTTCGCGTTCTGACTATAACTGAATGACACCATGAGTAATAACTGGAACTATCAACCACTTACGCGTCAGGAGCAGCAGACGGCTGACTCTCTTCTTCCGGTCTGCGGCGGTATCAGCCCGGTGCCTGAGCTGCTGATGCGCAGAGGTGTCAGGACTCCTGAGGAAGCAGCCGGTTTTTTTACTCCTTCCCTCGATGATCTTCATGATCCTTTCCTTATGCCCGACATGGACAAGGCTGTCAATCGCCTTAACCGCGCCATGGGAGCCAAGGAAAAGATAATGATTTATGGTGATTATGATGTCGATGGCACTACTGCGGTAGCTCTGGTCTACAAATACCTTCAGAATTATTACAGTAATATTGAATATTATATCCCGACCCGTTATGAGGAAGGCTATGGCATATCGCGAAAAAGCATTGAATATGCTGCTGAGAACGATATCAAGCTTGTGGTTGTCCTCGATTGCGGCATAAAGGCTATCGAGGAGATAGCCTATGCCAAACAGCTTGGGATAGATTTCATAATCTGCGACCATCATGTCCCGGACGATGAGCTTCCCCCTGCAGTCGCAATACTCAATCCCAAAATGCCCGGGTCGCCTTATCCATGCCCTCACCTGAGTGGTTGCGGTGTTGGTTTTAAGTTCATGCAGGGATTCGCCAAGAGCAACGGTCTCGGTAATCACAATGAACTTAATTCTCTGCTTGATCTTGTGGCTGTAAGTATTGCAGCGGATATAGTCCCGATAGTCGGTGAAAACCGTATTATGGCTTATCATGGACTTCGAAGATTGAATTCCAATCCCAATCTTGGTCTCCGCAGCATAATACGTCTGTGCAAGTTGACCAACAAGGATATTACGATTTCAGATGTCATTTTCAAGATCGGTCCCAGAATCAATGCTTCAGGACGTATGCAGAGCGGAATGGAGGCTGTCGGTCTTCTTGTGACACGTGACCTCCATGACGCATATCAGCGGGGAGCTGAAATTGACCAATATAATAAAGACCGTAAGGAACTTGACAAGAAGATAACCGAAGAAGCCAACGAGCTTATCGAAAATAATGTCAATATAGTTCATGGCAAACGTTCTATAGTCATTTACAATAAGAACTGGCATAAGGGTATAATAGGCATTGTTGCTTCACGCCTTACGGAACTCTATTACAAACCTTCGGTTGTATTGACTTATGCCAACGGAATGGCTACCGGCAGCAGCCGTTCCGTACAGGGTTTCGATATATATTCGGCAGTAAATTCCACACGTCATCTTCTTGAAAATTTCGGAGGTCATACTTACGCTGTCGGACTCTCCCTCAAAGAAGAGAATATTCCGGAATTCAGCCGTCTTTTTGAAGAATTTGTCGCCAGGAATATCCAGCCTAATCAGCTATGCCCTCAGCTTGACATAGATGCTGATATCTCGTTTGCTGACATTACTCCCGAGCTTATGGCGTGGCTCAAAAAATTCAATCCGTTTGGTCCGGGCAACCAGAAACCGATTTTCCGCACACGTAATGTATTTGATTTCGGCACATCAAAACTCGTGGGAAAGAATCTTGAGCATATCAAGCTTGAACTTGAAGACGACAGCACAAGCCGTGTGATCTCAGCCATTGCCTTCAACATGGCTCCATATTTTGAGCATATACATGCCCACAAGCCTGTGGATATCTGCTATACAATAGAACAGAACAAACATCATCACACGGAGTCTATACAGTTGATGATAAAGGATATCCGTTTGTCAAAATCTGATCTTGACTGAATCTTTCCCCTCTTTATATGGAAATTGCAGCAATCCTGAAAAAATATTGGGGTTATGACTCTTTTCGCCCTTTGCAGAGAGATATCATAGAAAGCGTGATATCGGGCAGGGACACTCTGGGACTAATGCCTACCGGCGGAGGAAAATCAATCACATTCCAAGTGCCGGGAATGGTCTTTGAATCGGGACTCACAATTGTGGTCACACCCCTTATATCGCTGATGAAAGATCAGGTGGATAATTTGAAGCGAAGAGGAATTTCCGCGGTCATGCTAAATAGCGGGATGAATGTAAGGGAAACAAGGTTGGCTTGGGAACGTATTTGCAATGGGCGGGCGAGGTTTCTGTATGTATCCCCTGAAAAACTTAGAAATGCCCGTTTCCTCGATGAGCTTTCCAGACTTCATGTCAGATTGATCGTGGTAGACGAGGCTCATTGTATATCACAATGGGGTTACGATTTCCGCCCGTCATATCTTAAGATTGCCGAACTTAGAAAAGTGCATCCTGATGTGCCGGTGCTTGCACTGACCGCTACTGCTACGCCCGAGGTGGCGGACGACATCATGAGGCAGCTTGCATTCCGTAAGGATTCCCGCAAATTCAAGATGAGTTTCGTGCGTGACAATATCTCCTATCTTGTCCGTGCTTCTGAAAACAAGATCTACGATATCTTTCATATACTGTCACGCACAGAAGGGAGCGGTATCGTCTATGTTAGAAGTAGAAGAAAGACTAAAGAGATAGCGGAGTTTCTGACTGTATCAGGAATTTCTGCTGACTATTATCACGCAGGACTTACGTATGAGACAAAAATGGAGCGTCAGAATGCGTGGCAGAGAGGTGCTGTACGTGTGATGGTGGCTACGAATGCCTTCGGCATGGGAATCGACAAGCCGGATGTCCGGATTGTAGTGCATTCAGATTTCCCTCCTTCGCTTGAAGAATACTATCAGGAAGCAGGACGGGCAGGACGGGATGGTAAAAAATCATATGCGGTTCTTCTTGCTTCTAAAAATGACAGGACTACGCTCCGACGTAAACTGAGACTGTCATTCCCTGACCGCGAATATATCAGGCAGATTTATGAAAGGGCCTGCAATTTCATGCATCTTGCCATAGGAGAAGGTTATGAACGCTTGATTGAGTTTGATATCGAGCTTTTTTGCGATACATTTCATCTTCAGCGTCGTCAGACGCTTGCCGCTTTTCATCTCCTTTCACAAGCCGGTTATCTTGACTATATCGAAGAGACGGAAAATAATTCAAGGATCATGATTACGGTTGACCGTGAGGAGCTATATCATATAGGAGCGTCGCATGAGGCTGATCTCACTCTTCAGTGTCTGCTAAGGCAATATCCGGGCCTGTTTTCTGATTATGTCAGGATTAATGAAGCAAAAATCAGCCGGGAGATTGGTCTTGATCAGGAAACCGTCTACAACTCCCTTCTTGAACTTAACAGGCAGAAGATACTTGTTTATGTGCCGAGACGGCGTACTCCCTGCATGTTTATCTCCACGTCAAGAGAGGAAAGCCGATACGTTTCAATCGGCAGTAGAATCTATGAAGATCGTTTCGATGTGATGTCAAGACGCATTGAAGCTATGATAGATTATGCATTTAATGACGACGGATGCCGTGTAGACAGGATGCTGTCTTATTTTGGTGAGGATAGATCATGCGACTGCGGAAAGTGTGACATATGCAGAAGTCGCAAAAAGTCGTCGTCGGTGCATGTCTCCAAGGAAGAGATGATACGCAAGGTGTGGAAATACATGCAGTTGTTTCCATCCGGTATCACCCAGACAATTCTTGAAAGTAATTTCACTCCTGATGACAGGCTTGCCGGTGAGGCACTGAGATACCTTGTAGATGAAGGCTTTGCTGTGGAAGACCATGCCATATATCGCCTTGCCGAATACGATAGTAATTAAGCAACAAAATATTGAATTCTATGATAGGACTGGCTGACTGCAATAATTTCTTTGTAAGTTGTGAGCGCACGCTCAACCGGGATCTTGAAAACCGGGCTGTGGTGGTGCTGAGCAACAACGACGGTTGCGTGGTGGCTCGCAGCAATGAAGCGAAGCGTGCCGGAATAAAGATGGGTCAGCCTGCTTTCCAGATCAAGGACCGCATACGCAGTGGCGAAATAATTGCCCTGAGTGGCAATCACCTTCTATACCGTGAAATTAGTCTGAAGGTTCATGACATTTTCCGGAGATATGCACCGCAGACTCTTGATTACAGCGTAGATGAGGCGTTCCTGATAATGGATGGAATCCCTAACTCGGAACTAAGGTCAATCGGTGAGGCTATAGCAACCAATTGCTGGGATGAACTCCATATTCCTGTCACCATAGGGTTCGCACCGAGCAAGACCCTTGCAAAGATAGTGTCTGAAAGCTGCAAGAAAAGAGGACGGCGTGTCGGGGTGCTTCTGGATGCCGATGCTGCGCGTCCTGTGATGCAGAAAATGTCAATTTCCGATCTATGGGGCATCGGAAGACGTCTCGCAAAGCGGTTGTACACATCCGGAATTTTTACGATTTCCGACTTTGCCGATAAAGATTTAGGATGGATACGAGCCAATCTTGGAATAAATGGAGAACGATCGTGGCGTGAACTTCACGGTGAGCATTGTATAGAGCTAAGTCATATACAGACACAGCTTCAGGATTCTGTGAGCGAAAGCCGAACATTCCCGCAGGATGTGGACGACTATGACTATATAAGGGCAAGAATTGCCATATATGCTTCAGACTGCAGTAAGAAACTCCGAGCTATGGGAGGACAATGCAGGACTCTTGGAGTCATGCTTCAGACCAATAGATTTCATGCAGAACGAGGTGTCGCACGGCCGGAGGGAACAATAAGGTTTTGCGAGCCTACAAGCGATACAGTCCATATATGTGACGCCGCACTTTCTATTCTTGACAGAATATTCATTCCCGGTACATTCTTCAAAAGGGCCGGGGTATGGCTCGGTGAGATAGTGCCTGCATGTTCGGTGATTCCTTCTATTTTTGACTCTCAGGATTCAATAAGGGATAAGAATGCACGTACCAGTCTTATGAAAGCCATAGACAGCATTAACCTCGGTCCCGGAATCCCGGTCCTGAGGCTTGCATCTCAGATTACACAAGGACATCCCGGACATAACGACGGATACTCCAGCACTTTCCAGGCTCCGAAAAGGTGATTGCAGATCAGCTTTTTGCATAATTCGAAGAATTGTAGTATATTTGTAAGCGATTAGCTCTATTTTTGCAATCTGAATACAAATAACTAATTATATGAATCTTACTAAGATTTTGCCTTGGATTGCCACATTGGCGGTTGCATTGATGATGACATCATGCCGGTGCGGGCGCAATAAGGGGCAGCAGATTGACCTTGACGGAATGCATGTGCAGTTGCCTGATACCATGAAGGTAGGGATGCTAAACTCTCCCACTACTTATTTTGATTACCGAGGTACTCCCATGGGGTATGACTATGAGCTTATGGAGCGGTTTTCAAAATTCTACGGACTTCAGTTCAAGGTAGTTGTCGGCGGTACGATATCGGAGATGATCGGATGGCTCGACGAGGGTAAGATTGACATATTGGCAAGTCCTGTTCCGGTTACCTCAGAATTTCAGGAAAGGGCTCTTCTTTGCGGACCTCGTAATGTCAGCAATCAGGTCCTTGTGCAGAGGATTGATGTCCCGAAAGATTCCGTTGTCAAGGATGTAACTGATCTTGTAGGAAGGGAGGTTGTGGTGCAGAATGATTCCAAATATTTTTATCGTATGTGCAACCTTAATGATGAAATAGGCGGAGGTATCAGTATTCACCGGCTTGACAAAGATACCGTAAGTGATGATGACCTTCTTAGAATGGTATGGAAAGGGGAAATACCTATGACAGTTGTGGATTCGGATGTTGCTGAGGCTGCACTTTCCTACTATCCCGGACTCGACATATCGGTCAAGGTGAGTCTTGATCAGTATTCACGTTGGGCTGTAGCTCCCGATTCCCACGGAATAGCAAAGGCGCTCGACCGTTGGTTTGCAGATGAAAAAGATGATGAGTCGGAAGTGTTCAAAAAATACTATCATCTTTCAAAACTTGAAATTTTTGATATGCCGCATGAAGATCTCGAAGATATAAAAACTCTGACATTCGTCGACGGAAAGATCTCACCATTCGACAATGTTTTCAAGACTGCGGCTAAGAAGTCAGGGCTTGACTGGCGGCTTATAGCAGCAATTGCCTACGTGGAGTCACACTTCGATGCTGATGTCAGGAGTTGGGCAGGCGCTCTCGGTATTATGCAGGTAATGCCTCGGACTGCAACATCCCACGGATATGAACCGGAAGAAATGCTTGATCCATATAAATGTGTCGATGTTGCTGTGCAGACCCTTTCCGATTTAGACGCTATGTTTGAAAAGAAGATAAAGGATCCGGCAGAGCGGGAAAACTTTATCCTCGCATCCTACAACTCCGGACCGGGACATATACTTGATGCCATGGCACTCGCTGATAAATACGGACTAAATGCACATAAATGGGACGATAATGTAGAGCAGGCGGCAATGATGAAATCAAAACCGGCATATTATCATGATCCTGTCGTGAAAAACGGTTATTTCAGAGGAAGTGAAACGGTTCATTTCGTGCATAAAGTGCAATCCGTATATACTTATTTCAAGGACCGCACATAAAATTCACGTAATATCATAATCGGCTCCTTACTTACAAAGAAGCGATAATAGCCACATCCTCTGTTCCCGCTGATATTGAAGTTCAAGAAGATCCATATGCGCTTCGCTAAACCATGATCTCTCCTGCAGATAGTCGGTCAGTGAAAGTTCGCCGCCTTTATACGCTTTAAGAAGAAGCGTGTTGTAGTCTGTAGTGGAAAATACGTCCATCGGCACTTTCAAAGCCTGATCTATGAGTTGCACTTCATCGTAAAGCGCTGAAATTTCAGATTCAACTCTATCGTTGGTGACATTAACTTGATATTCAGCAACAGCTTTGGCTGCTTTGGCAGCCTTTACTTTGCCTCTGTTTGCAAATAACGGTATAGATAATCCTAATGTAGCTCCATTGAAATGCATGGCATCTTCAAAATCATGGTGATACCCTACGGAAATGCCTGGCAATCCTTCTGATCTTGCAACCCCAACATTGCGCTCTGCCACTTTAAGATCAGCCAGCGCCTTTTTCAGCTGGGGATTGGTCTGAGCCTCGGCTAAATACTCGTCGAGTGAATGAGTGGGTGTCATCTCCCACTTCCTGTCTATGCTTTTCAGCAGGGATGAGCAATCGTAACCACCGTTCAAAGTCTTCAGATTTCCCTCACTGCCGCTTTTTTCAGCTTCAAGATTGGCTATTACCGTATTCACCTTTCCTTGTTCAAGAGTTATTTTTGAAAGGTCGAGGCGTGACATCTGTCCCCCTTTTGTAGCTCTTGTGGCGGCATGATAAAGGGAATCTGTGGCTGATTGAATATTTCGCATTATTTCAATCCTCCGCTCCGCATATAGGTAGGTCCCGATTTCTTTCAGGATTTCTATGTATTTTTCATATACTCCGGCATCTGCTTCGGCGGCATTTGCTTCCCGAATGGCTTTGCCAAGATCGCGACGTGATTTATATACTCCCGGCCATTCGAATTCATATCCGATCGCTACATTCCATCGGTTGTCAACACCTTCGGGCATCACCATATAGTCTCCTTCTATGCTCGGATCTGGAGCATTTGCCAATGTTTTAGATTCAAGATCCTTGGCATTCTGTTCAATCGCTATCTGAAGTCGGTCGCCGTTCCGGCTCAGGATTGCATTGGCTGCCTCCTGAGCTGTTATGGCGTAAGCGTCTGCAGCCGCAATGCACAGCACAACGGCTGCAGATACATGTCTTAAATTCATGTCGTAAGTAGTTTATAGTGTTTTACTCGGTCTGCCGAGATTTTTTCCGCTGTTGTATTCTTCTGTAAAACACAGGAACTATAAAAATGTTCAAGAGCGTGGAGCTTATAAGTCCTCCCAAAATCACTACGGCGAGAGGCGACTGTATTTCATTGCCGGGTTCTCCTCCTCTCACAGCTATAGGCACAAGCGCAAGGGCTGATGTAAGAGCCGTCATGATAATTGGAAGCAGACGGTCGGAAGATCCTTTCCTGATTATTTTCTCTATCCCGAAGCCTTCTGCTTTCAGTCTGTTGTAGCGCGAAATCAGCAGCATGCCGTTTCGGGTGGAGATACCCATAAGGGAGATGAAACCTATGATAGCCGGAATATTCATCTCTCCTGTAGTCAAACGCAATATCAATATGCCTCCGATCAATGCAAGCGGCATGTTTACGAGTATAGTGAATGACTCAGCTACATCCTTGAATTCCGAATAAATCAGGAAGAAAATTACAATTAGGGCAATTATAGATGTCAGTGCAAGCATCCTTGAGGCAGCTTCCTCATTCTCGAATTGACCTCCGTATGTGACGAAATATCCTTCCGGCAATTCAACATGTCCGGCAATCTGCGCTTTTATGTCATCGACGGCACCCTTGAGGTCGCGTCCGTCAACATTGGCACTTACGGTAAGCAATCTGCTTACGTTTTCACGGTTTATAGTATTCGGACCACTCCCCGTCCTTACGTCTGCAACATAGGAAAGAGGTATCTTCCCTTCGTTGCTGTCTATCATCAGGTCTTCGATACTTTCTTTTGTATCTCGTCTGGAGTTTTCAACCTTAACGGTCAGGTCATAGGGCATGTTTCCAACGAAAACCTGGCTGACAACCTCTCCTCCTATTGCCATACGAATATATTTACTGAATTCCGGAATGGTAATTCCGTATTTTGCAAGCATCTCACGGCGAGGCATAATATCTATCTGTGGTCTTGATATCTGTTGCTCTATATTGACATCAACCACTCCTGGAAGCTCTTTCATCTCAGCTCCTATCTTCTGACCTATTGAATATAGTCTGTCAAGATCTTCACCGAATATCTTGACTGCTATCTGCGACTGAGAACCGCTCAGCATTGCATCGATTCTATGTGAAATGGGTTGACCTATTTCTACATTGACTCCCGGTATTTCAGATAATTTCTCGCGCAGTTCCCGCGTCACTTCCTTCTTGCTCCTCCCCTTGTCAAGCACATAAGGGACTTCCATTTCTGATGTATTGACACCGAGTGCATGCTCATCAAGTTCCGCACGTCCTGTTTTACGGGCTACGTTCTTTACTTCCGGCACTGATAGTATTATCCTTTCTGCCGCCATCCCTATGCTGTCGCTTTGTTCGAGCGAGATTCCGGGCATTGCGCTCACGTTGATTGTGAAACTGCCTTCGTTGAATCCCGGAAGGAAGCTTCTGCCCAAAGTGAAGAATATGGCAATCGATGCCGCAAAAAGAATGGCTATGGCTATCAGCCATGGCCGGGGAGCCGCGAGGACTTTCTCAAGAATACGTTCATATTTCTTCCTCAGCCAAAGAGCTGTCTTAGGCTCCTTGTTAAGCTCTTCGTTGTCTTTTGTGTTGTTGCCGGCAAGCAGATAGCTGCAAAGCACCGGTGTCAGAGTCAGAGCTACAACAGTAGAGGCAGCCAATGCTACAATAAACGCGATGCCCAGCGGCTTAAGGAGTCGTCCCTCAATGCCGTTCAGAAAAAACAATGGGAGAAATGAGGCAATTATGATGAGAGTTGAGTTAAGAATCGGCTTGCGTACTTCCCGGGAAGCCTCAAACACAACCTTGATCACCGGAAGTCTGGACTCAACATCCCTCTGGCTGTTTTCTCTCAGTCGTTTGTAGACATTTTCCACATCTACTATTGCATCGTCTACAAGAGAGCCGATAGCAATTGCAATTCCGCCAAGTGTCATGGTATTGATCGTGAATCCCAAGAAGTAGAGTGCGATCACTGAAATCAGGATGGAAAGAGGAATGGCTATGACCGATATGACCGTGGTCTTGAGGTTCATAAGGAAGAAGAAGAGGACAATTATTACAAAAAGCGCGCCTTCAAGCAGAGACTGCTGAAGATTGCTCACAGATGTCTGTATGAACTCGCTTTGATTGAAAATTTCCGTATCGATATTGATTCCTGAAGGTAGGGATTTTTTCAGATTGTCAAGTTCGCTGTGTATGGCTTTCGTCAGTTCAATTGAGCCTGCTCCGGGTTGCTTGGTGACAGTCACGAGGACAGCGGGAGCCGCCCTCAGTGTGGCGGTACCTATCTGGGGTGTCTTTGGTCCGATCTTGACATCGGCTATGTCGTTCAATCTTACAGTCTGTCCTGATTCTGTCTTTACAGCAGATGTCCCGATTTGTTCTACGTCCTGAGTGGAGACTATTCCCTTTATAAGGTATTCATTACCATATTCATAAGTGATTCCTCCTGAAGTATTGACATTCATGTCTTCGGTTGCCTCTGCCACATCTGAGAGAGATACACCGTAATGTCTCATTTTCTCCGGGCTCAGCAATATCTGGTATTCAAGCTCGTCACCTCCAATCACGGATACCTGACTGATTCCTCCTATCGACAGAAGCCGCGGGCGTATAGTGCGGTCGGCAATACCGCGAAGTTCTCCGGTATTGATGCTGTCGGATGTAATTCCGATTATCATTATTTCACCAAGAATGGAAGACTGAGGACCCATCACGGGATTTCCGGCTGATGACGGAAGACTGCTTTCTATACCTGAAAGACGTTCGCTGACTGTCTGCCTTGCTTTGTAGGGATCGGTTTTCCAGTCAAATTCCACCCACACTATTGAGAAACCGGTAGCAGAACTTGATCTGACCCTCCTGACTCCTGATGCTCCGTTTACAGCCGTCTCTATAGGATAAGTCACCATGCGTTCCACTTCTTCGGGTGCAAGTCCTGCTGCCTCTGTCATGATCGCCACTGTAGGCGCATTTAGATCAGGAAAGATATCAATTTCCGTGCGTACCAATACAAGGAGTCCTGCAATAAGCGTGGCACAGGAAGCGAATAAGACTATGAGCCTGTTTCTCAGCGACCAGTTGATTATTTTGTTGAGCATGTCCGCACTGTTTTAATGATTGTGAGTATGTCCAGGCACTGCAGTGGCGGAAGTCTCAGCCATACGTATCACCTGTGCTCCGGTCACCACCACTTCTTCGTCAGGCTCCAGGCCGGAAAGTATTTCAACCCTCTTCCCATCGGTGGCGCCGGTAGTTACCAAATGCTTCATGTAATGACCTTCGCCATGTGTGGTATAAACACATTTGTTGCCGCTTATCTCCACGATGGCTTCTTTAGGAACAGAGATTACATTATGTCTGGAATTGGAAATGAGGTAAACTTCCGCAAATGCTCCCGGAGAAATGGCACCATTGTTGGTAAATGTGAAATATAAAGGGATATAACCGTTTTCAGCCAGAGTAGCCCCAGGATTGGAAATGATCTTACCACCGAGTTCCTTGACATTATACGTCTCTTCCGATGAAGCTGCCCTGAAATTTGCGTCAGTCACTCCTGAAAGTCTCGTTATATACTTTTCAGGCACGTCTGCGCGCAGTGTTAGGCTCGTGTTGCCGCTCACAGCTGCTATTCTTTGCCCTATCTCCACATATTCTCCGGTCTTTGCAAAAATTTGTGTTATAACACCCGCTTTTGGTGAATTTACACTTACACTGCCCTGCTTTAGCAGTCTGACTGATGCTTCCGCTTCCTCATAGGCTCTCAAGGCATTGTTATATTCTTCCGTGCTTACTATTCCGTCGTCATGAAGAGGTTTGAGTCGGTCAAGTTCACGCTTTGCTGCGTTTCTCGCGGCGATAGCCTGAACCGAAGGATCTCCACCCTGGACATTTGAGGCGGATATACTTCCTATGGATGTGCCGGCTGAGACTCTGACCCCTGTGTTGATATCGGGTGAAAGTGTCAAAATCCCGCTTCTCGTTGCAGTTGCCACTCCTTCATCTGAAGCCTTTGATTCTATTCTTCCTGATACAGATGTGACTTCTGTGAATGCTGTCGGTGATATCCGTTCCGTCTTGACTCCGAATTTCTTTGCAGTTTCCGGTTTCAGCTCGATCAGACCGTCATGGTCATGACCCTCATGACCTTCTTCATCATCGTGATCAGAATGCTCCGCTTCAGAATGCCCGTCATGGTCATGATCGTGATCTTCGTCATGATCATGTTGGTGTTCTGTATGTTCGTTTTTGTCATTCTTGCCGCAGCTTACATAAGTAGCACTCCATGTGAGCGATGCAAAAATAAGAATAGATATTTTTAGATATTTCATTTTCATTTATGCATTGATTTTCGTATGCAAAATTAATAAAAATATCTCGCAACATAGTTGCATAAGATAAAAAAAACGGTCTCACTTATTTGTGAGACCGTTTTTAGTCGACTAATGTTTTTAGAACGGGAAATTGATACCCATGTGAAGGTCCATGTTTGAAGTGATTGGAATATGGTTCTTGTCCATCTTCAGATGTGCGTAGTCCATACCGATCATGAAATTGAATCCCTTGTTGCCGAGACTGAGAAGGAAACCATAGTTAGCCCCGTACGTTCCGGCTGCGGCGCTGACAGAAGCGGCTATGCCTTTTATAGGCTCAACGTTTGCCGATACGCGGAATTCAGTATAGGGGAATATTTTGCTCATGTCAGTAGTGTTTAGAAGACCGAAATGCAGCTTGTTGTAATAAGGGAACTTATAGTCAACACCTACACGCATTTTGCCCTGGAGCGGCATCGAAGACTTGACTGTACCGTTGTCTCTAAGTTCATAGAGTTTTGCAAGGTCATCGGTCATGTTATCCCATCCTTTGTCATCGTCATCAATCCCTATGACGTGTCCTTTGGTCTGGAAAATCTGGGTGCCGTTGGTAGACGCTTCCTGCACCTTGTTGAAGCTCATAGTGCCTAAGTCTGTGAACGCAAGTGAGAATACGAAATCTTTCCATTCGTATGTAGCTCCAAAATCAAGTCCGAATCCGAAACCGTTGATCCCAAATTTAGCATCGTCCATATTGACTCCGCTTACATAATCTTTGTGTGTCTGGTCACTGTATTCTGTATCATATCTGACTCCGTCAAGCCCGATTCTTATCCTTGCGTCAGAAAGTACACGCCAGTTGTCTTTTCCAAGGTCAAGTTTCAGTTCATTGAAGTCTGCTTGGAAAAATGTCGCAGGCAACAGAAATTTCAGGCTTACACCGGCACGCAGTCCAGGCACCTGCTTGATCTCACGTGAATGATTGAGAGCAATTTCAGCATAAGCCGCTGCCTTTGCCCTCAGGTTGGTGATATCATAGGTCTGGTTGCTGATACCTTCCTTCAGAAGCGAGAACATTCCCTTGGGAAGATCCATGCTGAAGTTTTCTTTCACATTGATCGCTAAGTTGTTGTAGCCGCCGAAAGCTTTGAAGCCGAACTGTATGATATTCAAACCTAAACTTTCAGAAAGACGGTTAGTCTTGCCCAGATTGCCGAGGACTTTGTCAGCTGATATATTGGGGTTGGTGAAAAGGACGGTCTTTCCTTCATATGGGTAAACGAGGTCAGTTACACTGAGGTTGCCGTTGACAGCCAGATTCAGGTTGCCGAGAGCGGGGAAACCGACATATCCATTGCGGTTGCTCAATGCCGGGTTAAGTTGCCATTTCATGTTGTAGTTTTCCATGAAATAGCCTGTGGAGGACTCTTGCGCCGACGCGGTCATCAAAGAGACCGCAGCGAAAGAAAGAGCGAGTATTTTTTTATTTATGTTGTTCATTGCTGTTCAATGCTATTGTTTAAAAATCTGTTGTGTAATCTCCGGATACTGTAATGCTGAGTTTGTTAAGATCGATTTCAATGTCCGGACCGAGAGCGGGGGCGTTCGGATCTTTCTGTTCGATAGTTGCTTCAAAGATGACTCCGTCAAAGTCTTTGATCGGTGTCTTCTTATCAATGCTTTCCAATATTAGAGATACGGGGTAATTTTTACAGTTAGCAGGAATAATCATCGACTCTATTTCCTTAATCGCAATAGGAGCGCCATTGCTGTTAATCGGTTGTAAATCAAGTTTAATATCAACCGGGAGTTCAGATGTACATTCTGCTTCGACTTTAAGAAGATAGATGTTGACCTTATCAAGGTCATCGCTTCCCCAGCCGTCTTCAGTGGTGTTGTAATAAATTATAGAACCTTTACCTAACGCAAGGGGTGCAGTGAAATTATAGTCACCATATGCTTCTCCTAAGTTTCCGAGTGGAAGACCATTGACATTGCCGGCAAAATTAAGATCAGACACGCTGACTTCAATATTCTCGGGAAGACCCGAAGCTCCTTTGGAGTTGGTAAGGATTCTTCTGAGTCCGGGAATGACAATTTTAGTATATCCAGTTGGCGGATTATACTCTACGCTGTCAGAACACAATGCAAGCTTGTTTTCACTTCCTTCCAATGTGAAATGTCCGATATGTGGAACAGATCCATTGCTGAATTTTGATGTGAGATTGATAGCTCCTGTGCCTTTGAGACCATATTGCCCTACAGGGTTATTAATTGTAATCAATACGACAGGGTTGTCAATGATTATGTTGGTTTTATCATTATTGAGGAAATCAGGAAGATCATTTAGCGATATAGGATTGATTTTGATGTCATCCATATCGTAGTTGATTTTACCGCTGAAATTTTTCAGCTCAAATCCTGATACGTGATACTCCGCTGTGATATTGTAATTTCCGGAAGTAATAGAGAGGCTTTTCAATTTGATGGAGATTTTTCCTGATTCCACACCAACTTGTCCACTGATACCGAGCGTGCCGTTTTCAACTTTTCCCTTGTTTCCGAGATCAAGACCTGTAGCATGCATATTCAAAGTTGCTTTTCCATTCACGACTGGTAGCTCAGAAATTTTCAACTTACCGGTTTCTTTTGAATAGCCTGCCATATCAGTGATCAGATCGGTAGGAAGTTGAAGAACTATATCTTTAAAGGAGATTTCAACGCCATCACCTAACAACTCTTCAGGAACCCTAAGATCAACCTGAATATCAATGGGGGCTTTTGTAGTGACTTTCGTAAGGACTTCCAGTGCTGAGTTAACATTCTCCATTTTAAATTCATAAGATTGCTTATCAGTCTTGGGAAGGTCTATATCTATATCAGGTAAATCAGGTATGGGAATGTTTGGTATGCTTGGAAGTTCGGGAACGTGAACATCAATGGGAATATTTGTCGGATTGATCTGTAATGCTGCTACTTTTACCTCACCGAGACTAAATTCGGTTGGATCGATATTTCCGGATTTTTGTATTGAGTAGATGACTTTTTCATCGTCAGAACCTTTGTTGATGGTATCCTTCTTGATGGTCTCATCGTCATCATCAATATTGATGACATTCTGAAGTTTGATTTTTGACAGCTCGACAGGAACAGTAAGGTTGTTGACTTTGAATTGAGAAGTCGTGTCAATGTCAGTAAGGTCATATTTGTCATCAACACAGCCTGTCATGACAGAAACTGCTGCAATCGACAATATGCCTTTGGCAAGTGTCATTCTGTTGATTTGCATGTTAATTATAGTTGTTTGTTAATGATATTCAGCCTATTTATCTCTGAGTTGGTTTTGAAGATGCAAAATTATAAAAAATATTCAAAATTAAAAACAAATTCTTGACAAAAAAAAAGGTATTTTAACGATATATCAACAAAAAACGCGGTCACCCCGAAGAGTGACCGTATGTATGCAGGTTTGCTTCATTATCCTAATGATTGTTGCCACCTCCAGGCATTTGCCAGTGTCTCCTCCACCGGCACCTCAGCCTTCCATCCAAGCACATTGTTGGCTTTGTCAGGAATTGCCCAGATTTTCTCAATATCACCTTCTCGTCTCGCTCCTATCTTATGGGGAACGGGAACGCCGGTTGCTTTCTCAAACGAATGTATCAGCTCCAAAACAGACACTCCGCGACCGGTGCCGAGGTTGAAGATCTCTATGCTGTCGGTATCCTCTCCATCAAGCATCCTGCGCATGGCAACCACGTGTGCCTTTGCGAGATCCACAACATCGATGTAATCTCTGATACAGCTTCCGTCGGGCGTATTATAGTCATCACCGAAAACTGTAAGTTCTTTTCTGATGCCTGCAGCCGCCTGTGTCAGATAAGGCACAAGATTTTGCGGTACTCCCAAGGGCAGCTCTCCTATCTTAGCACTTGGATGTGCTCCTATGGGATTGAAGTAGCGCAGTATGATGCTCTTAACGGGTGCACCGCTGTGGATGTAGTCGGTTATTATTTCTTCAGAAATTTGCTTTGTGTTTCCGTATGGTGATGTCGCCGGCTTGATGGGAGCTGTCTCATCAATAGGATTCACATCCGGTTCTCCATACACTGTGCAGCTGCTGGAGAAAACTATTCCCTTCACTCCATACTGAGGCATGCATTCAAGAAGATTTATCAGTGTGTTGAGGTTGTTGCGGTAATACAGAAGAGGCTTCTGGACGCTTTCACCTACAGCTTTGGAGGCAGCAAAGTTTATTATGCCCTTGATGCCCGGATTCTGCTCGAAAAGCTTTTTCAGGGTGTCGAGATCCGTACAATCTCCCTCTACGAACACAGGAGCTACGCCTGTTATTGCCTCTATACCTTTTAGTACCTCTTTGTTGGAATTGGAGAGGTTGTCGATTATGACCACCTCATATCCTGCCTGTTGAAGTTCTACTACAGTGTGGCTGCCGATATAGCCGGTTCCACCTGTGACTAATATTTTTGTCGCCATTTTATTTTGAGAAAAGGGGTGAGGGATATACTCCTGCGTCTACAAGAGCCTTAAACTGGTCAACTGTTGACTGACGGTCGGCAGCGAATGTCACGCCAAACCATTTTGAAGGAGTCTGCACCACCTTCAGGGTCGCCTCCCCGTTTTGGATGAGGTCGTTGACAACTGTAGGAATATAGAATTCCGATTTCAGTTCATTGCCATGCTCTGAAAGGAATTTCACGAATGCCTTTTCACTATATCCGAAATAGTCAGGGGTGAAGCCCCACATGTTCATGCTTACGCTGCTTCCTGCAGGGAAAGGCTTCTCAACCTCATCCTCAATATGGATGAGTCCTTCTCCTTTGCGTTGGATGCCGTGACATTCCTTGACTCCTGTCAGATATCCTTCCTCGTTCACTTCGCAGAGCCCGCGGCTCACACCACCATTCTCACTTAGAGTGTTCTCGATGCGGAATCCTATCATGCAGTATTCGCCGGTCTTTCCCTCAAGATCCTTCAGGGTGTCGGCTGCAAGCTGAAAACTTTCAGGACCATAGTAGTCGTCAGCATTTATGACAACGAAAGGCTCCTTGATCACATCCTTTGCCATGAGCACAGCATGGTTGGTGCCCCAAGGCTTCTGCCGACCTTCAGGCACACTGAAACCCTCGGGCAGATCGTGGATGTCCTGGAAAACTACTTCTACCGGAACATGTCCTTCATATTTTGAGATAACTTTATCGCGGAAATCCTGTTCAAAATCATGACGGATCACGAAGACTATCTTTCCGAAGCCTGCACGAAGTGCATCATACACACTGTAGTCCATGATGGTTTCTCCGGAAGGTCCGAGCGAATCGAGCTGTTTCAATCCTCCGTAGCGGCTTCCCATTCCTGCCGCAAGAATGAATAATGTAGGTTTCATGTTATTATATCTGTTTTTAGGTAAGTATTATTTACGTAATTGCATCATGACTTTAAGCATGAAGTCAAACATGACAAGGCGTCCGTTTCCGTTTCTCAGAATGTCATCGTGCGCCCGTTGGGTCTCAGCCATAAGCTTTTCTACATTCCTGTAGTTGATGAAAGGTGAGAATTTTACGCTGAAGTCCGCTTCTCCCCTCGTCATGGCATTCAATGATGGTTCTTTAAGGTTGTATATGAAGCTTTCGCGTATCATCCTCGCGCAATATGACAGATATCGGGCTGTCTTTTCACGTCCCATCGCCGCTATCGCATCTCCAAGCATCCTGATGCCCGCTGCGTTTCTTGCATAGCAGAGACGCATCATCTGAATAAAGTATCCGGAAAACTCCTTAATCTCGCCCCCTTCCCCCGCCATGTCTGAAGCCTTGATCATGTTTCCTTCAGATAGGGAGGCTATTTCTCTGGCTTCAGGATATGGGATACCTGAAGAGTTGAGTATTCCGCACACCTCTTCATCAGATAAAGGCTTCATGTTGAAGCGTTGTGTGCGTGAGAATATGGTTGGAAGCAGTTTGTCCGGTTCGTTGCTTACAAGGATGAAGATCGTGTCAGGATATGGCTCTTCAAGAAGTTTCAGCAGGGCGTTGGCACATTCCGGCTGCATCTTTTCAGGCAACCAGATCAGATAAGTCTTATATTTGTAAGCAAAACTTGAAAGCGCGGCGGTCCTTGATATTTCTCCTGCGTCGTTTCTGTATATCACAGGCACGGTGTTGCCTGCATCTATTGCTCTCGCCCACTCTTCCTTTGGCATGTAGGAATACCGGTCGATGAATTCATTCCATTGAGGAAGAAACGATTCAGTTGTCTTTGTCTTGGCGCCGGTTCTTGGAAATATAAAATGAACGTCGGGATTGTTGTGGTGATTGTTCTGCAGGCATGCCGGACATTTACCGCAACTGTCTCCGTTCTGCCTGTCAAGGCAATAAAGATAGCTTGTGAAAGCCCTTGCCACGCGCATCTTCCCTATCCCTTCCTGACCACCCAGCAGGATGGCATGGGGAATATGGTCTGTGTCAATAAGCTCTCTCAGTGAGTCGATGGTATTTTTATGTCCGGTTATTTCTGCGAATTTCATTTCTTAACCATTGTCATTGCAAATTTACAAAAAAATTAAGGCTGGACCAAATTTTTTTATTAAGTTTGCATAAAAAAGACCGATATTACAATGGCTGTTCCATTTCTTGAGTCAGTGGCGCGTGCTTATACCGACCGATATGAAAACCTGTCATCCATACTCTTTGTATTTCCAAGCAGGCGTGCCGGCACGTTTTTTCTGAAAAATATAGCCGCTTTACAACGAGGCAAGACCCTCCTGCTTCCACATGTCATGACTATGTCCGATCTTGTGGAAAGGATATCAGGCAGAGTCGTTGCGGGGCATATAGAACTCCTGTTCATATTATATCGTGCTTACATTTCGCTTCAAAAGTCTGGTGGACATGCTGATATACAGGATTTCGACAGTTTCAGGCGTTGGGGTGAAACCGCACTTTCAGATTTCAACGAGGTTGCTATGCATGGCGTGAATCCGGATGATATCTTCAAGAATGTGAAAGATATCAAGGAGATCAGCTCAAACTTTCTTACCGAAGAGCAACGGAAGGTGATGGAGGAGTTTTTCGGACAGACTTATGATCCTGAAAATATTGCCACTGAGTTCTGGAAGAACTTTAAGGAGAATGAAGAAGATGAGCTTCACAGAAGATTTCTGCCCATATGGCAGGTGATGGCACCCCTCTGCCATTCGTTCAATGACAGCCTTGAAAAACTCGGTCTTATTTATTCAGGAGCTGCCTATAGTCTTGCAGCCGATATTCTGGAGAAAGGGATACCTGAATCGTTGAATGCCGAGAAAATTGTCTTTGTAGGTTTCAATGCACTCACCTATTCTGAAAGAAGGATCTTCGACGCTTTCGCATCATTTACCGTAGATGGCGGTTCTGAGCCGTTTGCTGATTTTTTCTGGGATATAGCGGGTCCGGTCATCAATGACAGTAATTCGGCGGCAGGAAGATATGTGACTTATGGCAGAAAACGCTGGCCTTCCCCTGAGTGGGCTGCGCGTTATATTGCTGCATCTGAAGTGACGGAAATGCCTGAGGACCTGAAAGTGATAGCTGTTCCGTCCAACTCATTGCAGACTAAGGTAGTAGGAGATGTGATAAAGGAAATGGAAACTCGTCTGGAATCTTCTGATTTCAGTGAAGCAAAGGTTGCTGTGGTGCTTCCCGACGAAGGAGTGCTGATTCCGATGCTCTACTCCATGCCCGATTGTGTTGAGGATGTCAACCTGACTATGGGATATCCTCTCCGCCTTTCCGGAGTATCAACATTTGTCACCCTTCTGAGGAGGCTTCAGGGAAGCCGACGCAAGTCGGGAGGTGCATTAGGATATTATTTCAAGGATTTTGAGGCTCTTCTGTCCCATCCGTTCAGTCAGTCGCTTTTCGGAGGAGATGTGACGGCAGTCAAAGACTGGATAAAGAGGCATCATCATGTCGTGATAGATCCTAATGATCTTCGGCATGTATCTCCTCCGATGTCGGTATTGCTTGCTCCTCTGTCTGATGATGCGTCGCCCGGTATGGTGGTGGCATGGCTTGATAATATATTGGCTGCCGTGGCTGACTCTGTGGCGATATCCGATGTAAAGCTTCTCAAATCGAAGGTGGATCTGGCAAATATTGATTACTATAGGGCTTCGGTCAGGCAGTTATTGGATGTAACGGAGGAATATGGAATATCTATGCAGTGGTACACTTTCCTGACATTGACAGACAGGATGGTATCGGCAGAAACTGTCAATTTTGAAGGCAAACCCTTGAAAGGTCTTCAGGTAATGGGTTTGCTTGAGACGCGTGCCCTTGATTTCGAGCGTATTGTGATTCCATCGCTCAATGAGCGGATTTTGCCGGCCCGCCGTCGTGCGCGTACCTTTATTTCTGATTCGCTTAGGAAGGCTTATGGACTACCTCCTGTAAATTACTCTGAATCACTGTTTGCATATTATTTTTTCCGAATGATAGCACGTGCCAGGGAAGTGGTGCTTTTATATGATTCCCGTTCTTCGGAAGGAGCCCGCAGCGGTGACGTATCAAGGTATGTGCTTCAATTGCAGTATCTGTATGCCAGAGGCAAGATGAAATTTGAATCCAGGGCATTTGATATCTCGAAGTCAGACCTGCATCCCTATCCCATAATGAAGACCCCGGATATTATGGATCTTCTTTCAGCCTTCACTGACAAGGGTCCTGATGGACGCAATCTGTCGGCAACCGCCCTGACAAGATATACAGACTGCCAGATACGGTTCTATTTCGAGCATCTCCTCCGGATTCGCACTGATGAGGAGTCGGTAGACCATATCGATGCGATAACACAAGGAAATATCCTTCATTTCGTGATGCAGAATATCTATCTTCCTGAAGAAAAACAGGGACATTTTCTTGCTTCGCCGGAAATGATCGATGCAGAAATCATTCAGGTGAAGAAAGGAAATATTAAGGAGATAGACCGGTTGATAAGAGTCGGAATCAACAAACTTCATTTTCATCGGCGAGATGATCTGCTCGACACTCCGTTGAGGGGATCAGTGTCTTTTGTTGCCAAGGTATTGCGAGGTCAGATACTCAAGATCCTTGATTTTGATCTGGATCAGTCTCCGTTTCTCCTTTATGGAGTCGAGATCGATGGCAATGTCAGTCTTGATATGCCCAAGGGCAATCCTGTAAATATGAGGTTTGCCATAGACCGTCTTGACAAGGTGAAGGTGATTGAAGACAATGAGATAAAAGAGCGGATGAGAGTTGTTGATTATAAGACAGGCTCGGTGCATGTAGAGGCTGAGTCTATGGACAGCGTATTTTCCGGTGAACTGAAGGGTAAGAATCTACTTCAGCTCTGGCTTTATGCAAATCTGTTTGATGCGCTTCCTGATAAGAATATCGATAAGGATGCTCCTCGCCCGTTGTTGCGTCTGTTTGGTGAAGATGTAGATCTTCCGGTAGCCCCTATGGTGCTCGAATTATATGATGTAAATTCACTTAGAAAGGGTGAGCATACCTATCCGAAAATAGGCAATGACGTTCAGGTGGTCCATTCCCGGCAGAACACTGACTTCCTGCGCAATCTTGAGCATACACTTCTTGAATTGTTTAATCCCGAAGAGCCATTCATGCCTGCCGAAAATCCCTCTTCATGCTCTTTTTGTCAGTTTAAGACTATTTGCTGGCGATAATTATTGAGAAAAGTTATGCCGGTTCAATAATTTTTTGTAATTTTGCATCCGAAATGCCCAAAAGCAATAAAGGGCGACCCGCGAGGCATCGAGAATGCATTGGGTCGGACCCACAGTGTGATGGGAAATATTAATTTATTTTTAGTAACACAACAAAATGAAGAAATTTGAACTCAAGGCTGAGGCACGTGAAGACCTTGGCAAGAAGGCTGTAAAAGCCCTTCGCAACGAAGGCAAGATCCCCGCTGTGCTCAATGGCGGCAAACTCGTGGAACTCCCCTACAACGGCACACTCGAAGCCGGTGAGAAACTTGTGGAGCTTGATGACAAGCGCGGTATCATCACTACCGATATCACTGTCAAGTCTGAAGATGTGCGCAAGCTTATCTACACTCCGGAGATTTTCGAGATAGACCTCGAACTCAACGGCAAGGTGCGCAAGGCTATAATGAAGGATCTTGCTTTCCAGCCGGTGAAGGATACTGTTCTTCACATTGACTTCCTTGAGGTATATCCTGATAAGCCGATCATCATGGAAGTTCCCGTCAAGATCGTAGGTCACGCAGAAGGTGTTAAAGCCGGTGGTAAGCTCCAGCTCTCCATGCGTAAGCTCAAAGTCAAGGCTCTTTACACTGAGATTCCGGAGCAGCTTGTGGTAAATGTAGATCACCTTGGTCTCGGCAAGTCTCTTGCAGTCGGCGATCTCCACTTCGAAGGTCTTGAACTGATGAACGCAAAGAATGCGGTTGTCTGCGCAGTTCAGCTCACAAGAGCTGCACGTGGTGCCGCTGCAAAAGCAGAGTAATCTTAGATTGTTCAGTGAAAATTTCGGGCGATATGGAAAAACCATATCGCCTTAATTATCTCTTCCTATGAAAAAATATCTTATAGTCGGTCTGGGTAATATCGGACCGGATTATGTAGGCACCCGACACAATGCCGGATTCATGGTGGTCGATGTCCTGGCGCAACGTGCTGACTCCGCCTGGAAATCCTGCCGTTACGGTGATATGGCGGTCGTGAAGATCAAGAATTGCGAACTTATGTTGCTGAAGCCGTCTACATTTATGAATCTAAGCGGTGTTGCAGTGCGATATTGGATGAATCACGAAAAGCTGCCTCTTGAGAATCTTCTTGTTGTGGTGGATGATCTTGCATTGCCATTCGGAACAATCCGGCTTAAACAGAGAGGGTCGGATGGCGGACATAACGGACTGAAGAATATCGCTTCCGAACTCGGAAATATCAATTACGCCCGCCTGAGAATAGGCGTAGGCAATGAATTCACCCGTGGTCATCAGATCGATTTCGTACTCGGCACTTTTACCCCTGACGAACGAAAGGATTTGCCGGCAGTGCTTGACAAATCAGCGGATTGCGTTTCGGCATATTGTCTGTCAGGTCCTGCTTTCGCTATGAATCATTATAATTGATAGATCAAGCGCCGTCACGACAAATAATGTCCTGGCGGCGCTTGATTATTTTGTGACCTGATTCCTTATCCGGATAGTCAGTGTATTAAAAAAGATGCTTGGTTACGTTTGAACCCTTGCGTTCTATGTAAGGTTGTCCCTTGACAGGCTGCGCCAGACGTATACCCTGAATTGTATAATATTCAGCTTCGGTCTCAGCTTCAATCCCTGCTACAGCGTTGGTGATGTCAGTTTCATTCTTGAAATTAATGAAAATGGTTGAGCTTAGCGTTTTCCCTGCATCGTCTGTAGTTTCGAGATATAGCTGAAATGTAGTAGGCGTGAAATTGGTGAATCCGCATTGGTCAATATCAAGAGTAGCTTCTGCCGATGCCGGAATCTTTAGAGGAGACCCATCACCAGGAACAATCTGATCATCTCTCAGGATTCCGCAGTTGTTGTTGTTGGTAGCCGGAATGCTGTAGCAAAGCTTAAATGTTCCGATCTCACTTCCTTGGCTTGGAAACTCCTCAAGAGTCGGCTGGATTCTTGTGAGTCTATAGAAAAGGCCTTTTTCTGAATTTGTAGTGTTTGTGGCGGTGACGTCAACCTTCGCTTCATATTCGGGAGGTAGGATTCCGCCCAATTCTGCATATATGTCATAATAGTATTTCGTAGTGATAGTCTGACCGTCAGCTACCGGTTCTCCATCACAAGTCAGCGAGAACACATCGGAAAAAGAGTTGGCTGATGCAGTCATTCCGCATACAGCAAGGGCGGAAAGAAGTAGAAGTTTCTTCATAATTATCAATTTATAAGTTTGTTTTCAAACTGCAAAGATATAAAAAATCCGCTTAATCATCAAAAAATATGCTGCTACATTTTGTTAAAATTTTATTTTTGAGAATTCTTTAGATCGAGTATGGGTATTACAGAGTCCATAATTTGCGGATTTGTCAAATAATTACTAATTTTGCATATGTAGTTCGCGAAATTTATTTATTTGAGATATTTTCTGGCTACATGATTTTAATATTTTATATAATTTTGTGAGCTGCTTGACTCATATTATGGAAATTACTGACTGAATATCATGAAAGGAATTATCAAAGCCGGAATCGGATTGTCGCTTATTTTCGCTATGACACCAGGCAATCAGTCTTTTGCCGCCGACCATATGGAGATGCTTGCCTTTTCAATGCCGGACGGCAGCGGAGGTTTGAAACTCGCTTCTCGTTCAGGGACAGGCAAGGAATGGCGGACGGTGGGAAACTTCCATTCTTTCCTTGGATCAGACTTTGGTGCCTGGGGAAGAGGAAAGAGGATGCATAACGTAAGAATCGGACAGGATGACAGCGGAACATTCTGGATATTATTTAATCCCGACATTGAAGGTGAAGTAGTCGCCTACACGTCAAGTACGGATTTTGAGCATTGGAAGCCTCAGGAATATAGAAGAAGTGACTCTGACTATATGAAGGAACTCCCCTCTTCGGTCAAATTCTCAATGTTGACAGATGCATCCGTTCAGGGCAACGATGTAAAAGGGTCGGTAATTGATGTTGACTCAGATGTGGTCCGTAAGCTTGAGGGATACGTTCATTATCAATCTCTTAAAAATGCGAAGAATGATGAGCGCACTGATCAGGATTTGTGGCGTTTCAAGGATCTTAACCCATTGAAGGCGAAAGTCGCTCTCGACAAGGATGCTGCCAAACCGATAAGCAAGGATTTTATCGGTATCTTCTTTGAAGATATAAACTATGGTGCTGACGGAGGTCTATACGCCGAATTAATCCAGAACAGGGATTTTGAATACTCGGATAACGATCGTAAGGAATGGTCTTCCACATCTTATTGGAATATTAAGGATATGGATATGACTATATCTACGTCAGATCCGATACATGCCAACAACAGTCATTATGCGGTATGCAGGACTTCCGGGACTTCAGGTTTCCTGATCAATAATGGTTTTGATGGTATTGTGCTTAAAAAGGGAGAAAGATATCTCTTCTCTGTTTTTGCTGCCAGCGACAGTAAGACTACGTTGAAGGTGATGCTTACCGATAAGGATGACAAGGTGATAGCCGAGACAAAGATAACGGTTCCCGCAGGTGCAGACTGGACAAAGCTTGAGGCTGACCTTAAGGCTAAGTCGGATTGCAGGGATGCTTCGCTGAAAATTGAGATACCTAAGGCGAGAGAAGTTAGACTTGACATGGTGTCTCTTTTCCCCGAAAAAACATTCAAAGGAAGGAAAAACGGACTTCGTGAGGATCTTGCACAGACCCTCGCCGATCTAAACCCGAAGTTCATGCGGTTTCCCGGAGGATGTGTGAGTCATGGCAACGGCATCGACAATATTTATGACTGGAAGGGATCTGTCGGACCTCTTGAGGCGCGTAAGCCCCTTCCAAATCTCTGGGGATATCATCAGACCCGCGGACTCGGATTCTATGAATACTTCCAGTTCTGTGAGGATCTCGGAATGGAACCGCTTCCCGTGCTTGCAGCCGGAGTTCCATGTCAGAATTCATCGAGACATTCCCGCTACAGCCATGATGTACTTACTTCAAACGGGCAGCAATGCGGAATCCCGATGGATGATATGCCTGCATACATTCAGGATATTCTTGACCTTGTGGAGTATGCGAATGGTCCGTCAGACTCCGAATGGGGAAGGGTTCGTGCAGAAGCCGGTCATCCGGAGCCGTTCAATATGAAGTATCTCGGCATAGGAAATGAAGACCTTATCAGCGAGGCATTCAAGGAAAGATTTAAGATGATTCGTGATGCCGTGAATGAAAAATATCCCGATATTACAGTTGTCGGCACAGTGGGACCCTTCTTCGAGGGTTCCGACTATGAGGAAGGTTGGGATTTCGCAAGAAAGGAAAATGTGGAAATAGTAGACGAGCATTACTATGTGGCTCCCGGCTGGTATGTTAACAACAGGAATTTCTATGACAGTTATGACAGAAACGGACCGAGAGTCTATCTCGGTGAATATGCTTCACATTACCCCGGACGCGAGTCTAATCTTGAATGCGCGCTTTCGATTGCTCTTTATCTGACAGATGTGGAAAGGAATGCCGATGTGGTGACCATGACTTCATATGCCCCTCTCCTTTCCAAGAAAGGCAGGACTCAGTGGCGACCCGACATGATATACTTCGACAATGAAAGCATCTCGCTCTCTCCCGACTATTATGTTCAGAAGATGTATGGTACGAATTCGGGTACTACTTATATCCCCGCATCTGTATCACTTGAAGAAAAATGTTGTGGAAAATGCGATAAGCCGCTATCGGGAAAAATAAACGATGATGTAAGGAATCGTATCGGAGTCTCGACAGTGATTGACGAGAAGTCGGGAGATACGATTCTGAGAATTGCCAACATGCTCCCTGTCGGAATAGACGTAGAGCTTGAAGAATATCCGGAAGGAGAAGCCTTAGTGACTGTTATGTCAGGTAATCCTCGTGATACAGACGTGCAACCTGTTGAGGATAGTGTGAATCTTAACGGTTTTCTATCCGTACTTCCCTATTCCTTCACTACTGTCAGGATCCTGAATAAATAAATCTGAACACTCTTAGGGTATTTGATAGTTCGCAGGATAATGTCCTTGCAATAAAGATCAGGCAGCATGATTATCATGCTGCCTGATCGCATTATTCATCGCTCGTCGTTTGTGCATGTGGTGCAGCTTTTGATATGGTGACCAGATATACTCCGGAAAATATCAGTACGACAGCGATCGCTTTAGGGATATTGAAATGATCGAGGCCAAGAGAGATTCCAACGAGGGTAGCGACGATTGGCTGCACGTAATTGTACATACCCACTATGGTTGGTCTAAGGTTTTTCTGTCCTATCATGATGAAGATGTATGCGAGATATGTCGCAAAAAATACTACATAGCCAACTCCAATCCATTCCGAAATGGTTATTGCGCTCCAGTCTGTGTCTTTTATGAAGCTTATGGTGGATGGCAAGCCTACGATGGAGGCAGACAGGAACATCCATTTCATCAGGGTAACAAGGGAGTATTTCTTTATGAAGTTTCTATAAAATGTCAGATACAATGCATATGAAAGCTGTGCCATGAGCACTATGAAGTCTCCAAGTGCCGGGTTTTCACCTCCTCTTATGGCTCCTTTCCCACCTAAAACGAGTATGAGGGCTCCGGCAGCCCCGAGAGCGATACCTCCCGCTTTCTTCAGTGTTATCGGTTCATGAAGAATGAGCCATGCAAGAAGCATCACCCACATCGGCATGGTGGTGGTCACGAGCGATGCCTCGCCGGGCGATGTATAGCTGACTCCTATAATGAAACAACCCTGGTTAAGGAGTATGCCTATCATTCCTGCACCGAAAAGACGCAGCTTGTCAATTGCTGGTACATGTTCGTGGGCAGTGAACAGCGATGTGATCCAGAACAGCAGGGCTGCACCTGCAATTCGGAAATCCACCATGATGATCGGCGCTATAATTCCGGATGCGAATACCAGTTTGGCGACCGGCGACATTAGTCCCCAGCACACATTTGCCCCCAACATAGCCATATGTCCCTTAAGATTCAGATCTCCGATATTCTTCATAGTCTTACCTGTAAATTATCTGAAGTCAGCATTGCTCCTTTTTATTGAGCAAGCGTCATTCATTTATTTTGCAAAATTAATGAAATTAGTTTAACCAGACAAATTTATGGGGTAGCATTAGAAAACACATCTCATTTGTCAAAAAAACTTACTTACATATGGTTTTGTACAATTTTTACGAATACTTATAATTTTTTTTGACGAATTCAGAATCTTTAATTAAATTTGCACTTTGAACACAGGAAATTATTCCGGTTTAAACAGAAAATTTCTTAGATTTCTAATCGGAAGTTCAATGTCTTAGTGATTAATTAAAAATTTGTTTACTAAAATCAAATCATTTGCCAATGAATTAAAGTCTCTAATTAAAGACATATTGACATAAAAGCGTTAATTTTATTCTTGTTTTTTCTGAAAATCGCCAAATTTTATAGGAAACACAATCAAGAAGTTAAAGTTAATGCTCACGCTCATAGCGTGGGCTTTTACTTGTTTGATTGTGTTAGGTGTTTGGCGATACCTCAGAAAAGCAAACAAAGTACGAGTCCTCGCTTTTTTTGTTTTGTCAAATTTTCAGTATCAGGACTCATCACTCTACTTAAATTCTAAATTTTCAAAAATTTGTAATATGGGTAAAATTAAAAGTTTAGCAACAGCATCAATCGTTGCCGTAACCCTCTCCTTAACATCATGTAGCGGTGTAAGAAATCTCGTAGTTCCTCATGCTGTCAGTTCAGCCGATGCAATTCCTGCAGCTGCTTTAAATTTGGCAAAAAGCGATTATGATATTATGGCATCCGTTACAGAAAGTGCATCTGTAATCGCATCTTATACCGGACAGTCACTGACAATCAAAAGCGGAGACGGGGACTTCGCCTATTATTTCTCTTTCGACAAGAAGAATGGTTGGAGCTTGCGGAAATTCAGTGGAACTGCCACTTTCGGATATCTTCAGTCGGAAGTTTCCAGTCCTGAAGCTATGCCTGAAGCTGAAGAATTCGCCCGCAGAGTAGCTATTGCACGCCTGATAGAGACAGTCAAAGATTACGGTGCAGACGGAGTCCTCGAACCAATAGTGACCACACGTGTCTCTAACGCCGGTCATAATACAGTTGAGTATCAGGCATCGGTTACAGCGAAAATCGTTAAAATTCACCCGACTACAAAGTAATATTCAATCATATGAATAAATATGTAAATTATTTAGTCATTTCTGCACTTTGCGTAATGACACTCACGCTTACTTCATGCTTTTCATCAAAGTTAACAATCCCCAAAGAACAGACGCTCCTACTCAATGTAGATAGAGATGTCAGAACTGATAAGTTTCAGAACTTAGAAAAGCCGATTCGGGTTGTCACCACGTCGGATGTGAACGAGGATGATGTGGTAGACATGGATATGCTGAACAAAGCGATACGATTTCTTATGCCAGCTAAATATTCTTTTACTCCTTCAATTGATGTTTTTGCAAAAGATGCAGCAGAATTCTACCTTCAGTCTATGGATTTTGAGGTACGTCAAAAAGCAGACTATTGTCTAAATGTTAGCGTACGAAAATTGCAAATTATCTTTTTAGATAAGAAAGGACAAGAGGTTGAATATAAGATTCAATTATCGTTGCATCTCACTGATGAAGCTGGCCAGACTATTGTTCAGATGGGAAGCGTTACCGGATCGTATACTCAGCATGGCAATACCGGAATTAATCCTACACCAATAGGGTCTGCATTTAACAATGCTATGAAGAAACTTAATTGGAGTAATGTTGCTGATGTATTGAGAATGGCAAAAACCGCAAAACAAGAAAAGAATGCACAAGTAAAGGGTGATGGTGATACAGCTTTGGAACATACCGTAATTCGCTGGTATATTCTCTCTACGCCACAAGGTGCTGACGTTTCATGGCGTGTAGTTTCCTCAACTCCGGATGTTGCTAATACTAACTCTAATTTCGTAGGGACTACTCCATATGAATCAACAGAATCATTTGACATTAAAGGATTGACCTATAATAATTCCGGAAATGTGCAAATTGAGGTGACGTGTGAAAAAGCGGGATATCTCTCTCAGCGTAAGAGGTTCAATCTGCGTCAGGCAATTGACCAGAAAGAGATATCCGCCAAGTTTAATCTTGTAAAAGATGAATAATGAGAATAAACATAAAGCCATTGTTAGTTATTGCTGCTGTAGTGACAGCGACCTGCGCTTTCGGTGCAAAAAAGACATCCGGTCCATCTTCAATAGAACTTGAACTCCCCACAAGAGCTGATGTTTCCCAGCGCTATGGAAATCTTGACTATGGGGTTCGCATTCAGGTAAATAGCGATGTGCGCAATCGTGATATCTTGAACACAAATGATCTCCCGAGTAAGGAAGCAGCTGATTTTCCAGCCCTTAACCTGGTATATTCCCTTACTGAAAGTGCAGAGCAATTTCTTGACAGCTATGCTTCCGGACTTGGTCTTAAAGCGGCTTCAAATTATAACACAGACTTTGTCCTTCGGGTCTCGATCCGTGACTGCAGGCTTAGAGTCCGCGATTATAATAAGAAGAACAAAAATTTCTCATCATCCGGTGCTATGGTTATCAATTGGGAACTATATAGTCCCGAAAACGAACTTGTGATTGCGTCTACTACCTCATCAGGTCGCGGTACCTCCCGCTCACAAGCTGATATAGCACTGCCGCTTGCTGTTGCTTTCGAGGAAGCTCTTTCCGGTATAGACTGGGATCGTATAGCATCACAGTTGAAAATAGCAAAAGATGCCAGGCATGAGAAGAATAAAGAGGTATCAGGACTGGGTAATTCAGCTTTGGAACATACCGTAATCCGTTGGTATATATTATCTTCTCCACAGGGAGCTGATGTTTCATGGCGCGTGGTGTCTTCTACTCCGGAAGTTGCGAACACAAATGCCAATTTCGTTGGGTCCACACCATATGAGTCAACCGAGTCTTTTGATATACGTGGACTTTCTTACAATAACTCCGGCAATGTTCAGATTGAAGTGAGTTGCGAGAAACCCGGATATTTGCCACAGCGCAAACGATTTAACCTGCGTCAGGCAATTGACCAAAAGGAAATCACGACAAAGTTCAATCTTGTAAAAGAAGATTCAGAATAAGTATATTCACAATTCTTGATTATGTGCAGGAGAGACTGGAATAATCCATGTTCTCCTGCTTTTTTATTTAAACAATTTCCGGATTAATGTGAATCATGAATCATAGCAATTGTTTGACTCAGTATTCTTTCAATACTATTGTCATATCTCTTTCTGCATAATTTTTACGAAAAGTTTTTGTAAGTCTGAATTATTTATTAATTTTGTAGACAGAAGTGTCCGTAGGACCTATCGGCAAAAGATAAACCATAATAAATATACCATAAACACGATATCAAATGTACTTATTAGGTTACGACATAGGTACTTCCTCGGTTAAGGCAAGTATCGTTGAAGCTGAAAGCGGCAAATGTGTGGCTACCGATTTCTTTCCGAAATCAGAAGCTCCTATCAAGGCTTTGAAACCCGGTTGGGCTGAACAGAACCCTGAAAACTGGTGGAACTATATTAAAGAGGTGACAAAGAGTGTGCTCAGCATCTCCAAAGTAAATCCGGCTGACATCAAAGCTATAGGCTTTTCTTTCCAAATGCATGGTCTTGTATGCATCGACAAGGATCGCAATTTGTTGCGCGACGCGATTATATGGTGTGACTCCCGTGCTGTTCCTTATGGAGAAAAAGCGTTCAAGGATCTTGGTGAAGAAAAATGCCTGAACCATCTTCTTAACTCTCCCGGTAATTTCACTGCAGCTAAACTCGCATGGGTTAAGGAAAACGAACCGGAAGTATTTGAGAAGATCTACAAGATAATGCTTCCTGCCGACTATATCGCCATGAAGATGACAGGCGAGATATGCACCACTCCCGAAGGAATTTCCAACTATGTGCTCTGGGACTTCAAGGAGAACGCTCCCGCAAAGTTCCTGATGGATTATTTCGGTTACGATATGGAGATACTTCCTGAAGTGAAGCCGACATTCAGTATTCAGGGTCGTCTTCTTCCCGAACCCGCAAAGGAGCTTGGTCTTGAACCTGGAACCCCTGTCACATATCGCGCCGGCGACCAGCCTAATAATGCACTCAGCCTGAATGTATTCAATCCAGGTGAGATCGCAGCAACAGGTGGCACATCAGGTGTTGTGTATGCAATCAATGGCAAGATCGACTGCGATCCCAAGTCAAGAGTCAACTGCTTCGCTCATGTAAACCACACGGCTGAGGATCCCCGAGTCGGGGTGCTTACATGCATCAACGGAACAGGCATCCTCAACAGCTGGATCAAACGCAATATCGCAGATCCCGGAATGAGCTACGATGACATGAACCGTATGGCAGAGTCAGTTCCCGTAGGAGCAGAGGGAGTAAGTATAATTCCGTTTGGAAATGGAGCAGAACGTATCCTGCAAAACAAAGAGACCGGATGCTCTATATTCGGTATTAACTTCAATATCCATAATAAAGCCCACCTCATGCGTGCTGCACAGGAAGGAATAGTATTCTCATTCATGTACGGCATTGAGATTACTGAAGCCATGGGCATCAAGGTCGACACCATTCATGCCGGTCATGCCAACATGTTCCTGAGTCCCCTCTTCCGCGAGACTCTGGCAGCTGTGAGCGGCGCAACGATCAAACTATACGAAACCGACGGTAGTGTTGGAGCAGCAAAGGGCGCAGGAATAGGAGCCGGTATATATAAGGACAATAACGAGGCATTCGCAACGCTAAAGAAAATAACCGAAATCACTCCTCCGGCTGACCGCGAGCCATATCTGAAAGCTTATAGGCTCTGGAAGGAAAGACTCAATTTAATTGAGAATTGAGAATTTTTAATCTAAAATAATAACTTAAAAACCCAATAATAATTTCACAACAATGGCACAGAAAGAATACTTTCCCAATATAGGGAAAATCAAGTTCGAGGGCACTTCAAGCTATAATCCCCTCGCCTATCGTTACTATGACGCTGAGAAGGTCATCCTTGGCAAACCGATGAAGGAATGGCTCAAATTCGCTATGGCATGGTGGCACACTCTTTGCGCCGAAGGTGGCGACCAGTTCGGAGGTGGCACAAAGAAATTCCCTTGGAATGTAGGTGAGACTGCCGTAGAACGCGCAAAGAACAAAGTTGACGCAGGTTTCGAGATCATGGATAAGCTGGGCATCGAATATTTCTGTTTCCATGATGTAGACCTCGTAGACGAAGGCAATACTGTTGAAGAATATGAGGCAAACCTCAAGGCTGTAGTTGCATACATCAAGGAAAAGATGCAGGGTACAAACATAAAGAACCTCTGGGGCACTGCGAATGTATTCGGCAATGCACGCTATATGAACGGTGCTGCAACCAACCCCGACTTCGATGTAGTGGCCCGCGCTGCAGTCCAGATCAAGAACGCTATCGACGCTACTATTGAACTCGGTGGTCAGAACTACGTATTCTGGGGTGGTCGTGAAGGATACATGAGCCTTCTCAACACAGATCAGAAGCGTGAGAAAGAACATCTCGCCACAATGCTTACAATGGCTCGCGACTACGCACGCAGCAAAGGCTTCACCGGAACATTCCTTATCGAGCCTAAGCCCATGGAGCCCAGCAAGCACCAGTATGACGTAGATACAGAGACTGTGATCGGTTTCCTCAAAGCCCATGGTCTTGAAAAAGATTTCAAGGTGAATATCGAGGTCAACCACGCTACTCTCGCAGGTCACACATTCGAGCATGAACTTGCAGTCGCAGTCGATAACGGCATGCTCGGCAGCATTGACGCAAACCGTGGTGACTATCAGAACGGCTGGGATACCGACCAGTTCCCTATCGACAACTATGAGCTCACTCAGGCTATGATGCAGATCATCCGCAACGGCGGTCTGGGCAACGGTGGTACAAACTTCGATGCAAAGACCCGTCGCAACTCTACCGATCTGGAAGACATCTTTATTGCCCATATCGCTGGTATGGATGCAATGGCACGTGCTCTTGAATGCGCTGCAAACGTACTTGAGAAGTCTCCTTACAAGAAGATGCTCGCTGACCGCTACGCTTCATTCGACGGTGGCAAGGGCAAGGAATTTGAGGAAGGCAAGCTCAACCTCGAACAGCTGGCTGAGATCGGTCGTCAGATCGGCGAACCCGCTCAGACTTCAGGCAAGCAGGAGCTCTATGAGGCTATCATCAATATGTACGCTTAATTAATTTTGAATTGTGAATTCAGAATGAGAATAAGCTCTCATTCTATTGCAATACCTTAATGCTTGGGAAGGCAGTCTTTCTGTCTTCCCAAGCCAATATATATTCCCTCTCCATATTTACACTTTCATAAGTACACCCCACAGATCAACATCATGAATACATTCGGACGATTATATTCAGGTCTTCTCACTTATATGTCCTTCGCTGCCTCAATATCATTTTCCATCAATGCAGAAAGAATAGACTCACGCTTGTGGCTGCCATCAGAAGCTTCTGATTGCAGAATAGAATATAATGGAAAGAATCCGAATGCCCTTAAAGCTGCAGAGATACTTGCAAAATATGCACCCGACGATTATTTCCATACCATCCGCTTGGTAGAGAACAAAAATGGATTTGATAATGAAGAATCCTTTTCCATTACAGCAGACAGCGTCAGCAGGATACTGACAGTAACTGCTCCGACAGGCAACGCTCTGCTATATGGAGCACTCTCGCTGTATCGTCCTGCATCATGCTACGACAGATCAGAGACCCCCAGACATCAGCTGAGGGTTCTCAACCACTGGGACAATCTCGACGGAACAATTGAAAGAGGATATGCCGGAAGAAGTATCTGGAACTGGGACTCACCCCTGGATGAACAGCAGATATCACTTTATAAGAAATACGCCCTTGCCAATGCAATGGCAGGAATCAACGGCACGGTGCTCAACAACGTCAATGCATCGCCCAACATGCTGACTCCTGAGATTCTGGAACGTGTCGCAGAAATAGCAAACATATTGCGTCCTTATGGAATAAAGGTGTATCTGTCTGTAAATTTCGCATCCCCGAGTGTAATAGGTGGATTAGACACTGCAGATCCTTTGAATAAAGAGGTTGCGAAGTGGTGGAAAGAGAAAGCAAAGGAAATTTACACTCTGATTCCCGATTTCGGCGGATTTCTCGTGAAGGCGAACAGCGAGGGACAACCTGGTCCATGTGATTTCGGACGCACTCATGCCGAAGGCGCCAATATGCTTGCCAAGGCTTTGAAACCATTCGGTGGAATCGTGATGTGGCGTGCATTTGTATATTCACCCTCTGATCCTGACCGTGCGAAGCAGGCTTATGCGGAGTTCAATCCACTTGACGGGATGTTTGATAAAAATGTATTGGTGCAGGTGAAGAACGGACCTGTGGATTTTCAGCCACGTGAGCCTTATAGTCCACTTTTTGCCGGCATGACCAAAACCCCTCTGATAGCAGAACTGCAGGTGACTCAGGAATATCTCGGACATGCCAATCATCTTGCTTATCTGGCTCCGATGTGGGAAGAATTTTTTGATGAGGCTCCAACTGGAAATATCAAAGGAGTGGCAGGAGTGGCAAATATAGGTGATGATGAAAACATGACAGGGCATCCGCTTGCCCAGGCTAACTGGTATGCATTCGGAAGATTGGCGTGGAATCCGGATCTTAACTCGGAAAAGATTGTTGAGGAATGGGCTAATATGACTCCTTGGCTCAATCTTGATGACCGACAGATGTCTGCATTTATAGAAATGATGTGTGGAAGCAGAGAGCACGTGGTCGACTATATGATGCCCATGGGACTACATCATCTATTTGCTTTCGGTCATCATTATGGTCCGCAACCTTGGTGTGAAGTGCCTGGCGCACGTCAGGACTGGTTGCCGAAATATTACCATAAAGCTGACGAAAACGGTGTAGGTTTTGACAGGACAGTGTCAACCGGCAGTGGTGCTACAGCCCAATACCCCTCCCCCTTTTCAGACTTAATGGAAAATGCCGAGACCTGTCCCGAAAAGTATCTGCTATGGTTTCATCATCTCGGCTGGAACCATCCTCTTCAATCCGGAGAAACCGTATGGCAGGCTCTTAACAGACATTATGATTCAGGAGTCGACGGAGTCGCTGAAATGCGTAAGACGTGGAGAGGACTCGACGAAGGAGTGGATCCGGAAATCTATTCCGATATCGAAAAGCGTCTGCTGACTCAGCATAAGGATGCAATCTGGTGGAGAGATGCCTGCCTTGAATATTTCGGTAATACAGCCGGCTTAAAACCAGACAGAATGCCGATGCACTCCCTTGAAGACATGAAGACTGTTCAGCTCGGAATTGACAACTACACCAATCCGTCAAAACAGCTTCTCGACACTAAAAGATAAGCTCCTTAATGAAAAAAATAATATTTTCAGCCCTTTCCCTGCTGATGACATTAACATTCACTTCAGCCGTAGGTGAAAAAACTCGTGTTCCTGATTTCCTTATACTTGGAGGAGAGTTAGGAAATTCTTCGGCCTCCAGCAAGGAGGATATTGCAGGAATCTTTCCCAAACTCCGGGAGATGGGACTTAATACGGTGCTTGTGCCTGTATATTGGGAACTGACAGAACCGTCGGAGGGTAAGTTTGATTTCTCCCTGCTTGACACGGCGATTGCCAAGGCTGAGGAAAATGATCTGAAGCTTGTCGTGTTATGGTTTGGCGCATGGAAGAACTCAATGAGCTGCTATGCGCCTGAATGGGTAAAGACGGATACCAAGCGTTTTCCCAGGGCTATCACAGACAGTGGAAAACCCTTGGAAATACTGAGTGCATTCAGTGAAGATGTTCTTAAAGCAGACCTGAACGCTTTCAGTGCAATGCTCGATCATCTGAAAGTCAATGATACCAACAATACGGTCTGCATGATTCAGATAGAGAACGAGATCGGAATGCTTGAATCAGCACGTGATCATTCTCCTCTTGCTGACATGGCATATTCAAAAGGAGTTCCTGAGACCTTAGCCGGATTATTGAATGTCACCCCCGGCTCATCCTGGAGGACTCTTGCCGGAGATGAAGATTATGCCGATGAAATGTTTATGGCATGGTATTATGCCCGGTATGTAGAAAATCTTGCTCAGACTTCCCGCTCCATACTTCCATCCGTTCCTACATATGTCAATGCAGCTCTTGACAGCAGGGGGCGCCGGCCGGGACAGTATCCTTCCGCCGGTCCGATAGCCCGACTGGGAAATATATGGAAAACAGGTGCACCATCTGTAGATTTCATCTCCCCCGACCTTTATGATCCTCCATTCGCTCCATGGTTTCAGCAGTATGATTTTCCCGGCAATCCTCTTTTCATACCAGAGATAAGGCGTTCTACCGACAGCGGTACTCATGCCTTCTACGCCATTGGCGAACATAATGCAGTTGGTTTTAGTCCGTTCTCTATTGAAAATGCATCGGAACAAGAAACATTGAGGTTAAAACAGGCATATGCTCTGTTAAAGAAACTTGAACCTTACTGTTCGAAAGATTATGAAAGCTTCGGACTCATTTTCGATGGCGACAGAGCTAAAGAACCAAGAGTCATAGAGAAAGATGGTTTGAAGACCGTTTCATCACATTTCTTCACTCTCCCCTGGGATAGTCGTGCCGCTGACGGCAGCCCGTGGCCTGCGGGAGGTGGTATGGTAATAAAACTTGCGGAAGATGAATATCTGATCACAGGTACAGGCATAGTGGTCAAATGGGAATCATCTGAGGAAAACTCTTCTGAAAAGATGCTTGGCGAGGATGGATTCATGCTTGCAGGAGGAGAGTCAGGAACTCCGGACTGGAGAGGCAGCAAAAGGATCGGGATATTGAGCTGTGATGAAGTTGACATTGAGCCGGATGGATCTTTAACTGTTATTCGCAGGTTGAACGGAGATGAGACTCATCAAGGGCGTCATGTCCGTATAGGTGTTGACGATTACAGAGCACTACACGTAAAGCTTTACCGCTATTAGATCCCATCTCATAAGAAATGGGACTATAATAGCTTCTTTCCTATTGGAATAGATAATAAAAAATGGATGCACGGCGCTCGTGCATCCATTTTTATATTATAGTCATTATTTATTTCTTGATCACCTTGCCATTGATTACGTAGAGTCCTGATGGAAGATCAGAAAGTCTGGTGTCGGCAGGATAGCGGAATCCATTTATGTTATAGATACCCGTTGCAGTGCCATTTATTGATGCGGGCTCATCCGTACTTATCTCATCCACTCCGGTATATATCACACCGCCGAGACCTCTGACGATTCCCGCATAAGCATGCTTGCGGTAGAATGTGCTGTTAGTCCAGATACCGACCGGTGTATTGGCTCTCCATCCGCTGTTTGCCGGTGAGTCTGTAGGACACCAGAAACAGATGCCCCATTGCTGCTCCGGCGGGATCAGACGGAAATATTCCTTCAGTATCCACTCATAATAATCTGCCATATTCTTATGCTGAGCCTCTGTCATTTCTCCCGTGGGCACATCCTTGCCACTCGCATTCACATATCCCATGTCAAACTCGCTCACTCGAATAAGTTTCCCTGATCCGGCCAAGAGCCTGAACATCTTTGTTATAGCATTCTTCTTGCTTGTCTGAGTGCCTGAATTCTCATAGTATGAGATGTGCATCTGTGTACCGATACCGTCAACATAAGTCTCGCCGTCAGCCTCCCATTTTTTGATCCAGTTGATCAGAGACTTCAATTTCTTGTTGTCGTCCCAATCACTTTCAAGATTATAGTCGTTGATGAAAAGCTTTATGTCTTCCGGACCATACATACGGGCATATTTGACGGCGCTTCTTACGTATTCGAGGTCTCCCATATGATCCTGCCAATAGAAGGCATCGCCACCTACATCCCAGGTCGCGTCTCCATTAAATCCTTCGGAGTGCTGCAGTGTATAGTTACCGCTTCCGTCGTTGCCACCTCCGGATATAGCCTCGTTGACGACATCCCAAGCTTTCACCTTTCCTCCGCATGCATTCATCATTCCCTTTATCCACTTCTCCATGGCACCGCACAGAATCTCTTTCTTTTCGGTCTTGGACAGAGGTGTGCTTTGAGGAACTTTGAGAATGAAGCCGCTCTCCATTATCTGCGGCGGAGTGATAGCTCCGGAAGCTTTCTTCATTCTGAATGATCCAAGTTCATCGTTGTCGACAGATCCATTGGTGATTTTCTCCACCCCTCCTATCTTAAGGCTTATATTGTCGAGGTAGTAGGTGTTGGATTCAGAAAGCTCGCTGAGATTGAAGGCAATCGACTTTCCTCCGCATGTAAAATTACCTGTCAACTTTATTGTCTTCCATTCCGTGCCGAAATCGATGTTGCCGAAAGCGTTGTAGTCAACATAGCTTCCGGGATCATTATGAATTTGTGTGGATGCTTTTGCTGCCTTGTCAGCACGTATGTCAGCAGTGAATACATAGTTCTGACCTGCATTGAATGCTGTCGGGCAGAGAATCCAGAACTGATTGTCCCAGACTTCCGACTGTCTGGCAGATGCCTCTACCTTCAGGCAGCGACGGTCTTCTTTGACCTTCATTGCACCGACAGATTCTTCCACCTTTATGTTGCGGATATATATATCGCCGACAAAGTCTCCGCATTGGAGAAGAAGAAACGGATTGTTTATCGGGCTTGTGTATTTTACCGAAATCTCCTCCCAATCAGTAGAGAACGGAAAGTCAACGTTTTTACCATTGCCCCAGTCTCCAAGTTTGGAATGCAGTGTGCCGGAATTCGAACCTTTTATCTCATAAGTCAGGGTATATGTCTTTCCTGCATCCGCAGGAATGTTGTCATATGCCACGAATTGCACTTCCCAGGAACTGATCTTCTTTGTAGTGTGAACATTCAATCCATTGGAAGAAGAAAAATTCAAGGAGAACCCGTATTGGGACTTATCTGCAGTCCATCCTACGTTCTGTTGGGTGCGGAAATCCTTTCTGCCGGTTTCTACATTGACCATTGTGTCAGGATTCTCAAACGGCACCGGAGGCTTGTCCTTTATCAGTCCCCGGAGCCATCCGTTGGGTTGCTGAGAGTGCCATGCAAGAGTGTGTCCATATACATTGATGCCGGCTTTTTCAGCCGCATTCACATATCTGGTCACTGTAGAAAAATTCATGTCACCGTTGTTGTTTACACAGCTTGCCATCTTCATGGCGTTGCCTGCAACAGTCTCGGTAAAATTATCGTTGGTAAGACCCCTTACAGAAGCATTGTTCAGGTAATCGTTGACAGTAGTGCCTATGCCAAGACGGAAATTGGGATACCTGTCATAATCGATATACTTTTTGAGAGCTGCAAATTCCTTCAGATAATCGTAGTTGGGGTCGTTTGGTTTCCCCTGCTCGTAATTCTTCAGGTTCTGTCCGGAGACAAAAAGGGCAGATACAGTGGTAATTGTAGTCAGTAAAATTTTTTTCATGGAATTTCTTTAGATTTATTTACTTTTGCAAAATTATAAATTTTTTTACAATAATGACAATAATTCCACTAAAATAATTTTTATCTTCTTCTCATCAAGAGTATTTTCACTTTGATCAGCTGTTAACATTTCTTACACACGCCATAAAAACAATGATATAAGAATATCTGTTATTATAATTGAAATTTGGCACGGTATTTGCTGATTAATCTTCGGATGGTCTAAGCGACCTTGCCAAAATTATAAAATAATAGTATAACCCGATAAAACTAATAACAGAAATGAACATCAGACCACTTGGCGACCGCGTGCTTGTTCAGCCGACTGCCGCAGAAGAAGTGACAATGGTAGGTATCATTATCCCTGACTCAGCTAAAGAAAAACCCCTCCGTGGCAAAGTTCTTGCCGCAGGCAATGGCACTAAAGACGAAGAAATGCTTCTCAAGGCAGGCGACGAAGTGCTTTACGGAAAATATGCCGGAACAGAAATCGAATTTGAAGGAGAAAAATATCTCATCATGCGTCAAAGCGACGTGCTTGCAGTAATTGCATAATCTTAAACAATATCAAAAAACGTAAAAACGCACAACGTAAAACGTAAAAATAAAATGGCAAAGATCATTAAATTCAACATACAGGCTCGCGAAGAGCTCAAAAAAGGAGTCGACGCTCTTGCCGACGCCGTCAAGGTAACACTCGGTCCCAAGGGACGCAACGTCATCATCGAGAAGAAATTCGGTGCCCCCCACATCACGAAAGATGGTGTGACGGTAGCAAAGGAAATCGAACTTGAGAATGCATTTGAGAACATGGGTGCCCAGCTCGTGAAGGAAGTTGCTTCTAAGACCGGTGATCAGGCAGGCGACGGCACTACCACTGCTACAGTTCTTGCCCAGGCTATTGTGACTGAAGGACTCAAGAATGTCGCAGCCGGAGCCAATCCTATGGATCTCAAGCGTGGTATTGACAAAGCTGTATCCAAAGTTGTGGAAGGCATCAAGGGCATGAGCGAGGAAGTAGGCGATGATATGGCCAAGATTGAGAATGTTGCCCGTATTTCAGCTAACAACGACGAGGAAATCGGACGTCTTATTGCCGAGGCGATGAAGACCGTCAAGAAGGAAGGTGTGATTACTGTAGAAGAGGCAAAAGGCACTGAGACAACCGTCGAGGTGGTGGAAGGCATGCAGTTTGACCGTGGCTATATAAGCCCCTACTTCGTGACAAACTCAGAGAAAATGGAATGTGAGATGGATTCTCCTTTCATTCTTCTTTACGATAAGAAGATTTCAAATCTCCAGGAGATGCTTCCTATCCTTGAAGCTGTGGCTCAGACCGGTCGTCCTCTTCTCATCATTGCTGAGGATGTAGACAATGAGGCACTTGCAACACTTGTAGTCAACCGTCTCCGCGGATCTCTTAAGATCTGTGCTGTAAAGGCTCCGGGATTCGGCGACCGCCGTAAGGAAATGCTTGAGGATATCGCTATCCTGACAGGTGGCAATGTGATCAGTGAAATCAAAGGCATGCAGCTCAAACAGGCTACCGTCAACGATCTCGGTACTGCCGAGAAGGTGACCGTAAACAAAGACAACACCACTATTGTAAACGGTGCAGGTTCCAAGGATGCTATCGATGCACGTGTAAACCAGATCAAGGCGCAGATCGAGACCACTACATCAGAGTATGACAAGGAGAAACTTCATGAGCGTCTTGCCAAGCTTGCAGGAGGTGTCGCAGTGCTCTATATCGGCGCTCCGTCCGAGGTTGAGATGAAGGAGAAGAAAGACCGTGTGGATGATGCACTCAGCGCGACCCGCGCAGCTATCGCCGAAGGTATTGTGCCTGGTGGTGGTGTTGCATATATTCGTTGTCTCGGCGCTCTTGACGAACTAAAGGGTGAGAACAACGATGAGACTACAGGTATCGCAATTATTCGCCGTGCTATCGAAGAACCACTTCGTCAGATCGTTGCCAATGCCGGTCTTGAAGGTGCTGTGATTGTCCAGAAAGTTAAGGAGGGTACCGGTGACTTCGGTTATAATGCCCGTACAGACAACTACGAGAATTTCTTTGCTACCGGTGTCATCGACCCTGCCAAAGTGACTCGTGTCGCACTTGAGAATGCAGCAAGCATCGCAGGTATGTTCCTTACAACAGAATGCGTGATTGCAGACAAGAAGGAAGAAAATCCTGTGCCTCCGATGCCCGCAGGTGGTATGCCCGGCATGATGTAATCCGTCATTCAGATAGATTAAAAGGCGGGGTTTGCTGATGCATTCCTCGCCTTAATCATTTTTGGCACGCCATTTGTTATAATATTTGTGCAGTCTTTTTTCTGCACACGAAAAGTTGTAAGATAAATTTTAGATATATAAATGAAGAACGACTATTCCAAGCAATTCAGACCCATTTTGGAGAATGCATACAACATCGCCCAGGAGTTTGATTCCAAAATCATTGTAAGCGAACACTTCGTGCTTGCAGCCCTGCGGGATGAGAGCGGCTATGCCTTCAAGATTCTGAAACAACTCCGCGTCCCAATCGACAAGATGCGTCAGGAGGTGGAAGAGCGTATATCCGACATGGTGAACTCGGGAGAATCCACTACCCTCTTCGAGCAGCAATACCGTATCAGTATGCCGGCACTCCGTCATCTGCAGCTCGCTACCTCTGAAGCGCGCAAGATGCATGCTTCGGTGATCGGAGGAGAACATATACTTCTTGCGCTTATCCACGACCAACGCTCTATGGACAGCGAGTTCCTTCGCGAATTCAAGGAAAAATACCTTAATTTCGATATATCGATCCAGTCGATAGGTCCCGGTCAGATCCCTCCGTTCCCGTTCGGACAGAAGGAGAATGAGGAAGAGCATGATATGGATGATGATGACGATGAATTTGAACCCTCAGCACCTTCCGGATCAAAGTCAAAGGGCGGCTCGAAGAGCAAGGAAAATTCAGACACTCCCGCTCTCGACAGATTTGGCTATGATATGACCAAAAGTGCCGCCGAAGGACGCCTTGATCCGGTAGTGGGACGTGAGACAGAGATTGAACGCCTTGCCCAGATCCTTTCAAGAAGGAAAAAGAATAATCCCGTGCTTATCGGCGAACCGGGAGTCGGCAAGTCGGCTATTGTGGAAGGTCTCGCCCTACGTATCAATCAGCGCAAGGTGAGCCGAGTGCTTTTCAATAAGCGTGTGATCGGTCTTGACATGGCGGGAATGCTCGCCGGAACAAAATATCGCGGGCAGTTTGAAGAAAGAATTAAAGCTGTGCTTGACGAGCTTCAGAAGAATCCGGACATCATCCTGTTTATTGATGAGATACACACCATCGTGGGAGCGGGCGGAGCTCCAGGCACTATGGACGCTGCCAATATGCTGAAGCCTGCACTCGCACGCGGTGAAATTCAGTGCATCGGCGCCACCACACTTGATGAATACCGCAAGAATATAGAGAAGGATGGTGCGCTTGAACGCAGATTCCAGAAAGTGATCGTTGAGCCTACGACTCCTGAAGAGACATTGGAGATCCTGAATCAGGTCAAGTCTAAATATGAGGATCATCACAATGTGATCTATACTGACGATGCCCTTAAGGCATGCGTTGAACTCACAGAACGTTATGTGAGCGACCGTAATTTCCCTGATAAGGCTCTTGATGCCCTTGACGAAGCAGGCAGCCGGGTACATATCAGCAACATTATTGTTCCTGAAGAACTTGATGCCCTTGAGAATGAAATAGCACTCACTACCGAACAGAAACTTGAAGCTGCAAAGGCCCAGGATTTTGCAAAAGCTGCCGAACTCCGCAACAAGGAGACTTCACTCAAGGAAGAGCTTGAGAAAATGAAAAGCAAATGGGAAGCAAAACTTGACAAGGAGCGTCAGACTGTCGATGACGAGAAAGTAGCGGAAGTCGTGGCAATGATGACCGGAGTCCCCACGCAGCGAATAGCCCAGACAGAAGGCAATCGTCTGCTTGAGATGGGAAATACGCTTCAGGGTTCGGTCATAGGTCAGGATGAGGCTATCAAGAAAGTTGTGAAGGCTATCCAGAGAAATAGAATCGGACTTAAGGATCCTGAAAAACCAATAGGAGTTTTCATGTTCCTCGGTCCTACAGGTGTCGGTAAGACTCACCTTGCCAAGAAGCTTGCCGAATATCTGTTTGACAGCGCAGATGCCCTCATTCGTGTAGATATGAGTGAGTATATGGAAAAATTCACAGTCAGCCGGCTTGTAGGAGCTCCTCCGGGATACGTAGGCTACGAAGAAGGTGGACAGCTTACTGAGAAAGTGCGCAGGCGTCCTTATTCCGTAGTGCTTCTTGACGAGATAGAAAAAGCGCATCCAGATGTCTTCAATCTTCTTCTGCAGGTGATGGATGAGGGTCGTCTTACCGATTCCCTCGGTCGTCGGATAGACTTCAAGAATACCATCATCATCATGACCTCGAATGTCGGCAGCCGCCAGCTAAAGGACTTCGGAACTTCCGGAGTAGGCTTCAACACCGCCGCTGACGATAAGAAACAAGCTCAGGGTGTGATATCCAAAGCGCTCAACCGTGCTTTTTCGCCGGAGTTCCTGAACCGAATTGATGACATCGTGATGTTTGATCAGCTTGACAAGGATGCTATCTTCAAGATCATCGATGTGGAGCTTGAGGATTTCTATGGAAGGGTAATGAAGCTCGGATATGAACTCAAGCTTTCTGACGAGGCTAAGGAATTTATCGCGGAAAAGGGATATGACAAGAATTTCGGTGCTCGCCCGTTGAAGCGTGCCATCCAGAAGTATCTTGAGGATGATCTTGCCGAACTTCTTCTACGACTCAATGCAGACGGAAAGCTCGGCGGTGTGATTGAAGTGTCGAGGAAAGACCCGGATGCCGAACGTCTTGCCTTTGATTACAAAGATCTCTGTGAATGAACTCTGTCATTAAATAACAAGGGCGATGCATGAAGAATGCATCGCTCTTTTTTCGCATAATAATCATTTCAAATTTGCATATCTGAGTTTTTTTAGTTAATTTTGTAAGTTGAAAAGATTAGGCAAAAATGACTATTGACGAAGATAAGATTATTCCGGTCAATATAGAATCGGAAATGAAAAGCGCCTACATCGACTATTCGATGTCGGTGATTGTTTCGCGTGCCCTCCCGGATGTCCGTGATGGTTTTAAACCGGTACACCGTCGTGTGCTTTACGGAATGGGGGAAGTCGGTAATTATTTCTCAGGCGACACAAAGAAATCAGCCCGTATTGTCGGCGACGTGATGGGTCACTATCATCCGCATGGAGACTCATCCATTTATATGACGATGGTACGTCTTGCCCAGGAATGGTCGCTCAGATATCCCCTTGTTTTCGGACAGGGTAACTTCGGTTCTATCGACGGTGACTCTCCTGCTGCGATGCGTTATACTGAGGTCAAGCTTTCCCGCATGGGCGAGGAAATGCTGCGTGACCTTGATTCAGACACTGTTGACTTTGTGCCGAACTTCGATAATACTACCAAGGAACCGACGGTGCTACCAACCCGTATACCGAATCTGCTTGTAAATGGTGCCGCCGGCATTGCGGTAGGTATGGCGACAAACATGCCTCCCCACAATCTTACCGAGGCGCTTAATGCATCTCTTGCCCTTATCGACAATCCGGACATTGATATCGAAGGCCTTATGCAATACGTTACAGCGCCTGACTTCCCTACCGGTGGAGAGATCTTCGGTCTGCAAGGTGTCAGAGATGCTTATGAGACGGGTCGCGGCCGTATCGTGCTAAGGGCAAAAGCCGAAATAGAGTCCAATGGCACCCACGATCAGATTATCGTGAGCGAGATTCCCTATGGAGTGCTCAAAAACGACCTTGTGAAGAGTATTGCCGACATGGTGGAGGAAAAGAAAATCGAAGGCATTTCGGATATTACCGACACCTCAGCCCGCGGCAAAATCCATATCGCAATAGATATCAAGCGGGACGCCAACGCACGTGTGGTGCTCAACAAGCTGTATAAGCTTACTCAGTTGCAGACCAGCTTCAGCGTCAACAACGTGGCTCTTGTCAACGGTCGTCCCCGAACACTTAATCTGAAAGAGATACTTCAATATTTCGTAGATCACAGACACGAAGTGGTGATCAGACGCACAAGATTCCTCCTTAAAAAGGCAGAGGAACGGGCTCATATACTGAAGGGTCTGATGATCGCTTGCGATAATATCGATGAAGTTATAAAGATAATCCGTAATTCCCGCACCACAGAGGAGGCCCGTGAAAAACTCAGCGGTAACTTCGGTCTTGACGAAATACAGACCCGCGCTATCGTGGAGATGAGATTGCGTCAGCTTACAGGTCTGGAACTCGACAAACTGCACGCTGAATTCGATGAGCTCATGAAGCAGATAGATTTCTACAATCAGATACTTTCCGATGATTCTGTCTGCCGCAACGTGATGAAAGAGGAGCTTATAGAGATTCGTGATAAGTTTGGCGACGAACGTCGCACAAAGATCAGCAAGTTCTCAAGCGACCTTAATGCAGAGGATTTTTATCCTGATGACGAGATGATCATCACGATCTCACATCTCGGCTACATCAAGCGTACTCCCCTCACTGAATTCCGCGCTCAGAACCGTGGAGGCGTGGGAGCCAAGGGAAGCAGTACGCGCGATCAGGACTTCATAGAGCATATATATCCGGCTACGAACCACAATTATATGCTTTTCTTCACCAATAAGGGACGATGCTATTGGCTCAAAGTATATGAGATTCCGGAATTTGCCAAGAACTCCAAGGGTCGCGCAATTCAGAATCTGCTTAATATTGATTCAGATGATGCAGTAAATGCATTCATATGTATCAAGAATCTCAATGATGAGGAATTTGTCAATAGCCACAACCTTCTCTTCGCCACACGCAATGGAGTTGTGAAGAAGACTCCGCTTGAAGCTTACAGCCGTCCTCGTGCAAACGGTGTGAATGCAATCATTATTCGTGAAGATGACAGCCTGCTTCAGGTTGAACTTACGGATGGTGATACACAGGTGATCCTTGCAAGCAAAGCCGGATATGCAACACGCTTCAGCGAATCGGAACTCCGCGAAATGGGCAGGGTTTCCACTGGTGTGAGAGGCATGACGCTGCGAGGTGACGGTGATGAGGTGGTAGGTATGGTGACTGCCAAGACTGATGATGCTGAGCATAGTATCCTTGTGGTTTCAGACAATGGTTTTGGCAAACGTACGCATCTTGACGATTATCCCGTCAGCATGCACCGTGGAGGAAAGGGTGTCAAGACCCTCAATCTTACAGATAAGACCGGACCTCTTGTCGCTATCAAGAAAGTGACGGATGAAAATGACCTAATGATCATCAACCAGAGCGGTATCACTCTGCGTCTCCCGGTCGACACGCTGAGACTGCAGGGCAGAAACACCCAGGGTGTCAAGCTTATCGATCTTACTAAACGTGGTGACAAGATCGCTTCGGTATGTGTTGTAGATTCCGATCCGGAAGAAGAAATCGAGAAGGAGCTTGCAGAGGAAAATGCAGAAGATGCAATGAAGGGAGATTCCCAGGTTGAGACTGCGCAGTCTGACCCGGAAAATAATAATAACCAATAATCTAAAATATAATCAGAAATGAAAAAGCTCATGACATTCGCGCTTTGCTTCGCAGCCATAGGCTCGATGAGCGCACAGAAAGCCAATGTAGATGCTGCAAAGAAGCTTTCAGGTAAGCCAGATCAGATCGAAGAGGCACGAAGCCTTATAAAGCAGGCTATGGAAAATCCCGAGACTGCCAATGACGCGCAGACTTATTATATAGCGGGAAAGATTGAATTTGATGCTTTCGACAAGGATTTAGGCAATAGCATGGTCGATCCGGCTTCTGTGGATAAGATTAAAATGGGAGTAAACTTGCTTAACGGTTACAACAACTTTGTTAAGGCACTCCCGTTGGCAGGTGTTCCTAACGAAAAAGGAAAGGTTGATACAAAAACTCCAAAAAGTATCATAAGTGTACTTAAAGGTCATGTAAATGAATATTTCCAGTCAGGTGCTGACTTTTTTAATGCTCAGAAAGTATATCCTGAAGCTTATGAATGCTTTATTATATATGCAGATATGCCTGATCAGGAATTCATGCAGAGTGAGAAACTCGAACTTCCCGCTGCAGATCGCGGCACGGCATATTTCAACGCCGGTCTTGCTGCGTATTCAGGAAATGAGATCTACAAGAGTGCGGACGCTTTCCGTAAAGCACGTAATGTTGGCTATGAAGACAAGCAGGCTTACATATATGAGATAGCTTGCTGGCAGAATGCCGCTATGCGTGACTCTACAATGGAACAGACAGCTAAGGAAAAGATCCTTGAGGTGGCTGAGGCAGGTGATAAGAAATTCGGAGTCGAGGAGCCAATCTTCATTAACAATATCGTGAATTTCCTTGTCACAGACGGTAAGTATGACGAAGCTGTTTCAAAAGTATCCTCGCTTATTTCTGCAAATCCTGACAATGCCGGTCTTTATGGTCTGCGTGGATTTGTATATGACCGTATGAATAATGATGAAGCTTCTGTCAATGACTACAGAAAGGCAGTGTCTCTGGATAATGTAGATTTCGAGACTCTGAAGAATGCCGGCAAGAAGATCTACCGCACTGGAGCTGACAAATGGAATACAATCGAGGGCAACAGCGAGGAGGCACGCGCTGCGCGTCTTGATGTGAAGACCAACTATTTTGAGGCTGCAAAGGCTATCACAGACAAGGCAAAGGCAATGAATTCAAATGACAGCGATCTCGACTATCTCATTGAAAATATTGACTACGCTCTCACTACATTCTTCAACTGATTCTGAAGATACAGTATAAGTTTCTTAATCGTGCGACGGGCTCGGAAATCAATTCCGGGTCCGTCTGTTTTTGTATTTGCAAAAATTCATGCTTTGTTAATTTTTTATGAAAATTTATATCCTGATTTGTCTGATATTTGAAAAAAAATAAGTAACTTTGCATCTTGAAGTTCGGTATTGGGTGTGATGCTTGACACCATTCTCTCATATTCGAATTTTTTATTGTGAGTTTCAACAGTTTTTCATTCAAACTGAATCTATATGGGACTATTTTCATTGACACAGGAAATTGCAATGGATCTTGGCACTGCCAATTCCATTATTATCCATAAAGACAAAATTGTGGTCAACCAGCCTTCCGTAGTGGCTATAGACAACAAGACCGACAAGCTTCTTGCTGTAGGAGAAGACGCACATCAGATGGAAGGAAAGGAGCCCCCGGGCATCCGAACAATACGTCCTCTTCGCGACGGAGTGATAGCAGATTTCAATGCGGCAGAGCAGATGATCCGCGGACTTGTAAAGATGGTCAACAGCAAGCGCCGTTGGTTCTCCCCCAGCCTCCGAATGGTGGTGTGCATTCCTTCCGGTTCAACCGAAGTGGAGATCCGCGCCGTGCGTGACTCCAGTGAACATGCAGGCGGACGAGACGTATTTATGATTTATGAGCCTATGGCAGCTGCTTTGGGCATCGGACTTGATGTTGAGGCTCCCGAAGGGAATATGATTGTCGATATAGGTGGCGGAAGCACGGAAATAGCCGTTATATCTCTCGGTGGAATCGTAAGCAACAAGAGCATCAGGGTAGCGGGAAATGACCTTACCGCAGATATCCAGGAGCACATGGGTAGAGTGCACAATCTTAAGATAGGTACTCTCATGGCAGAAAGGATAAAGATTCAGGTAGGCAGCGCCCTTACCGATCTTGATAATCCACCGGATCCGTTTATCGTAAGAGGTCCCAACAGACTGACGGCACTACCGATGGAAGTGGCTGTAACTCATGAAGAGATCGCACACAGCATTGAGAAGACTATAGCAAAGATGGAGGCTGCGATTCTTGCCGCCCTTGACCAGACTCCTCCCGAGCTTTATGCTGATATAGTTAGAAACGGTATTTATCTTGCCGGAGGAGGTGCTCTTCTAAGAGGACTTGACAAGAGACTTTCCGATAAGTTCCACATCGAATTTAAAATAGCGGACGATCCGTTGACTGCTGTTGCCCGCGGTACGGGAGTGGCTCTAAAGAATATCAACAGGTTCCGCTTCCTCATCCGATGAGGAATCTTCTGAATTTCCTTATAAAATACAGCACATGGTTCGTATTTACGTTCTATGTGCTGATTTCATGCATCTTGTTGGTAAAGACGAGCGAAAACCATTATTCAGTCTATCTATCTTCTGCTAACGCGATCGGAGGCACGCTCTATAGCACGACATCTGATATTTCGAATTATTTTAATCTTGTGGCTGTAAATCAAAGTCTTCAGGAAAGCAATGCAAGACTTGAAAATGAGGTACTCAACCTTCGTCAGCAACTGAGCCAGTATAATGTCATGGCGCAAGATTCATCATATCAGGATCTGAACAAGAGGTTTGACTATATCGGAGCTTCCGTAATAAATAATTCCACACGGCATCCACGCAATCATTTCACTATCGACCGTGGGGCTGCTGACGGAATCGAAACCGGAATGGGAGTTGTGGATCAGAGTGGAGTCGTAGGCATAATAGATGTGACCGGTAAGCGCACAGCGCGAGTCATATCGCTTCTGAATCAGAACCAGCATTTCAGTGTAAAAGTAAAGGGAACTCCTTATGTGGGAAGTCTTGCATGGCGTGGAGATGACCCTACTGTCGCATACATGGAAGAGGTTCCGAGACACGCTAAATTCCATATCGGCGATACGATCGTGACAAGCGGATATTCCACGACTTTTCCTGAAGGTATTGATATAGGAACTGTTATGGGGAAGATCAAGACAAGTGATGATACCTTTCTCGTGCTCAAAATTCACCTTGCATCCGATTTCAAGACACTAGGTACGGTCAGAGTGATAAAGGATGCCTTGAAGCATGAGCTGGATTCTATAAGGAGTATCGGATCCTATGACTGATTTAACAAATGATGATTGAATAGGACAGAAATGAATAAAGACATCATCTCATACATATTATTGTTTGTGATACTGGTGCTCGTTCAAGTGCTCCTGATGAACCATATAGTGCTTTTCAACAGTGCCGTATGCTTCATTTTCATTTATTTCATCATAAAGCTGCCGATTAACCTGTCGACCAATCTGCTTCTGACTCTCGGCTTCATTCTCGGTCTGTCGGTCGATGTCCTTTCCGACACTCCCGGACTGAATGCACTTACATGCACAGTATTGTCTGTTCTTAAGCGTCCCATGTTTTTTGCTTATGAGCAGCATGACGATCAAAAGCGGAATGTGTCGCCTTCACTCGGCTCAATGGGACTTTTCAATTATTGTAAATATATTTTTACCCTTTCGGCTATCTTCTGCATTATCATATATTTTGTAGAATTTATCAATTTCATAGATATCGTTGATATTCTTATTAAAGCCGGGGCAAGCACACTGTTCACTTTCCTTGTGATACTTGCTGTCGACTCTCTGGTATATAGAAACTGATGCGATGATACCTCAATCCCTTCAGACCCCGTGGCAAAGGATTATACATTAGAAAAAAGAAAATACGTGATTGGCGGTTTCATCACCGTCATAGTAATTATATTCCTAATCAGGCTATTTAATCTTCAGGTAAGTGACGGTACTTATAAGGAGAATGCCGAATCAAACGCTTTCTTCCGGAAGGTTCTCTACCCTTCGAGAGGTCTTATTTATGACCGAAACGGGCGTCTTGTGGTGTTGAATCAACCTGAATATGACGTGATGCTGATTCCGAAAGATCTGGGCAACAGTTTTGATACTTTGGGACTATGCGATGTCCTGAATCTTTCGAAAGAAGAACTGATGCGCAAATGGGCGGATATGAAGAATCCCCGTAAAAATCCCGGGTATTCAGCATATACACCTCAGAAACTCATGTCGCACCTTTCGCAAGAAGACTACGGACGTCTTCAGGAAAAACTCTACCTCTTCCCCGGTTTCTATGTGCAGAAAAGAAATGTGCGTGAATATGCCACCCATGCTGCCGCAAACATACTCGGAAATATCCGTGAGGTTAATGCTAAAGATGTGGAAAACGACCGATATTATAGAAGCGGTGACTATACAGGCGACCTTGGAGTCGAGAAAAGCTATGAGCAATTTCTTCGTGGAGTTAAAGGTGTGGAGATTCTTATGAAGGATGCTCTCGGAAGGATCAAAGGAAAGTATGAAGACGGAATACATGACGTGATTCCGGAAGCCGGACGGGACCTTACACTAAGTATCGATATGGATCTTCAGGAATATGGCGAACAGCTGATGCAAGGGAAAATCGGTGCTATAGTAGCTATAGAGCCTCAGACCGGAGAGATTCTTTGTATGGTGTCTTCACCGACTTATGATCCGTCGTTGCTTGTCGGTTCCGAAAGAGGAAAGAACTATGCTTCCCTAGTGTCAAATAAATACAAGCCACTCTACGACCGGGCACTTCAAGGAGCCTATCCTCCGGGTTCAACATTCAAGCCTACCCAGGGTCTGATATTCCTTCAGGAGGGAACCATCACCCCTGCTACAGCTTATCCGTGTTATCATGGATATGTAAACGGATTGAGAGTCGGTTGTCATGCTCATGGATCCCCGATACCATTAAAACCTGCTATTGCCACTTCATGCAACGCTTATTTCTGCTGGGGCTTCAAGAATTTTATCGATAAAAGGGGCACAACACCGTCGGCTCAGTTTGAGAAATGGAAAAATTATATGGTGGAAATGGGCTACGGATATAAACTTGGAGTTGACCTTCCTTCCGAAAGCCGCGGCTTCATTCCTAATTCCGAATTTTACAGTAAATCATTCCGGGGTAAAAACTGGAGTGCCAACTCCATCATATCTGTTTCTATCGGGCAGGGTGAAGTGCTCGCCACTCCCCTTCAGATAGCTAATCTCGCCTCTACGATAGCAAACAGAGGATGGTTTATAACGCCTCATGTCGTGAAGGAAATAAGTGATACAGTAATCGATCCCTTATTCCGTGAAAAGCGAACTCCCTCAATCAAGAAGGAGCATTACGAGCAGATAGCCGAAGGAATGCGTGGTGCGGTTCTTGGAGGTACTTGCCGTCTTGCCAATCTTCCGGGTCTGGAGGTATGCGGAAAGACAGGTACCGCTCAGAATCCACATGGCAAGGATCACTCTGCATTTATGGGTTTCGCTCCTATGAACGATCCTAAGATAGCAGTAGCAGTCTATGTGGAAAATGCGGGGTTCGGAGCTACTTACGGTGTTCCTATAGGCAGTCTGATCATGGAAAAATATCTCAAAGGCTCGATAGCTCCCGAAAGGAAATATCTTGAAGAAAGAATGTTGAACTCTAATACAATTATTACAAGTGGAGTCAAAAAACATTGATGCCAACACCTCCGTGTTCAGGTGGCTTGATTGGCCGACTATAATTCTCTATCTTATTCTTGTGGTGGCAGGAGCTGTGAGCATATATGCCGCGAGCTATGACTTCGACCGAGCCAGCATGTTTGACTTTGCGGAGTTTTCCGGAAAGCAGTTTCTTTGGATAGGACTATCGGTGATCATCGGATGTGCTATTCTTCTATTCGACTATAGGATTTATGAGACATATGCTTATCCCGTCTACATATGCGTCCTTCTTCTTATGGTGGTCACTATATTTGTGGCTCCTGACATAAAGGGCTCAAGGTCATGGCTGGTTCTGGGTCCTGTGAGCCTTCAGCCGGCTGAATTCGGTAAGTTCGCAACCGCACTTGCTCTGGCAAAATTGTTCAGTTCTTATAATTTCAACCTTAATCAGAAACTCAGTAATTATTTCAGGGCATTCATAATTATATTCATTCCTGTCACTCTTATACTTCTGCAGCATGAGACCGGTTCCGCACTTGTCTATATATCCTTATTTTTTGTGCTGTATCGCGAAGGAATGAGCGGTCTCGTACTTTTTTCCGCATTGTGTGCCATTACGTATTTTGTAGTGGCTGTAAAGTATGTTGAGCCGCTTTTGCTTGGAATTCCTGCAGGTGAGTTTACTGTCTTCTGCCTGATAATAGCCGTCTTCTGCTGCATGCTTCTTTTCTATTGCAAGGATGCGATTATTTCCAGAAATGTGCTTATAGGATTTACTGCGAGCGGTGTTATAGTAGCGCTGTTGACTATGCTTGGAATTAAAGTGCCAGGAACCTGGTTCTTTATCGGTATGATAGTAGCCGCTCTTATTTATGTCTCTATAGCGATGTACAGGCACAAGATTGAGCGGTATGTGGTAAGTATAGTCTTCATGGTGGTATCTGTGATGTTTCTCTTCTCTGTCAACTATGTGTTCGGTCACATACTCGAACCTCACCAGCAGATGCGAATAAAGGTGGCTTTAGGAATTGTTGACGATATAAGGGGTGTCGGATATAATGTCAATCAGTCAAAGATAGCTATTGGTTCAGGAGGGATGACCGGCAAAGGATTCCTCAACGGAACTCAGACCAAACTCAAATATGTGCCGGAGCAGCATACTGATTTTATTTTCTGTACTATAGGTGAGGAAGAAGGATTTGCCGGAAGCAGTGCAGTGCTTCTCGCCTTTCTCGCGTTGATTCTACGCATCATTCACATAGCCGAACGTCAGCGCACTGCCTTCGGCAGGGTGTACGCATATTGTGTGGTGTCATATCTGATATTCCATCTTTGCATCAATATAGGAATGGTGATAGGATTATGTCCTGTCATAGGTATCCCTCTACCCTTCTTCAGTTACGGTGGGTCGGCTCTTTGGGGCTTTACTATTCTGTTGTTTATACTCCTGAGGATAGATGCATCTCGTAAGGAACGGCGTGACTGACCTTAGGTCCATATTTTTTGAGACAGGACATAAGTTACGTTCTCTGTTAATGGCTCCCTTTTTTACCATACCAATAACGTATGGATGAGAATATACACAGTATAGCTAAAAATGACAGTAACAGAAGGGAAAGATAGATCAATGCCTGTTGTCCTGTCATTGTCATTCCTACAGGCGAGGCGCTTATTTCGGTATCATCGATATCGTCATCATTGAGTCTTAGGGCACTGAGAGAAGATTTCCATATGATCCTTCCTTTTTCAAGACCTACCAATGCTGGATTTCCCCTTGCGAGTTCCTTGATAGAAGTGTCATCTGCAGTATAGATAGGATACTGCCCTGATGAGAGATCACGCCATTCTTCGATTTCTTTAGCGCTTCCTGCCACGACTGCGAAGAATTCTGAGTCAGATGCCTTCGACATGTCATAGAGTTTATTGATCTTCCAGCTTGTAGCCATCGACAATTCGCTTATGTCAGGCACAAGCAATATCATCTGTCTGTCATATCCACTAAGAAGATCAGTGACATCCTCCTCGCCGTTTTCACTCCATATTCTGAAATCGGATGCCTCAGATGAAGACACAGAGTCAGCATGTTCGTTACTGACAAATTCTTTTTCATCACGTCTTACAAATTTCCATCCTTCAGATTCATCGGGCAATTCGTCGTCTTCATCCACAATCCGGTACTCTCCATCCTTCTCATAGACGAACTCATATCTCATGTCATATTCCGGCTCGTCGTCAGCCGCAAGCAGACGCGTGCCTATCTTGTATTGTCTGAAATCTATAGTTGGCTGCTGCCAGTAGCCTATATATCCTACAATTACGATATAGGCAGCAGCCACTACAGTCGCCATCCATTGTATCGATGGCGAGATGAGGCATCGTGTTTTCGTATTGAATTTAAGAAGCCAGACAATTCCTATGGAAATAAGGCAGTTCTTTATAAAAGTCGACCAGTTTGAAATAGCAATGAAATCACCGAAGCAACCACAGTCTGCAACCGGATCTGTTATAGCGATCCATAGTGTCAGCGGAAGCATTACAAGCATGAAAAGTGCTCCCGTAATAGGAGCTGCTTTCCGGTAACATCCGAACACGAGAGAAATGCCTATTATAAATTCAACGGTGAAAAGCGAGAATACCAAAGCCAGCACGGCATTGCCGAGTTCATTGACAGGGATATGCATCGCAGTCAAATATTCCACCATCTTGTAATACGATCCCCATGGATCTATTCCTTTGCTCAGTCCGGACACTATGAATATCCCACCAATGGCTATCCTTATAAGCCATGTAAATATTGTTATTGACTTAGGATATCTGTTAAGCCAGGGCGTTGCCTTACGCACCGCCCATGAGTCGTCGAGCCAATCGCCAAACTTGTCAAACTTCTTTTCGATACCGAGAGGTGTCTTTCTTACCTCCGTGCCTCCCGACTCTTTTTTTTCGTGCTCGTCGTTTGCAATCCCCTTCATGTCAGATCAATTATTCGTATGGCGGTGCAGGGTAGCCAACAGCTTATGAAGCGAGATACCCTTGGATAATTTGGAAAATTATGCTTCGTTAACGGGAGAAGCAGTCTTGATGAGAGCAAAAAGTGCGTAATTTATCATATCCATGTAATTTGCGTCTATTCCCTCGCTCACTATAGTCTTGCCGTCATGTCCTTCTATCTCTTTAGTACGCATGAGCTTTTGAAGAATTATATCGGTGAAGCTGCTCACCCTCATGTGTCGCCACGCTTCATCGTAGTCGTGGTTCTTATTCTCCATCAGGCGTGTGGCGCTATTAAGCTTTTCATCATAAAGAGCAAGGCATGCTGATGGCTCAAGATTCTCTCCGGGACCAAGTTCGAGCTGAATGAGAGCCATCACGGAATAGTTTACGATTCCTATGAATTCCGGTCTTATTCCCTCATCAACGAGAGTTACCCCTTTTTCTTCAATGCTTCTTATCCGCATAGCCTTAATCATTATCTGGTCAGTAAGGCTCATCGGACGCATGATTCTCCAGGACGTGCCATAATCGAAAAGTTTCTTCTCAAAAAGATCACGGCATTCTTTCTTCGCTTCTGCAAATTCTTGCGCTGTATTATGCTGTTTCATAAACTGTCTAATAATTTATTCCACAAATTTAGCAAAAAAAGCCCAATATAAGGATATATACTCAAAGATTTTTTATAATTTTGTAAGACTAATATCCCTTGTGGGATGAAACCATTTTTGAAATGTCAGATATCAGATTTATTGCGGAGTGGGAACCCGTGGAATATATCTTGCTTGCGTTGCCGAATAAAGACACTGACTGGAACTATATTCTTTCAGAAGCAGTCGATCAATACGTGCGTCTCGTAAAGGCAATCACAGGAGAGGGAATCAAGGTGATTCTTTTATGCAATGATGTTGCGGAGGCAAAGGATATAATGCATGATGCAGATCAGAATCTCATATCCTATATTCTTGTGGAATATAACGATACCTGGACTCGCGACTATGGAATTATTTCGGTTGTCAGAAACGAGCGTTTACGGGCTCTTGATTTCGGATTCAATGCGTGGGGACTCAAATTTGCAGCGGACAAGGACAATCTTGTGAATCTTTCTCTCGAAAAGAAAGGTAATATATTGCCGCTTGTCTATCGCAATGAACGAGATTTTATTCTTGAAGGCGGTTCGGTCGAGTCTGACGGAAACGGCACGGTGATGACTACATCACGATGCCTAATGAGTCCAAACAGAAACGGAGGAATGACAAAGGCCGAGCTAAACAGGGAACTTCTCGATCGTCTCGGAGCAGAGCATGTTTTGTGGCTTGATCACGGAGCCCTTGAGGGCGATGATACCGATTCCCATATAGACACTCTTGCACGCCTCGCCCCTGATGACACTATAGTATTCACGGGAACCAGAAATTTCGACGATCCCATGTTTGAAGAACTTCTTGCCATGCGTGCGCAGCTGACACTTTTTCGCACACTTGAAGGCAATCCATATAATCTTGTGGAGCTTCCACTGCCCGATCCTGTATATGATGATGATGGACAGCGTCTTCCCGCCACATATGCCAATTATCTTGTAGCAAACGGAGTTATATTCATGCCTACATATGGCTGTCCGGATAAGGATGAACTTGCTATGCGGAGCATATGCATAGCGTATCCGAATCACAAGGTAGTTGGAATGGATTGCAGAACTCTTCTTCAACAACACGGATCATTGCATTGCGCTACGATGCAGATACCGACGGGAATTTTAAAGGTTTGATATAACTGATTGAGATGAAACAGAATAATATTAAAGTCGGAATCATACAGCATACTTTCACCGAAGATGTAGCTAAAAATCGCCAGCGCAATCTTGCTGCGATCCGTTCTCTTGCAGAAGAAGGAGCGGATCTGGTGGTCATGTCAGAACTTCATGACTCACTGTATTTCTGCCAATGTGAAGATGTAGAGCATTTTCGCTATGCAGAGCCGCATCCCGGAGAGTTTTTTGATGTATATTCAGAGGCTGCTCGTGAAAATGGAGTGGTGCTCGTGGCAAGCAGCTTCGAGCGGCGTGCATCCGGACTCTATCACAATACCGCTGTGGTGTTTGACTCTGACGGAAGTGTCGCCGGAAGATACCGTAAAATGCATATACCGGATGATCCCGGGTTTTATGAGAAATTCTATTTTACTCCCGGAGATTTGGGTTTCCACCCGATCGAGACCTCGGTAGGAAGACTTGGCGTGCTCGTATGTTGGGATCAATGGTATCCTGAGGCTGCACGTCTTATGGCTCTTGACAATGCCGATATCCTTATTTATCCCACTGCCATAGGTTGGAATCCGGATGATCCCGAAGATGAGAAACAGCGCCAGCGTGAAGCCTGGATCACAATTCAGCGCGCACATGCGGTCGCCAACGGGCTTCCGGTTGTCAGTGTCAATCGTGTAGGTTTTGAGGAAGACATGTCAGATGTCACTTCAGGGATAGATTTCTGGGGTTCAAGTTTCGTTACCGGTCCTCAAGGTGAATTTCTGTATCTCGCACCGGATGACAAGTCGGCTGAAGAGGTGGTGAACGTAGATCTGATGCGTTCTGAAAATGTCAGACAGTGGTGGCCATTTTTACGTGACAGGCGAATAGATGCATATGGAGATCTTACGAAAAGATTCCTGAAATAATGTAGTTGATATGGACAGGACAATAGATATCGACGGAGTCAATCTTCACTATCGTGATTCGGGCGAAGAAAATCTCAAGCCTGTGATAATTATGCATGGCTGGGGATGTAATGTCGATACCGTCGCTTCGATAGAGAATCTATTTATTGGAAAGATGAGGGTGCTTAATGTCGACCTACCCGGTCATGGCGGAAGTACCGAACCTCCTGCTGTATGGGGTGTGGAGGATTTCACGGCAATGATGGAGAAATTTATCTCACTCCTCGGACTTCATCGTCCTTCTCTTGTAGGACACTCCTTCGGGGGAAGAATAAGCATTCTTCTCAGTTCAAGAGGAGATGTAGACAAGGTGCTTCTCGTGGATGCTGCTGGTATAAAGCCTAAAAGAAGTCTTTCTTATTATTGGAAGGTTTATTCATTCAAAGCCATAAAAAAAACATTGTTGCTCATTCTTGGAAAGAAGAAAGGATCGGAAGCAGTGGAGCGTATGCGTGGCAAGAAAGGATCTGCCGATTATCGAAATTCCTCTCCTATGATGCGTGCTGTAATGAGCAAATGCGTCAATGAAGACTTGAAACATGTAATGCCATCAATTAAGGCCCCTACGCTCTTGATATGGGGAGAAGATGATACAGCGACACCTCTTTCAGATGCAGTGACGATGAAACGTCTGATTCCCGACTCAGGACTTGTCTCTTTTCCCGGTTGCGGACACTATTCGTTTCTTGACAATCCATTTGGATTCCGTGCCGCCGTCACCTCCTTTTTTTCCCTCTGATCCTGCCGTATCCACCACCACACAACTCAACAACCAACAACTTAACAACCCCAATAAAAGTGAACTCTTTTGCAATTATTATCCTCGTGATCTGCGGAATATACATGCTTTTGAATTTCCGTCACGATATTCACATGCTTCAACAAAACAGTTATCGCATCGACCGCTATTGGAAATGGCTCAACCGTTCGGGTGACATTTCATCAGCATCGCGCATGGTCAATGTCGGTGTCTTGTTTCTTCTGTTTTCTACCCTCCTGACTCCTGCCATCAATGCGATTATTGTGGCATGTACATGTTGCGTACAGTCTGTTTTGATGCTTCGCAAGAAATTCAAGAAGCCCCTTGTTTTCACTCCGCGTGTGAAGAGGATTTATAGTGTTTGCGTGATAATCTCTATAGCAGTATCCCTTTCAGTGATTCTTACTGTCGGACGTGGAGGTAGCGATGCCTTCCTATATTACACAGGTGGACAGCTTAGTCTTGGTATTATCCTGTTTCTGTGTATTTTTTCATGGGCTATCGCTATTTTAGCCGTATGGATTCTTAAACCTGTTGAGTCATCAATCAATGCGCGATACCGCAATGAAGCGGTGTCGATACTCGAAAACATGCCCGATCTCAAGATTGTCGGAATTACCGGAAGTTATGGAAAGACTTCAACGAAGCATTATCTGCAGCGTATTTTGTCTGAGCGTTATGATGTGCTTATGACTCCCGGCAGCTATAATACCCCGATGGGAGTCATCCGTACAGTGCGAGAGATGATGAAGCCGTATAATGAGGTGTTCATATGTGAAATGGGAGCCAAGCAGGTCGGCGATATTAAGGAAATCTGCGATATGGTTCATCCTCAGATTGGTATAGTTACGGCTGTCGGTCCGATGCATCTTGAATCTTTCAAGAGCATGGAAAACGTTCAGAAGACAAAATTTGAACTCATAGACGCTCTTCCGTATGATGGAATAGGTGTAATCAACAATGATTTTGAATGGTGTGCCAACCGTAGCGTAGACAATGTCAAGGTAATCCGTTATGGCGTGTCTTCCTCTTCCGGATGTGACTACAGGGCAGAGGATATCATATACACGCCTGAAGGCACGGATTTCACAGTAGTAGGTGATGATGGTACAAGCATTGCTCTTCACACACGGCTAATCGGAGAATGCAATATATCTAATCTTGTGTCAGCAGTGATAGTTGCTCTTCAGCTCGGGCTTTCCCATGATGAAATTCGCCGTGGTGTAGCATCAATCGAACAGGTTGAGCACAGACTGAGCGTAAAGCGGACTCCCGGTGGTGTTACGATCATAGATGATGCATTCAACTCAAATCCTGCGGGATCAAGAATGGCTGTTGACGTACTTTCTCAGTTCAAAGAAGGAAAACGGATAATCGTTACTCCTGGTATGATTGAACTAGGAAGTGAACAGGAGAATCTTAACCGTGAACTCGGTAAGCAGATTGGTAATAAACTTGATGTGGCGATCATCGTTGGGGCATATAATAGGAATGCGCTCGTCGACGGTATTCTATCTACCGGCTTCGATGAGAAAAACCTACATATAGTAGACTCATTTGCCGACTCTCAGCTGCTTCTTTCAAAAATCCTCTCTTCAGGTGATACGATCCTGTACGAGAATGATCTTCCTGACTCATTTAAATAATGAATGATTCATCCTTGATGTATCCTCAAAGATACATAATTTTTGAGTAATACGGAATAATACGATTCGCCTGAGAAGTTCTATTGCAGGCAATTATAAAAAATCCCGAACCACTTCAACGGTCCGGGATTTTTTATGACATATTTTGGGCAGATTAAACCATCGTTTAATTATGCGGTATTATGCACCTGTTTAATTAAAGATATGCTTCAAGCAGTCTCTCAAGGTCTGCTGCGGAGTGAACTCCTGCACCACGCCATTCAAGCTTGTTGTTCTTGAAGATCATCAATGTGGGCACTGATTGCACTACATATTTAGCAGCTAACTGCTCATTTTTGTCTATATCTATTTTGATTATACGTACTTTATCGCCCATTTTTTCATGAAGTTCTTCAAGAATCGGGTGCATCATACGGCATGGACCGCACCATGTTGCGAAAAAGTCTACCAGTACAGGTGTAGGAGATTGGATTATTTCTTCGAATGTTTCCATAATTTATTTTTTAAGATTAATGTCTTTATTACTCTTGCGCCTTAAGTCTTAATCCATAATTATGCAGACTAAAAGACGGAGGAATAATTTTTTACTGTTTTTACAATATTTAAACACACTACAACCACATTTGGTTCATACCGGCGCATAATATTAATATACTTATAAGGCAATCAGCGTCTGCAATATTATCGAATGGAATAGATGGTCTTCTTTATGTTTTCCCGTTGTTCAGGGGAAGTGCCTCTTTCTATATGCGCTATTTTACCATATTTATCAACTACTATTGTCAACGGGTATCCTTCCTTTCCGACATATTCTTTAAACTGAGTGTCATTTACAATTGGAATCCAGTTAAAACCGTTTTTTTCTAAAACGGGACGTGCCGTCTCTCCTTTCTCATATGTGGATGAGAAGAACATGACGTCAGGCATCTCTTCCTTCCATTGTGATAATTCCGGCATTTCTGCCCGGCATGGTTTGCATCCTGTAAACCAGCAATTCAACACCATCACCTTTCCTTCTATATCGGTGTCAGTCCAGATTTTTCCATCGATATCTGTTGCAGTAAAAGTAGGAAACTTATCACCTTCTTTCAATTTTTCTTCATCTGGAAGGGGACTCTTACTCATTTGATAAGCGCTTTCATTATACATATCAAGCAGTATGTCTGCTTCAAAAATCTGATCCTTGGAGATTGCTTTTTGTTTTAACTCTTCACTGATCGGTTCTTTGATCAGTAATCCGATTGCCTTTATTCCATCAGCTGTTTCTATAGACATCCCTCCTTTTATGGAACTGATATCAACAGGACATTCCTTAAAGAAATATCCATCTATTAAATATAATTTCTCCGACTTGGATTTTTCTTGCGCATTCAGAGTAGCATATATCAAAAGAAGAATGAATGCAATAAATATTTTCCTCATATTGTCTGTCTAATTGATATAGTGAATTTCATTGCAAACTTAAATAAAAATATCAATATCGGCAAGTAAATTGACATAAAACAGGCTTAGGGTTATAAAATAATGTATTTAAATTAAGGATCCGACTCATAAAAAGAAGGCTAATAAAAAAATCGTCTCCGGAGAGGCGATTTATTTAATTAGTCTGTGATTATATTGAATTTGTCAGCATCTTTGTAAGCAGGAAACTTTTCACGGAAGCTATTAAGCTTCTCAAGTGAAAGAGTCGCATAGACAAGGTCTCCACCGTCCGGATCAGAAATGGATATATCGTTTCCCTTGAAGTCTATGGCAAGCGATGTGCCATCATACTCTATATCTTTAATATCCTTTCCCTTGCAATCGACTCCACAGACATATGCTTCGTTTTCTATTGCCCGGGCCATAAGGAGTTTTTTCCAGGCCTCCACCCTTGCCTTAGGCCAGTTGGCGACAGCAATAAGAAGGTCATATTCATTACCGACATTGCGACACCATACCGGAAACCGCACATCATAACATACAACCATTGCAATCTCCCATCCACGGTATCTTACTTTCAGACGTTTATGTCCGGGCGAAAGAAGTCTGTCCTCTCCTGCCATGCTGAATAGATGCCTCTTGTCGCTGAAATATTCTTCGCCGTTCGGCTCAATAAAGAATGCCCGGTTGGCAAGAAGACCACCTGTATCAGCAAGGTAACTTCCTGCTATAGCCACATGATATTGACGGGCAAGTAGTTTAAGCCTCTCCACCGTAGCACCGGAATTGCGCTCCGTCAATTCCCGAACACTTTCCTTGTCACCGTAAGGGCATCCGGTGGAGAAAGTCTCTGGTATGATCATAAGATCAGTGGCAGGATGCATCCTGATCAACGCTTCTTCAAGATTGGCGAGGTTACGCTCCTTGTCATTCCATATTATTTCCTGTGGATACAGGCAAACTTTAAGGTCTTTCATCAGGATATGAATTTTTCTGGATAGCGCGCTGCGTGTTTCCAATCGGAGTAATACTCTCTGATCGCTTTCATATCGGTCTCAACGTCACCAGTAGGCTGATATGTCTTGGAAATCTGAATATGCTTTTGGCTGTAGTCTATGACTCCAAGAAGAATAGGGACTTTGGCACCGTAAGCAATATACAGGAAACCGGTCTTCCATTGGTCGACAGCACTTCTTGTCCCTTCTGGTGTAACAGCCAGATTCACATATGGCTCGGTGTGAAAAAGCCGTATCACCCTTTCGGTCAGGGATCCCTTCGACCTCTCTTTCGTTCTTTCCACAGGGATACCTCCGAAATACCTCATCAGATACTTCATAGGGAAGAAAAACCAAAAGCTTTTCATTAAGAAATTGGCTTTCCTTCCCACCGAACGATATGCCGCCAGACCGAGAAGAAAATCCCAGTTTGACGTGTGCGGAGCCACGCATATCACACATTTATCATAAACCGGCACTGTAATATCAAACGTCCAACCGGTCAATTTCAATGCGAGTCTCCAGATATTCATGACAAATTTTAATTAAGCGTTGACTTTGTTGGCATCCTTCACTTCCTGCGGAACAGCCTCGTTGAAAAGCTTCAGGGCAGCTGAAATCTCTTCATTGAAGTCTTTGCGGATCTTTTCGAAGAGTTTCTTGAAAAATTCTCCTTTTGCCTTAACGTATTCCTTTTCGGATGCAAATCCTTTCACACCGCGGTCGAAAAAACGATTAGCATTTGCCTTGGCTGCTCCTGTGGCACCGAGCACTTTGGCAACCGCAATTGAAATTTTTTCTCGATCAGCACCTTCTACATTATAGTATACTGTCATCATTTCATCGCACATTGAAGCGCCTACTGCCTCAACTGCTTTCTTAAACTGCTGTTTATTCATAACTTTTATTTATTTTAATGTTGATGGTATATCATATTCCTAATCAAAACTTAGACTTTGATCAGAATACATTTATATAACAATCTTCTTCATACTTTTGATTTTAGAATATGTAGAAAGACTTTGGTAAGTAAGAATGTGACTGATAAAACAAATAAAAACTTTAGTGTTTCTCATGCGTTTTATTTTAGAAATGTGACACCGACATGGCAGTAGTATCAGAACCTGTGTCAAATTTGTCAGTATAAAAAGAATTATTAATGAAAAAAATACATTTATTGATTTTACTCTTCCTGATAGGAGCCGTTGCTGTTTTTGCAGTCTCAGAAACGACTGTCAATCAAAAAAAAGCTCCTACATTTGAAGATGCCATCGCCATTATAAAGAAATATGAAGGCTTGAGTGGACCAAGTCACTGGCCCTTTGTTGGTTATGGACATAAGGTGATGCCCGGTGAGAAATTCACTCGTGGTAAGAGACTTACAGAATCTGAAGCGGATGCCCTCGCTCGTAAAGACTATGCAAAACTTTGTGCAAAATATAGGGAGTTCGGGGCTGACAGTCTTTTGCTCGCTGCGCTTGCCTATAATTGCGGACCGGGTGTAGTTGCCAAATCGAGTGTGCTGTCAAAACTTAAATCGGGAAACAGAGATATAGAAGCTTCCTACATTGCACACAGCCGCTATAAAGGCAAACAGCTCTCTCAGCTTAAGCGGAGAAGACAGGAGGAACTGGCTGTTTTGTTTGTAAAAGATCCTGCCGACCTTCTTGAAGATGAGTCATCTTCATCTAATGCAGATCCTGAAAATATGGAAGAGGAAGTGACTGAAATCACTAATCTATCCTATATAGACAAATCGGGAGAAAATAATGATTCCATAAAAATCTTATCTCAAAATTTGAATTAATGATGAATTGTTTTAAGAATAATAAAATGAGTATGAATTCGTTGATTCTGACAGGTCTATGTTTATGTTCAGTAGCGTTCGTATCCTGTCATGACGCTAAGGCGGAAAAAGATAGTTCTGAATCTTCATATGTAGAACCGAGACCAGACGATGAATTGAAAGAACTGATGCGCACCCTTTCAGAAAACGATGCGCCGGGGTTTGCTTCATTATGCGTCTATCCTATTGCGCGTCCTTATCCTTTGAAATCGATTGAAGATTCAGTGTCGATGGTGGATTATTTCCCGATTATAGCTGATGAGGCGCTGCGAGATTATTTCAGGAAGTCGAAACTTGATGATTGGGAAAAATATGGATGGAGAGGATGGAGTGTCGGAGACGACCGCCCGTTGTGGTATGACGATGGTGTTCAAATTATAGATTATGTTTCTCCTGCAGAATCGGGTCTTCAAAAGATTCTTGCAAGAGAGGAGATCATGTCGCTTGCTCCGGAATATCGGGATGGATGGACTCCTGTGATGACACTTTTAGAAATGGATGGTGACAAGGTATTCAGGATTGATTCAAAAAATGATTCCTACAGGCTGATGGGATTCGACAAAGCTGAGCAGACGAAGGATAACCCTTCAATTATGCTTATTGGATCTGTCTCTTATGAAGGCTCTGCCGGTTATGCCAACTATTCTTTTTCTGACTCAACCGGAACCACGGCGGACTTTACACCGGATACTGAACCTCCATTGAGAATCGTCATCAAGAATCCGGCATATAAGAACGATTTTTCCTATGACGTAAGGCAAGGATACTGGCGAGACGTATTGAAATGACGTACTTTTAGGATGCTATTTTGTAAATGTATTCCGCTTCATTTTTCTTACTCATCAGATTTCTTCTCCACCAATTTTTGTGAGTCGGATTCTAAAGTTTGTCTTTATGGATTTTGTTTTTTCAAAATAAGTCGTTAATTTTGCAGAAACAAGACTTATGATGGATAACAAGCAGATGGAACTGGCGTGGCGTCTTGTAGAAGACACCGGCGCCAATGTTTTTATTACCGGGAAAGCAGGAACCGGAAAGACTACATTTCTTAAAAAACTGAAACAAGAGAGTTCGAAGTCTATTGTTGTGCTTGCTCCTACCGGAATTGCAGCCCTCAATGCCGGAGGAATGACTATCCACAGTTTCTTCCAGTTCTCTTTTTCTCCATATATACCAGGAATAGGACAAGCTGAAAATAATAAGAGATTCAAGAAGTATTCCAAAGACAAGATAAAGATAATACGTTCGATCGACACAATCGTTATAGACGAGATAAGTATGGTGCGTGCCGATCTGCTTGATGCCATAGATGCGAAATTGCGCCAATACCGGAATACTCCCCTGCCTTTCGGTGGAGTACAGATTATTATGATTGGAGATATGCAGCAGTTGCCTCCTGTGGTAAGTGAAGAAGAATGGCACATGCTAAGTGAATATTATCGTTCTCCTTACTTTTTCGACAGCCATGTCCTTGCATCAGCTCAATATGAGACAGTCGAACTTACCAAGGTATATCGCCAGAAAGACTCAGACTTCCTGCATATACTCAATGCCATTCGTGAAAGCAAGGCTGATTCCCAGATATTACATACCCTTAATTCGAGATATATAGCAGGTTTCAATCCTCCGGAATCGGAACGATACATACGGCTGATGACCCACAACCGTCAGGCAAACGACGTGAATTCAGAAAAGATGCAGCAGCTTCCGGCTGAGCCACATGTGTTTGAGGCTGACATAGAAGGGGATTTTCCTGAATTGATTTATCCGGTAGACAGATATCTTACACTCAAGGAAGGTGCTCAGGTTATGTTTGTCAAGAATGACACCGGTGGCTTGCGGCGTTATTTCAACGGATCTATAGGTCGCGTCAAGAGCATATCAGAAGATGGCAAGGTGATTGTGGTGACTGACGATGATATGGCTCCAATTGAAGTGGATCGTGAAATTTGGGAAAATACAGCATATTTCATTGACGATAACAGCAAGGAAATGACGGAGAAAGTGGTAGGACGCTTCAGTCAGTTGCCATTACGTGCCGCTTGGGCTATTACAATACATAAGAGTCAGGGACTTACTTTTGATAAAGCGATCATTAATGCTTCTGCTGCATTTGCTCATGGACAGACCTATGTGGCATTGAGCCGTTGCCGGAGCCTGGATGGCATAGTGCTTGAATCTCCGCTGCCTGCATATGCCATAATAAGTGACCGGATGGTTTCAGATTTTGAAACAGCATGTTCAATCAGAGAGGTTGACTCTTCCAAAGTCGATCAGCTGAAGAATGAATTTGATCTGCGTCTTAATCTTGAAATACCTGATCTTTCAGGTCTCCGCAGCTCCATGGAAAGGCTACATAGGGTACTTCAGACAAGTCATTCCGCAGCATTTCCAAAGTTGACGGCATCTTTTGGTGAATTATTCAGTAATCAGTTCATGGCTCTTCATGAAGTGTCCCTTCGTTTTCAGTCTCAACTCCGTCGCATGGCAGCTCATAATGCTACTTCCGGACAGATCTATGAACGACTGAAAGCAGCCAGTTCCTATTTCCTTAGGGAACTCGGTCCGATATTCCGTTTTATCCAGGATATCCCTTCTGAGATTGACAGCAAGGAGGCTTTCAAGAAATTTTCTGATGCGATGACTTTGGTTGAATATGAGGCGAAGTTGAAAACTACGCTTATGGAGGCTACTCTTTGCAGACATCTGTCAGCAACAGACTTACTTAAGATCAAGCGAGATGTGTCACTTTCTGATTCCACATGGGTAAAAATGGCTGCCAAGGGAAAGAATTCGCGCCTAAACGCTGATGTCATGAATCCGGAATTATATGAGCGGCTTGTGGAATGGCGACGTAATAAGGCAACCGAAGAAGGTGTATCCGCGTTCATGATACTCGGTAACAAAACTTTGGTACATCTTGCCAATGAAGAGCCGCATGATAAGGAGGACCTGCTCTCTATACCGGGGATAGGCAAAAAAAAGGAGGCGGAATATGGTTCCGACCTCCTTGATATAATACGTAAGTACAGGCTTGGATCTTGAGCGTGACTTTTTGATCATTGATCGTGTTTAAGGTGAACGTCAAGCTGCGGATACGGGAAGTTTACACCCTTTGCCGGCAGTTCGGCATACATACGTTGTGACATATCGAAGAAAAGTCCCCAATAGTCCGAACTTTCTGTCCATGCTCTTACTGTAAGGATGACTGCACTGTCGCCTAATTCTTTCAATCCTACGAATATGCTTTGTGAAGGATCATCTTTTATTACCCTTTCGTCTGAATTGAGTATTTCCTTTATTGCTTCAGCTGCATTGTTGAAATCATCTCCATATTGAATGGAGATTGTCCAGTCCACTCTCCTTCTTGGCTGCACCGAATAGTTGTTGATACTTCCGGTTGATAAAGCTCCATTAGGGATGAGGATTGTCTTGTTGTCAGGAGTCGTGATGACCGTATGAAACATCTGCATAGCCTTGACCGTGCCGGCAAAACTCTGGGCTTCGATGTAGTCTCCCACTTTATATGGTTTAAGAATTAAGATTAGCACTCCTCCTGCGAAATTCTGCAAGGTGCCGCTTAGTGCCATACCTATTGCTACACCTGCAGAAGCAAACAGCGCAAGGAATGAACTTGTCTCAATCCCCAAAATACCGATTATGGTCACTACCAATATGAAATAGAGTAGAATCTGAGTGAAACTCTGCACAAAGGTAGCAAGAGATAGATCGACATGCTTCTTCTCGAATATATTTGAGAGAATCTGATTTATCTTTCTGATGATAAATCTTCCGACATAGAAAACTAATATTGCAATAAGCACCTTGAAACTGAAGTTTACAAGTGTGTTTGCAATCTTAGACATCGCATCCTGAAAGGATATCGTTTTGAGCATTTCTATCGCTTTGGCGATAGCTCCGGTATTTTCAGCTGTCAACATATGGCTTACATTATAGTATAAGTTAGACAATTCAGTACAATTAATAATACATCAGATAGACAAGAAAGTTGTCGCAAATATTTTTATATCATCTTTCATATGTGGCTGATACTAATCCGACCACTACATCATTTGATAAAGTCTCGACTATCATTTCCTTCAATTCTTTTTGGGGATCAAGGGCAATCCTGAGTATTACCCCAGCACCTCCGTCGATACGCCTTCCGTACACTCCCTTTATGTCAAGCTCTTTCTCAACATTGTCCGTAACAGTTGCATCTTTGAATATCAGTCGGTGCGGGCGAGGAGTGTCCAGTCTGAAAGCTTTTCCGTCAACATAATAATCCTGTTCGATGGGACACCAGTTATAAGGTGCAATAAGAGGAAGCACCTCCTCTGTTCCGTCGGTGTATTTCACGACTATTTTGCCATTCTCCATATAGCACTGCATATGATTGGTGCTACCTGCTAACAATAAATCGATTCCTTTTGCCTTTCCGTTCAAAGAAATGGAAACACTGTCAGGATAATTGTCAAAGAGCGAGGTGTATACTACGTTCTTACCCTCTTTTACCGAAGCAAAAGGAATTCCTGACTCTGTGTTAAATATCCCGGCATCATCAAGAGCCCTGCGAAGACCTGAATCATCAATATGAGCCGTATCGCCGGGATGACACCACTCGCCTATTCCCTGCAATGGAATCTGAAGAGTTGTATAGGGTGATCTCGGAGACTCATACCGATTGCGGAATATGTCGGTGATATTCGCATTATAATGGTCGATAAGATTGATAGGTTCGTAGTCGGTTGAGTTACTGTTTGCTATGTTTATACCGAGTCGGTCTGCATCCGGAGCTATGTGTCGGAAACTCTCTGTCTCCTCCCACCATGTGAGGTCTCCTGACTTAACTTCACGGAATCTTTCACGGACATTTCCGGTGCCGGATTTTTTTGATTCAGATATCGGTTTCCCTTTCCATCCGATCTCGACAGTCATTTTTCCCGTCAATGGAGTTGTTATCTCGATCATCGGCTTACCGACACATGTGGATGCTGTGTCCCATGCATGTTTCTTTCCATTGATTTTCACATATTTCACTTTGTTGGTTAAAGCTGGAAGAAGAAAGATCGCATTTTTCAATGAGTCGAGTCTTACGCTTATTTCATATATCTCTTTGTTACCGCTACGCTTGAATTCAAGGTCGAAATCAGAGTGCTTTATAGAAGCATGATCCCAACCGGAAGGAAGTCCCGGACGAATTTTTAACGTTTGTCCCAGAGCATCTGGTTCAAATCCAAAAAGTCCTTGCACTATCGCACGCGACATCATGGCAGTCGGATCGGCAAAGTCTCTGTAGCATTCACCTCTCGCAGCGTCGTAATGACTTATCTGTCCTATATTGCCGGGGCTATTGCCGAGAAACATTCCGTCGAGCATGGAGCTCTTGAGCAATTTTGCAGCCTCTTCCGACCTGCCAGCCTGCCAGTAAGCGAGCGCTGTGTGCATCACTTCAGCGAAGGCCACGTTATTTATGCTCCATGCATAAGGAAGCCAGTCTGTGGTGGAGATTGTGGAATACCCTTCCTCAAGACCCTCTGCTTCAACAGGAATGTGTGGAATATTGTTGTCGATATAGCGAGTCGCACTATAAGCCATGAAATTATCGGCTACATCACTGTCGATTGCATGGTATACGGTCCATAAAGCAGGATGATCATGTATTCTCTTATGTCCCATAAAGTCCTTGTGTTCAGCCCATACTCCCTTGTCTTCAAGCCAAAGAGTGGAATTCAGTGCTGAAAGAATCTTTTCCGCCTCATTTCTGTAAGGAGTTGGATCTTCACCGATTTTTTCAGCTATTTCGGCTGCAATCTTGTTGGCACGATAGTTATAGGCAGAAGAGTGAGTGACAGCTCCGCTGTTGTAATACAATGCATCGCTTGCCCATATGCAGCAGTAGGCGTCATATAGTCCGTCGTTGTCGGGATCGAAGTTACGTTTCTCCCACTCAAGATGAGACTTCAGTGTCTTCCACATCTTCCGCGCGTAGTCGAGATCTCCAGTCCATTTGATATGCCATAGCAGCTCGTCGATATAACAGAGGTTCATGTCGTAATGATGCATCTGGTCATTGCGTTCCGGATTGCGGCAGATGTATCCGTCGCTGTACATCTGTGTACCCCACTTCTTCTCTGCTCTTGCCATCTGCATGGCAGGATCCTGTGAAGGATGCGGAAAGCATGGAGGCACACTGTCCACCTGTGACTTCGCATATGCATCGAAATGAGATCTTGCCCTGTCGTGCCAGCCTAAAAAATCGCCGTTGTATGCTCCTCTCCATCCCGCAAGCGGGGACCGCCAGCCAATTGCACCGTGAAGCCATGTCTTGCCGTCCCATGCTCCGTCGGCGGCATGAGTCAATACAGGACCGAGAACATTGAAATAAGGATCAGGAGTGTCGATTTCCAATATGGCAGCAAGTTCTTCCCTTTGAGCCTCCGCTTTTGTGTATTCGTCAGAAATTCTCTCCTGATCGGAAACATTGACGTTCTTGTCGGCATATTCCACAAATACCGTTTTTACATCTCCACCTATACGAAGTCCCTTGGTCTCTGTGGGTGTACTATCAGGATCAGGAGCAAAACAGTTGGCGGGATCAGCACCCATGTCTCCGTTACGGCTGAGCTTAATTTTGACTGTAGGAACACATAGAGCCTTTATCTCGGCATCCTGAGGCATATCAGATGCCTCGATCTTCCATATTGACCCTTCTTTATGTCGCGGAGCCAATGTAATCAGGGTTATTTTCCCTTTCCCCCATGAGGGATCATTGAGTTCGTAGCGGCGTTCGCCACCTCTATAGTAAGAACGGCATTCGGCTGCTGAGTCAAGACGCAGGCTTCTGCCATTCGCACTCACAATAAAATGAATATTTCTGTTATCTTTGCCATGGAAAGCTCCGAAGATAGGACGGTCGCTGGTCTCTATCCTGAAAGCCGAATTGCCTCCATAAAGAGCACGGGTGTAAAGGTTGTCTCCGTTTTTACAATATATATATCCTCCCGAAGTCGGTGTATATTGCATCACTCTTTCCGTACTTCGTTCTAAAGGATTGTGGTCAAACTGCCTCACATATGCCTGTCCTGCCATGATTAATGGCATGCATAAAGCAATAGTTGATGAAATTTTCTTCTTCATTGATAAATTAAGTTTATCACAAAATTAATAATAAAACTTTATTATTACAAGTTTTTGATTAATTTTGCAGAATGATACGACAGATAGAAATTCAGCTAAAGCCCATGCGGCGCGGCTGTCACCTCGTCACCGGTGAAATTATGCGGAATCTTCCTTCCCCGCTTCCTGAAGCGGGATTGCTAAATGTATTTGTCAAGCATACGTCATGCGGACTTACTATAAATGAAAATGCCGATCCGGATGTCCGACATGATCTTGACAGCATATTAGATCATATTGTTCCGGAAAAACAATCATATTACTATCATACAATGGAAGGTCCTGACGATATGCCTGCACATGCCAAAGCTACACTTACCGATATCTCGCTGACTATTCCGATCACAAACGGAAGACTTTGCCTCGGCACATGGCAAGGTATTTATCTCTGTGAATTTCGCGATTATGGAGGTCCGCGTACCATTGTCCTCACTGTCTATTCCTGAGTCTTCCGATTCCACTCATGACCGGCGCAAAAAGAAGATGAAATTTTTTCTTTACTTCATGAGAATTTTTCCAACTTTTTATTAATTTTGCATCATGAATCGGGTTTACGGTATGCTTAATCCGTAGTCGAATCACTCAACAGTACAGGTAACAAGTTAAACTTGAAAGTCTTATGGGAGGTTTTTTTGGCGCAGCCTTAAAACGAAAGTGTGTCAACGATATCTTTTATGGCGTTGACTATAACTCACATCTCGGCACTCGCCGCGGAGGTATGGTGACTTATGATGCGGATGAAAAACGTTTTTGCCGTTCTATCCACTCTCTTGAAAGCTCATATTTCCGAACAAAGTTTGAATCCGAGTTGCACAAGTATAAAGGCAACATCGGTATCGGAGTCATCAGTGACACGGATCCTCAGCCGATCACGATTAATTCTCATCTTGGCAGATATGCTATAGTTACAGTAGCCAAGATTGATAATCTCGACGAACTTGAAAAAGAACTTCTTGAAAGCGGCGCCCACTTCGCGGAGCTCAGTTCCGGTGTCACTAATCCCACAGAACTGATTGCCTTGCTGATAAATCAAGGAAAGACTTTCGTAGAAGGAATCGAGAATGTCTACAATAAAGTCAAGGGATCATGCTCAATGCTTATTCTTACAGAAGACTCTGTGATTGTAGGTCGTGACAAGCTTGGCAGGACCTCTATCGTTATCGGAGAAAAAGAAGACGGTTATGCTGTAAGCAGCGAATCCACTTCATTTCCTAACCTTGATTATCGTCTACTCCGTGATGTAGGTCCCGGTGAAATAGTTGAATTGAAACCCGATGGAATCACTCAGCTCCGTAAGCCTAACAAGGAAATGCAGATTTGTGCATTCATGTGGGTATATTATGGATTTCCTACTTCAACCTATGAAAACAGAAATGTCGAGGAGGTTCGGTTTAAATCCGGTTACGCCCTCGGTCAGCAGGATAAAGAAACAGAGATAGACTGTGTAGCCGGTATACCAGATTCCGGAGTCGGCATGGCGCTTGGATACGCTGCTGGTCACGGCACCCCTTATCAACGCTGCATCTCCAAATACACCCCAACATGGCCAAGAAGTTTCACCCCCTCCGACCAGTCGATGCGTTCTTTCATCGCCAAGATGAAGCTTGTGCCTAACGAAGCAATGCTTAATGGAAAAAGAGCTTTATTCTGCGATGACTCAATTGTAAGAGGCACTCAGCTTAATGACAATGTGAAAGTGCTGTTCGACTGCGGAGCAAAAGAAGTACACATGCGAATTGCCTGTCCCCCTCTTATTTACGGCTGCAGGTATCTCAACTTCACTTCGTCTAAATCAGAGATGGAACTGCTCACCCGCCGTATCATTGAGGAGCTTGAAGGGGATCCTAACGCACATCTTGAAGAATATGCAAAGACCGGAAGCTGTCGTTATTGCAAGATGGTAGAGAAGATGAGGGAACGCTACGGACTCACGTCTCTTAAATTCAATACACTTGAAAACCTGATAGATGCAATCGGTTTGCCAAAAGATCAGGTTTGCACTCATTGTTTCGACGGAACGTCACATTTCTAAAATCAAAGATATATACTGATTCTCAAGTTTATACTAATTCTCATTTTTTAAGAGACTTGATCTTATATCCGGACTTGGTTCAACTCAATCAAGTCCGGTTTTTATTTTTAAATGAATACAAATCACGAATTTGGACAACCTTCATTTTTATGCTTAATTTACTAATAATTCATAAAATATTAGCAAATTCTTTGTTTTAAAGAAAAAAAGAACTAATTTTGCGATAAATAAGAGATAATATTTTGAACTGACATTTTATATGATTGAAACTATTACATCGCTTGACGAAAATATTTTATTGTTTTTCAACAGCTATCATACTCCGTTTTTAGACGAGACAGTTGCATTGATCACCGGAAGATGGATTTGGATTCCTTTCTATATGTTTTTGATCGACCTTCTGTTTAAAAGATTAAGTCCAAAGTCTGCTATTCTGACTCTTGTGGCAGTAGTTGTAGCTATTGTCATGGCAGACCAGATATGCGCTCATGTGATCAGACCATATGTAGGAAGACTTCGTCCCTGCAATCCGGAAAATCCTATATTCAGTATGATTACCCTTGTGAAGGATATTCACCCGGGTGGTTATAGCTGGCCATCATGCCATGCTGCAAATACATTTGCACTGGCTACCCTTCTGTCGTGTGTGATGAAGTCAAGAAAATTCACTGCATTTATTTTTGCATGGGCCATCATAGTCAGTCTGTCACGACTATATGTAGGGGTCCACTATCCTACCGACCTCTTATGTGGCGCGGCTTTTGGAAGTGTGTTCGGTTATCTTGCTTTAGTCATTGTCAACGGAGTATATACTTTGATGAAGAAAACATACTCTACTTTCTACCAAAGAGATATTGCCTGAAATATGAATTATAACAAGATCATTGTCTCAGCGGTATTGGCACTTATATCCATATCCGGTCTTTACGCTCAAAGACCGGATCTTTATTGGAGTGTAGATTTGTCTGCAGTGTTTGACAACCGCGAAGGAGACACACAGCATGCATCTGCCAAAACATTCTTCCAGACGCAGCTTGCTCCGGAAATCGGAATCAGCCTCAATAATGACAGGCATCGTGTGGCAGGAGGTGTGGTGTGGACTCAACCCATCGGATGTGAATGGGAAGGACACCGTCTGTCTCCGACTCTTTATTATCGATACCAATCCAAGGGACTAAGATTTGCAATGGGCATGTTTGGCAGGGATCAGCTTTATGCCGAGATGCCCAATTATATATGGAACGATTCTGTGAAGTATTCCCAGCGAAATATCAGGGGTGCCCTTATAGGTTACCGCAACGACAAAGGATATTTCCAGGCATTTCTTGACTGGCGTGGTATGCAGACAGAGACTCAAAGGGAGGCTTTCAATATAATAGCAAGCGGAGAGCGATATTATGCTGACCGGAAATTCCTGTGGGGTGGTCTGGCTATGTTAGACCATCTTGCGCTTGATAAATCCGGAATACCCGGACAAAACGTAGTAGACGATATCCTTTATAATCCTTATGTCGGAATAGATATTGCCAGATGTGTAGCTTCTTCTCTTGACTCATGCTCGCTAAGGGTTGGCGCACTCGGCAGCTTTACCAGAGACAGAGGAGACATGTTATGGAAAACACCTGCCGGAGTCTGGGTCGATTTCGATATCAGATGGAAATTCCTCGAACTGAATAATACTTTTTATGCCGGCGGAAAGCTTTTCCCTTTTTATGGAAAATTTTCCTATGTGCTGAATCAGGGCGAGCCATATTATGCTGCGTCGCTCTACAACAGGACTTCCGCTTCCGTAATATTCCTCAGACGGAAATTCATGTCGCTCAAAGCATCGCTTGACTTCAATATTGCTCCATCTCATTTCAATTTCTATCAGAGGGTAATACTGTCATTCTCCATCTGACCCTTTTCGCCGCAAATATCTTGCCTTTTATTTGCATATTTGAGTTAGTTTTGTTATTTTTGCATTTTAGAAGAAACAACCTATCTAAGAATCAATCAAAACAAATGAAAGTTCTTAACAAACTAACCGCACCTAAGGCTACGGCTCCCGAGAGAATCATTCAGTTTGGTGAAGGAAATTTCCTTCGCGCCTTTGTAGACTGGATCGTAAAGAATATGAATGAAGCCACCGACTTCAATTCATCTGTCGTAGTGCTTCAGGGCACTCCCGATGACTTCGCATTGAAGTTGCTCTCAGCTCAGGATTACATGTACAATGTCAACCTGCAAGGACGTCTTAACGGCGAGATAGTTAACTCATTTAAAAGAATAGACGTGATCAGCCGCGGTCTGAACCCATGGGGTCAGCATGATGCCGTGCTTGGTCTGGCAGTTCAGCCGGAAATACGTTTTGTGATTTCCAACACTACGGAAGCCGGTATTGCATTTGATCCTGAGTGCAGACTTAATGATGCCCCCCCTGCATCTTATCCTGCCAAGCTGACTCAGATCCTTTACACACGCTATAAGGCTTTCAATGGAGATCCAAAGAAAGGTCTCATCATTATGCCTTGCGAGCTGATATTCGAAAACGGACATCATCTCAAGAAATTCATCAACGATTACATAGACCTCTGGAAAGATCAGCTTGGTGAAGACTATGAAGGATTCAAGAACTGGTTTAATACATACAACTATGTATGCGCTACTCTGGTCGACCGTATCGTGCCCGGATTCCCCCGTAAGGATATCGCAAATATTCAGGAAAAACTCGGCTATAAAGATAATGTTGTGGTTCAAGGCGAAGCATTCCATGTATGGGTGATCGAACGCCCTGAAAACATGAGCATAGAAGATCTTCGCGCTGAATTTCCTGCTGAAAAGGCCGGTCTTAATGTAATCATCACGGATTCGGAAGCTCCTTATCATGAGCGTAAGGTGACTCTTCTCAACGGTCCCCACACTGTGCTCTCCCCGGTGAGCTATCTTAGCGGAGTGGATATCGTGCGTGATGCATGCAATCATCCCGTCATCGGTAAGTTCATCCATAAGGTTCAGTTTGACGAGCTAATGCAGACTCTCAACCTTCCGATGGAAGAACTTACAGCGTATGGTGAAAGCGTTCTTGAAAGATTTAACAATCCATTCGTCGATCATCAGGTGACCTCGATAATGTTGAATTCATTCCCGAAATATCAGACCCGTGATCTGCCGGGCGTGAAGACATATCTCGAACGTAAGGGTGAGCTTCCAAAGGGTCTTGTTCTCGGTCTTGCAGCCATCATTACTTATTACAAAGGAGGCAAACGTGAAGACGGTGCGCCAATTCAGCCTAAGGATGACCAGAAGATCATGGATCTCCTGACTGAACTCTGGGCAACCGGCGACACACGTAAAGTTGCTGAAGGTGTCCTCGCTGCAGAAGATCTGATCTGGAAAGAACATGGAAACCTCAATGAAATTCCAGGTCTTACCGACCTTGTAGTTGAGTATCTTGACAGTATTCAGGATAAGGGAATGCTCGCTACTGTAGAGAGCATCTTATAATTCCTGCCTTTTACTACCCGGTCGGAGTTCAGCCGACCGGGTAAAGTTTTTTCATTTATTTGATCAGCTACTAAACTATATTCATGAAAGATTATATTAAAATCAACCCTTCCGACAATGTGGCAGTGGCAATATCCGCATTGCAGAAGGGTAATGAGGTAAATATAGACGGGGTGGTATTTCCTCTTCAATCGGATATTCCCGCCGGTCACAAATTTTCTCTAAAAGATATAAAGGAAGGGGAAAACATAATTAAATATGGTTTCCCGATTGGTCACGCGAAGCATGACATAGCATTGGGATCATTTCTTGATGACCATGACATAAAGACAAATCTTGCCGGACAGCTTGATTACTCTGATGTGAAGCGTAAGCCGGTGGTCAAGAGTCATTGTGAGGGTGGCGAAAGGACTTTTGAAGGATTTATCCGTCCGGATGGACAGGCAGGCGTGAGAAATGAGATTTGGGTTATCCCTACTGTCGGGTGTGTCAACGGTATCGCAAAGCAGATAGTGGATCGCCTAAATGCCGAGACCGGGGCAGAAGGTGTGGATGGCATATTTGCATTCCCTCATAATTATGGATGTTCTCAGCTTGGTGATGATCATGAAAACACTAAAAAGATCCTTCGGGATATGGTGCTTCATCCCAATGCCGGTGGAATCCTTGTGGTTGGACTGGGTTGTGAAAACAACCAACCTGCCGTGTTTGAAAAATTCTGTGGTGATTACAACAAGGATCGTGTCAAGTTCATGGTCTGTCAGGAAGTGGAGGGCGATGAAGTTGAATACGGGTTGAATATTCTCCGTTCCCTATATGAAAAAGCAAGACAGGACAGACGCACTACCCTTCCTGCATCCAAACTCAAGATAGGTCTTAAATGTGGCGGCAGCGACGGATTCTCAGGTATTACAGCAAATCCCCTTCTTGGAGAATTCTCTGATTTTCTATGTGATTGCCAGGGAGGTACAACAGTCCTTACTGAAGTGCCGGAGATGTTTGGAGCCGAGACTATATTGATGCAGAGATGCGCGGACGACAAACTTCTCGGTGAGACAATCACTCTCATAAACGATTTCAAGGAATATTTCCTAAGTCATGGAGAACCAGTAGGGGAAAATCCTTCTCCGGGCAATAAAGCGGGTGGAATTTCGACTCTGGAGGAAAAAGCTCTCGGATGTACTCAAAAAAGTGGTAAAAGCGAGGTCAAAGGCGTATTGGCATATGGAGAGAGAATTCATAATCCCGGACTTAACCTCCTTTCTGCACCCGGCAATGACCTTGTGGCATCTACGGCTTTGGCTGCTTCAGGATGCCAGATAGTGCTTTTCACTACCGGGCGTGGCACTCCATTCGGCACATTCGTTCCTACAGCTAAAATCTCTACCAACAGCAGTCTTGCAAGGAGAAAGCCTGATTGGATCGATTTCAATGCCGGTGTACTTGTGGAAGATGCAGATATGCGTGAAGTTGCTGAAAAATTTGCCGATTTCGTTCTTGATGTAGCAAGCGGTAAGAAAGTAAATTCCGAGAAAGCCGGAATTCATGAGATCGCTATATTTAAAAACGGAGTAACCTTATAATAACCTAATAAAAGACATATATATGAAACCATTCATGGACGAAAACTTTCTGCTGCAGAATGAAACCGCACAGAAACTCTACCACGAGCATGCGGCTAAAATGCCGATTATCGACTATCACTGCCATCTGATTCCCAAGATGGTGGCTGACGATCACAAATTCTCATCTATCACTGAGTTGTGGCTTGGTGGTGACCACTATAAATGGCGTGCTATGCGCAGTAACGGAGTAGACGAACGTTTCTGCACAGGTAAAGACACCACAGACTGGGAGAAATTCCAGAAATGGGCGGAAACTGTGCCCTATACATTCCGTAATCCACTCTATCATTGGACTCACCTGGAGCTCAAGACCGCTTTCGGAATTGATAAGCTCCTTAACCCTGAGACGGCAAAGGAAATTTTCGATGAGTGTAATGACAAGCTCCGCAATGATCCCAATATGACTGCACGCGGACTCATGCGCAGATATAATGTCGAAACTGTCTGCACTACCGATGATCCGGCAGATTCTCTTGAATATCATAAGCAGGTAAAGGATTCCGGATTTGAAATCAAGATGCTTCCCACATGGCGCCCTGACAAGGCTATGGCTGTAGATAAACCGGCTGAATACCGTGAATATATGGCTAAACTCGGGGAAGCTGCCGGGATTGAAATCCGTACTTTCAACGACCTTGTGGATGCCCTTCAGAAACGCCATGACTTCTTCGAGGAAATGGGATGCCGCCTCTCTGACCACGGCATTGAGGAATTCTATGCCGAGGATTACACACAGCCGGAAATCGACGCAATCTTCGCCAAAGTGATGAACGGCGGTGAACTTACTCAGGAAGAAGTTGATAAGTTCAAGAGTGCCATGATGATCGTGTTCGGAGAAATGGATTATGAAAGCGGTTGGACTCAGCAGTTCCATTATGGCGCTATCCGTGATAATAATTCAAAGATGTTCAAGCTTCTTGGTCCGGATACCGGCTTTGATTCTATAGGAGAATTCAATACTGCAAAGAAGTGTGCAAAATATCTTGATAAGCTTAACAGCAACGGCAAACTTACAAAAACCATCATCTATAACCTGAATCCATGTGCCAATGAGGTGATGGCTACTATGCTCGGTAATTTCCAGGACGGCAGCATCGCCGGTAAGATACAGCTTGGTTCAGGCTGGTGGTTCCTTGATCAGAAAGATGGAATGCAGAAGCAGATGAACGCTCTTTCACTGCTCGGACTTCTGAGCCGCTTTGTAGGTATGCTTACCGATAGCCGTTCGTTCCTTTCTTATCCGCGCCATGAATATTTCCGCCGCACCCTTTGCAACCTTGTCGGAACCGACATCGAGAATGGAGAGATTCCTTATACCGGATATGAGGAAAAGCGTGTCAATCAGATGATCGAGGATATTTGCTATAACAATGCTAAAAATTACTTTAAATTCTAATCATGGCAAATAATTCTCCATTGGCTGCTGCCAACCAGAAGATGACCAACTTCCGTTGGACCATCTGTCTGCTTCTCTTCCTCGCTACTACGGTCAATTATATGGACCGACAGGTGCTTTCTCTTACATGGAAAGAATTTATATCACCGGAGTTCCACTGGACTGATGCAAATTATGGTCTAATTACTGCGGTCTTCTCAATAGTCTACGCGATCGCAAACCTTATTGCCGGTCGATTCATAGACTGGATGGGTACGAAAAAAGGTTATCTGTGGGCCATCGGTGTATGGTCAGCAGGTGCCTGTGCACATGCATTATGCGGAATTGCGACAGAGGGATATTTTGAAATATTCAAGGGTGTCGACCTCAAGAACGCATCCGCTCTCATAGAAGCATCCGGCGACATTGCGGTGGCAATAGCTACAGTTTCAGTATGGTTTTTCCTCGCTGCGCGTACTATCCTTGCCCTTGGCGAGGCAGGCAACTTCCCTGCTGCTATCAAGGTTACGGCGGAATACTTCCCGAAGCGTGACCGTGCATATGCGACATCAATTTTCAATGCAGGTTCAGCGGTAGGTGCTCTTATTGCCCCGTTCAGTATCGGTCCTCTTGCAAAGTTCTTCCAGGGAATAGGCTGGGGCAACGGCTGGGAGATGGCTTTTATCGTCATTGGCGCTTTGGGCTTCATCTGGATGGGTTTCTGGGTATTCCTTTATAAGGAACCGGCTCAGAACCCCCATGTGAATGAGGCAGAGCTTGCATACATCGAACAGGATAACGACACACCCGACGAGTCTCCGAGGGAAAAGGCAGAAATCGAAGACAGCGAGACATCGACAATTCCTTTCTGGCAGTGTTTCAAATATCCTCAGACTTGGGCTGTTTTCTTCGGAAAGTTTCTGACTGACGGTGTCTGGTGGTTCTTCCTGTTCTGGACACCGGCATACATCACAGATGTATTCCACCTTTCCACTTCATCAGGAGAAGGCATGATGATGATATTTGTGCTTTATCTTATCACTATGCTATCGATCTATGGTGGCAAGCTTCCTTCTATCTTTATAGATAATGCAGCTAAGAAAGGGATCACAGTCAATCCTTATGCTGCCCGCATGAAGGCAATGTTCATCTTTGCGCTTTTCCCACTCCTTGCACTTCTTGCCCAGCCTCTGAGTTCAGTTTCTCAGTGGATGCCCATCATCATAATAGGTATAGCCGGTGCTGCACATCAGTCGTGGAGTGCCAACATCTATTCCGTAGTAGGTGATATGTTCCCGAAGAGCACAATTGCCACCATTATAGGAATCGGCGGCATGGCAGGTGGTTGCGGATCTTTCCTTATCAATCTTTGTTCAGGCGTTCTGTTTGATTATGCGGCAGAGACTCAGATGTCCATGTTCAGCTTCACAGGAAAACCTGCAGGCTACTTTATCGTATTCTGCATATGTGGTGTTGCATATCTTTTAGGATGGTGCATAATGAAGCTTCTTGTGCCTCGCTACAAGAAGATCGTGGTAGATTAATTTCTTGAATATAATCAGAAATGAAGAAAATATCTATATTTTTACTCGCGCTGGCAGGATTACTGCCTGCGCGAGCTATTGCACAAGAGCAGACCGACACCATCACCATTTGGATGGCGGGTGACTCTACAATGGCTAATAAGCCAACCGATGATGAAAAACAGGAACGTGGCTGGGGACAAATGTTGCCGATGATGCTTCAGGGACCTGTGAAAGTCTGCAATCACGCAGTGAACGGACAAAGCTCTAAAAGCTTCATCGATGGCGGGCGTTGGGACAAGATGATGTCCGGTGTCAAGAAGGGAGACTACGTCATCATACAGTTCGGGCATAACGATGAGAAGATCAAGAGTCAGGAAAGATATTCAGAGCCGGGTTCAACTTTCGATGCCAATCTTACGAAGATAGTGAAAGATGTCAAGAAGAAAGGGGCGACTCCTATCTTGATGAACTCTATAGTACGCCGTAATTTCCCTTCCGAAAAGGTTGACAATACAAAGGATGTAAGCGATCATGAAGCAGGTCCGGCGAAGGTTGATCCTAAGGAAGAGGGTTCCGTACTTGTCGATACACATGGAGAATACCTGAATAGTCCGCGTAATGTGGCAAAAAAGCAGAAAGTGACTTTTATAGATTTCAATGCAGCTACACACAATCTTGTGCAGTATCTCGGAACAGAGAAGTCTAAAGCCCTCTACATGTGGATTCCCGAAGGTAAATATAAATTCTGCCCAAAAGGAAAAATTGACAATACTCATCTGAATATCTATGGTGGCACGGTCCTTGCCAGAATTGCGGCTGATTCTCTCGCAAAGAGGGTTCCGGAACTTGCCAAGTATGTCATCCCTCAAGAGAATGCCCGTGAGATTGATTACGTGGTGACCGACCTTGCCGTTTACGCTAACGACAGCACCATGCTTCAGACAGAAGCAATCCAGAAGATCATAGATATTGCCGAAGCAAATGGCGGTGGTCGTATAGTCTTTCCAGCCGGCACATATTTGACAGGTGCATTGTTCTTTAAGCCGGGCACCCGTCTTCATCTCGAAAAGGGAGCCAAAATAAAGGGATCAGACGATATTGATAATTTCCCGCTGATTCCTTCACGTATGGAAGGAAAGAGCATATATTATTATGCAGCTCTCATCAACGCATATTTTGTCAAAGGTTTTGAAATAACCGGTGAGGGTACGATAGACGGCAACGGTTACAACTACTGGATGGATTTCTGGAACAATCGTGACCGTGCTGTTGCTGCAAAGAGGAAATGGACCAATCTTGAGGCCCACCGTCCGAGACTCGTTTTCCTTTGGGGTTGCAATGATCTGAAGATTTCAGGTGTGAACCTGCAGAACTCACCATTCTGGACCACTCACCTATATATGTGTGACGATGTACTGATAGAAAACTGCCGCATCACTGCGCCCCGTGGTGAAGTGAGGGCTCCGAGCAGCGATGCGCTTGATCTTGACGCCTGTCGCCGGGTAGTGGTTCGCAACTGCTATCTTAACTGCGATGATGACGGTGTATGCCTGAAGGGGGGGAAGGGAGTATATGCCAACCGTACTATGGACAACGGAATTTGCGAGGATATACTCGTGGAGAACTGTGAATTCGGAAGGAATCTGCACGGTGTCCTCACTCTCGGCAGCGAATGTATCCATGCCAGGAATGTGACGGTCAGAAACTGCAAGGTTAACATAAATGCTGCCGTCCTGCGCCTTAAGATGCGTCCTGACACATATCAGATATATGAGAATGTTGTGATCGATAATATCACCGGTGTCTGTGGTACTGTTATGGATATGAAGCCATGGAAGCAGTTCTTTACTCTTGAAGGAAGCAATGAAAAGCCGTATGGAATAGTGCGTGATATCAAGATAGAGAATGTAGACGTGACCTGTAACACTCTTTGTCATATCCAGGGAAATCCTGATGATAAGGTCTCAAATATACTGTTCAAAAATGTTAAGGTAGAGGCCAAGGATCCATCATTGACAGTAGTGGCTTATCCCGAGGTCAGATTTGAAAATGTGAAAATGAATGGCAAGACTTTCAATCAAGAAGCGGAAAGACTCAATTTGCCTGAAGAAAACGAATACGATAAACTCTAACAGTAATGAAAAAATTTTTAATTTCTCTATCAGCCCTGCTGATAGGCATCGGTTCGACTATGGCGGAAGGTATAGTCGAAAGAGCTCAGAAGGCATGGGCTGACGTCTATCCCCAGGTGGAGTCGCGCATCAAGGCTCCCTCTTTCAGAGACAAGGACTACATCTTACAGTTCGATAATAAAGGAAAGAAAAAAAGTACCAAAAATGTCAAGAAAGACAAGCATGGAAATGTCCTTTATACAGATATAATAAATTCAACCATAGCTAAGTGTAGTGCTGAGGGCGGCGGCCGGGTCATAGTCCCTGCAGGAACCTGGCTCACCGGTCCTGTCAAGCTTCTCAGTAATGTGAATCTTCATCTTGAAGAAGGGGCTACCTTGCTTTTCACAGATGACACTCATCAGTATTATCCTCTTGTTCAAACATCATGGGAAGGTATGGAGTGCTGGAACTGGTCACCGATGATCTATGCCTATAAGCAAGAGAATATAGCAATTACCGGTAAAGGTACCATTGACGGAGGCGCAAGTCGTGAAAACTGGTGGGCTATGGTTGGTAATGATAAATGGGGTTGGAAACCCGGTATGGAGTCACAGCGTACAGGACGTGTCATTCTTCAGGAATGGAATGAAAACGGAGTTAAGCTTGAAGAGCGTCGACTCGGGTCTAACTGGGGTATGCGTCCGCAGCTTGTTAATCCAGTTGAATGTAAGAATGTCCTTATTGAGGATGTGACGATGCTTCGTTCTGCATTCTGGGTGATGCATCCTCTGCTCTGCCAGAATGTCACAGTGCGTGGCGTTCATGTCCAGAACGACGGTCCTAACGGCGACGGATGCGATCCTGAATCATGCAAGGATGTGCTTATTGAAAATTGTTATTTTGACACCGGCGACGATTGTATCGCTATAAAGAGTGGACGCAACCGTGACGGTCTTACCAGAAATATCCCAAGCGAAAACATAATAGTCCGTAACTGCTACATGAAGAATGGTCATGGCGGCGTAGTGGTTGGAAGTGAAATCTCAGGTGGTTATAAAACACTTTTTGTAGAAAACTGCAAGATGGATAGTCCGGACCTTGACCGAGTGATCCGTATCAAGACCAATACATGCCGTGGAGGCGTGATTGAAGATATTTATGTGCGCAATGTTGAAGTAGGTCAATGTAAAGAGGCTGTACTCAAAATCAATCTTGATTATGAACCCAAAGAAAGATGTAAACGAGCATATCCTCCGACAGTGCGCAACGTATATCTTGAAAACGTGACTTGCAATAAGAGCAAGTATGGCGTGATGATTGTTGGTTTGAAAGACAAATGCAATGTCTATGATATAGAAGTTAAGGACTGTAACTTCAATGGCGTTGCTGACGGCAACAATATCACAGGTGAAGTAAAAGATGTGATTTTTGATAATCTCAAGATCAATGGTATTGAGTGCCTGTATGGCAAACCTCTCGCCTATCAGCTGGCAAAATCTGAAATGATACGTAATCCAAAGAGCGAGACTCTTGATGTGAGTGGAGTGAAATGGAGCTATGCAGCTGCTGTCGAGATCGAAGGTATACTCGCTGCTGCTCAGGCATACAATGACAAAGAAATGCTTGACTATGCATTAAATTACACAGATTTCTTTGTAAATCCTGATGGCACAATCAAGGCATTCAAGAAAGATTCGTACAATATCGATAATGTCAAGGGTGGCATTGAGATTCTCAAGGCATATGATATAACAGGTGAGGAACGCTTCAAGAAAGCAGCCGACAACATCTATGATCAGTTGCTGTCTCATCCGAGGACTAAGTCAAAGAACTTCTGGCATAAGCAGATCTATCCATGGCAGGCGTGGCTTGACGGACTCTATATGGGTCAGCCTTTCTATGCAGAATATGTCAACAAATTCCTTGGTGCTGATCCTAAGCTTTGGGATGACATAGCCAATCAGTTTATTACCGTAGGCAAAAAGACATATGATCCTGCTACAGGTCTCTATCGTCATGCCTGGGATGAAAAGAAAAAGCAGTTCTGGGCTGACAGAAAGACAGGTCAGTCACAGCATGCATGGGGTCGCGCTATGGGCTGGTATATATGGGCTATAACAGATGTTCTTGAGAAAATGCCCGTCGATCATCCCAAGCGTCCTGAAATGCTTGCTCTTCTGAAGAGTGTTGCCGACGGTATCGTGAAGTATCAGGATCCTGCGTCAGGAGTGTGGTATCAGGTGATGGATTCGCCCAACAGAAAAGGCAACTATCTGGAGGCAACTGCTTCTTCAATGTTTGTCTACAATCTACTTCGCGCAGTACGCCTTGGACTTCTTGACGAATCCTATCTTGCACCCGCTAAGAAAGGATATGAGGGTATAGTTGACACATTCATCAAAGAAAATGAAGACGGCACTATCTCGCTGACCAATTGTTGTGCAGTTGCAGGACTTGGCGGAGGAAAAGATCAGCGTCGTAACGGTACCTTTGAATATTATCTGAGCGAACCGATACGTGACAATGATGCAAAGGGTGTAGGTCCGTTCATTCTCGCCGGTCTCGAATATGATAATTTGACAAAATGAAAACATCTTGCAATTCAATTTGCATGCCGAACTATATTGCTGTCGTCGCGACGAATTTAATCGTTGCGGCGGCAGTCATATCCGGGTGCACATCCAATACAGAAAAGATCGACAGATATGCCCTTGTGGCGCGCAATAATCCGCATGTGACTTCTGTCGACACCATGGCATCTCTCACCGTCGGCAACGGGCGGTTCGCTTTTACAGCTGATATTACAGGACTCCAGACATTCCCCGAGATATATTCAGCAGGTGTTCCTCTCGGAACCATGAGCGACTGGGGATGGCATAGTTTTCCCAATAAGGAGGACTATAAGTTTGAGGAGACCCTGAAGGAATATGATTTCGGTCGTGGCAGACAGGAGCTATATTCAGTTCAGTTCAAGGAAGACGGCAGAAATAAAGACGCTGCCAACTATTTTCGTGTAAATCCACACAGACTTCACCTCGGCGCCATAGGTTTCCATGATCTTGATATAGATGCGATATCAGATATCGATCAGACTCTCGATATGTGGAACGGTGTCATAAATTCAAAATTCGCGACAGATGGCTCTAATGTCGAAGTGCAGACATCCGTAGATCCCGAACTTGATATTGTTGCTGCCAGGATTTCTGATCCGTCACGCCATTCCATTGCCTTGCGTCTCCCCTATCCTACCGGAAAGCATAGCGACGATGCTTGTGACTGGGATGCAGATTCACTTCATGTGTCTGAGATTGTGATGTCGGCACCGGGAAAAGCAATTGTCAGGCATTCTTTGGACTCGACCTCTTATTTCATTACTCTGAATTGGGATGGTAAGACCGAGATGACTAAAGGAGAAGGACATACATATATAATTTCTCCTGATGCTGATAAATGGAGCTTTACAGCTCAGTTTACGGCAGATATGACCGAGGGCGCAAATCCGGGGGCAAACTCTATTATAGCTGAAGCAAGTAAATATTGGCAGAATTTCTGGAAGGAAGGTGGAGTCGTGGATTTCAGCTACTGTACAGATCCCAGGGCTCCGGAACTTGAGCGAAGGGTCGTTTTGTCACAATATCTTCTCGCTGTCAATTGTGCAGGTGATACGCCTCCTCAGGAGACCGGATTGACTTACAATTCATGGTTTGGCAAATTCCACCTTGAGATGATATGGTGGCATCAGGCTCAATTTGCACTTTACGGTCATGAGGATCTGCTTGGACGCACACTTCCATGGTATGAGAAAGCAGAAGCTAATGCAAAGTCAATCGCAGACAGGCAGGGTTTCAAAGGAGTCAGGTGGATGAAAATGACTGATCCTTCTTCAATCGAAGCGCCTTCAGGTGTCGGATCATTCCTCATCTGGCAGCAGCCTCATATCATATATCTGGCAGAATTGTTATATCGTGCAAATCCCGACACGGCTGTCCTTCACAAATATTATCCTCTTATCGAAAAGACAGCTGAATTTATGGCTTCTTTCGCTGACAGGGATGATGAAAACGACAGATATATCCTTAAAGGTATCATTCCTGCACAGGAGACCCTTCGGGCCGCGGAAACGGTGAATCCTCCTTTTGAACTGTCGTATTGGCATTTTGGACTCAATACCGCACAGAAATGGCGCGAGAGGATGGGGCTTGAAAGAAATCCTGAATGGGATGAGATTTCTAATGGACTGTCACATCTCGCAGCTAAGGATTCACTTTATCTGGCTGCGGAGACAGCTCCTCAGACTTACGAGGACGTGCGTTTCACTTCTGACCATATGGCAGTTCTTGGATCACTCGGTATCCTTCCTGCTTCTCCTCTTGCAGATCCGAAAATTCTCAACAACACTTTTGATTGGATATATGACAACTGGAATTGGGACAAGACGTGGGGCTGGGACTACCCCACCACTGCCATGTGCGCTGTCAGGATCGGTGAACCGGAGAAGGCGGTCAATGCTCTGTTGATGGATAAGAGAACCAACACTTATCTCCCTAACGGTCATAATTTTCAGGACAACAGGCTTAGGTGTTATCTTCCCGGCAATGGCGGTCTGCTGACAGCTATAGCACTTATGACTGCCGGCTGGGACGGATGTGAAATCGAAAATCCTGGTTTCCCAAAAGATGGAACATGGGATGTGCGTTGGGAAGGAATAAAACCCCTTCCATGACAATCCGCAGCAATCAAGGACAATGAGGACTGATACTCCTCATTGTTCACAATTTTATTAAATAATTGAACTTTAATGGTAATTGGCATGAAGTCGAGATTAAAAGAATTAGTGGCATTTTGTTTTCTCGGAAGTGCGATATTTTTTTCTCATGCAGATGACAAATCTACTGACTGGTATGCTGAATATACAGTCAACAAGCCATTTGTAAGATGGTGGTGGCATGGAAGCGCAGTTGATCCGGAAGGTCTTACTTTCAATCTTGAAGAGTTCGCGCGTAAAGGGATGGGGGGGGTTGAGATCACTCCTATCTATGGCGTACAGGGAAATGAAGACAATGATATTCAGTATCTGTCCGATAAATGGATGGATATGCTGAGACACGTCACGAATGAAAGCAGGAGACTCGGACTTCAGCCTGAGATGAATAACGGTACCGGCTGGCCTTTCGGTGGACCGGAGGTTACTGTGGATGAGAGTGCACAGAAACTTATAATTGAAAAGTGGGATGTAGATCCCGGTAAAAAACTTGCGGTCAAGATAGAGCCTAATGATGACAAACAGAAAAATGTGGCTACTGTAGAGAAAATCATTGCAGTTGACGGCGACACACGATTGGATATTACGGACAGGCTCTCTAAAAACGGACTACTGAACTGGACAGCTCCAAAGAAAGGGAAATGGCAGGTATATGCTCTTTTCGCAGGAAGAACATTCCAAAAAGTGAAGCGTGCGGCTCCAGGAGGAGAAGGCTATGTAGTCAACCATTACGATAGTATTGCAGTGAAAAAATACCTTGACCGTTTTGACAGAGCATTCTCAGGCAAAGAGGATATGTTTCCTAAGGTTATGTTCAACGATTCATACGAAGTGTATGGCTCGGACTGGACGAAAGGTCTTTTTAATGAATTTGAAAAAGACCATGGCTACAGACTGGAAATGTATTTGCCGGAATTTGAGGATCAGGGAAATCAGACTGAACTCAGGGGGCGTATTGTGCGTGACTACAGATATACGCTTGCCAGAGTGCTCAGGGAAAACTTCACCGATCTATGGACTCGGTGGGCGCATGCACATGGTGCCGAGATTCGCAATCAGAGCCATGGCAGCCCGGCCAATATAATTGATCTATATGCTATCGTGGATATTCCGGAATGTGAGTCATTCGGCAGATCAGACTTCAATATCCCCGGTCTTCATCCCACCGGTGATTCGCGCCATAGCGATGCAGACCCTGCTGTACTCAAGTTTGCCTCATCAGCTGCCCATATCGCCGGAAAACCTTTTGTATCTGCGGAGACATTAACATGGCTGACCGAACATTTTCATACGTCTCTCTCAGTTGCAAAGCCCGAGATCGACCAGATGCTTGCTGCGGGTGTCAACCATATCTTTTTCCATGGAGCCACCTATTCTCCTAAAGGAGTGGAATTTCCTGGATGGCTCTTCTATGCATCTGTCAATATGTCACCGACCAATACGATATGGAAAGATGCCGATGCTCTGTTCAAATACATCACGCGCTGCCAGGCATTTCTCTCTGCAGGTACTCCGGACTCTGATGTCTTGCTCTATTTCCCTATCGATGACATATGGCAGAGACAGGATGGCATCTACATGATGTTTGATATACATAGCATGGACAGGAAGATGCCTGACGTGAAGGCGATGGTGGGTGAACTTGTCAAGGCAGGACTTGATCCTGATTATCTTTCGGACGCATTGATTTCTGATCTCAGTGTCGGGAATGACGGCACTGTTATCTCACGTGGTGGTAATCGGTATAAGGCAATTATTGTGCCACCTGTCAATTATATGCCCGTAGAAACTTTAGAAGCGCTCAAGGAATTAAAGACTAAAGGCGCAAATGTAATCTTTACCGAAAGTCAGCCTAAAGACGTACCGGGTCTCGGCAATCTCGATGCACGCAGGAATAAGCTTGAAGATCTAAAAAAAGATATGGTTTCTCCTGCTAAAGACATCCAGACTGCCATAAGAATGGCTGGAGCAACTCCTGAGCCTCTTCGCTCAAAAGGAGTATCCCTGTTGAGACGTGTCAATGAAGCCGGTGGACATAATTATTTCCTTGCTCTTCTTAATGAAAACGGCATAGACGGTTGGGAAACCCTTGCAGTTCCGGCTGAAAGCGTTATGATTTTCGATCCTCTCACCGGTAAGAAAGGTAAGGCTAAGACACGAAAAGGATCTAATGGTACTACAGAGATTCTTCTTCAGTTGGATCCCGGTCAATCACTGCTTCTAAAGACATTCCCGACAGACGTCATCGCAGATGCCTGGAATTATTATGATAAGGGAACGCCTGTAAGTATTGACAAAGGTTGGAGCATCACATTCCTTGACAGCCAGCCGGCTATCGAAGGAACTTTCGAGACAGATACTATCACTGCATGGACTAATCTTGCTCCGGAAGAAGCTAAAGTCAATACGGGAACAGCCCGTTACAAGACTACTTTCGACCTCCCTTCTGAAATTGTAGCCGATGAATGGCTGCTTGATCTTGGTGATTTGCGTGAAAGTGCGTCAGTCAAAGTCAATGGCACCGAAGTCGGAAAAGTATGGAGTGTCCCTTTCACAATAGAAATTGGGAAATATCTGCATTCCGGTGCAAACACACTTGAAATAGATGTCACCAATCTTCCAGCCAATCGCATAGCCGATTATGACAGAAGTGGAAAGAAATGGAAAATTTTCAAAGATGCTAATATCGCAAGCGTAATCGGGAAAAAAGTGGTGGATTATTCAGATTGGGAGACAGTCCCGTCCGGCATCAATTCTGAAGTCAAGATAATACCGTTAACTACAAAACAATATTAAAAGACTAACCTATGAAAAAATTTATCTTAGGAATCCTGACATTTCTGATGTTTGTTCCCGCATACGGCGCCAAGGAGCAGCTTCCCCCCCGTCAGGAAACTCTCAAAACGCTCATAAAGGTCAACGACCTCTATATGAGAAGACATCCGGATCCTCTTCTGGGTATTCCTTACTATTCAAGAAAGAAAGTGTATGAGGCTAATATCTGGACACGTTCGATTTATTTTGAGGGTCTTATGGCTCTTCATTCCATATATCCAGATAAAAAATACTGGCAATATGCGACTGACTGGGCGGATGGTTTCAAATGGGGCATGCGACGTGATGATACCACAACGCGAAATGCTGACAATTACGCCTGCGGTCAGACTTACATAGATCTATATAAGCTGACTCCGAAGCCTGAGATGCTGACACAGACCATCTCTCTATGCAACATGCTTGTGAATACCCCCCAGGTAGATGACTGGACATGGATTGACGCTATTCAGATGGGAATGCCGGTACTGACAAAGCTTAGCGCAGTGACAGGTGATAAAAAATACAGAGAGAAGGCTTGGGACATGTACGAATGGAGCCGTAACACACTTGCCGGCGGTCTTTACAATCAGAAAGAAGGACTCTGGTGGCGTGATGCGGATTTTGTTCCTCCTTATAAGGAACCTAACGGAAAGAACTGCTATTGGAGTCGTGGCAACGGATGGGTAGTGGCTGCCCTTGTCAGGGTTCTTGAAGATACCCCCGAAGATGATCCGCATCGATCAATATATGTTAAGGATCTTCAGGATATGTGTGCAGCCCTTGTCAAATGTCAGCGTCCAGACGGATTCTGGAATGTATCACTTCATGATCCTGAAAATTTTGGAGGAAAAGAACTTACGGGTACTGCACTTTTCGTATACGGTATGGCTTGGGGAGTCCGCAACGGAATACTTGATAAGGCAAAATATATGCCTGTCATCACTAAGGCATGGAATGCAATGGTGAAAGAGGCTGTACACGAAAACGGATACCTCGGATATGTACAGGGAACCGGAAAAGAGCCTAAAGACGGACAACCGGTCGCCTATGATTCCGTACCTGATTTCGATGATTATGGAACCGGATGTTTCCTGCTTGCAGGAGTGGAAGTATATAAATTGTAAATCTATTGAATTATACTAATAATTAAGATGAATGACCCCGGGACAGTTGGTTGTCCGGGGTCATTCATATATAAACAAATATCAGTCGGCTTTCGCAAGATGTGATCCTGGCAGCCGGATATCTTTCCATCTGATGTACTCCGAGTCGGAGAGACGAAGTGTATAAGTTATTGTCCCGTCCATATTCTGCACTTTTCTTATGGTAGCCGTCTGACCGTCAAGTGAAGATCCGTCTTCAATAATGACTTTGTCTCCTATCTGCAAGGATGGCAATTCAGAGATAATGTCCATTTCAACATCAACGGTAAAAGCTCCTACACTTTTTTGAAATATCTTCATCTCCTTTTGTGGGATCACTGAGTATGGACTCGACGGATTTGCCGTAGTGCGATAGCACCAAGCCATATCCCCTATTATGCTCATCAGAGATGTCACCCTGTCATTGGGCAATCTAAAAAACAAGACTCCAGGAATTACAGGAGTTTCTATAGTGACAACTCTCTTCTTCTCCAGTTTCTTCGTCACCCGCAAGGGGTAGTAATACTTGATCTGTCGCTGAAGCGGACTCTCCTTTTCCTTTAAACGTTCTTTGATCCTTTCAGGAGAAACTCCGTTTCTCAGCCTGAGCACAAACCAACCGGGATTCTTATTTGTCAGTGCATAGGCGACTGTGTTCATTATTTCCGCTTTACGGGAATCAGATATTTCAGATACAGGAATAATGGAAAGAAAAAAATACTCTTCAGGCATAACAGGAATCATCGCCCTTATCTCAGACAGAGGAATATCTTCTTTGATTGCTGCTGCTATCCAAATTGAAGTGATGGATTCTCTTGAGAATCTATCACCTGATTTAATGCCGGCTCTTCTTGCAGTGGCATGAAGTTCGGAAATAAGATCCTTTATGATTGCACCATTCCTTCTCTTGCCTTGTTGAAGCTGAAATACATATTTTGCCTGAGGTGCGTTTCGCAATGAAGTGACAATATCTTCCAGGTGCGGACATGAGGGAATATTATCGGAAAATTTCAGCGTGAGAATATCATTGAAAGACGCTGAGGGATTAAAGAGAAGATAAAAAAACGCCCGGTTATATACATATGCAGGCGAGTCCTGCTTAATGGATAACTTTGCCAGTTTCTCTGATGCCTTCAGATTGTCCTCAATTTCTGCAAGCCTTTTCCCATTATTGCTGTTGAAGATATCCTGTGATATGGAAAAGTCAATCTCTTCTGATTCATTCCTGCTGTTGTAATGCCAGTTTCTATAAAGAGTATGGAGTGCGCCTACATAGCGTTTGACAGTACTTCCCTTAAGTCTGTCCAAAATCATATCTGCAACCCAATATTTTAGGGACTCTTCGGTAAAATCAGGGAATCTGTGTATCCTCATGGAGCGAAGAATGGACGGGATCACTCTTGATACAAGTAAATCCGAAAGGCCGTCATGCGGAATTCTTTCAAGAAATCCTATAAATCCGGAGTCTGTCTGTTCTGATATTTCTGTTTCTGAAGAGTCAAATTCAGGCTGCATACGATAAGTCGGTTATTCAAAATTGGGGAATAAAAAATCCTCTATACAAAATTATCATTTTTTTACGACATTACAAAAGAAATTTTTCAAAAAAACATTAACAATTTTTATATTTAATAACTTTTCTCTCTCGATTTAAATTGCTATCTTTGTAAATTAAAAGACTATTTGCGTGAATACTTACCAAAAGTATATATTGCAAGATCTTATTCAGATAAAGACTAACCTATTATAATCTAAACATCTATGTATAGTGATCCAAAAGATTGTCTCTATTGCACAGACAACGAGACGCTCCACAATCTCATGATCGAGATAGCTCAGCTAAGTGTGTCACGGGCATTCCTTTTTAAAGAGCAGACTTATCATGGTCGTTGTCTGGTGGCATATAACGGACATGTCAACGATCTTAATGAATTGTCGGATGAAGAGCGTGATGCATTCATGAAAGATGTGGTGCGTGTGACCCGTGCAATGGACAAGGTGTTCCATCCTGAGAAAATTAATTATGGTGCCTATAGCGACAAACTTTCCCATCTTCATTTCCATCTTGCCCCTAAATATGTAGACGGTCCCGATTACGGTGGAATCTTCCGTATGAATCCCGGAGAAGTCTATCTGAGCGACGATGAATACTCGAAAATGGTAGAGGACATGCGTAAGGCTCTATCTGAAGAATAAATTAACCTAATGATAAACAAATGAGAAAATCAGCATTGGCAGCTATTATGCTTGCCGCATCTACTGCTTCATGGGCTCAATATTCCCATACTATAAATGCCGACAATCTCGGTCGTGGAGTGCTCGCCGTAAAATCCACCAACGGGGTCTTCGTATCCTGGCGATCTCTACCTACCGATGATTCCAAGCTTGCTTTCGATATATATAGGGACGGTGTCAAGATTAATGATAAGTCTCTGACAAGAATGACTAATTTCACAGATCCGGAAGGCACTGTAGATTCGAAATACACCATAAAGGCGCTCCTTAACGGAGTGGAAAAGGAATCTGCCGACGCAGCGAATGTCTGGGCTTCCGACTATATGAAAATTCACCTCGACCGACCCGCAGGCGGCAAATCTCCTGCCGGAGGATCAAAAGAGCAGAGGGATTATACATATACTCCGGATGATGTTTCCGTCGGAGATGTTGATGGGGATGGTGAATTCGAGTATATCGTGAAATGGTTCCCTACAAATCAGGCTGACAATGGCGATCAGTTCCGGTATACCGGAAATACTATTCTTGATTGCTATAAACTTGACGGAACAAAGCTGTGGAGAATCGATCTTGGACAGAATATTCGTTCAGGCAATCACTATACTCAGTTTATGGTCTATGACTTTGACGGTGACGGCAAGGCAGAACTGATTTGTAAGACAGCTCCGGGCACTATCGATGGTAAAGGTAATGCAGTCCTTATGGGTAATGACAAAGTCACGGACGACTATCGTACCAAATCCGGCAGTCTCGCCGGTGTGGTTAAGGATGGTCCTGAGTATCTAACCGTTTTCAATGGTCTGACCGGTGCTGAAATCAATACCATAGCTTATAATCCCCCACGTACCATACGCAAAAATGACAAGAGCTCGTCCGGATGGGGAGACTCCAATGGCAACCGCAGCGAACGATATCTTGCCGGCGTGGCATATCTTGACGGAGTAAAGCCGAGTGCGATATTCGTTCGCGGTTATTATACAGCATCCTACGTATGGGCTGTTGATTTCGATGGTAAAAAACTCACGGAGAAATGGCTCCATAAGTCAGAAAAATCGGGAGAAGGCATATATGGTCAGGGCACACATTCCCTTTCAATTGCGGATCTTGACGGCGATGGCTTCGATGAGATAATTATTGGATCCGGTGCTGTGGATCACGATGGTTCATTCATGCATTCCACAGGCGGAGGACATGGAGATGCCCTTCACGTAGGTGACTTTATCCTTGAGAATGAAGGTCTTGAAATCTACATGCCTCACGAAGACAAGAAAGGTAAATATGCCACATCACTTCGTGACGGAAAGACAGGTAAGGTACTCTATTATCAGTCAAATCCGGGTGAGGATATAGGTCGAGGACTTATTGCTAATGTCTCTTCCAAATACCCCGGCAGTGAATACTGGTCATCACTTAATGGAAATGTGATGAACTCCGGAACTGTGGTCGGAAGCAAACGTCCGTCGGTCAATTTCCGAATTTTCTGGGACGGTGACCTGCTGGATGAACTTCTTGATGGAACTTCCATTACAAAGCCCAATGAAGATCTGACATCAATATCAAGCCTAAAATCATTTGGTAGCACTTCTCATGCTGCCTCATGCAATACTACGAAAGCGACTCCTAATCTTCAGGCTGACCTTTTCGGTGACTGGCGTGAGGAAGTGATCCTTCACGATGGTCAGACTCAATCGGATCTTATTATTTTCACCACCACTATCCCGACTGAGTATAAGGTGCCTTGTCTTATGACCGACCGTCAGTATCGTGAAGCGATAGCATGGCAAAATGTGGCTTACAATCAGCCCCCCCACCTCAGCTATAACATGGAAGCAAAGTATGACATTCATGCGCGCATAGTCATGACCAAGGGGTCAGTTAATCAGGAGATATCTCTTGGCGATGAAATGAAGACTATGGAATTCATGGTTCTTCATGCTACGGGCGCTGAGGTGTCTGGTCTTCCTGAAGGTGTGGAATTCACATTCGACAGTAATTCCAAGACAGGCAAGATTGCCGGCACTCCGACAGAAAAAGGAATTTGGAAATTTACTATTTCCACCATTGGCTCTGAAGACGGTGAAGAAGAATCGATGACATGCACAATAAAAGTGGTTTACATTGACAAGAGCAGACGCGCAGCCTATTTCTCTTTTGATGCCGTAGGAGCTACAAGTGTAGCAAATGATTATAAGACTGGCACTGTGGCTGATATTGTAGGTTCTGTAAGTTCTGCTAATGGTGTTGCCGGCAGCGCTGTCTCATTTGACGGCACGGGCTATCTGACTCAGAAAGTATATGATGAACTGATGTTTGGCAATGAGGATTTCTCGATAGAATTATGGATGAAGTCGACTGATGAAGACGGATATCTCTTCTGTATAGGCTCACACAGCAAAGATGATGCAACAGGTCTTTCCGGTAACTGGGTAGGTCTTGAAAGATTAAAGACCGAAAGCGTAAACCGCCTGTGCTTCTCGATAAATGATAATGAAGTCAAAGGCGATTGCTATGCATATGGCGCAGCCAACTGTTTTGACGGTGAGTGGCACCATCTCGTATGTGTGCGTAATGCCGATGCTAATTCGTTAAAAATCTATATTGACGGAAAGCAGAACATGACTACCAACAATATCGGAACAGGTGCGATAAGCTTCAATCCTGGCGACCTGATGTATATAGGAGGTAATGACGAACTTACAGAAGGAAATGAACACAGGACATATAATGGCTTGATCGATGAATTTACAATTTATCCATATGCTATGTCGAATGAAGATATAAAGGCTAATTATGAGCGTCTCGATCCTTCAGGCGTGGAAGAAATAATAGCATCAAATGGCGTAGCCGATTTCATGGTGGTTGATGCATTCACAGGAAGAATAGTTAAGACCGCAAGTGGAGAAGCAGGAAAAGGCATCACATCCGGTCTTGAAAAAGGAATATATGTTCTTGTGATCGACAATGGCTCCTCAAAAGAGACTCATAAATTCATTAAGAAGTGACAATAAATTTTGTCTATTTAAGTTTTATAATTTAGACTTAAGTAAAGTAAGACAAACCCATAAACTACCATACATAAACTGTAGTTTAAATAAAGATAAAAGGGAAGACCCATCAGGAGTCTTCCCTTTTATCTTTATTTTATCTTTTATGTTTTTTTATATTACCTGTTGAGCATTTTGTTTGCCTGGCATATCTTTATTGACAGAAGAATTCTATAGATTCCAAATGTGATGAATGCTATTCCGATGTAAAGCCATACGGCTATTCCACCTGCGAGCGGACCTGCAAGAAATATAACTGCAAGCAGGAGTGTGCACAATATGAATGAAAGAAGCATTGCAAGCCAGTATTTGGTGTCGCCATAATAAAGTACTGCTTCACAAACTGCATTGAGAGCAACGAATACGAGATAGAATCCTACTCCATAGATAAATGCCGCCACCATGGATGATTCCGGAAGAATCATCATCCATACGCCACATACTATCTCTATAATTCCTACCAGTAATTTGAATCCCCATCCCGATATACTTCCGATATTAAGCAGAGCGAAAACTGTATTGAGGAAGCCTACGGCGCAGATTACGAGAGCAAATGTATATGCCATGACGGGGAGTGAGGTTCCTGGACTTAACAGACACCATATTCCAAGTCCGATCGAAAGAAGTCCTGTAACCATAGGGATCCACCAAAAGTTGGAGGCTGTTTTAAGCATTGCGCGTGTCATAGTTTTTAGTATTAAATTGTGATTAAATAAGTATATTCATCAATAAATGTCATAGATGACAGTTGTTGACTTATGTGTTTTCAGAATTTATAACACTTATTCAGATTTTTTGGTTTAATGAATGTATTTTTTATCAATGAAATTTTGTCATTTGACAAATTCGGTGTAATTTTGCAACGTTATTCACATATAACAACAGGTATTGAAATCAGGCAATGTTTATTCATTGTAAATTATATAGTTATAATAAAGACAGCTTTTTATTGGCGGTTTCTTTGATTCTGCTTGTAGTCATGCATTTTTCATTAGCAAAGGCATATGCGGGCAATGGATCAAAAATTGCGGTTTTAGGAGACTCCATGACGTGGATCGGAGGAGATTCATGTGAAAATCCTACTGGCTGGACACACACACTTCGACAAAGCAGGCTTTTTGATGATATAGATATTTTTGCAAGAAGCGGAGCAACATGGACCAACACTACATCTACGATTGCAGATACATCTTTTTATAGCGAAGTTCTTCATGACAATAATGTCATCTATAATCAGGTGTTGCGCCTTATTGAAAAATATGATGAAGAAGGAGTTTCGGATCCGGACTGCATCATGATTTTTGCTGGAGCTAATGATGCATGGTTTTCAGACAGACGACCTGGGATATTCAACTGTGTGGATACTGTCATGACTGTCACAGACCCTATGATTATTTCTCCTGATATGGTTACCTCGCTTTGCGGAAGTGTAAAACTCGTTTGCGACATTCTTAGACATAGATTTCCGGAATCGAGCCAGATACTTGTCACACCGCTTCAGATGTCAAAAGTATCGGCAGACATTACCTTGAAAGTATCTGATATAATAGACAGAGCGGGACGTTCGAGGGGATGCGTTGTACTCAGGGCTGATCAGGAAACGGCTGTCAGACACGATGACGAAGTAAATCATTACAAATATACATATGACGGTGTTCATACCAATCCGCAAGGTGCGGCACATTTAGGATGCTATATTCTCAATAATATAAAGCGACTTAAAATTTTGAAAACTGAATAAAAATCCACTATCAAGATATGGTATTCTCAGATCTATTCTTCATATTCTGTTTTATTCCTCTATTCGGTATTCTTTATGTTCTTTTCGGATGGATAGATAAATCAAGAATCCGTTATGCTGTAAAACGTGAGAAAACTCTCCGTCGCCCGATGTTATACCGTAATATCGTGCTTACGATCTTTTCAATATTGTTTTATGCATGGGGTGAACCGATCTATGTCTTTCTTATGCTTGCAGTGGTTCTTGTCAATTATTTCTGCGGTCTGCTGCTTTACAAGAAGCATAATGCAATCGGCAAGGCATGGCTGATAATAGGTGTGGCAGCAGATCTTGCAGCTCTCGGAAGCTTCAAGTATCTCGGTTTTTTCTCCGGTATAGCGAGAAGTGCCGGTCTTGATATTCCGGATCCTCAGATTGCTCTTCCAATTGGCATAAGTTTCTACATCTTTCAATCCATTTCATATCTTGTAGACGTCTACCGTGAAGACTCAAAGCCTCAAAGGAATTATTTCGATCTCCTTCTATATATTTCTATGTTCCCTCAGCTTATAGCCGGACCAATAGTGCGCTATGGCACTGTTGCTGAAGAAATAACGAGAAGGCGAGCCACGGCAGATGATGTGGCTGACGGTGTCTACAGATTTATCATCGGATTGGGTAAAAAAGTCATAATAGCCAATATCATGGGTGAGATAGCCACTGCCCTGCTTGGCGGAAATCTTGAGAATATGTCGGCTGCCGCCGCATGGATAGGTATACTTGCATTCTCAATACAGATATATTTTGATTTTTCCGGATATTCGGACATGGCAATCGGTATAGGAAGATGCGTAGGGTTTCATTTCCCGGAAAATTTCAACCATCCTTACACCTGCACCTCGATGACAGATTTCTGGCGCCGCTGGCATATGAGTCTCGGCTCATTTTTCCGTGATTATGTCTATATCCCGATGGGTGGTAACAGAAGGCATCAGGCACTCAATATAATGACAGTATGGTTTCTTACCGGGATGTGGCATGGCGCGAGCTGGAATTTCATCATATGGGGCGTGTATTTCGGTCTTATAATAATGATTGAGAAATATACACTGCTACGGTGGAATATTCCCAGAATAGGCTTATACATATATAGTATATTTCTTATCCTCGTCGGCTGGGGACTGTTTTATTTTGATGATTTCGGAAGAATGTCACAGTTCTTCACGGCGTTTTTCGGTCAGAATGAACCGCAGGGACTTCCCATGCACGTAGAGACTGTTATAATTGACAATCTATGGCTATGGGTAGCTGCAATAATTCTTTGTCTTCCTGTCAGGAAGCAGGTTGAAAAAATAGGATACAAAATGGCAAAAAGCATACCGTATGCAGGAAACTATACCGTACAGTTTTGTCATGCTGTAGTCTCGATAGTGATATTATGTTGCTGTGTTGCCTTGCTTGTAGGAGCCACCAACAATGCGTTTATATACACAAGATTCTAATTATCAAGATTAGTATATTATTATATGGACAAGAAGTCAGAAAATGAATTGCCCGAAGTAAAGGGTAAGCATGGCGCGTCAGTTATGTATATTGTGATGGTGGGATTTTTTTTCGCCATCCTCACCGCGGTATTTGTATTCTTGCCTCGTACTGAATATTCAGAACTCGAAAAAAGAGATCTTGCCGAATTTCCGGATGTTTCAGATCTGGAAGCTATAAGGAAAAATCCCGGAAAATTCACAGCAGATATATCAAGTTGGTTTAGCGATACCGAACCGTATCGCGACGAACTTATGACAGCGAGCATGAAAATCAGAGGAGCCATGAAGGCAGATTTCCGCTCAGACGAAGAGACAGTATCGTTCCGGCCCGCTGATACAGGAAATATCGCATCGGAATCAGACAATGATACCGAGCAGGAAAAAAGCACATCTGATATTAAAGACAAGACTGCTGACAGACATGAAGAAGCAAGTCATCAGGATCCTGAAGCCGATGAGGAGGAAGACATAAATGACGGCAAAGCAAAACTTGGAAGTTCCGGAACTATTATTATTGGTAAAGGCGATAATGTAAGGGCTCTTATGGCATTCGGAGGGACCGCCAAGGGTGGCGGCGGCTATGTAGACCTTCTCAACACTCTTGCGGAAGAATTTCCGGGCCGGAATGTTTACGCTATGGTGGCTCCCCTCGCTACTGAATATTATCTTCCTGCCAAGGCTGCGAAAGCAAGCAATCCACAGAAACCGTTTATATACAGCATCAGGGATCGGCTGTCTCCAAAAGTGAAGTTCGTAGACATATATGACGAACTCCTGAAACATAAGAAGGAAGATATTTATCTGAGGACTGACCACCATTGGGCCGGACTTGGAGGATATTATGCTGCAAAGAAACTGGCAGAAGCTGCAGGGGTACCATTCAAAGGACTCGATGCATATGACAAGCACGTAGTCAAGAATTTTGTGGGTTCAATGTACGGATATTCTAAAGATATTTCGGTCAAGAAAGCGCCTGAGGATTTTGTCTATTATGTGCCTAATCAGGTAAGCTTTGATTCTGAATTTGTATCTTATACGCTAAATAAGAATTTTAAGATTGTCAGGGAGTCGCGTCCATACAAGTCTGCCTTTTTCAAGAAGTTCAAGGACGGCAGCGGAAACGCATATCTCACCTTCATAGGCACAGACCAGGCTTACGTGAAAGTCAAGACATCAACCCCAGGTAATAGAAAATTACTGATAATCAAAGATTCATATGGCAATGCCGTACCGGGGAATCTTTTCTATAGCTTCAATGAAGTACACGTAGTCGATTTCCGTTATTTCACACATAATCTTAAAGAATATGTTACCAAGAATGGAATCACGGATATCGCAGTCTGCTTCAATGTATTCAATGCTTACAGTAGTGGAAGCGCATCGAAAGTGAAAAAAATGCTTACACAAAAAGGTGGAATCCCTGCTCCAGCAGCCTCAGATTCTCAATCCGCTTCAAAGAAGAATGATAATGTGCAATCTAATTCTTCCAAGCCTGAGACACGTATTGAAGCATCAGTTCCTGCAATTGAGGAGACATCATCACAGGAGCCTGAGAAATCGATTAAGGAAGAGACTCCCGTTCAACCAGAGAAGACAGAAGAATAATGGCAGATTATAGAAGGAAGCCGGAATGGCTGAAGATAAGACTCCCCCGCGGATTTAAGGCAAGTCAGGTGGTTGGATTGCTAAATGAAAAAAATCTCCATACCATCTGTTCGAGTGGAATGTGTCCGAATCGGGCAGAGTGCTGGGGTAATGGAACGGCAACATTTATGATCGGAGGAAATATCTGCACACGCAGTTGCAAATTCTGTAATGTAGCTACCGGTCGTCCACTCCCCCTCGACCGCAAGGAGATCTCAGACATAGTGGAATCTGTGAAAACTCTCAAATTGAAACACGTAGTCGTGACTTCTGTCGACCGTGACGATCTGGAGGATCTTGGTGCTTCACACTGGGCGGAATTGATACGCACTCTCAAGACTGAGTGTCCTGAAGTCACGATGGAGGTATTGATTCCCGATTTTCAAGGAAGGGAGGATCTTGTGAATAAGATAATTTATGAAAAACCGGATGTAATTTCCCATAATCTTGAGACTGTCAGAAGGCTTACTCCCGCAGTTCGTTGTCATGCCACCTATGACACCTCATTAAAAGTGATCCGTCAGATTGCCAAGAGCGGCATACGCTCAAAAAGCGGAATCATGTTAGGTCTTGGCGAGACACCTGATGAGATAATACAGACTATGAAGGATCTTCTGGATGCAGGATGTGAAGTGATGACGATAGGTCAATATCTTCAACCTACCGCCAATCACTATACAGTACAGGAATATATCACACCTGAAACGTTCGAGCATTATCGTCTTGAAGGACTTAGGCTCGGATTCAGGCATATAGAGTCTGCTCCGATGGTTCGTTCCTCATATCATGCCGAGCGGCATGTGCATTGACATGAAATCAAACTGATTTTATAACTTTTGCTGGTATTCCCCCTACAACAGTGCGTGGGGGCACATCCTTGTTGACGACAGCTCCGGCTGCTATTATAGCTCCTTCCCCGACAGTCACACCTTGAAGAATCGTAACGTTAGCTCCAATCCAGACCTTGTTGCCGATTTTGACAGGTGCCGGAATCATGTCGGCACGACGATCCGGATCCATAGCATGATTGAGGGTGGCGATTACACAGTTATGCCCGACAAGGACATCATCTCCAATTGTAATTCCGCCCTGATCCTGAAACTTGCAGCCGGAGTTTATGAATACCCGCTTGCCGATCCTTAGATTTTTCCCGCAGTCTGTATAGAATGGAGGAAAAAGACTGAAACTGTCATGAATGGATGTGCCTGTAAGTTCCGACATCAATGCTACTATTTCATCATGATTGTGATAGGAATTATTGATTTCCATCGTGATTCTGATAGCCTCCTGACTTAAAGCGTGCATTTTTGCATGAATAGGTGAGCCTCCCGGAATTACATCACCCGAATCCATTATTCTAATAAACTCTTCTGTCTTCATTTCAGATATTCTTTATAGAATGCTGCAATTTCATCAAACGGAATGATATTAAGCTGATCATAAAGATCGCAGTGGCTTGCTCCTTTTATAGTGAGCAGCTGCTTGTTGTCACCCTTCAGCTTCGCAAACGTATCCTTTCCGAAATAATATGAGTGTGCCTGATCTCCATGAACAATAAGAACTGCATTATCAAGTTCATCGGCATATTCGAAAAACTTAAAGTTGACGAAAGGAAGAGCTGATGTGGCATTCCATCCATCCGTGGAATTCCCGGATCTTGGATGAAAACCACGCGGAGTCTTATAATAAGCGTGATAGTCTTTTACAAATTGAGGAGCATCTTCAGGGAGCGGATCCACAACGCCTCCGGCACGCGTATATTCTCCATTCATGTAGTCATCCGTACGTTGTTTTGCCATTGCAGCCCGTTTAGAATTACGCTGTTGTTTCGAGTCTTCTGAATCAAAATATCCGTTTGCGTTCACCCTTGTCATGTCGTACATAGTTGAAGCTACGGTCGCTTTGATACGTGGATCGTTGATGGCTGCCTCTATTGCTATTCCACCCCAGCCACATACTCCAAGTATACCGATACGCTCTGCATCCACTTCCGGCTGCACAGAAAGGAAATCAACAGCGGCTGAAAAATCCTCTGTATTAATATCGGGAGAAGCCACACGACGTGGCTTTCCGCCACTCTCGCCTGTAAAAGAAGGATCAAATGCTATGGTAAGATAGCCACGCTCAGCCAATTGCTGAGCATACAGACCGCTCGACTGCTCCTTTACAGCACCGAAAGGACCGCTTACGGCAATAGCCGGCAGTTTGCCCGACACACCCTTGGGAATATACATATCGGCTGCAAGTGTTATACCATATCTGTTTACAAAAGTCACCTTATGGTGATCTACTTTCTCACTTTTAGGGAATACCTTATCCCATTCCTGAGTCAGAGTCAGTTGCTCAACCGGAGCAAGAGCTCTGTTAGTATTAACGTTGTCCATAATTGTTGAGTTGGCAGTAAATGCTACCGTTGACACTATCATAAGTCCCGAAATAATCTTCTTCATAATATAAATATTGAATGACTTAAATTTCATTCAACATTGTGCAAAATTAATGAATAATTTGTCAGGATTCCGACCTTAATTGGTAAAATACTTACCACATTTACAGTTTGCGTGTCATTCTGATTTTTAAGACCAAAACAGTTGATCCGATTTGTATTTGCGTTTACTGTTATTCCGCATTCTTTTCAAGCCATTCGGTGCGGACTATATCCGGAAGATGCTTTACTTTGAAATCTGAGAATGTTGCTTTGAATCCATTGCCGTCTGGACATGCTGCAAACATACCGATCTTTACCGGATGGTTTGCTTCAAGCCACGCATTTCGCATCATTACATATTCCTTGTCGTCGAACGAATAGAAGATCTCTACAGCATCTCTTCTTCTTACCGCTTTGATCCAAATGAATTCGACAGGGCGGTCGAGTGCTATCACGCTCCAGTCCGAAGTCCGATGGGTCACGACAGTGCTAATATTGTATTTCCCATCTACAAACTCGATACCAGTCTTGATATAATTCTCATGATCGATACGTATCATCATGCCGGCTTGATCGAAACGCACTTTATAGTCGCCTGATATCTTTACCTTTGCCTCAAATTCACCACCATATTCGGCAAAATAGAACGGTGCGTCATCGACAGTGAATCCATAATGCGATATTCTCCAGAAATCGCTTCTTGGAGTAACGTCCATTATGAGTTTTTTTTCTTTTATCTCCCAGTTGTCCGGTTCGTTAAACCAGTTCATTTTTTCAAGTGACTGTCCCATGGCGAGCTGGCAGCCCACAGCTGCCGATAAGATTAAAAATTGTTTTTTATTCATTTTTCAAACTATTACCCTTCTAATCGTTACACAAAAAATGGTCTTTTGATTTATAGAATAGCTCGAAATAGCTTTTCATATTGTCAAGTTCCCACCATTTGCATATGTCGACGGGATTATGGTCAAGATTATATATCTTGGCATTTTCCATCGACAGGATAAATGGGGAATGGGTAGATATCAGAAACTGACATTTTCCATATCTTGCAAGATATGAGATGATTGATGCCAGTTTAATCTGGAACTCACACGACATGCTGTTTTCCGGTTCGTCAAGCAGATAGAGTCCCGGCGATTCAAGCAGTTCTGAAAGTTTCATCAATGCCGTCTCTCCATTACTGAATCCCCTTTCCATACGCCCAATTTTATCAAGAAGAATCTTGTTGAACGATTTGTTTCTATTGCGCATGCTGTTTCGTGCCTGTCTGATCTCCACTCCCCTTTTGAACTTATCAACATTATAGCCGGTCTCAAAATTCAGATGACGTGGAAGATCTTCTGGATTGCGGTAATCATCCATCAGGAATTGACTTTTTTTAAGTTTTCTGTCATTTTCAAGCCTGAGGTCGAGCATCGAATGGAAGATATCGTCGCTTGTCAGAACGGTTGTGATCTTGGATATGTCGTATCTTTGCGGTTCGCGATGACCCTTATAAAGAGTTTCTCCCTCAAGGGTTTCTGATGCCTGATACTGACATCTGCTTACATACTCTTCAAAATATGGACCTGAATTAAACATAGAGCGACGATCGGCACACAGTTTCTGACTTATGACATTGATTATAGTGGATTTGCCGGATCCATTGCCACCATAAAGGATGGTCAACGGTTCGAAATCCAATGACCATAACCCTATTTCAGACATGAGATGGAAGGGATAAGTATTTTCATCAAAAAAAGAACCCTTTGGATCATCAAAATAGAGATTGTCATTTTCAAGATCAGGGAATAAAAATTTTTCAAGATATAGCATAATGCAAAATTAATAAAAAAATTAGAATATGATGCAGTATGCTTTTCAATTTTTTTATTAAATTTGCCATATGTTTTCATTTTGCCCTACAAGCTGATGCAAGACATTTAAAGAATAAAAATCAGGTGAGAATGAGAATACAAAATAAATTCAACCATTTGCCCGTCTCTGCTATCGCTGATGATGTAAATACATCGCTTGACACACATCCTCGTCTTGTGGTGACAGCGCCTCCAGGAGCCGGCAAATCAACGCTTCTACCGCTTTCTATCCTTGAATGTCTTTCTGAAGGAAAAATACTGATGCTTGAGCCGAGAAGGATAGCCGCACGTCAGGTGGCTGAACGCATGGCATCGATGTTGGGAGAAGACATAGGAGCCACTGTCGGATATCGCGTCCGTTTTGACACAAAAGTATCAAAAGCCACACGTATAGAGGTAATCACGGAAGGAATTCTTGAACGTATGCTGATCGATGATCCGACATTGGAAGACGTGGCTGCAGTTATTTTTGATGAGTTCCACGAAAGGGGCCTAAGTTCTGATCTCACACTTGCTCTCACTCGGGAGATACAGAACGTAATACGCCCTGATCTTAAGATCCTCGTGATGTCTGCAACAATAGATGGCGTCGCACTTGCAAAAAAGTTAGATGCAAGATATCTGCACAGTCAAGGAAAATGCTATGATGTAAAGATAGTCTACGGTGAAGATTTCAATTTCCATGAATGTGCTAAATCTGTGGCAAATGCGGTCAGAAAGGCTCTGCGTGAACATGATGGCAATATCCTCGCTTTCCTTCCGGGACAAGCTGAGATCCTGAAATGTAGTGATATGCTCGGAGAAACAATTGAAAATGTGGAGATCCAGACATTGTATGGAATGTTGTCGCATGAAAAACAACAGATTGTTATGTCGTCAATTGCAGGTGGAAAGCGTAGGGTTGTGCTTGCGTCGCCCATTGCAGAGACCTCGCTGACCATTGACGGAATATCGGTCGTAATTGATTCCGGCCTTTACAAGACGCCGGTATTTGAACCTCTTACAGGCATGAGCAGACTGGCTACCGTAAGGATTTCTATGGATATGGCGGAACAGAGAACCGGACGTGCGGGGCGACAGATGCCGGGCATATGCTACCGGTTATGGACAAAAGCTACAGAGTCAAGGATGAAGGAATGTCGACAACCGGAAATTGAATCGTCTGATCTTTCTTCAATGTTATTGATTACTTCAGCCTGGGGAGAAACGGATCCCAAACGTCTGCCATGGATCACCCCTCCCCCATCAGGACACATTTCTAACGCACGAAATATTCTGGATGTTTTGGGCGCTACAGATGATTCCGGCAGACTTACGGAAAAAGGAAAACTTATAGCTCAGCTGCCATGCAATCCGAGAATAGCAAGCATGCTGACTGAAGCAGGAGCTATGAAAGCAGCGGCATGTGATGTGGCAGCTTTGTTGGAAGAAAGGGATCCATATCAGGATGAGACGGATGCCGACCTGTCATCGCGTATTATGATGTTGCACGAGTATCGAAAAGGAAACATGCCTCCGCAATGGAAGAAAATTGACAGTATTTCCGCCCAATACCGCCGGCTTGTCAAAGTATCGCAAGTTGCGTTCATTCCGACTTCTGAAGATATAGGCAGTCTTGTAGCCATGGCATATCCTGAGCGGATATGCATGCGTGATGAAAATGGCAAATACAGGCTGGCTGCGGGAGCCGGTCCTGTCTCATTGCACCCGTCGGATGATCTTGCACGCAATGAGTTTCTCGCAGTCGCATCCATGGGTTCACGCATATTTCTTGCTGCTCCTTTAGACAGGGATTTTGTAATGTCTAAGGGAAAATGGTCGGAATGTGCCTTATGGAACAATCGTGAAGGAAAAGTCGTGATCAGGGAAGAATTGCGGCTGGGATGCCTTGTTTTGGCTGCCCGTTCCGCGAAGGGAGATGTGCGTGGAGCGATAACAGCTGTTATAGCTGACGCGGCATCCAAGGAGGGTCTGACAATGTTTGATTTCAATGATGTAGTGAGAGGATTGCAACTCAGGATTACTGTTGCCGCATCCTGGCATCCGGAGCTCGAATTGCCTGATGTCTCTACAAAAAGTGTACTTGCCTCTGCCGCTGAATGGCTTCCGATGTATATCGGAAATGCTTCAACAGTTCAGGAACTGCGAAAAATCAATATGCAGGATGTGATTCTTGGATTATTGAACTATGAGCAGCAGCAGGCACTTGACAGGATAGTGCCTGAAAATCTGAAACTGCCTTCCGGACGCAATGTGCGTATCCATTACAGGCGTGGTGCAGAAGCTCCGGTAGTCAGTGTCAGGCTTCAGGAATGTTTCGGAATGATGAAGACACCTACTGTGGATGAAGGCAGGCGTCAGGTGTTAATGGAACTGTTGTCTCCAGGTTTCAAGCCGGTACAGCTTACCCAGGACATGGAAGGCTTCTGGCGGGAGACATATTTCGAGGTGCGCAAAGAACTACGCCGCCGGTATCCAAAACACAGCTGGCCGGAAAATCCAATTTAAGATATGAATATTTTATAGTTTAATTTGATCAGTTACAAAATTTTTATTAAATTTGCATTTTAGCATAATATAAATAAATTAACCTACAATCATGAAAAAGTCAATAATCCTTGCGGGTGGAACATTGTTGTTATCTGCAGGACTTTTTGCGGAAACTCTTCCGTATCAAGATCCGAACCTTTCCCCGGAAGAGAGAGCCGCTGATTTAGTCTCACGTATGACTCTTGTTCAAAAGATAGATCAGGTCGGTCATAAAACCTCAGCAATCCCTTCTCTTGGACTCAAAGGCTATAATTACTGGAATGAGGCAATACATGGAGTGGCACGTTCGGGACTTGCCACTTCGTTTCCTGTGTCGAAAGCATTGTCTTCCACATGGGATCTTCCTTTGGTATTTGACGTAGCTACTGCTATATCCGACGAGTGCAGGATATATAACAACAATTCAGGCAAAGGTCTCATCTACTGGTGTCCTACAATTAATATGAGTCGCGATCCACGCTGGGGGCGTGATGAAGAGAACTATGGCGAAGATCCATTTCTTACGGGGCGCATTGCCGTAGAGTTCATAAAAGGTATGCAGGGTGACGATGACAAGTATTATAAGACTATCGCAACAGCAAAACATTTCGCTGCCAACAACTATGAGAGAGGACGCCACAACTCATCGAGCAACGTAGACGACCGCAACCTTCGCGAATACTACCTGCCGGCATTCGAGATGGCAGTTAAAGAGGCTAACGTCAGATCAATAATGAGTGCCTACAACGCAGTCAACGGCATACCTTGCGGCGCCAATCACGAACTGCTTATCGATATCCTCAGAGGTGAATGGGGATTTGACGGCTTTGTGACTTCTGATTGCGGAGCTGTGGAAGATGTCTACAACAAGCATCATTACGTAAAGACTGGAGCCGAAGCGTCGGCTGTTTCGATGGTCAATGGAGAAGACCTGAACTGCGGCGATACGTTCCAGGACTACTGCAAGGAAGCAATCGAAAAAGGTCTTATGACGGAGTCTGATCTTGACCGTGCTTTGACCAGAGTTCTCGCCGCACGCTTCTCTGTAGGTGAGTTTGACCCGGCTTCATCCGTTCGCTGGACAGGAGTCTCTTCTGATCTTCTTAATTGTGAAGCTCATCAGCAACTTGCCCTGAAAGCGGCGCAAGAAGCCATAGTGCTTCTAAAAAACGATAACGGCTTTCTCCCTCTAAGCAAAGATAAAAGCGTGGCAATAATCGGTCCGCAAGGCAACACCGTGATTCTTGGCGGATATTCCGGTTCTCCGACAGCACTGACGACTGTTCTTGAAGGAGTCGCATCAAAACTGGATTATATTTATGACGACGGTACGGTGCAGTTTGAAGACTGCCTGGAGCAGTCTGTTCCAACTGGAAATAAACGCCTTACGCACGAAGCCAATGGATCATCAGGCAACCTCGGATATATATTCAACAATGACTGGGTGGCATTTGAAAACGTTCACTTTGGTTCAGGTCGCACGCATCTGGATGTCTATCACGGAGCAAAAAACAATAATCCTACAATTGTTAAATTCTATCTTGACAACATGGATGGAGAACCTGTAGCGGTAGTGACGTGTCCTGTGACTGGCAACTGGAGCAAATATGTAGTGACTACTGTCGAGGTGGATCCTGCTGTTTGCAACGGTACACATAAGGTTTATGCAAAATTTGAGGGAGGCACTGACGGTGACAAATATTGCGCCAATATGGACTGGTTCAGATTTTATGATCCGGCAGTGACAAATCCACTTGAAGAGGAAGGACCGGTATTTTTATACAAAGGATGTGACATCACAGGCACGGCTTCAACCGACATCGAGCGAGCCAAAGAGATAGCTGCAAAAGCTGATGTAGTTATTTTCTGCGGTGGCACAGACTTATCTGTTTCAGATGAGAGCAATGATCGCTCGTCGCTGAATCTCCCCGGTGATCAGCAGAAACTACTGGAGGCAGTATATTCAGTTAATCCTAATATCGTCCTTGTACTTCAGTCATGCTCTTCAATGACAGTCAACTGGGCTCAGGAGCATGTTCCGGCTATTGTGGAGGCATGGTATGACGGACAGGCTCAAGGGCAGGCGATTGCAGACGTACTCTATGGCGACTTCAATCCTTCGGGACATCTCACCTCGACATGGTATAACTCCTTGTCGGATCTTCCCTCAAGCCTGCTTAATTATGACATACGCAATGCAGGATATACATATATGTATCACAAAGGCACACCACTCTATCCTTTCGGATTTGGACTGAGCTATACGGAGTTCGAATATTCCGACATGACTCTTTCGTCTGAAAAGCTAAATAAAGACGAAGAAATTACGGTGTCTGCTACCATCAAGAATATCGGTGACCGTGCAGGTGCAGACGTGGTGCAGCTATATGCCCGATGCCAATCGGAGATAGACCGACCTCAGCTGCAGCTTGTAGGATTCGCACGTGTGGAACTTGAGCCGGGAGAGAGCCGCACCGTCTCTATTCCTTTGAAGCATGAACAGCTGTGTTATTTCAATTCCGACACTCAGACCTTTGATGTTGAAGAAGGAACGGTAGAACTTATGCTTGCAGAATCGGCTGCGGAAATCAGACTCAAATCATCGTTGACTACTCAGGGAGCCACGGTAAAACTTACCTATAAATCAGATCCTTCTTCTGTCAAGGGAATCGTGGAAGATTTTAGCGGTATAAACAAGACTGGATATTTCGATCTTACAGGTCGATATCTGGGAAATTCTTTCGAAAGGCTTGCTCCCGGATATTACGTCACCAAAGGTAAGGTAGTACGTAAATAATGTAATCCTGAGATAATTCAATTACTCCGGCAAGTATCTGTATCGGAAAGCGATATAAGCATATAACGCCACCAATAACCCGGTAGGTATGCTCTGCGCATGAAGAGCTGTACCTGCCGGATTATTTTTATGCCCAGAATGACGCACTAACCCCAAAAGCAGTCTGATGCATTAATGATCATACACATGAAGAGCATTCCTATCTTTCTTTAATCTCCGGATTGACGGATTTTAATGTCGCGATAAACTCTTCTTGCTCTTTGGGCGAAACGTATACCCAATTTGTTCTGCCATATTTTAGCCCAATCCGTTTAGCTGACAAAGCCGGAGAAGAAAGAATCGTTGATTTATGTGTTATCTCGGTGATTTTGGAAATATGAATATCCATTTGGAATAAAAAGCCACACCGTATATGAAGTTTTTCTCCATTTATAGTGTAATCAGTATGTAAAAGCATGTCATAGATCATTATAAGGCAAATCCCCATGGATGCAATATCAATAATGAGCACCCATGAGGATTCATAACACAGGTATATTGACCCTATGAAAGCAATGGTCATAATTATGCAAAACCATATATACCACTTTGCTACCTTTGATTTATATATCTTATTCATATCAGCTACAAAGTTAATATAAAGACTTGGAATACAAAAATTTGATCTTGAAATTATGATAGTTGTTAAGGACAGGCTCGCCTTATCTGGTCTGGGCAGAGCAATTTTTAGGGCATCCAGTAATAAATCGGTTTCTTTCGGTGTTCAGATACCCATTCTTCAAAGTCTTCCATTTTTGATATTTCATCTGCAATCACAGCCTCATAATATTCCACACCATGATAATCTTTGTCTGTTGGTGTCTCGAATTTTAATCTAAGGATTGTTTCTTTCTGGGTAGGGGTCATCACTTCAACAATTCTATCTGCCATTCGCTCGAAATAGCCGTCGTATTCAGTTCCTTCTTCTATGTGGATCACATCAATCTGCCAGATTTCGTCTTCATATTTATAGAAGAGATGCCATGCCATACAGTGTTCGTCAGTGTGGAGTCCGTTAATACACTTAATTTCAGTCACATCCTGTAACTTTGCTATTTGTGCGACAATGGCAAAACTACTTTCCTCAGTTATGTCTTTTGAATAGACGTGTAAATCAATGTCTCTGTGAGAAGCTAATAATCCCATTCGCAAGGAGCCGATGAGACTTACACGGCAGCCATTCTGTTCCCAGATTTTTGCTATACCTGATTTATCCAGAACTCTTTTAGCCTTTTCCTGATTGGCAAAAGCTAAATTGAATATTTCTTGTTGATTCATTGTGATAATATTTGGCAAATACTATTCAACGCAATATTTCAGCGAATATTATAATTGACCAAAAAATTGTTCTGATCAAAATTCATTAGCCATTTTGTTGATGTCAGATACAACTGACCTCTGCCTATATCCTCAACGACTCCTAAACACGTTCTAATCTGGTTACAATATTACAAAATTTTCTCCACCCACACAAGACCGAGGGTTCATTTTAACTATTCAGTTACAAACTGTTAAATGCTCTTGGACTTCCTTCAAAACAATTCTGAATGTGTGCCGAATCTTACCAAATTGATTATGTCGGATTCCTTATCCCACCATATCAATAATGTGTCGTTTTCCACATGGCATTCCATGTGTCCACGATAATTGCCCGTCAGTGGATGAGGTTTGTTTTCTTCAGGGATAGGCAATTCATTTTGAAGCAATCCGAGAATGAACTCCAATTTCTCGATAACCTTTGGCCGATTTTTATATCGTTTGAGATCCTTCTTAAACTGAGTTGTGATCTTCAGAGTCTTCATAGAGAATCAACGAAGTTGCAGAAGTTGGAGAGGTCGAGTGTCTCTAAATTATCAGATGTTTCAGCCTCCTTCATCGCAGCTAAGGTTGTCTTATTCGGCTTTTCCGAGACAAAAGCGAGCAGCACACTCTCAACAAGATTGTTGAGACTGCGGTTCTGTTTCTTAGCCTCTATCCGGAGACGTTCCAGCAAATTTTCACTTAATCGAAACGAGGTCTGTTTTCTTGTTACTGATGCTGTATTCATAGTTATACCATTTTGTAATGCAAGGATAGTGCATTTATATAACATATCCAAATTTTTAATTGTTCAAATCAGGGCAACCGCATTAAAACCTCAGACGAAAAGTCGTGTTTGCGTTTAGAAAATGATATATAGATATAGACGAAATTCTTTGAATCCACTACATCCATTGTCATAAATCCTTAGTAATTTTACAGTGTAAAAATTAAGGCAAAAAGTCTGATTTTAGAGCTTTAAAATTTGTGTATCTCGAAAAATTTTAGTATCTTTATGATTGAAGATTAACAATATGGATACTGAAATTATGCTGAACGAAATTTTTATGACAGTACCGGATCATCGAGTTACGGGGCGTTGTACCTACGCACTTCCTGACCTTCTGACAATCGCTTTGCTGACCTATATCTGCGGTGGTGATGGTTATGTTTACATGAGCGAGTTCGCCTTTTATCGGGCTCGTGATTTCGGTCTGCTTGCTGACCGTCCTGACCGTAGCCCGTCGCCTGACACGTTCGAGCGTCTAATGTGTGCCGTGGATCCGGATGAGATTGAGAGATACCTGGTCGAGCATGGGAGGAAATTCCTTGACACCCTCGCTGAAAAACAGGTCGTCATAGACGGTAAAAAGCTCAGAGGCACATCGCCTAAACAGCGTGGGACCAAAGGCGATTATATCATGAATGCCTATGTGAGTGAGAATCACCTGATAATGGGACAACAACGCCTTAAAGACAAGGAAAATGAGATAGTGGCCATACCGAAGCTTATCGAAAAACTGGACGTCTAAGGTGCGATAATTTCGATAGATGCCATTGGTACACAGGTAAATATAGCTCAGGCTATCCTTGATAAGAAAGCTAATTACTTTCTTGCTGTCAAAGAAAATCAGGGAGCCTTGAACGAACAGATCATAGAAGCTTTCCGCTATAACAAGCCCATTGACTCCGCCTCGCAGATGGATGCCGGTCACGGCCGCATCGAAACGCGCGATTGCCGCATTATAAATGCCGTTGCAATCGAAGACAAGGAAGTCTTAGACCGTTGGCCAGGTCTGAAAACATTGGTAGAGGTCACTTCCACGGTAGACTACGGGGATCATACCGCAACCACAGTCAGACGTTACATCAGCGATGAGGATTATCCCAAGGCAGCATACTTCAATATGTTAGCCCGCGGTCACTGGTCTATCGAAAATCAGCTGCACTGGAATCTTGATGTAACATTCCTTGAAGATGCCTGCCGTGCCAGAAAGGGCTATGCCGCGCTAAACCTCTCGACTATCAGAAAGTTAGCAATGCAGATTATAAAGGAGCATACAGATAAAAGCAGTCTGAAAAAAGACGATTCAAGGCAAGCCTCTCAAACGACTATCTGAAAGACATGCTACTTAAAACCAAATTTTGATGCGGTTGCCCTGCTGTCATCGGAGTGATTTTAAGTTTCCTGTGTATTTGTTAATATACTTTTTGTTGCCGATCAAACCAATTCCGATGT